>CAYMVV010000018.1:0-17127 GCA_964393885.1 uncultured Granulosicoccaceae bacterium | reverse complement strand
AAAATGGTAAGAGGAATGGACCACTAGTTTGGCAACCTTAGAATTTCAATTGCGACCGGACGACAATCAGCGTCTGGCCAATTTGTGCGGGCAATTTGACGAGCACTTGCGACAGATCGAGGGCAGGCTCAAAGTCGAAGTGCAAAACCGTGGTGGTAACTTTCGGGTTTCAGGGGATGAAAAGGTTATTCGCAATGCGTGTAGCGTGCTGCAAACCCTTTATGACGCGACCGAGAAAGAAGATCTGTCTCCGGAACGCATTCATCTGTTTCTACAGGAGAGCAACCTGAGCGCCGACGATAACCAACCCGACATAGACAGAGATATTGATGCTGCAGACATTGCCACCCGGCGTGTAAGAATTCGCTGTCGCGGCTCCAACCAGACACAGTACGTACAGAATATTCGTGACTATGATCTGACCTTTGGTATCGGGCCAGCCGGTACGGGAAAGACTTATCTGGCAGTAGCGTGTGCAGTTGAAGCCCTTGAGCGCGAGCAGGTACGGCGGTTGGTGCTGGTGCGTCCTGCGGTTGAGGCGGGTGAGCGGCTGGGCTTTTTACCCGGAGATCTGACCCAAAAAGTCGATCCCTATCTCAGACCTATATATGATGCGCTATACGAGTTTCTTGGTTTTGAGCGCGTTGCCAAGCTCATCGAAAAAAATGTAATTGAAGTAGCACCGCTGGCCTATATGCGTGGTCGCACGCTCAACCACTCCTGTGTCATTATGGACGAGGCGCAAAACACCACAGTTGAGCAGATGAAGATGTTTCTGACTCGCATTGGCTTTGGCTCCAACGCCATCGTCACTGGCGACGTGTCGCAAATCGATTTACCCAAGCATGTGCTGTCCGGACTCAAACATGTGCGCGGGGTGTTACATGGCGTTGAGGGTATTGGCTTCTGCGAATTCAAGGCGCGCGATGTCGTGAGGCATCCGCTGGTACAGAAAATTGTCAGTGCCTATGACGTCGCAGAGAAAAACGCCGATGCTGCTGATGCCCAGGCGAAACAGAAAGCGAAACAGGCCGCGCAGAAGCAGTGACGTGTGTGGTAAGCAGGCTGATTAATGAACCATTCGGAGGAGGTACCCAGGCTTGATCCCGTGCCTGATCCCGGCTCGATCCGGTCTCAGTGCCCGTGCCTGAACCTGTGCCTGACCCCGTGACCGACACAACGCCGGAGAAAATGCTCGACAACCCTGCGGATGCTCACACTGCGGGCTCGCTCGATGTGGAGATACAATGGCAGACTGAACGCCACGGACCGAGTCCTACAGACGATGAAATTCGCCAATGGGCGCGAAGTGCCATCGAATTCGAGAATCGCTCGCCGGAATCTGTTTGTTCGCAGGCGCCTGACGACGATGCATTGTCCGATGGCGCAGGTGAACTCACCGTTCGAGTTGTCGATAGCGATGAAATGCGCAGCGCTAATCATCAATGGCGGGGAGTAGACAAAGCAACTAATGTGCTATCATTTCCATCGGATTTTCCACCGGAAACCGGCTTGACCTACCACGGTGATATCCTGATTTGCGCGGAAGTGCTGTCGGATGAGTGCCATCAGCAAGGCAAATCTCTGAAGGCGCACTGGGCACACATCGTGATCCACGGAACCTTGCACTTGTTGGGATACGATCATATTGAAGACGCTGATGCGGCTGTAATGGAGAAGCGTGAGGTCGAAATTCTGGCTACACTTGGTGTTGAAAACCCGTATCGTATTATTGGAGAATCAGAAATTTCTCCTGTTGGAGGTCAGTAAAAGCTAATGGCGCAAGAGTCTGCTGAGCAGCCTAGGGGTCTAGTTGAACGTATCCGCCAGGCAATCAACGGTGATGACGAGCCGCGTGATGTCAACGAGCTAAAAACCGTACTTCGCGAGGCTGCCGATCGCGACATTGTTAGCGACGACACAATGACCATGCTCGATGGTGTGTTTGATGTGGCCGTGATGCGCGTGCGCGATATCATGATTCCAAGGGCGCAAATGGTCGTCGTCGAAATGGATGAAGACCTCGACAACATACTGCCGACAATAATCGAATCCGGCCACTCGCGATTCCCGGTCATCGGCGAAAATCGCGACGAAATACTCGGCGTTCTGTTAGCCAAAGATCTGTTGCGTTTTTCGCTTCCCGGAAAGCGTCAGTCCTTCAATCTGGCAGAACTGGTCAGAAGCCCGGTATTTACACCGGAAAGCAAGCCATTGAATGTGCTGCTGACCGAGTTTCGCGCCAACCATAATCATATGGCGATCGTTGTGGATGAGTACGGCGGGGTAGCAGGTATCGTCACCATCGAAGACGTACTGGAAGAAATTGTAGGCGAAATCGACGACGAACATGACGCCGAAGAAGATGCCAACATCCGCAAACACGATGAGTATGGATACACCATCAAAGCGCTCACACCGATAGAAGAATTCAATGAAGAGCTCGACGCCAACCTGTCTGAAGACGAGTTCGATACCATTGGTGGCCTGGTCATGCGGCAGATTGGACACATGCCTGATCAGGGCGAGCAAACACAAATAGATCGGTTCCACTTTAAGGTGTTATCCGCTGAGTCGCGCCGCATCCATTTGCTGCAGGTAACGATGGAAGAAGAGATTGGCGAGTAACATCAGACTCCGTGTTGCCCGCCGGTGAGTGCATCAGAAAACATATCCGTGCCGAGCAGTCAGGTGCGGACCTCCAGCAGTATCCTGAATTCAATTGTGTCATTGCTGTGTGGTGCGGCGTCAGTGCTGGCGTTTGCACCCTTCGAGTACTGGGCTATTCTCGCGCCGAGCATCGGATTGTTTCTGAGTGTTATCTATCAACTGGAGACACGGCGGCAGGCGTTTGCAAATGGCTATTTGTTCGGCCTTGGCTTTTTTGGTGCCGGTGTTTACTGGGTGTACTACAGCCTGCATCTGTTTGGAGACGCCATAGCACCACTGGCTGCTATAGGTACCTTTTTGTTCGTCGCCTTGCTGGCCATCTATCCCGCGTTTTTTGCGACGCTTGCACATCGACTGACAGGCAGGTCGGCAGCTGCTGACACAAGCAATGACACAGCTATCCGCTATCGCTATCGTACCCTTTGGTTTCTGTTAGTCGCGCCAGCCGTCTGGGTGTTTATAGAGTGGGTTCGAAGCTGGATGTTTACCGGTTTTCCGTGGCTTAGTCTCGGTTACGCGACACTGCATTCACCCCTTGCCGGGTATGCGCCGGTTGGCGGTGTCTTTCTAAACTCCCTGATGGTCGCGCTGTGCGCCGGTGCGTTTGGTTTTGTTGCCACCCTGCTTTTTTCAAAGAGCTGGAAAAATAGTTCGGCAGCTGTGGCGCTGGTGTTTGTTATCACGATTCTGGCTGGTGGTGCTTTGCTCGGCAAGGTGCAGTGGACGACAGTCTCCGGCGATCCCGTGCGTGTCACGATGGTACAGGGCAATATAAAGCAGGAGCTTAAATTTGTTCCGAATCTGTTGCAGGACTCACTCGATACCTATGCATCTCTGAGCAACATAGAGCAGGGTAAGGGTGCTGATCTGGTTATCTGGCCGGAGAGTGCAATTCCCGCTTTTTTTACAGACGTTCAGGGCTGGATCGACTCCTACGTTGCAGTGGCTGAAGAGCACGGTACCACAGTAATCAGTGGTGGATTCCTCGCCAACGAAGACTTTACCGAGTACTACAACGCTATAAAAGTTTTGGGTGGCACCGATGAGCAGGTGTATACCAAACGGCACCTGGTACCGTTTGGTGAGTTCATGCCATTTCGCTCGCTATTGAGTGTTGTAGCGCGTTTTATCATGATACCGATGTCTGACCTCACTGCCGGTCGCGGGCCTGTCGAGCCCATTGAGGTGAACGGCGTCTACTATGGTATGTCTATCTGCTATGAGGACGCCTTTGGCGAGGAAATGAAAGCGCAGTTACCGCTTTCCAATGTGTTGATTAATATCAGTAACGATGCATGGTTTGGTGATTCAACGGCTCCTCACCAACATCAGGAGATTGCCGCAATGCGGGCGCTGGAATTTCAGCGACCTATGCTTCGGGTTACCAATACCGGAATCTCATCAATGATTTCCAGGCATGGCAAAGTGCTGGTCGAAGGACCACAGAATGAAGCCGTTGCAATCGATGTTGAAGTGGTGCCGCGCACCGGGTCGACACCGTTCGTTACATTGGGTAACTGGCTGGTTGTCGTGCTGGTGTTGTTTATCATGCTTTGGCGCTGGTTGATAATCCGGTTTCAAACAGGGTCCGAACTGGGCCAGACAGAGAACACATGATGGAACAAAAAACACCGCTGTATCAGTCACACATCGACGCGGGTGGCAAGCTGGTTGATTTCTCGGGTTGGCAACTACCGATACACTACGGTTCCCTGATCACCGAGCATCAGGCGGTCAGAGAAAGTGTGGGTATGTTTGACGTATCTCACATGACCATCATCGATATCCATGGCGATGATTCAACCTCCTGGTTACAGCAATTGCTGAGCAACGATGTCAGCAAATTGAGCGCTGCAGGCGACGCACTGTATAGCTGTATGCTCAATGATGATGGCGGCATTATTGATGATTTGATTGTCTATTTTATGCAGCCTTCTCAGTATCGACTGGTGGTAAACGCAGCCACTCGTGAAAAGGATCTGAACTGGATTACCCGGCAGGCAGCAGGGGTCGATGTCACCATCAATGAGAGAAGTGAACTGGCTATGATTGCCGTGCAGGGGCCCAGGTCGCACAAGGCGCTGGAAGTGGCTTTGGCGGCGTTCGATTCCACGGGATCATCCAGCGTGTGGCAAAAAGCCAGTGCGCTGTCTCGTTATCAGGCATGCGAAGTGAATAGTCTTTTTGTTGCAGCGACCGGCTATACCGGAGAGGACGGCTATGAGATCGCACTGCCTGCAGACAGGGCAGCAGCGTTGTGGGACTGCCTGCTTGAGGCCGGGGTGCAACCCTGTGGCCTGGGTGCGCGCGATACCCTGCGACTGGAAGCCGGCATGAGCCTGTACGGCAACGATATGGACGAATCGACAACACCCTATAGCTCGGCGCTGGGCTGGTCGGTGGCGTGGCAACCTGAAGATCGCCCGTTTAATGGACGTGCAGCGCTGGCTGATGAATACGCGCACGGTGCTGCACAAAAGCTTTGCGGTTTTGTACTGGATGAAAAAGGCGTATTGCGTAGTGGTCAGTTACTATATCAGGGTGATGATCCAATCGGTGTAATCACCAGTGGTACCTTTTCGCCAACGTTAAAGAAGTCGATAGCATTTGGACGGATCGATTCCAGTCACGAGGGTGACTGCGAGGTTCAAATCCGACAAAATCGATTGCCGGTACGAATGACGCGCAGAGTATTCGTTCGCGACGGCAAGCCGTTGTAGAAACTACAGCTAAAATTGAACAGTTGATTGGGGCTTGAGCATGAATATTCCAACAGATTTGAGATATACGCAATCCCATGAGTGGATTCGCTTGAATGACGATGGATCGATCACCGTAGGCATCACCGATCATGCGCAGGAGCAACTCGGCGATCTGGTGTTTGTAGAAACTCCGGAAGTCGATGCAGAGGTCAGCGCGGAGGATGCTGTTGCTGTGGTTGAGTCAGTGAAAGCGGCATCAGATATCTACGCGCCGGTAACGGGGTCTATTGCAGAGGCGAATGGTGCGCTCGCCGATGAACCTGAGTTGGTCAATACGGATCCTTACAATAAAGGGTGGTTGTTTCAAATGCAGCCAACGGACGGGAAAGAGGTAGAACAATTGCTGGATGCAGAATCATATGAAGCGTTTCTCGGCTCGGAGAGCTGATAGCGGACATTACGTATTGCGTTGGCGTTGCTGCCCGTGTGCTGAACCCCGACGCACTGAATCAGTGTGCGGAACCCGACGTACTGAACCGGTGTACTGAGCCAGGCGTATCTGACCTGCGTACTTAACCCGGGGGTGTTAAACCAGAAGCGGCAGGAGTCGGTTTAACCATAAGACAAGCGGCACTACAACACTATTGAGTCCTTTTGAAGTCATCACTGGCGCCAGTGTAACTGGCGCATAGTGGTTAAAGACGTAACAGGTCACAAACAGAGAGCGTGTATGACAGATTCGTTTCAGGGACGCCATATTGGCCCCGCAGAGCAGGACGTCGAGCCGATGCTTGCGCGTATCGGTGTCAAGACACTTGATGACCTGATTGATCGCGTCGTTCCTGACAGCATTCGCGATGACACAACGCTCGATCTGAAGGCGCCACTGTCGGAAGCTGACGCACTCAGGGAACTGCAGCGTCTCGGGCAAAAGAACATTGTCGCCAGATCGATGATAGGCCAGGGCTACTATGGCACCATCACACCGGCAGTCGTGCAGCGCAATGTGCTCGAAAACCCCGCGTGGTACACCGCTTACACGCCCTACCAACCCGAGATATCCCAGGGCAGACTCGAAGTTCTGTTTAACTTTCAAACCCTGGTCACCGAGTTGACCGGATTGCCCATTGCCAATGCATCTATGCTGGATGAAGCGACCGCAGCGGCTGAGGCAATCACCCTGTGCTTTCGTGCACAGCGAGGCAAAAAATCTCGTGTCCTCGTGTCGCAGCACTGCCATCCACAAACCCTCGATGTCATTCGCACTCGCGCCGAGCCACTGAGTATCGAGGTGCAAACAATAGACGAAGATAACCCGGTTGAGTTCAGCGGCAACGAGTGCGCAATACTGTTGCAAAGCCCCGACACCGAGGGAGTCATAAGGGACTATAGTGCGCTGGTAACCGAAGCACATGATGCCGGCGTCATGGTCATAGTAGCCACCGATCTGCTCGCGTTGACACTGATCACACCACCGGGTGAAATAGGGGTTGATATCGCGGTCGGCAGTGCGCAGCGACTCGGTGTTCCGATGGGTTTTGGCGGGCCACACGCGGCCTTCTTTGCAACATCTGATAAACACAAACGAAATATACCCGGCCGTCTGGTTGGTTTGTCTGTTGATGCCGCTGCTAACCCCGCCTATCGACTGGCATTGCAAACACGAGAACAACATATCCGGCGCGAGAAAGCCACTTCCAATATATGTACTGCTCAGGCACTGCTGGCAATCATTGCGACGTTCTATGCCAAGTACCATGGTCCGGACGGGTTGCGATGCATTGCACTTCATATCCACAAAATGGCGTCTGTTGCGGTCAACAAGTTGCGAGATGCCGGCGTTGACATAGCACAGGTCAGCCGCTTTGATACGATGGTGCTAAAGGTCCCGGGGCAGGCAGGCCACTATCTGCAAGCTGCAGAGAAGCGTGGCATTAATTTGCGTCTGATCGACAACGACACGCTGGGGGTTTCATTTGACGAGACCACTTCCATTGATGATCTGGCAGCGGTAATTGAAGTTTTTACCGATACCACACAGACGCAATACGCAGAGCTGGAACAACTCATTGAAGACGCGAGTCTGGCGTTACCCGCATCGCTCAAGAGAGACACACCCTTTCTGACGCAGGCAGCCTTTAACGACTATCATTCCGAGACTCAGATGATGCGTTACATGCAGGCGCTGGCAGATCGTGATCTGGCGTTGAACCGCGCTATGATTCCGCTGGGTTCCTGCACCATGAAGCTCAATGCTGCGGCAGAAATGGCAGCGGTAACCTGGTCAGACTTTAGCGATATACACCCTTTCGCACCGGCGCATCAAACGCTCGGTTATCAGGAACTCATCAGTGACATCGAATCAATGCTGTGTGCCTGTACCGGTTACGATGCCGTGTCAGTGCAACCGAATGCCGGAAGCCAGGGTGAGTATGCCGGGTTGCTGGCAATAAAGCGCTACCATGAAAGTCGCGGCGATGATCATCGTGATGTTTGTCTGATACCTCAGTCTGCACATGGCACAAATCCGGCCAGCGCACAGATGTGCGGCATGAAGGTTGTCGTGGTCGCCTGTGATGACAACGGTAACATCGACCTTGAAGATCTTGATCGCAAGATAGAAGCGCATGGGCAGAACATCAGCGCAATAATGATTACCTATCCGTCGACCCATGGGGTATTCGAAAGTCATGTAACAACAGTCTGTGAGCGAGTGCATGATGCCGGAGGGCAGGTCTATATCGATGGCGCCAACTTTAATGCGATGGTCGGATTGGCCAGGCCAGGAAAATTTGGTGGTGATGTTTCCCATCTCAATTTACATAAAACGTTTTGCATACCGCATGGTGGCGGTGGCCCTGGAATCGGTCCAATTGGTGTAGGCGCACACCTCGCTCCTTTTTTACCGGGTCATAGACAATTTGAAGAGTATTCTGACAATAAAACGGGCAGCGATGTCAGTGATGGTGTAGTCAGTGCAGCGCCCTGGGGAAGTGCGTTAATACTGACCATTACGTGGATGTATATCCGCATGATGGGCGGGTCCGGACTGCGCGATGCAACCCGCTATGCGATTCTGAACGCAAACTACATTGCCAGTCGGCTGGCTGATCAATATTCTATTCTCTACCATGGCGAAGACGGCTATGTAGCACATGAATGCATTCTTGATACGCGTGTGCTCAAGGACAACGGTGGTGTAAGCGTTGAAGATATCGCCAAGCGTCTGATCGACTACGGATTCCATGCACCAACCATGTCCTTTCCGGTTGCAGGAACTCTGATGATTGAACCCACGGAAAGCGAGCCGAAGCGAGAGCTGGACCGGTTTTGCGAGGCAATGGAAAGTATATATCGCGAGTACCAGGAAGTGTTGGCTGGACGTTTGCCGGTCGACGACAATCCACTATGCAATGCACCACACACCGCCGCTGTCACCATGAGCGACGTCTGGAATCATCCATATACCCGCGAGCAAGCGGTATTTCCGGTCAGGCAGGCTGCTGACACCAATAAGTACTGGCCACCGGTCGGTCGCGTTGACAATGTACATGGCGATAAGCATCTGATTTGTTCATGTCCGCCAATGGAAGATTTTGTCGAACAGACAACGGTTGATTCATCGGCTGATTCATCGGTATAGGGCCGCCGCTATTATTGTAGCGACGTTGCATGAATGGCCAGCGTAAAGCCCGCAGTGCGGGCCGGGCCAATTTCATCGATCAGGTCGGCGTGGGTTAACGGGTTTTCAGTCAACCACTGATGCGGCAAGGTGATGATCAGGCTGTTCGCCGTAACAGAAATGGTGAGCGGTGGTGGAGCGCTTGCCTGACGGGTGCGATGAAAAAGCACCGCCAGCCTTAAAATAATAAGCAGGTGAAAGAACTTCTCCTTGAATGGTGCACTTAATCGGCTGGCAACGTCCGATGCAACCTTGCGACGATGGTTTCTAACCAGTCCGGCCAGCAGATTTTGATCATTGCGCGAGAACCCCAGCATATCCGCATGGCTCAACAGATAGTCACCGTGTTTATGGTATTGCACGTGCGCTACCGACAAACCGATTTCGTGCAGCGCGCAGGCGTAATGTAAAACGGGGCGGTGCTGTTTGTCATCGAGTTCCCAGGCTCGGCTTACCGCATCGAAAATTGTATTGGCAGTAGAGCTGACTATGCCGGCCTGCTGCTTATCTATTTGAAAGCGACGCTGGATGTCAGCAATAGCATTGAGTCGCACTTGTTCGTTTAATTTTTCTCCGACAAGATCAACAATGACGCCTTCACGCAGCGCTGCGTGAGACACATTCATAAAGTCTATTTTAAGAGACCTGAAGGTGGCTATCAGCACAGCGATACCACCCAAAATAACAGCCTTTCTATCATTGCTGATCGTTGAAATGCCGGATAGAGCCGGCAATCCTTTTTTCACCAGAAGTTTTCGTGTGTCTTCCAGTCCTTCAACACTGATACCGTGCTCGGTATGTCCGAGCGCCACTTGTATTCTCTCTACCGCCTTGATCGTGCCCGAGGATCCGATGCAAACGTCCCAGCCGGCTTGTCGATACTGGCTGGATAGTGCGCGAAGCTCGAGTTGTGATTTTCTTATCGACTTTTCAAATTGCCTGGCGAGGTTGTTGCCGGTGCCGCTGAACCACTTCTGAGTGGCACTGACACAACCCATGTTGACGCTTTCCATGATGACCGGATTAATACCCGTACCAATGATCAACTCGGTACTGCCTCCGCCTATATCGATAACCAGGCGCTTTTGGTTATCGTGTCGGCCATAGACAATGCCGGTATAGATAAGCCTGGCTTCCTCACGACCCGATATAATGTCTATGGGTGCACCCAGAATTGACTCAGCCTGCCTGTTAAACTCGTCAGCGTTGCGTGCCCGGCGCAAAGTGTTGGTGCCCACCGTTCTTATTTGTGACTGTGGAACACCGCGCAGGCGATTCTGAAACAGCTCCAGACACTTGAGCGCCCGGTCCATTGTTTCAGGTGTGATGTTGTTGTCCTGATCGAGCCCGGAACCGAGTCGAACCGGCTCGCGTAGTTTGTCGATCATTTGCAAGTGGGTAGACGTTGCACCAGCCACTGCCATATGGAAACTGTTTGATCCAAGATCAATTGCAGCATAGGTGTTTTGCGTAGTGATTTCACTACTCATGCGTTTGTCCCAGCGTTACTCTGTCGCGATTGGCCAGATCGGTCTCGGTGCTGACCGAATGATACCCTGCTTTCTGCATCAGTGTTCTTACCGAAGAACCCTGTTCTGCTCCGTGTTCAAGCATCAAGGTTCCATTCGGCCGCAGGTGGTTTTTGGCTGACTGAATTATTTCTATGATATCGCACAGCCCGTTGTCTGCGGCAACCAGCGCCGCTTGCGGCTCATGGCTGAGTGATCGCAAGTGGCTGTCATCGGGGCCCAGATAAGGTGGATTGCTGACAATAAGCTGCCATTGTTTGGCGGCTAGATCGGTAAACCAGTTTGATAGATAAAATGACACACGGGCATTCAGTTGTCGCGCATTTTCACGTGCAATATTCAGTGCGGCAACACTGTTATCAGTGGCAGCTATTTCTATAGTTGCATTGCTTTTCGCATCGCTTTTCGCACTGCTCTTTGAATTGTTGTTTACAGTGCGGCTGTCATCGATCAGCTTGTGGCATTCTCTGGCAATACTAATCGCAATAGCGCCACAGCCGGTGCCCAGGTCAAGCACCGGCCCCGGTTTGGACTCAAGCCTGTCTATCGCAAGCTGCACCAGAGTCTCTGTGTCTGTCCTTGGTATCAGCGTGTCGCTTGTTACACGAAAGTTCATGGACCAGAATTCTTTTGTGCCGGTCAGGTAGGCGACCGGCACCCCTTGACGGCGACGCTCTACATTCTGCAGAAACCGGGTCACCGTAGCGGCAGGTGGTTCACGCTCCGGCCAGGTAAACAGGTAGCTACGATCCTGTTCCAAAGCAGCAGCCAGTAGTACCTCGGCGTCCAGTCGTGCAGTGTCTGTTACATCCTGCAGACTGTGGCTGGCTTCAATCAATAATTGTTGAATAGAGCCTGCACTATAGTTGGTTGCCCCGTTCAATTGTAACGGGGCGATTTGATATGGATAAAGGTATTCACGTACTTAGTTTAACCATGTAACCATTGTGTAAAGGCTGCCTGTTGTTCTTTCTGTGTCGCTAGCCTGCATTATTCATGAGGATTCGGCGTCCAGAGCCAATAGCGCTAAACAGGTCGCCCTATCGCCCGAGAAGCGTGGCCCGCCACGCGCCGAGGGAGATCGGGTGAGATGAGACGCGCTATCGGCTCTGGCGTCGGATAGACAGTCTGTCATTTTAATGATTGACCGTAAAATCATTGCAAACACTATAAAGAAAGATACAAAAGCCAAATTCGCCGGTCGACTCATGAATAATGCAGGCTAGTTACCCATTTCGGCAAGCAAATCAGCCTGGTGCTCAGCAAGCAGCGGATCTATGATTTGCTGCAGCGAACCATTGGCTATTTCCTCAAGCTTGTATAGCGTCAGGTTAATGCGATGGTCGGTGACGCGGCCCTGCGGAAAATTGTAGGTGCGGATGCGTTCTGAGCGATCACCGCTGCCGACTTGCAGACGTCGTGACTCGGTCTGTTCAGCCAGTTGTTTGTCGACCTCGTCGTTTAACAATCTGGCTTGCAGTAACGACATAGCGCGTGCGCGGTTCTTGTGCTGCGAGCGTTCGTCCTGGCATTCAACAACAATGCCGGTGGGGATGTGGGTCAGGCGAATCGCAGAGTCCGTTTTATTAACGTGCTGCCCGCCGGCGCCACTGGCGCGGTAGGTGTCTACGCGTAAGTCTGCCGGGTTTATTTCAATCTCTTCTACCTGTTCTACCTCGGGCAACACGGCAACGGTTGCAGCCGAAGTGTGGACTCTGCCCTGTGACTCGGTTTCTGGTACACGTTGCACACGGTGCGCACCGGACTCAAATTTCAACCGCGAAAAAACGCCATTACCGGCAAGCCTTGCTATCACTTCCTTGTAGCCGCCGTGGTCGCCCTCGCGTTGACTGATGAGTTCCACGCGCCATCCCTGCGACTCGGCATAGCGCGAGTACATTTTGTATAGATCGCCTGCGAATATTGCAGCCTCGTCGCCTCCGGTACCGGCCCGAATCTCGATGAATACGTTGTTTTCGTCACGCGGGTCACGAGGTAACAGCAGTTTTTGCAGATCGAGGTTCAGCGATTCAAGCTGTGTTTCGGCAGCGGCGATTTCATCCTTTGCCATGGCTCGCATTTCCGGGTCGGGGTCATCTGCCATCTCACGGGCGCTGAGCAAATCGTCAGTGGTGGCCTTGTAGTCGGAGTACGCTTTAACCACTGGTTCAAGTTGTGAGTACTCACGCGATAAATCGCGGAAGCGGTTCTGATCCGATATCGTGTCGGCATCACCCAACAGTGCCGCGATTTCTTCGTGACGTTCGCTAACGCTGTCAAGTTTGGCTTTGATTGAATCTTTCAATGCGTAATAAATCCGGGAATTGTTTCAGGGGTAGACAGTCTTTACTGAGATTTTCCAATCGTGCGAGGGTGTAGATTCTCGCCAGGTGATGGCGTCAGCTAGGTAAAGCCGCCGTTCACAGGCTTTACTTTTTCCGGGCTTTTCTTTTTATGCGTTACGGTTGCTTTGTTGCTGTCAGGATTGTTTTTAGAGTTGGCATCACGGCGGGCAGTAACACCGGAATCAAGACTGAAAAGCTTGCGCGCCGCGTTTACGGTGACGTTGTCGCCGCACTCGCTTGCGATGCGCAACTGTGATGACGGCGAATGCAGGAGCTTGTTGGTAAACGTGTGCGAAAAATACTGTAGCGCTTTTTCCGCAGGCTCGCCGCGTTTCAGCATTGCCATCGCCTGCTGCAGGGTTTCCTGCTGCAGTTGACCTGCCTGACTGCGAAGATCTGCGATGGTGGTGTCAGCATGCAGGCCGCGCAGTTTGCGCATAAATTTCTGTGCCTGATGATCAATGATTGACTCGGCTTTTTTTGCAGCTTCTTTGCGAGCCTGCATGCCCTGATCGATGATCTCGGTCAGATCGTCGACGGTGTACAGAAAGACATCGTCAAGCTGTCCAACCTGGGATTCGATATCGCGCGGTACGGCAATATCTATCATCGCCATGGGGCGGTGCCTGCGTGCTTTCAATGCCTGTTCCACCGCACCTTTTCCAAGAATGGGCAGCTGCGAAGCGGTGGACGAAATGGTGATGTCAGCGCTGGCCAGTACGTTGGGGATTTCAGCAAGTGTGGTTGCCTGTGCGCCGTATCGCCCGGCAAGCTGCTCAGCTCGCTCCAGCGTGCGATTTGCGATCAGCACATTGCCAATCCCGGATGTCTGCAAATGTTGAAGTGCAAGCTCGATGGTTTCACCGGCGCCTATCAGCAACGCCGTATGTTTGTGTAGATCGCCAAAAATCTGTTTCGCCAGTGACACCGCCGCAAATGCCACTGAAACCGGGCTTGCGCCGACCGCGGTGTCTGTTCTGATCTGCTTCGCCACATTGAATGCCGATTGGAAAAGCAGCGACAGATGTTTACCGACGGTACCCGACTCGCCGGCATCCCGATATGCCTGCTTAATCTGGCCAAGAATTTGCGGTTCTCCCAAAATCATTGAGTCGAGCCCGCTACACACGCGCATCAAATGGTGCGCGGCCTGCTGATCATAGTGAGTGAACAGAAAAGGTGAAAACGAGTGGTTTGGCGCATGGTGGTAGTGGTGCAGCCAGTCGATCAGATCGGGCGTACGGGAGTCTTCCATTCCGCAGTAAATTTCGGTCCGATTGCAGGTTGACACTATTGTTGCTTCGGGCACGCTCAAATCGCCACGCAGGTCTCGCAACGCCTCTCGAATGCGTTCTGGCGCAAACGTAATGCGTTCCCTGACCTCGACCGGTGCAGTGTTGTGATTTAAGCCAATGGCAACAAGAGACATAAGGGCAATAGTAGCAAATTTGTAACTATCCTGTGTGCAGGACGGGTTCACGGGGTTAGCCGATGATAAAACCTGTGGCACCTGTTGTGCGTAGACCAAAAAATGGTGCAATAAATCCATTTTCGGGTAATTGTAGCGACAGATCAGTGCCGAAGTGCGTTTGCTATTCTGACATCGGGGTACTGCATCGGGGTACTGTATGCTACTGACTTTTCGCGAGCTTTCGTGGTCTTACGCAATGTTTTGTAGGCAATGTATAGTTGCAATCGTTGTTAAAGATCACAGGTTAGCAGAAACTTTGAACATCTCAGATGGTACGGATCTTTTGAAGACAATTACGTACAGGGCGCTAATCGCGACCACGCTTGGCATCGGACTCGGTGCGTGTAGCACAGTGACAAGCGCGCAGGCGCGTCTGGATTCGCTGGCTCAGGGCGGGGCTGAACAGCCACTTTCCTTACAGGCGTCCGCAAGGGGCATACCGTCTTCCAGGCAAAGCGTACAGCCCGTCCGCAGTCGTTCCCAGCTCAGCGAGCGCGAGGAGGCTGATCTGGTCTACCAGATTCTGGCGGCTGAAATAGCCGGCAGGCGTGGCCGGGTCGATCTTGCCGCGAGCAACTACCACGACGCTGCCACGGCCACCGATGATCCTCGTGTGTCAGAGCGAGCAGCAAAGCTTTCCCTGTACAGCCACGATCTGGACAGAGCTGCAAGTGCCGTATCGCGCTGGGTGGAACTGGCACCCGATAGTGCCGATGCATGGCAGCATAAGGCGCAGGTATCGTTGCGACAGAAAAATGTCGACGACACCACCTTCGCACTTGAGAAAGTGATCAACCTGTCAGACGACGCACCTTCCGTGGTCATCGGTGGAGTCGTTAACTCCGTCCTGCAGCAAGCAGATGCGGAAACCGGCGCACGGGTGCTTGACCAGCTTGGCCAGCGCTTTCCCGACAGTACCGACACTCATTACGGTATCGGTCGTTTTGCGATGTCGAAAGGAGAGCGTGCTACAGCGCTGAAGGCGTTTGACAGAGCGTTGGAGATCGACCCTGAAAACGTCGAGGCGCTGTTGTCGCGGGCCCAGCTGCAATTGGAGGCTGGCAACGCAGACGAAGCGCTGCTGCCCGTTGAGGAATTCCTGACCAGCAACGACGACAACGCAACGGCCCAGCTGGGCCTTGCCCGGTTACTGGTGGAAGCCGGCCAGTATGAACGTGCTGCTGAGCGGTTCGATGTCATTGCCGACAAGCTTCCCGATGACGCAGACGCGCACCTGACCATTGGCTTACTGGCGCTGGAAATCAGAAGGGTGGAAAAGGCAGAGACCTATTTGCAGCGTGTAGTGGCGCTTGAGCAGCATCTGGACGAGGCTCATTATTATCTCGGCCGAATTTCCGACAGTCGTCGCGAGTACCGCGAAGCGATCGATCGCTATACAGCAGTGGAGGGTGGCGATAACTATTTTACCTCGCAAATTCGCTCCGCCGAGTTGCATGGTTTGGTTGGCGAGGTTGAAAAAGGTCGAGAGCTGATCGCCAATCTGAAGACCTACACCGATGAGCCCGTGATACAGATCGAGCTCATCAATTCTGAAAGCCGCTTGCTGAACAACGATGACCAACATGAAGAGGCGCTAAAAATTCTGTCTGAAGGGCTGGAGCGCTACAACGATGATGCGTCACTTTTGTATTCTCGGGCGCTGGTGGCGGAACGGCTCGACAAGCGCGAGCTGTTCGAGGCCGACTTGCAAAAGGTGATCAGTGCGCAGCCCGACAACGGCTATGCATTAAACGCGCTTGGGTATTTTCTGGTCGATCGTAACGAAAGGCTCGATGAAGCAGAAAAGTATCTGACCAGAGCGCTTGAACTGCAGCCGTCTGATCCTGCCATTATCGACAGCGTCGGATGGCTCTACTATCGTCAGCAAAAATATGACAAGTCGATCGATATGCTAAGAAAAGCTCACGAAATCCTCCCGGATCCCGAAATTGCAGCGCATCTTGGAGAAGTGCTGTGGGTTTCCGGAGACGAAACCAGTGCCACCCAGGTATGGGAAGAGGCACTGAAAGCGGCACCGGATGATGATCTGCTCAACAGCGTAATGAAAAAGTATATCCGTTGAATCGACAGCATCGCAGCCACTCGGGCGCTTGCGTGGCAGATCCTTTGCGAACGCGCCACAGTTGGCTGTTGCAATCGATAATTTTCGCGTACAAATAATCATGCGCCTGAAATTAATACTTCATCCCTGCATATTTGTTGGCTGTTTTCTGGTGCTGGTCGGGTGTCAGAATATACGCCCGGACAATCTGCCTGTGGCTACCGAACAGGAAATCACGGATCGTGAGGCGCGCCTTGCGGCGTTCAAGCCGTGGCGTGCATTTGGATCGATGGTTATTGATTCAAAAGAGGAAGGCATCTTCAACGTATCATTTGCATGGGATGTAGCGGTCGACGGTTTTGAGATCAAGCTGTTTGGCCCCCTTGGTTTACAGCAGTATCAGTTGTCGGAAGATACTAACGGAGCTGTACTGATAGCGGATGGAGAAAAACAAACCGGTTTCTCTTCGGAAACTTTACTGCAGCAATCACTGGGTTTTGAAATTCCACTCAGGCGCATGCAGTCGTGGGTTGTCGGTTTGCCCGCCGATGCGCAGGAGATCGAGCGCGATCAGCGTGGTCGCCTCAGCCGTATGATTCACGTGACCGATAGCGAATGGCAGATCGAGTTTCAGCGTTATCGTCAATTTGAAGACCTCGATTTACC
>CAYMVV010000017.1:72718-81390 GCA_964393885.1 uncultured Granulosicoccaceae bacterium | reverse complement strand
TCCTATCCGATAGAGCACATAGAAAATATCGTCGCACCGGTATCCAAAGCTGGCCACGCCAACAAGGTCATCTTTCTTTCTGCAGATGCATTCGGCGTATTACCACCGGTTTCCCGTTTGACCCCGGAACAGACCAAATACCATTTTTTGTCGGGCTTTACCGCTAAGCTCGCAGGTACCGAGCGCGGTGTAACTGAACCCACACCCACCTTTTCTGCCTGCTTTGGTGCTGCCTTTTTAAGTCTTCACCCGACACGCTATGGTGAAGAACTGGTTCGGCGTATGGAAGCTTCGGGTGCACAGGCATACCTGGTGAACACTGGTTGGAATGGCAGCGGTGAGCGTATCTCTATAAAGGATACCCGCGCTATTATTAATTCAATTTTGAGTGGTGAAATAGAAAACGCCGAGACCCGCGAAATTCCGATATTCGGGTTGCATGTTCCGGTAAGTCTGACGGGTGTGTCCGACGGCATACTGGATCCACGAGAGACCTACGCTGATCCTCAAGAGTGGGAAGAGAAAGCTCGTGATCTCGCGGCACTATTTATTGAAAACTTTGCAAAGTATACCGATACCGCAGAGGGGCAGTCGCTGGTCAGCGCGGGTCCCAGCCTCTAACCTGAGGTCTCTAGTATTTAGCTCTTTGGTAATTAGCTCTTTAGTACGAGGGCAACTCAACTGAAAAGAGACAGCAAGCAATAGGAGCTTGTGTCTCTGAATTAATCTCAGGATAAAAACTAGAAAGTGCCGCGCAGGCGCTTTCTGGTTTCTGTGATGCGCGCTGCGATGCGCGACTCTTCGTTTGAATCCTGCTTAGCGGACTTCAGGGCAATCTCCAACTGAGCGACCGCTTCTCTGTCCTCGTCGAGCAGAAGAAAGTAATCTGCCATTGCCTCGTGCGCTGCGACCTTTTGCCCTTTAGTCCGCAGTACTGACGCGTACTTACGAAACACTCCTGGTGCCGGCTGACGGTTGTTGCGAAGGTAGGATCTGATCACTTGTTCCGCGCGGTCGGAGCGACCCTGAATTCCAAGCATGTCCAGATACTGTTCAGTCGCTGCGTAATTATCAGGCTGATAGTTTATTATTTCGCCGTAGAGCCGTTCCGCTCGAGCGGGATTTCCAGTATCTCTGGCTACACGCGCTGCGAGTAATTTCACCGCTGAGCTGCCAGGCTGCAATTCTAATAACTTGCGAACCAGTGGCTCGCTTTTCTGTGCTTCTCCGGCATTCAAATGCAGCGTAATTCTGCCGTAGAGCCGAGCGGATTCACTTTTACTGATGTGCCCGCCTTCAAGGGCGCGAGCCATGCCGCGAGGATCGGTAGAGTGAAGGACTTTCAGTTTCATTTGTTGAAGCTGAAATTCTACGCTGTCCTGGATTCCGGTTGGATTGTTAAGCCGTGCGGAATTGTTTTTGGCCTCGGATATGCGGTTTGTAGTTAAAGGGTGGGTGCGCAGAAACTCAAGTTGTTCAGTGCCAGAGAGCGATGTCCGACGGCGCAGTATCTCAAAAAAATCTACCATGCTTCGCGGGTTGTATCCGGCCTCGGATAGCAGCTGAATGCCGATTCGATCCGCTTCGTATTCGTGCGTGCGGGTGAAATTGATAGCAGACTGCTGGCTTGCGGCCAGACCAGTAAGCAGAGCGGCCTGACCTGCTTCCGGCGATTGCTGGCTAAGTATTATCGCTGCGAGAATGGTAGCGGCAGCCTTAAGCCCGGTGTTGCCCTGCGATGCATAAAGCCTGGCGATGTGGCGCTGGGTTACATGCGCTATTTCGTGGGCCATGACGCTTGCGACCTGTGCCTCGTTGTTAGCGGATGTGATCAGTCCACTATTGATTCCGATAAAGCCGCCCGGAATGGCAAACGCGTTGATACCGGGGTTCTCAACCACGAAGAATGTGAAGTCCTGCGGATTGATATCGTAGCGAGAGGCAAGCAGGTTTTCGCCTGTGCGCTGAATAAATTCATTGAGTTCAATGTCGTCTACCAGCTTGAGATGCTGGCGAATCTGGCGCATGAAACCGCGCCCAAGCGCTTTTTCCTGGCGCGGCGACATGACCTGGTCGGCTGGCTCGCCCATGCTTGGCAGGTTCAGTCGCTCGTAAGCTTTCACCGGTTGATTGGTGGCGCAAACTACGCAAACAATGCTAAGTGCAAGAAAAAAATTCTTCATTTTCTGGTGCAGTTTGGTTTTGACACAGTGTGCATGATCGCCAAGTATCTGTAAAACATCGACTTCATAAAAGGGTTCAATAGATCTGCCTATTGGGTGGCACTGTGTCACAGACGGTAATTATCGCCAGTGTCGACGAGAATGGTCGGCAACAATGCTGGACGCTGGGTTAACGAGATGTCATATTACGGCTGGCGCTACTGTCTACCTCGAATGCTTCGTTCACCTCGAAACGAAAGCGGATCGGTCTTCGCTGCACTGGCGGATGCAGGCGCCAACCACAACGCGACGCACATAAGGACCCTCCTTATTGTCTAATGTGCGCGAAAAACAAATAATCAACCCCAAAATTTGCTTCGCATGCGGAGCATCAAATAAATACAGGTAATAAAAAGTGGAATTATCCGGCGGTGAGATAATTATCCAGACGCTGAAAGATGAGGGCGTGGAATACGTTTTTGGCTATCCGGGTGGTGCAGTGCTGCATATTTACGATGCAATCTTCCGACAGCAGGATGTACAGCATATTCTGGTTCGCCACGAGCAGGGTGCCACACACATGGCAGACGGCTATTCCCGGGCTACCGGTAAACCAGGCGTGGTTTTAGTCACTTCTGGTCCTGGCGCCACTAACGCTATTACGGGTATCGCGACAGCGCATCTGGATTCAATACCGCTGGTTGTGATTACGGGGCAGGTGACTTCCAAGTACATTGGCACCGATGCGTTTCAGGAAGTCGACGCGATTGGCTGCTCTCGGCCATGCGTCAAGCATAATTTTATGGTCAAAAGTGTCGAGGATATAGCTCCGGTCATGGCGAAAGCATTCTATGTAGCCACCACCGGTCGGCCGGGGCCGGTTGTCGTTGATATCCCCAAAGACTTCACGGCACCGCATATCAAAATACCCTACGAGTACCCCAAAGAAGTGTCAATGCGTTCTTACACACCTGTCAGTGGCGGGCATGGCGGGCAAGTGCGCAAAGCGGTAGAGCTGCTGGCGCAGGCCAGGCAACCTGTCATTTACTCTGGCGGTGGCGTGCTCATGAGCGGTGCTGACGCGGAGTTAACCGGTCTGGTCAAGGAGTTGGGCTACCCGATCACCAGCACATTAATGGGCTTAGGTGCGTTTCCGTCGTCTGACAAGCAGTTTATCGGCATGCTCGGTATGCATGGAACATATGAGGCTAACCTTGCCATGCATCATTGTGATGTGTTGCTGGCGGTTGGCGCACGATTCGACGATCGTGTGACGGGAGAAATTGCGCACTTTTGTCCGAATGCCAGGATAATTCACATCGATATCGACCCTACATCGATCTCAAAAAATGTCACTGTCGACATACCCATTGTTGGTGATGTGAAAAAAGTGCTGGCCCGTATGCTGGAACTGCTGGCAGAAGACAGTCGGCGCGCCAACCCCGAAGACATCGCCAGCTGGTGGAAGCAAATCGCACAGTGGCAGGAAGTCAACAGTCTCGGGTACGAAAAAAGTAACGAGGTCATCAAGCCGCAATACGTGGTGCAAAAGTTATGGGAAATAACTGGCGGCAAAGCGTTTGTAACCTCGGACGTTGGCCAGCATCAGATGTGGGCCGCCCAGTACTACGGGTTCGACAGTCCTCGAAGATGGATAAACTCCGGTGGCCTCGGCACCATGGGGTTTGGGTTGCCAGCGGCTCTCGGGGTCAAGATGGCCTACCCGGATGACGAAGTGGTTTGCATAACCGGGGAGGCCAGTATCCAGATGTGTTTACAGGAGCTGTCGACTGCCAAACAGTACGGCTTGCCGGTAAAGGTAGTTAATTTGAACAACCGTTATCTGGGTATGGTGCGCCAGTGGCAGGAATTTCAGTATGAGGGTCGATACTCGAGCTCTTACGTCGATGCGCTACCCGACTTCGTAAAATTGGCAGAATCCTACGGGCATGTCGGTATGAAAATCGAAAACCCGGGAGATGTCGATGGCGCCCTGCGCGAGGCATTTGCGATGAAAGACCGCCTGGTATTCATGGACTTCCAGACGGACGAAACTGAAAATGTATATCCGATGATTGAGGCCGGCAAAGGTCATCAGGATATGCGTCTGCATCCG
Organism: uncultured Granulosicoccaceae bacterium; assembly: GCA_964393885.1. Taxonomy (GTDB): domain Bacteria; phylum Pseudomonadota; class Gammaproteobacteria; order Granulosicoccales; family Granulosicoccaceae. Next base: position 77,112 of record CAYMVV010000017.1, on the reverse strand, counting down.
CGATCGGGAGAGCTTGCCTGATGAAGGAAAACAGACACATTATAGCCGTGCTGCTTGAAAACGAATCGGGCGCACTGTCACGTGTGGCCGGTCTTTTTAGCATGCGTGGCTATAACATAGAGTCGTTAACCGTCGCACCAACCAATGATCCCACCTTGTCTCGTGCCACCGTCGTCACCACCGGTGATGACCGTACTATCGAACAAATAACAAAACAATTGAACAAGCTGGTGGATGTAGTCAGATTGGTCGATTTGACTGAAACTGCGCACGTTGATCGGGAAATGATGTTGATTAAGGTGCGCGCCTCAGGCCCTCAGCGCGAGGAGATCAAAAGGCTGACGGATATATTTCGCAGCAAGATTATCGATACAACCGATTCGACCTACATTATCGAGTTGACTGGCGACAGCGACAAACTCGATGCATTTATGAATAGTGTCGGTGACGAGAATATCTTCGAAGTCGTACGCTCAGGTGTTACCGGTATTGCCAGAGGAGAGCGCGGCCTCAAGGTCTGACTTCTCCCGGCAAACAGTTTGTTTGCCTTGAGGCATTGAATTATCTCCGGGAAGGCCGATCAAAGACTCGCTTCCTAATTTCTTAAACGGACGCCATTCTTCATTAGGGCGTCCTGTCAAAGGTCATAATGAACGGATTGCCCAATCAGGATACGCATAATCGGGACACGCAAAAGAAGCGAGGTAAGGGGATCTATCTGCTGCCTAATCTCTTTACGACCGCTGCTTTATTTGCCGGATTTTATGCGATTATCGCGGCGATAAATAATCGGTTCGAGCACGCGGCAATCGCGGTGTTAGTAGCGATGATTCTCGATGGCCTTGATGGGCGGGTTGCCCGCATGACCAACACCTCCAGTGAGTTCGGTGCTCAGTACGACAGCCTGTCGGACATGGTTTCATTTGGTCTGGCACCAGCGCTCATCATGTACGAATGGTCTCTGCACAATGTTTCTCGTCAGGGATTCGGCCAGGCAGGTTGGGTTGCTGCATTTCTATTTGCTGCCTGTGCCGCGTTGCGGCTTGCACGATTCAACGTGCAAATAGGATCAGTAGATAAAAAATTCTTCATTGGGCTGGCAAGTCCGGCAGCCGCCGCAGTAATGGTCTGTACCGTCTGGGTCATGCACGATGCGGGCTACGCGGGTAGTCAGGTGAGTTCGCTGGCAATGGTGGTAACGATAAGTGCAGGTGTTTTGATGGTGAGTAATTTTCGCTATTACAGCTTTAAGGATCTGGGTGGCAATCGACGGGTACCTTTTGCGGTGATGCTGGCGCTTGTTTTGATTTTTGTATTTACCTCTCTGGATCCTCCTAAGGTACTGTTCTCGGGGTTTGTGGTTTATTTGTTGTCCGGTCCTGCTTTCGAGTGTGGTCGTTGGTTAAGCAAGCGTAAACGATTGGAAAAGGTGGACAAGGAGTAGAGGGTCTGCGCGTGGCCGGTAATTTATCGCACCAGTATCTTAAGGCAATGGGTATTAACCGCTGGCAACTGCGTCGTACTCAGGCCGGCGATGAATTGACTCATTCCGATTCACGTAGTACCGAGCGCCTTAGTCACGAGCCAGTCAATCCCGATTCTGCTACTGCTGTACCTGCTAATGCTGTAGCTGCTAATGCCGCGCCATCACAAAAGCCAGTCCCTGCACCTCAGTTAAACATAGCCCAACAGACGATGGTTTCGCTGGATGAAACACTGCGTAATTGCAAAGTTATTGTGGCGAACTGTCCTGCAGGCGGAAAAATGTTGCTGTTGCTCGAGCGCGAATTGACCTCACCGGCAGAAGATTTGCTGTCAGCCATGTTAAAGGCGATCAATGTCGACAGGCTCTCGCAGTGTGTCGCGACGCTCAGCTCTTCGGCGGACGGAGAATCGATAGATGCTGTGTGTGAGCGAGCCGCCCCTGAGATTGTGCTTGTGATGTCTGTGCTGACAAACAGCGCTGATATCGCTGAGCTTGACGCCCATCGGACTGCTTTTCAGCACTTTTCCTGGTTGAAGTTACCAGTTGCATTTACACTTCATCCGCAGGTGCTGTTGGAGAATCCGCAAGCCAAACGTTCGGCATGGGAGGACCTCAAGCGAGTGAAAGCGTTTCTTGATGGCTAGCGAGAAAACAAGGTCTGCCGGGTGCACGATTGAGAGCACAGATACCCGTGCCGAGAGCAACCGTGCCGGGAACAGCGGTACCAGGAACAAAGAGTCTGAGATTGACCTGGCGGACAGCGTCACTTATTGCGCGTCAATGCGAGCGATGACAACTGCAGATTTGCCAGAGGTGTTGCGTATAGAGCGTCAGAGTTATCAGTTGCCGTGGACAGAGCAAATCTTTCGCGATTGTCTTAAAGTCGGGTACCACATGCTGGTGCTGGAAGAACAGGGCGCGTTGAGTGGCTTTGTTATTTTTAGTAGTGCTGCGGGAGAATCGCACATTCTTAACCTCTGCATTGAACCGGCCGGCAGACGACAAGGGTTTGCAGAGGCGCTGTTAACACAGGCCATAGCAACCGTTATCGTTGCAGGGGCAAGTGTGATGTTTCTCGAGGTCCGCGTTTCAAATCTAGCGGCGATTCAACTCTACGAAAAAATGGGATTCGTTGAGGCAGGCAGGCGTACGAACTACTACAAGGTACGTGGTAGTACGTCGAAAAATGCGGTTCATGATCGTGAAGATGCGGTGGTCATGGCGAGAGAATTAACGTCGATCGACTGACGCTTTCAGTCATACTGACATGTAAAAATATATCTATTGGAGTCAAAGAGTTTGGCAGATAGCAAGTTGTCCGGCGAAATCGACCGGAGGCGAACCTTCGCGATCATTTCGCATCCGGACGCCGGTAAAACAACCTTGACGGAAAAGCTGTTGTTGTTTGGTGGAGCCATTCAGTTGGCAGGCACCGTAAAGGGTCGTAAAGCCGCCCGGCATGCGACATCTGACTGGATGCGTATGGAACAGGAACGTGGAATATCGGTTACGTCATCAGTAATGCAGTTCCCGTACAAGGAGCGCATTGTTAATCTGCTCGACACGCCGGGCCATGAAGACTTCTCGGAAGATACCTACCGAACACTGACAGCGGTCGACTCGGCACTCATGGTAATCGATGTGGCCAAGGGTGTTGAGCCGCGTACTGAAAAACTAATGGAAGTCTGTCGATTGCGCACAACGCCGGTGATGACTTTCATCAATAAGCTTGACCGCGAAGGTCGCGACCCTATCGACCTGATGGACGAAGTTGAACAGATGCTAAAAATCCGTTGTGCGCCGATTACCTGGCCGGTGGGTATGGGTAAGCGCTTCAAGGGGGTGTATCACCTGCGCAATAACACGGTTCATTTTTATTCACCTACGCATGGTGGCAAGGTGCAGGAAGGTGAAGTTGTCGAGGGCATAGATAACCCCAAGCTCGATGAAATTCTTGGTGATATGGCAGATGAGTTGCGCGAGGAACTGGAACTCATTCAGGGTGCGAGCAATGAGTTCGATCTGGATGCCTATCTGGCCGGTGAGTTAACACCCGTGTTTTTCGGATCTGCAATCAATAATTTTGGCATCGCCGAATTACTCGATGACTTTGTGGAATTCGCACCGGGTCCTCAGGCACGAGAGACGCTGACTCGAACGGTTGATCCGCATGAAGAGAAGTTCAGCGGGTTTGTATTCAAGATTCAGGCGAATATGGATCCACAACACCGCGATCGGATTGCGTTCATGAGGATATGTTCCGGTAAGTATGACAAAGGCATGAAGGCGAAGCACGTCAGGTTAGGTAAGGATGTCAAGTTTTCTGATGCCTTAACCTTCTTTTCGTCTGATCGTGGCAGCCTTGATGAGGCATTCAGCGGCGATATTATCGGCTTACACAATCACGGTACCATCCGTATTGGAGACACATTTACCACCAATGAGGAGCTTTTGTTTACCGGTATTCCGAACTTTGCACCTGAACTGTTCAGACGGGCTGTACTTCGAGATCCGCTAAAAATGAAGCAGCTGCAAAAAGGTCTCGGTCAGTTGTGCGAAGAGGGCGCCACGCAACTTTTTAAGCCATTAATGAACAATGACCTGATTCTCGGAGCAGTGGGTATCTTGCAGTTTGACGTGGTAGCACAACGGCTGAAAGATGAATACAAGGTTGATTGTCAGTTCGAGACTATAAGCGTCCAGCAGGCACGCTGGATCAAACTGTCTGACGACAAAATGTTGAAGGAATTTAAAACCAAGGCAGCAGCCAATCTATCGATGGATCATGCGGAGGAGCTTGTCTACCTGGCACCGACACGAGTAAACCTGCAGATGACACTTGAGCGGTGGCCTGACATTGAGTTTCTTGCTACCCGGGAGCAATCCGGGATTTCCTAGAGGCATCCGG
>CAYMVV010000017.1:24159-72618 GCA_964393885.1 uncultured Granulosicoccaceae bacterium | reverse complement strand
GACATTGAGTTTCTTGCTACCCGGGAGCAATCCGGGATTTCCTAGAGGCATCCGGTCCGGCGAGCAATGCTGTCGTACAACTGACCACCGTATGGGAATCTGCACAATAACGAGTGCCGCAAGAATACGTTTGGCAACGTCATGTGCAGATCGGTACGATGATGCTATGGATACTTCCAGCTATCGGCAACACTGTAAAGACTATTTGCGTATAGAAAAAGCGCTTCAGTTCGCCGCCGACAATTTTCGAGAGCATCCGTCGTTAGCGGAACTTGCGGCCAGTGTACATCTCAGTGAGCATCATTTTCAGCGTGTATTTCGCCGCTGGGCGGGCGTGTCGCCGAAACAGTTTCTACAATATCTGACCGTTCAACATGCGAGGAAATGCCTGTCTTCCAGTATGACCGTAACTGATACGGCATACGACAGTGGTCTTGCAGCACCGTCCAGACTGTATGAGCTCTTTGTCAGACTTGAGTCAGTGACACCGGCGGAATACAAATCGGCCGGCGCAGGTTTGGTGGTTGACTACGGTTTTCATGAAACGCCTTTCGGTGAGTGTCTGATCGGTGTGACGCGGCGCGGGATTACCCATCTGTCTTTTTTACCGGACGATGACAACGAATCGCCACAGACGACGGACCTGATGCAGGTCCAGTCTCTGGGAGTAATGAAGGCGCGCCTGCCGAATGCCGAGTATCAACATAACGAAGCGTCGACTGCGGCTTACGTCCAGCGGGTGTTTGCGGAAGTCGACAAGCGATCTGATCAACCGCTGGCTCTGCTGCTGAGTGGTTCCGCATTCCAGATAAAGGTGTGGGAGGCTATGTTGCGCACAGAGTGTGGAAAGGTAGCAAGTTATCAGCATCTGGCGCTGGCTATCGATAACCCCAAAGCGGTGCGCGCTGTTGGCACCGCTGTAAGTCAAAATCCGATCGCTTTTTTAATTCCCTGTCATCGCGTCATACGCAGTAACGGTATGCTGGGGGAGTATCGTTGGGGTGTTGCACGAAAACTGGCGGTACAGGGGTGGGAACACCAGGTATTGGAACGAAAACAAGCGCAATAGCTCGGTTTGTCCGGAATAGTTGGTGCTTTTATACAGGGTTGCTCCGCTGTCATGAGCGTTGAGTAATTAAGTTGACGTTTACGTAAACGACAATAATACTTGCGGCCTAATCTGCGGGCTGGCACCGCTGTTGCGCGGTAACCTTTGTTACTGTCAAATAGATCAATTCAGGTGGAAAATGTTTAATGCATCGATGAATTTTGCTCTGGGTGAGGAGATTGAATCGCTGCGCGATATCGTGCATCGATGGGCCCAGGAACGGGTTGCTCCGATGGCCGCAGAAATTGACAGCAGCAATTGTTTTCCGCCTGAGCTATGGCTTGAAATGGGTGAGTTGGGTCTGCTGGGTGTAACGGTATCCGAGGAATACGGCGGTGCAGACATGGGTTACCTCGCTCACACAGTTGCCGTTGAGGAGATTGCCAGGGCGAGTGCGTCAGTGTCTCTGTCATACGGTGCGCATTCAAATCTGTGCGTTAATCAAATCAGTTTAAATGGTACGCAGGCGCAAAAAGCGCAATATCTGCCCAAACTGATCAGCGGTGAGCACGTCGGTGCGTTGGCAATGTCCGAAGCCGGTGCCGGGTCTGATGTGGTATCCATGCAGCTCAGAGCCGAACTGAAAAACGGCTACTATGTTCTGAATGGCAATAAATACTGGATTACCAATGGGCCCGATGCGGACACGCTGGTGGTCTATGCCAGAACAGATAACGGCGCGGGTTCTGGCAGCATCACCGCATTTATCATAGAAAAAGAGTTTAAAGGATTCAGTACCTCGGAGCACTTTGACAAGCTGGGCATGCGCGGCTCCAATACAGCTGAGCTGATCTTTGAAGATTGCGAGGTGCCGGAGGAAAACGTGCTGGGCCAGGAGGGCAGAGGTGTGAGCGTACTGATGTCGGGGCTCGACTATGAACGCGTTGTACTGTCCGGTATAGGCGTCGGCATCATGCACGCCTGTCTCGACCATATCATGCCGTACATGCATGATCGCAAACAGTTCGGACAACCCATTGGTGACTTTCAGCTGATGCAGGGCAAAATAGCGGACATGTACACAGCGATGAATTCGTCACGGGCTTACGTGTACGCTGTAGCAGGCGCTTGTGATCGAGGAGAGGTAACGCGTCAGGATGCAGCAGGCTGCGTGTTGTTTGCAAGTGAGCAGGCGATGCAACAGGCCGTGCAGGCGGTACAGGCTATGGGTGGCGCGGGTTATCTTAATGATTCGCCACTGAGTCGTATCATGCGCGATGCCAAGCTGATGGAAATTGGTGCCGGCACAAGCGAGATTCGCAGAATGCTATGCGGCCGCGAGCTGATGCGGGTGAGCAGTTGACACGATTGCAATCAGCGCTGTCCACCGGATCAGCGCAATTTAAATCCAACGCAGAGGCAAACGCTCGGGCACTGGCTGCCGTCGAAGCGGTGGCACTGGCTGCCGCGAGCGGTGGTGGTGCGAAGTCTCGCGAGCGCCATTTATCTCGTGGCAAAATGTTGCCACGTGAGCGCGTTGCCAATTTGCTGGATCCTGGATCACCGTTTCTCGAAATTGGTGCTACTGCAGCACACGACATGTACGAGGGTGCTGCGCCCTGTGCGGGTCTGATAACCGGTATTGGTTTGGTGCATGGCCAGCAGGTGCTGATCGTTTGCAATGATGCGACGGTTAAGGGAGGTACCTATTTTCCTGTGACCGTAAAAAAGCATCTGCGTGCCCAGGAAATAGCACAACAAAATCATCTGCCCTGCGTCTACCTTGTCGATAGCGGGGGCGCCAACTTACCCAACCAGGACGAGGTATTCCCGGACCGCGACCACTTTGGGCGTATTTTCTATAACCAGGCAAATATGTCTGCGATGGGGATTCCACAGATTGCAGTGGTGATGGGGTCCTGCACCGCCGGTGGTGCTTATGTACCAGCGATGTCCGATGTGACTATTATTGTCAAAGAGCAGGGTACTATCTTTCTGGCCGGCCCCCCGTTGGTGAAAGCGGCGACTGGCGAAGTGGTGAGCGCCGAGGAACTGGGAGGGGGAGATGTTCACACCCGTCTGTCAGGTGTGGCGGACTATCTTGCTGATGATGATGTACATGCGTTGGCACTGGCACGTGAGTCGATAAGGCACCTTAACTTTACCGGCAGTTCCGGCAGTTCTGGCGCAGCCTGCAGCGTACAAAGACAGGCGCCGGAAGATCCATACTATGATCCGGATGAATTACCAGGCGTTGTACCGGCAGATCTAAAAACACCGTATGACATCAGAGAAGTCATAGCGCGTATTGTTGATGGTTCCAGGTTTGATGAGTTTAAATCCCGTTTCGGAAGCACGTTGGTATGCGGCTTTGCTCATGTCAATGGAATACCGACAGGCATCGTAGCTAACAATGGCGTTTTGTTTTCCGAATCAGCGGTGAAAGGTGCGCACTTTGTCGAACTGTGTTCACAACGAAAAATACCTCTGGTTTTTTTACAAAACATAACCGGTTTTATGGTGGGTCAACGCTACGAAAGTGAGGGCATCGCGCGCCATGGTGCAAAGTTGGTGACTGCTGTAGCTACTACTCGGGTACCGAAGATTACTTTAATTGTTGGCGGATCCTTCGGTGCTGGAAACTATGGAATGGCCGGCAGAGCCTATAGCCCCCGGTTTCTATGGACCTGGCCCAATTCCCGAATTTCGGTAATGGGTGGCGAACAGGCTGCAGGTGTACTGGCAACGGTTAAGCGAGATGCGATAGAGAGACAGGGGCAATCCTGGTCGGAATCTGAAGAGGCAGAATTTAAAAAACCAACACTGGACATGTTCGAGGAACAATCAAATCCGCTGTATGCATCGGCGCGCCTTTGGGACGACGGTATAGTAGATCCGCGTAAGACCCGTCAGGTTTTAACCATGAGCCTTAACGCTGCTCTTAATGCACCCATCGAAGAGACACGCTTTGGCGTGTTTCGAATGTAGTTGACGATCTTGTTTAGAAAAATACTAATCGCCAATCGCGGTGAAATAGCCTGCCGCATTATGCGTTCGGCCAGATCACTTGGTGTAACTACCGTTGCGGTGTATTCGGACGCTGATGCAAATGCCAGTCATGTATTACAGGCTGATGAATCCGTAAATATAGGTCCAGCACCTGTTGCGCAAAGCTATCTGCGTGGTGATGCCATTGTTCAGGCGGCGCTCGACACAGGCGCTGAAGCGATTCACCCCGGCTATGGATTCCTGTCTGAAAATCCGGAGTTTGTAGAGCAGATAGAGGCTGCCGGTTTGTGTTTTATTGGTCCGTCAGCGTCGGCAATTCGATCGATGGGGCTGAAAGATGCCGCCAAACAATTGATGGAGAATGCTGGCGTGCCGGTGGTACCCGGCTACCATGGTGAGCGTCAGGACTGTGGTTTTTTAGCGGAGCAGGCTGAATCAATTGGCTATCCGGTACTGATCAAGGCGCGAGCCGGTGGCGGCGGCAAGGGCATGCGACGTGTTGACAAACCAGAGGATTTTCTGGCCGCGCTCGACAGTGCCAGACGTGAAGCTGAAGCGAGTTTCGGTGATTCTGCCTGTTTGATTGAAAAGTTTATCAACAGCCCCAGGCATATAGAAATACAAGTGTTTGGAGACAACCACGGCAATGTTGTGCATCTGTTCGAGCGCGATTGCTCATTGCAGCGCCGGCACCAAAAAGTTATAGAGGAAGCACCGGCACCGGGTATGACTGGTGAGATGCGAGCAGCCATGGGCGATGCAGCGGTAAAGGCCTGTGAAGCAATATCCTACAGTGGTGCAGGCACCATTGAATTCATTGTCGATGGATCTGATGGCCTCAGAGCCGATCGATTCTGGTTTATGGAAATGAATACAAGGCTACAGGTCGAGCACCCTGTAACTGAAGCTATCACCGGCGAGGATCTGGTTGCCTGGCAGCTTATGGTTGCCGCAGGATCTACCTTGCCAAAGACACAGCAACAGTTGACTATCAATGGATGGGCCTTTGAGGCCCGAATCTATGCGGAGGATGCAAACAATGGATTCTTGCCCGCTACCGGCCAGTTGACGTACCTGCAATTCCCCACGGATGCACGAGTCGATACCGGAGTCAGACAAGGGGATAGTATCTCGCCTTTCTATGACCCGATGATTGCCAAGCTGGTGGTGCATGCCGAATCCAGAGACGCGGCATTACGCAAGATGCAACTGGCGCTCGTCAATACACATGCTGGCGGGTCTATAACGAATATCAACTTCCTGGCTGAGCTATGTTGCCATACCGATTTTATGCAGGGACGAGTCGATACCGGGTTGATTGAACGTGAGCTTGATCAGTTAGTTAGCGGTTCAGTACCGGCAGACTCGGTCATTGCACTGGCAGCACTTGGTGGTGCAGGGCTGATTGGAGGGTCATCCGCTCTGTCAGGGTTCAGTTTGTGGGAATCACTGACCCAGACGATACAAATACAGCCCCTTGGCGCAGAGAGCATTTCTGTTCGTTACACTGTACTGGATGTCGACTGTTTTACTGTGCATTTCGATGAAGGGACTCAATTGGTAAGACTCATCGATTATGCAAACGGTCTGATAGAGATTAACGGCAATCGACAGATCGCACAGGTAGTCGGCCACGGTGATCGTCAGATTAGTGTGTTTGCAGAGCGGGCGTGGCATTTTACCTTACCGGATCCGCTGTCGCTGTTAAGTGCAGGTGATGAAACCAGTGATCAAATATTGGCGCCAATGCCCGGACAAGTCAAAGTGGTGAATGTCGCCGAGGGTGATACAGTCGTGGCAGGTGATGTGCTTCTTGTGCTTGAAGCGATGAAAATGGAACACGCCCTCACTGCTCCGGAGTCGGGCAGTGTGGAGATGCTGGGCTGCCAACTCGGAGATCAGGTCGATGTTGGCGCGATGTTAATTAAGCTCAAATTTGACGGTACAGATTAGTTTTACTGAACAGCCGAACTCAACGTGAACTCAAGCTGCCTTGTCTGTATCACTCATTCCAGAGGCGGCGAATGCATCTGATTTATTTTTCGCCTCACTACTGTTTGCGCCGTTCAGGGCACCTGGCATGTTGGAACCACTCATGGTCTCGACCCTGTCTGCCAGAGGAGCCAGGCAGGAAGAGATGTGGGCACTCACTGCGTGTGGTGCGAGCACATTATCCCAGTACTGTAGAGCTGCTTTTTGCAATTCCTGCATTCTTTCCGGGTCAGCCAACAGCTGGTCGAGTAAGTCAGGCAGAGTCGTCCAGTCATCGATGATAAATGCTGGTGATCCTTCAGCAAACCAGTGCGCTGGTTGCGCTTCAGCGATGACAATACAACCGTAGTACATGCCTTCACACAGTCGGTACGTTTCCAGGTGGGTGCCACGAGGCGAAAGGCAGATCTTTGTATCCATCAGAATTGTCGGGTAATCGTCGAATTCCGGTGTGTCTGTCGCTTTCGGAAAAAATGTCGAAAGCTTCACATCAACGTTGTATGGTTTGCCCTGTTTCCAGTTATCAACCGTTTGCACCATGCGCTCGCGAGACAGTACCTTGTTGGTTTTTATCAGGCCTCCAAGTACTTTGCGGTGATCGACGCTACCCGTGAATGAAGCGTCGATCTTGCGCTCGTTTATCGGCGTGACGCGATCACGCTCCGGCAATCGGTAGTAGCCGTAAGGAATGGCGAAAATATTCTTGCTGACATTGCGATAGTGGTGCGGGAAGCGCTTGGCTTGTTGCCGAGTATATTGCACCAGAGCCATCGCATTGAATCTCCACCAGTTTCGGTGAAATGCCAGTTTCATATCCTGCCCGGGCGCTTTGAATATCGCATGCACCCTGTCAGCGTATGTCGGTACGCGAGCCCACTCGTCCCCCATGATAAAAACGACTACGTTGGGTTGATTGTTAAACTTGGCTGGAAGCTCGGTTACGCTGCGTGTGAAAACGAAAGTGTAATGCTCAAAGTCTGGCAGAGAACTGCTTAGCGCGCGCATGATGTCAGCAAAATAGTTAATATTGCACTCAAGCGCGTAGGGCAGGCTATGTTTTACCTGATCTATGGATTCCGTTTCTTCGCCACCCATGCAGATCAGGCAATTGCGTAGATCATTTTTTCCCGACAACATAATTTCGAATTCAGGCTGACATGACCTTGTAACGGGACTTTAGTACAATGATTAACGCTCACGAGTTGGTAATATGCTGTTTTGTGACATCTGCATCCTGGCTATACGTGAAGGCGCACCAGCACGGCAGTGATCTGGTCGGCCCGCGGTTATTTGTGGACGTTATTTGTGGACGTTTTTGTGGACGTGACGCGAGTGACGCGAGAGATTTACTGAATTCCTTTCAACTTTTTGAATCTGGCAGGGTCTGTAACTAAACAATGGGCTCTGTATCCAGACCACGGGCACTGTGTAAACAGATCTCCGCGCGACACGCTCGCCATATTCATGAATAATCCAGTCTAGAGATTCAGTATGGCATTTCAGAAATTGGTTGTTTGATGCAAAGCCTTTTACATTTGTTTTCACTAATTCTTGTCGCCGTAGTCGGAATTTGCATCGTCGTCGTGCAGCCGTTTCCGATACTTCATGATTTCCCTGAATGGATGTATCAGGGTTGGCTGGCGCATCATTTGTTGTTTGGCGACTACGAAGCTGTCACCGATCTCTACGCACTGGCCAACTATCCAGTACCAAATTCTATTACGCAGTTTGGCACTGCCGTGCTGAATCTGATCGGGTCTCCAATTGTCTCAGGTAAAATCTGGCTTGCAATTTATCTGACATACGCGTCTGTGCTTTGGCTGGTGCTGTCCCGGCAACTCTTTTATGCTGACACCAGGAGTAGCAATGGTCAAACCCGCTCACGGGGTGCAGGCCACGATGGTGCCATCAATCTGCTGTTGACAATGACAATCACCTTTGGCCCTGGTTTCTGGAATGGCTATGCGAACTTCCAGTTTGCGTTGTTGTTCTGGGGTACCTATCTTCTTGCTATGCGAATGCGTCGCGATGGCGTGCTGGTGCATCTGTTTTTATCTTTGATGATTTTCTTTTCTCATGCATCAGTGTTTATTGCGTTTGTTGTGCTGGTAATGGCTCGAGTCTTTTATTCTCAGCTGGGTTGGCGATATCTCACGGCAATTTTCCCTTCGATTATTCTGTTTGTCTGGTATTTGCTCGCGACCATTCGTTTCGATCAACTTGCTCAGTTGAATTCTTTTGGTTTGCAGGAGTGGTTGCAGTACAAGGTCTATACGGTTGCCAAACAGGGCTACTTTCATAACTTTATCGTTGCTGACGGGAGTAGCTTGCTTGGCAATGTGCATATCGTATATATGGCTGGAGTAGCTTTGAATTTAGGCGTTGCAGTAATTATCGTCGCCTGGTTGTTGTATACGGGCTGGCACTTGCTCAAGGCATTCGTGCCACTCTCGATTAGCTCAGCAGGTACCAGGACAAGCGAAGAAAAGACAAGCGAAGAAAAGATAAGCGATGAAGAAAATCGCGTCAGCATTGTTAATCGCCGCATCACATTCACAGCGTTACTCGCAATGCTGATCGTATTCCTGGCTGCTGGAAAAGATAACTTTGGCGTAGTTAACCTGGGTGAACGCTTTCTTATCGCTGCACTGGTTTTAGCGCTGGTTCAATTACGATGTCACCGGTTGATCAGACACGTTTGGGTTAGTCTGGCTGCAATAGGTGCGGTGTATACTATGGTGGCTGTGATAAAGGTAACTGGATATCCGGTAGAGGCGTATTCGGTTGCAAGGTCGACTACCTCTGGCACGCTGGATGGAGCAATTGATGATATTTATGCCGCTAGCCGGCATAAACTGTTTAATCATAGACTCTACATATACGCAGACCATGGCATCTGGCTGCAAAAACAAGATGCCGACTTGTTACCGCTGAAACACATCACCAGCTTTATTGTTCCCAAATAATGCCAGCTGACGAGACGCATTGTACCTGCTTGTAAAGTGCATGCCTTTACAGGGGAAGTGGTCCGGATAACAATTGCTGTGCTACGGAACTGAGCTCTATGAGTAACAACGATTTATACATAACGCAACTACGCAAAACGCACCGTCATGCCAGATCCTGTCTTTCTACAGATCAATTAAGAAGCAATTCGACCGGTCTTATCGAACAGATAGCGACACTCAATGAGTTTGTCACCTCGAAAAACGTGGCTTCATATATTGCTATCCGTGGAGAGATAGACTCACTGCCTCTGATGCATTGCTATCCTGATAAATTTTTTTATCTACCGGTTTTGCGGGAACAAAACATGTTTTTTGCGCCGTGGAAACCGGGTGCTACTCTTGTGAAAAAGGCGTTTGGGTTGCTGGAGCCAGATACTCATGAGCGAGAGTGGATAAATGCTAAGGATCTTGATTTAGTGCTCGTGCCACTGGTTGTATTTGATCCAGAGTGCAACAGAATCGGACAGGGTGGTGGCTTTTATGACCGAACATTTGAGTTTCTGCACAACCGCGCGGGGATTGAAAAACCGGTATTGGTCGGGCTGGCACACGAGTGTCAGCTCGAACCAGTTCTGAGGGTGCAGGCCTGGGATGTACCACTGGACTTTGTTGTGACTGAATCTTCTGTCTATCACCGAAACTGGTAACGAAATGTTTGGGTGGTGCTATCAATTGGGAGTAGCTTGTGTGAGAGCCGTGTCGCTCAAGGTGAATGGACCGTATAGTCTGCATGGAGCTTATTAGTTTACCCTGACCGGGCAGTGGGCTGGTGTTGTCCCGGTTATTCAGCGAAAATGGCACACTAACAAGACGAAAACAACTGATCGGGTTTCCGCTTTTCTACAGACCGATTTCACACGCACCTTGCTCACACGGCGGATGGTTCCCCGTACTCGATTGAATCACAACTATGTTTAGCCTTTACGCTAACCCCAAATACTGGATGACCGGTCTACTACTGGGTATCTTGTGGCTGTCTCACAGGCTGCTGCCATACCATTTCAAGTTACAGATCTTTCGAGTGTTTGGGCGTATTGCTTTTGGATTCAATCATGCCCGTCGCAGCATTGCCAATGTGAATCTCTCTCTGTGCTACCCGGACATGTCCGGTGATGATCGCGACGCCATGGTGCGCCGTAATTTTGAACATTTCTTCGTATCCTTTGTTGAAATTGCTATTAGCTGGTGGGGTAAGGACGAAGGCATGTTGGACAACGTGAGTTTTATCGGCACCGAGCACTTCGACAGTGCATTGGCACAGGGCAAAGGTGTAATTTTGATTGGGGCACATTTTTCGACCATTGAATTGGGTGCCGCCCTGATAAAAAAATATATTGGCGAGAGCACGCCGTTACACGTCGTTTATAAAGATCAGAAGAATGCTCTTTTCAATGCATGGATGCTGCGTGGCCGTGGTCGTCATGTTCGAAGCTGTATTAACAGTAAAGACAGCAGGCAAATAATCAAAACAATTCGTTCAAAGGAAATTGTCTGGTATGCGCCTGATCACGATCATGGCGTCAGAAATACCGTATTCGCCCCTTTTTTTGGTCACCCTGCCGCCACTTTGACAACCACGGCGACGCTGGCAAAAATTTCTGGCGCTCCTGTAATCATGATGGGTAACTATCGTAAAAGTGACAACAGTGGGTATTGTGTGAAGTTTCAACCGCCGCTTGCGGACTTTCCCAGTGACGATGATCTTCAGGATGCAACACGCGTGAATCAAATGATCGAAGCCGCTATTTCTGTAGCGCCGGATCAGTACATGTGGATACATCGGCGTTTCAAAACCCAGCCGGGGCTGCCCAAATCCCAGCTTTATGGCAAAGATCCGCACAAAAAAAACAGACGGCGGGTAAAAACGCATGGGTAGTGATTGTTGAGCCTGTGGGATCGAGCGACCGGGCAGGAATGTTCACTTCGTGTTGATATATCAATCTCATCCCTGTCTTTTCTATCCGGGGCAAGTCATCTTTGACAGTGCTGATTCCATTGAACCTGACAGGTCGAGTGCTTGTTGACCGACAAAAAAAACTGTTACTATTTGCAGTTTTGCATCAGGTAGATCGATTGTGGTGGATGACCAGAAACTTCTTGATCAGTTACAAACAATCGTGAACGAGAAAACCAAGCTCAAGCTCGATAAACTGGAGCCGTCGCTTAATCTCGAGACCAGTGGGCTCGACTCTCTCGCTCGCATTAATTTGGTTATGGAAATTGAAGACCACTTTGGCTTTGAGCTCACTGATAGCGAGTCTGCGAGCATTACGACTGTGGCCGACATGATCAGTCAAATCAAGGCGAAAACAACGGACTGAATCCAGTGGGTCCGGGTCAACGATAACCCTCTGCCTTAAGCGCTCACTGGCCGCCAACGCCGAGTGGTGCGGGCACAATTTCCGATTCGATTTGTCCTCCAGTAAGACATACAGCCCGCCTATTCAACGATACCGGAGCGTCACCCAACGTGAACACGACTGGTAACCAGACACCACCTCCCGCCTCGTTGCTGGAAGTAATGCTCGACCATGTAGACCGGCCCGCTGACGACCTGAACCTGGCCTGCTGGGAAACCAGAGCGAGAAGCTTCGTTGAGGTAAGTTATGCGAAGCTGGTTTGCCAGGCGTTCGGATTTGGTCAGCGCCTTGTCGATCATGGACTGCAATCTCAATGCGTTTGCATGATTGCCTGTCACTCACCGCATTCTGTGCTCGTGGCATTCTACGGCGCTATATCAGCCGGCCTCATACCCATGATTTTTCCGATGCCCAAAGCGCTCGGCAGTCATGAGGCATTGACTCAACGCATACAGCACTGGAGCGGCAGGTTTCAATTGCCGACAGCGTTGGTGCTCGAAGAGGGTCTTGACGAAAAATTCCATAGCGACATTCCTGATTCCGTTGAGGTGTTTCGGGTACCAGACACTATGGATGAATCAGGCTGGAACTTGCGCGACTCACCTGCCACTGACAGCAGACCGCTGGCTGGTGACATTGCATTTTTTCAAACCACCAGTTCATCTACCGGTGACCACAAGGCCGTCGCAATATCTCATGGCAATGTGCTACACAACGTAACCGGTATTAAAACGGCCGTTGCCATGTCTGATCACGAGCGCATGATCAGTTGGTTGCCGCTGTTTCACGATATGGGTTTGGTGGGGGCGGTGCTGTTCAGCTTTTGCAATCGTTACCCGCTTTTTCTGATGACGCCGGTGCAGTTTGTTAAGCGACCTGCGCTTTGGCTCAAAGGTATGAGCGACAATCGATGTACTATCGCGACCGCCCCGAATTTTGGCTATGACTATTGCGCCCGCCTGGTGTCGGAAAAGGATGCCGCGGCGCTTGATCTGCAGTGCGTTAAGCACCTGTTTATCGGCGCCGAACCGATACGGGTTTCGACTATCCAGACCTTTGTTGACAAGTTTCGCGATGCAGGTATTAGCGAGGGCACAATGCGTCCGGCGTACGGTTTGGCCGAGTCAACAATCATTACGTCAATATCGTTGCCATCCAAACCCGCCCGCTTCGTTTGTTTTAATGCCGAAGCGATGGGTTTGGGAGAGGCTGTGGTGGAATCTGGTCGAATACCATACGAAGCTGAAGCGCTGCGGAAATTGCAGCCACAACCCGGAATAGTCGTTAGCACAGCTGGAGCCCCAATCGAGGGCATGCAGGTTGATCTTGTCGATGAAAACGGAGACAGCCTTTTCGGTGAGAGCATAGCGGGTGAGGGCATGGCGGTTGAGGGCATGGCGGGTGAGGGCGTCGCCGGAGAAATTGTGCTCACCGGTCCGTCGGTTGCACTGGGATACGTTGGCGATAAAGATCAGCTCGTAGTGTCCTTTGAGCAGGGACGTATGCATACGGGCGATATGGGAGTTCTGCTTGAAGGCGAGCTCTACATTATAGAGCGAATCAAGAATATCATTATACGCAGTGGCGAGAACTATCTGGTCAGTGCCGTTGAGCAAAAAATTGCCGATTTACTCGGCACATCGCATGAGCACATAGCCGTGTTTGAAACTGACATTCATGATCCGGATAGCGAAATCGTTGTGCTGGTCGAGCGACATGATGCATTGAGTGACAGCGAGGTGACCGAGCTACTGGCGCGTTTTCCACAGGAAGGTCATCCGGTTAATCGATTACTGTTCAGCCGTGCTCGAGAAATTGCCCGTACAACGAGTGGTAAAAAAAGGCATTTCTACTGCAGAAACCAGTACCGAAACAACGCCCTGAATTTTCATCAGAGCATTGAGATCAGCCCCGAGAAGATTGTCTCAGCAATCGCCGAGCACCAGGGTTAGGGAATTCCTGTTTTCGAGTGGGTTGCATGCAGTATTGAGCTATTGAAAACAGAGTCGATGGTCGGACAGTGATAACGTTGTCGATCCTCAACAGATGTTTTTACTGTTCTTGGGAAGGTCAATTTTGCGCAGTGTTATTCGATGTAAATCAAGACCGCCAACTTCGAACATGTAGGCCATCAATCGCAAATAACGTTCAAAGCGTTTTACTTCTTTTTCGCCTTTCAAACGCACGGCATCTGCACGTCTGGCCTTGAGGTTTGTGTACCACATGCGCAGCGTGCGTCGATAGTGATCACGGTCATTTCTCAAGCGCACAACTTCGAACAAACGCTCACAGCCCGCGGCAATCTCGTACAATTTTGGTGTATCGGTTTCCTGAAAGATCTCGCTGGAAATAAACTGGTCGAAGTCTTCGGTCAGAGAATTTCCATACGCTACGGTTTGCAATGACATCCATCCCCTTGAACCCAGCCAGGAGTGACATTTCAGAAAAAACTCTCGATAGGCGGCAATTTTTTCTTCGCTGGACATGCCCAGTTTCGCGAAATGTTCGAAGGCGCCAATGGAAATAATTGCATCGTAGGGCGCATCGGGTTGGTGATCTTTCCAGCTCTCCAGCCTTGATTCAATACGTTTTTCAGTGCCGTTATTGACCCATTCTTTTTGACTTTCACTCAGTGTTAAACCGGTGACCGACTTGACATTGTAGTGGTCGACCAAATGCTGCATCACACCACCCCATCCACAACCGATATCAAGGACGCGACGGGCGTCGCGGGCGTGTGATTCATCACAGTGATGAATGATTTTGGCCAATTGTGCGTCGTCGAGTGACTGATCGGGGTTGTTGTCATCCCATAGCGCACACGAATACGCCATTGTTTTGCCTAACCAGAGAGCAAAATAATCGTTACCTGTACCGTAGTGGTTTTCTATCGCATCAATGGACGATCCAGATTCTGGCTCAATTACTTCAGACATATTGGTGAATCCCCGAATGTTGTTCTGACAGTTTGATGATCAGAATCATACCAAATGCCCGCCTGCGGAATGAGCTATGCGACGACTTGCCGGGTTACCAATCTATAATACAGCGGTCATGCAGCACACGACCATAACCGCAGCGATCTAACCGTAAGCGATCTATGGTATTGGGATAGCCTGCAGGCAATCTGTGCACGAGCTGTTAAGTTTTTTATACACAGAACTATCCCGATGCACCCGCTACACGAATTTTCAGTCCGTCGTATCCGGGTTCTATATGGGGTGGTAGCTCACGGCTGATCTCATCGAAATCAACAGCGTTATGCATGTTGGTTAAAATTGCCCTGGCGGGCTTCATTTCGTCTATGTAGGCAATAGCCTCTGCGACGTTCATATGCGTCGGGTGCTCTGTGTACCTCAGTGCATCGAGAATAAGCACTTCAAGGTTGCTGGTTGACTCTATGCTCTCCTGAAGCTCGACAGTTTTTACATCTGGCAAATAAGCGACTTCGCCGACGCGAAATCCCAATGCGTTGATATCACCGTGGTTTACTTCAAAAGGCATGAGCTCAATGGTTCCGCCCTTACCGGTTATCTGGATAGCGCTTTGTGGTTGTATACGGTGTTCTGTGCAGATGGCAGGATAACTCGTACCTTCACTCTGCTCGTAGCAGTAACCGAACGCAGGCATTACGCGTTCCGCTGTTGCAGCATCCATATACACGTTTACTTTTTCGCGATGTTTTATAGCGAGCTGGCGAAGATCATCCATGCCAAATATATGGTCGGCGTGAGAGTGGGTTAACAGTACCGCGTTGAGGTATTGCACGTTCGCATCGATCAGCTGTTCCCGCATGTCGGGTCCGGTGTCGATCAATACGGTGGTCGCACCGTTGACGCCGCGTTTTTCAATCAGCATTGAACAACGTCTGCGGCGGTTTCGAGGATTATCCGGGTTGCAGGCTCCCCAGTCGTTGCCGATTCGCGGCACTCCACCTGATGACCCGGTGCCTAACAATGTGAAAATTGTCTCGTCTGTCATCCGTCGAGTATAAACCAGCAAGTCTTTTGGCGGTTGTATAAAACCCGCGTGCGTCATAGTGCCGTTTTCGACTTCAGCGGGGGTAAGTTTTACCCGGTAAATCCTGCCCGCTTTTGAAAACCGCCGGTCGACCGTATTGTTCATGGCGTATCGACGAATGCCGAGCATTCGTTGAAGTCCAATTTCAACCGGAGAACACGATGAAAATAGCGTCTAAGATAAATTTCTTACGCAAACCCGCGCAGAGTAGCCGCTTAATTGTACTCGGTGGTGCGTTGTTGTTTATGGCCTGGTGTTCTACCAGTGCCTTTGCACTTGCGCTTCCCGATTTTGAGTCACTGGTAAAAAACCAGGGCAAGGCGGTGGTAAAAATATCTGTTACGACAGAGCGAAAACTGACATCAGCTCAACCCAACACGCCGCAGTTTGATTCTGAGCAGGTGCCGGAATTTTTCCGTAGATACTTCGAAAACCTGCCGCAGCAGCCATCGCCCCGCAGTCACCAGGGCGGAGGATTTGGATCGGGCTTTGTCCTTTCGCAGGATGGCTTTATTGTGACCAATGCGCACGTGGTAAAGGATGCAACCGAGATCACCGTCAGCTTGCCGGATCGAAGACAGTTCGACGCAACGCTTATCGGATCAGATGTACGGACTGACCTGGCTTTGTTGAAGGTCGATGCGACGGCACTGCCGGTGCTTGAGTTGGGAGACTCGGATGACCTGAATGTCGGTCAATGGGTCCTGGCGATTGGTTCGCCATTTGGGTTTGAGTACACAGCGACGCAGGGCATCGTGTCAGCATTGTCGCGCAGTCTGCCGGATGGCAACTATGTACCGTTTGTACAAACAGATGTTGCAGTCAACCCCGGAAATTCAGGAGGCCCGTTATTCGACCTCGACGGCAAGGTGGTCGGTGTCAACTCGCAAATCTACTCACGGTCCGGCGGTTACATGGGGTTATCTTTTGCGATACCGGTAAACGTTGTAAAGACGGTCACTGAGCAGTTGAAAAACAACGGATATGTGAGCCGTGGCTGGTTAGGGGTAAGCATTCAGAATCTGGACAAATCACTGGCTGATTCGTTTGGCCTGGACCGACCTGAAGGTGCGCTGGTGTCAAAGGTGACGGCAGACAGTCCTGCAGCCAAAGCCGGTATTCAGACGGGTGACGTCATTCTTGGCTTTGCTGGCAAGCCTATCGGGCAGTCGTCAAATCTTCCTCCGCTAGTGGGTGCAACGTCGATCGGCGAGCCAGTGGAGGTGGAGATAATGCGAAATCGCGAACGTCAGACTGTGTCGGTAGTGATAGCGGAGCTGGCCGAAGACCGTGAGGTTGTCAGGACATCCAGTGTTGTCGACGACGATGATTCCAGGCTGGGAATCGTGGTCTCCGATTTGACACCAGAGCAACTAGCCGAGTATGGCGATCTTGAGCACGGGGTGTTGGTCAACGACGTTGATCCGAATGGTGTTGCTGCGATTGCCGGTATTGTGAAGGGAGATGTACTGCTTGACTTTGATCAGACGCCCATCGACTCGACAAAAACACTGGCGGCAAAGGTCACAGAAGCACGTGCCGGTCAGACAGTTGCAGTGCTGGTTCAGCGCAATCAAAACACGCTGTTCACGGCGCTGACCCTGCCGCAGTAGTTCATTAACCGGTGAGTGCCGATAAGCGAAAAGGTGATTATCCTCTCGTTTTTGGCACTCGCTTACTGGCTTTTATTATCAACATCGGTGCTTTCGCGAATCAGGGAGTCAATGTGGTTTGAGGGAATAAAGCCAGACTCGCTGGAGTGTTTTGTGTGTGTGAAACAGGGTAAATTTCACCCCTGCCATATTGATTTTCCGCCGATATACTCCATCAAAAATAGTAGATCGAAACTGGAATCTATTTGGACATGGTTTCCCTGGAAACACAAATTACCGATGTTGCTGACGACGCTGATACGCAAATGATCAGTGCCAGGCCTATTACAGCTTCGCTGGGGGTTAATCCTCATTGGTCTGAACCAGACAACGATCCAAAAACTGAAGTGGCGCTGGCACCCATCCCTGAATTTGGCGGCAGTGCGGAAATCGCTCGTATGGCCTTGATGTTCACATTGTGGGCGTCAGTTGAGGATTTCCTCTATCAGGATGTGCA
Source organism: uncultured Granulosicoccaceae bacterium (assembly GCA_964393885.1). GTDB lineage: Bacteria > Pseudomonadota > Gammaproteobacteria > Granulosicoccales > Granulosicoccaceae. Next base: position 55,072 of record CAYMVV010000017.1, on the reverse strand, counting down.
AATCGAGCCTCTCTCGGTTGCGAGAGAAGAGAAAAAACATCTCACCATATTGAGAGAGGCCGAGACCTCGATCATTTGTCTGCTTTGCCTGCTAAACAACGAATATTACTCTGCCGGAAAGCTTGTCGACGCGATGATTGGCGAGTACGCCACCGCTGACCAACGCGGCAATGCACGCAAAAGACTGGTTAACCGAACGCTGCCGGTGATTGCGGATCGCTACGGTTTGCTCAACAGTTATGCCGACGGGCAGGGCAGCTCGCGCGAATATCGAATCTGCCGCAGTGAGCGACTCGCCAGATTTGCCGAAAAACACCTGGTGAGCGGTGTTAGAAACCTGCTGGGAGATGAATCATGAACAAGGTACTGCATTGGTTGTCCAGCCTGCCGAGTTTCCGCTCGCGGGCACTCGGTGCACGGTTGCTTGTACTGGTTGCCACGCTAACTGCAACAGTGATTGCGGAAGCTGCGGATTACCAGGGTGTTGTAACCCGCCATATCACTAGCCAGTCAGAGCAGACGACGATCCAGACGGTGTCTGTTCTAATGCCGGCTGCTCAGTTACCGCAGCGTATAACGTTGATGCAAAGCGTAGCTGCTCACGGTCTCAACGCTCGTGATTTTAAAACCCGTGTTTTTGTAAATAGCGATTTTGTAAATAGCGATTTTGTAAATAGCAATGATATGTTTTTCAGCAAATTGTCGATAGAGCGATTTGCGGATCAGCTGATAGTAACCGGGTGGCATGCAGTACAGTTGAAGCCTGACTACCGGAGGCGATCGGCGCACGGACAATCGCAAGGGTTTTTTCTGCAGGAGATTCGAATAACGTTGCCGATCATTGCCACGGCTGGTGGCTGGGATGTAAAGTCACTTGAACGAGAGCTTCAACGATTGGGGATCAAAGTAAAGCCCAAGCCATCTATACCCCGGCCGACACAACAACTCAGAAGTTGATTTTTTAATAAGTCGAGTTATAAATGACAGAATTATTTTGACAGGTGGTTTCATAAAAACGATAGTTAAAATAGTCCCTGATGACCCGAGAAACTACCTCTGCTTTTAGACCTCGACTTTAAAAGTTAAACCTGCGCAATACGTTCTTAAACGCTATTAAAACCGGCAATCGGTTGACAAGGACAAGTGGTTGGTAATACCGTAACACTACCGTCACCTGATCGCTTGCGACTGTGTCTTTACACACCAGGTTGCGATCCTTTCTATCGTTGGAAACCACCCTGCCTATGTGTTATCGGTTTTGTTTATCGATGTTTTTTATTTTTAATGCCAGTGTGATCAATTCGAGTGTGGCCTGGGCCGATTGCGAAGACGGTCAGGATGTTTGTCTGGAGCTGCAAACCGCAAACGATACATCCGCACTGTCACCGGCAAGTGATGAGCGTACTTCGGCCACGAACAAACAGGCAGGCGGGAATACCTTAGTCGATAGCATTACTACTGACCTGAAGGCTCGCCGCTTAACCAAACCGGTCGGCAACAACGCGCTAGAGAAAATACTCAGACTTAAAGATATCGCACCAGATCATGACTACGCGATAAACGGGGTTCGATATGTCGCCAGAATCTATCTATCTATGGCGCGAGCTGACCTGAGAAACAACCGTCCTGATCGGGCCAGAGCCCGGCTTGGTACAGCGTTTGAAGTGTTACCATCGCTACCGGGTTTGCGAGAATTTGCTGACCAGTTGCAGACAGCACAGCGCGCATCCGGGTCAATACAGACAGATCCAGCCTCTGTAGCAAAGTCAGGAGCGAGTGCAAAGTCAGGAGCGAGTGCAAAGTCAGGAGCGAGTGCAAAGTCAGGAGCGAGCGTTGAGTCCAGTGTTGACGCAAACGGTTCAGTGAATTTGGTTGCGAGTGGCGGTGATTCACCGGTGGCCAGGATCGATCCCGCTGTTGAACAGGATAGCGGTTTGATCACACCCATTATGGTGGGTTTGCCCGCCGGGTCTTTTGTGATGGGTAGTGAGTCCGGCGAGAACAACGAAAAGCCTGCGCATCAGGTGAAAGTTGCTGCATTCAGTATGTCCAGATACGAGATTACCCGGGAGCAGTTTCACGTATTCAGAGTGAATACGGGAGGCGACACAGAAGCCCCCGATTTGAGTCAGGCTGTACTGCCGATCTCAGGGGTTACCTCGGATGAGGCCATTGCCTATGCGCGATGGCTTAGCAAGAAAACCGGCAAACCCTTCCGTCTTCCGTCGGAGGCTGAATGGGAGTACGCCGCGCGTGCCGGGACAATGACCCCCTACCACAGTGGAGGCGCTATATTCGGTGTTGCTAACTGTCTGACCTGTCTGGATGAAATACCGCGTGCGCCTATGCCTGTCGGGTCGTTTGAGCCGAATGCGTTTGGACTATACGACATGCATGGCAACGTCGCCGAGTGGACATCCAGTTGCATGACGGAGCACTACTTTAAGACCAATGAGAGAAGCGAACAAATCTGCGAACAGCGAGCGATTCGTGGCGGATCCTGGCGTTCGACCAGAGAGGAGGTTCGCTCAAGCTATCGAGTGGGGCAATCGGTATCCAGACGATCTATGGACGTCGGTTTTCGCCTGGTGCACGACGGCTTGTAGCTCTTGAAATCGTGTACCGTTTGGCAGGACAGCAGGCAGCAACCGCCTGCTTTTATTGCACTTTTAAGTATCGATGTTTCTGAATCAGCCCGATAGGCAGCCGGCTTTACCCTTAGCAGGCTTTTAGCTGGTGACTTCCTCTGGCGAGCCGGCAAACTTTTCGATCAGATACAACGCCAGCATGCCGGCGGCCATCAATAGTGCGGCGATGGCAGTTGATGTGTCTATGGCAGGCAGATACCAGTCGTAGCCGGTGACAACTTCCTTCGCTGGTTTGCCTTCACGTTCGATCACGGCGACCAGGGTTTCTTTCCATGGCCAGATGATCGCCAGTGAGCCGGCAATAAAGCCGGTCATCAGAGCGATAGTCTGGTCGTGAAAATGTTTGAATATCCAGGCCAGTACGTGCGAGAAAGCGACCAGGCCAAAGCCACAACCGAGCGCGAGTGGTATCAGTATCGCCAGGTTTGCGTTGCCTATAGCGGCCAGTATCAATGCGTAGTTGCCCATAATGATCAGCACGAACGAGCCTGACAGACCGGGCAGTATCATGCTGCACATCGCGACGATGCCGCACAGAAACACGTAGCCGAAAGCGCTGTTTTCAGAAGCGGGTGCCAACAGCGCGATTCCCACAGCGATAGCGATACCAACCAGAAGCGAAACGATGCCTGATGGTGACCATCGCCGTACAGTCTTGCCGACAAAGTAGATGGAAACCAGAATCAGGCCGAAGAAAAACGCCATCGTCAGAGTTTCCTGCGTGCGTAACAGGTACTCCAGTAGCTTGGCGAGCGTGACGATGCTAAAACCGATGCCGGCGAACAGGGCCAGCAGGAACGCGCCATCTGTCACTGTCCAGAATACGCGCCATTCGCCCTTGAGCAGATGCTTCAAAGCGGTTAGATCAACGGATTTAATCGCATTGATCAAGCGCTCGTAAATACCGGTTATCAGGGCGATCGTACCACCTGAAACGCCCGGAATGACATTGGCGGCGCCCATTGCCATGCCCTTTAGAAAGATACTGATTGGTGACATATCGCTATAACTTGTGTGTGTTACACAACAGACGGTAAGCACACAGATCATTGATTTGACCTGCTGATGTTGCGCTGTTGCGATTGCTCAGAGTACGGCCAGAAAATTCTGGAGTGTAGTAGCGTTTATGCAGGTATTAGCCCGGATTTATCACTTGCCTCGAAAAAATCAGTCAGTTGATGAATTCAGTCCCAGACCTCTGACAACACCAGGTTGGGTATTGTCGGGGTGATAGGGTTTTCGGGCGAATACTTCACGCACAGCGGGTTCGAAATGGCTTAGTTCGGACATGTCGTAGTCCGGGTCAAAAGATGACTGATCCCAGCGTTCGCAAAAATCGATACAGCTTTGATAGTAGGGTGAATCCTTGTATTTCTCGCGCTCGAACTGATTCCAGCCCTCGTAGTGGTGAGCATAGTAAACCATTTGAAACGCCCCATGATGTTCGACAACCCAGGTGACTTCCTCTCTTACAAACGGTCGAATAATCTCCGCTGCCATGCGATCGTGGTTTTGCGGCGCCAGCCCGTCGCCGATATCGTGCAACAGGGCAGCGACAACCCAGTCGGTATCGGCGCCATCGCGCTCTGCTCTGGTAGCAGACTGCAGGGCGTGCTGCAGTCGGGTTATTTTGTATCCGCCAATAGTCTCATGTTCCTGTGTTGCCAGCTCGCGCAGTAGTCGATCAGCAGTCCCGGAGAAAAAATTGTCTTCCTGAGTGCGCAGAAATTCATATTCCTCCTTCGTACCGTCTTTCATCGCCGTAAAATTAACAGTATCCATAGTAGATCCTCGGTTCGTGGTGAGCTGGGCAATAATTCGGGTGTTATTTGCAATAGATATTTAGCACGCTTTTGCAGCTGCGCTCCAGCCGACAAAGTCGATGGGCAGCCTCATTGTCAGGGAATGGTCGGGTGCAGCTACTGTTTAGCTCCACGGACAATGTTCTCAATACTTTGTGCGATAGACAACAGACGCTGATCGCAGCCCGTTTTCCCGATAAGCATAAAGCCAACGGGTGCGGAACCCGGCGTATGGCAGGGAATGGAGATGGCTGGTGCATTCAGAGTGTTGGCGATCGAGGTATTGCGCAGGTTCAGCAAATTAACCCGGTGCGTTTCCTCTTCGTCGTAAGTGATAGCAATGGGTCTGGCAAGCAGCGCGCAGGTCGGCATGACAATCGCATCGAGGCCGATCGTACGGTGCTGCGTCGCCTGGATACACGATTCCCTGCGCCGCAGCGTTTCTATATAGTCGGCCGCGGTATATGAACCAGCCGACTCAATGCGAGACAACACCCACGGATCGTAGTAGTCAGCTCGATCTGGCAGGAACTGGCGATGCCAGGCAAGCGCCTCGCCACCCACGAGGCTGCCACGATTGGCATGCGCATAATAGCTCTCCAGCTCTGGCAAGTTGATCACTTTGGTCAAAATTCCACGCTTCCCAAGGCGCGCGAGGACGGCCTGATAGGCGCTGGCAACTTCCGCGTCCAGATGTTCGGTTGCCAGTCCCTCGAGCACCCCCAAACGAATACCAATCTGCGGGAAATCCGGCACTTCGATTTGATCACTGCCAGCCATGACCGCGTCGAGAAGGGTGCAACAGGTGACCGTGTTTGCCAGTGGGCCAATCGAATCAAGGGTGCTCGACAGTGGAATGCAACCCTCTTTCGGGATCCGCCCGGCAGATGGTTTGAAGCCAACGATACCGCACAGCGCCGCGGGGATTCGCGTCGAACCGCCGGTGTCGGTTCCAATCGCGCCGGCCGCCATATCGTCGGTTACGGAGACTGCTGCACCGGAGCTGGAGCCACCCGGAATTCTGCGAGTTTTACGATCCCACGGGCTTGCCGGCGTACCGTAGTGGGAGTTTATCCCCAATCCGGAGTAGGCAAACTCTGTCATATTGGTGCGGCCAATGATGATAAACCCGGCGCTTCTCAAACGTTGCACAACAGTGGCATCGTGGCGTGCGGGTGCTTGCTCGTCGAGGACATGGGATCCTGCCGTTGTCACTTCGCCGGCGACATCGAGTAAATCTTTTATTGACAGAGGAATGCCGCTGAATGGCGACGGATGGCGACCCTCCTTGCGTGCGCGATCGGCATCGTCTGCCTCGGCCAGCGCGCGGTCGCGATAGACGGAAATAAACGTGTTGTGGCCCTCGCCATCGTCGTCATCGATATTGGCCAGGCAGTGTTCAACCAGTTGGCGGCTGCTGAGTTTCTTCGTTTCCAGCTTTCGCGCCAGATCAAATAGAGTTTTCATTGCACCTGCGGACTTTAAATTTATGTGCTGATAATGACCGATTTTCCCGGCAGCGGGTAGAATAAAGAGTCGTAGCAAACAATGCTGAAGAAATAGGGTAAAAACGGCATGAAAAAGAGATCTGTCTCTGCCAGTGAACACGTGCACTCGATCCGATCAGATCTGCGCGGAATCGTATTGTTCGTGGGTTTTATCTGGTTGGTGTTTGTGCTGGATCGCTTTATGGCGCTTGAAAATTTTGGGCTCATACCGCGCTCGCTGCGTGGTCTTGTCGGCATCCTGACGCTGCCATTTCTACACGGAGACTTGTCTCATATCATCAGCAATACCATCCCGTTGATCGTGTTACTGGCGCTGTTGGCCGGATCGCGGGCTAACAGTATCGATATTGTGGTCATGATCAGTGTGCTGGCCGGGGTGGTGCTTTGGTTGTTTGGTCGCACCGCAATTCACATAGGAGCCAGTGTTCTGGTGTTCGGTCTGATTGGCTTTCTGGTGTGTGCCGGTTTTTTTGAAAAGCGGTTGTTGTCGGCCATTATAGCGATCGGGGTTGCGGTAACTTACGGCTCGACCTTGTTATCCGGGGTACTGCCCACCAATAGTGGTGTGTCCTGGGAAGGACACTTGTTTGGTGCGCTCGCCGGCGGCGTAGTCGCCTACTATATATCCGGTGATCTGCAGCGGGGGACAGGCGCCGGCACGCGCGTGTAAGCGATGCGTGAATGCGGTTTTTACGCAGCTCGGGAGTGCGTGCCTTTTGATTTGACTCAGCCGAGTAGCCGGCGAAAAAATCCTTTGTTCAAATTGCTTTTACAACCAGCGTATTGCACTTCATAGCGATCAGACAGGTCAGCAACCCTGGATGCCACCTGTATTAACCACTGCTTTTGTTCATAGCTGCGTTGTTTGTAGCCAGTCCAGCCCTCGTGGTAGGCCAGATACTGACGATAAGCGTCTTGTTTGCTGATACCGTTAATGCGATGTGACTTGTCGATATACCACCCCATGAAATCGATGGCATCATCAAAGTTAGTGCGGCTGGCGCCTTTGTTCAGCGTGTCCCTTTTATAGCTGGCCCAGGTGCCGTCTATGGCTTGAGCATAGCCGTAGGCACTGCTGCGCCGCTTCCAGGGGATCACTCCAATCAGGTAGCGTCGCGGAGGTTTGGCTTTTTTTCGAAATTTGCTTTCGTGGTACATCATTGCCATTGGCACATGCAGCGGAATATTCCACTTTGCCTGCATAGCTTTAGCTGACTTGTGCCACCCGCGTTTCGCGTTAAGTACCGAGCACAGGTTTTCTGTTGCGCTGTTGGGTAAGCTGGCGCATGCCGTTAATGCACAGGCCAGCATTACACTGATCAACGTCGATCTTATCGCTGGCCTCATGCCTTATTTGTTCGCTTGGACGGATTCACAGCTGCGACCACTCATTCCGGCCGGCCATGGTAGTGACAAGCAGCGGTCAGATAAATTGCAGTTTGTATAGCTGCGGCGCAGTCCCTGCAGTCTCGCAGTTAACCGGCTCGGTCAGCTCTTCAGATGTCCGGCATGGAAGGCGATGTGCTCGCCAATGAAGCTGGAAATGAAGTGGTAGCTGTGATCGTAACCTTCCTGCATGCGTATTTTGGCGTCGAGCCCGGCTTTGCTACAGGCAGCTTGCAATTTATCGGTATTTAACTGATCGGCGAGGAACGAATCGTCGCCACCCTGATCTGCCAGCATGGGAGGGCAGGGGGCACCGCTTTCGATCAGCTCGGTGGCATCCCAGTTTTTCCATTCTGATTTGTCGTCCCCCAGGTAGGTGCCAAGGCAGCCGTGTCCCCACGCACAGTTTACCGGGTTTCCTATCGGAGAAAACGCAGACACTGACTGATATCGACCGGGTTGCTTCAACGCACAGATCAGCGCCCCGTGGCCACCCATTGAATGACCGGTGATCGACTCCCGTGACGCATCAATTGGCAGCTGTCTGGCAACCAGCTGCGGCAGCTCTTCGGTCACATACGTATACATCTGGTAGTGCTTTGACCAGGGTTGTCGGGTGGCATTAACGTAGAATCCGGCACCCTTGCCGAGGTCGTATCGATCAGCGGCGTCAGGTACGTCATCACCGCGCGGGCTGGTGTCCGGCATCACCAGTGCGATGCCGTGTTCTGCAGCATAGCGCTGGGCGCCGGCTTTTGTTCGCACATTGTCATCAGTACAGGTCAGCCCTGACAAATAATACAGCACGGGTATTTTTTGAGTTTCTGCCTGTGCGGGCAGAAACACTGAAAAAGTCATGTCGCACTGGCAGCAATCGGACGGGTGGACAAAGCGCTTCAACCAGCCGCCGTGTTCTTTTATTTTCTCTGTCTGTTCCATCGAAATTCTCGTCGTGCAGTTGATTGAAAAGTGAGATGCCGTGCGGATAGCTAATTCGCACGAGCTCGTCCCTATGTTACGCGTCTATGTTACGCGTCTATGTTATGCGTCATCGTTGTTGACAACATCGACCACCCATTGTGGTGCGATCTCCTCGGGCTCTGTCGTTTCCAGTGCATCAATCTTCAGAGGCTCTGCGGCACGCCTGGCACCCAGGTCAGCCAGTGCGGCGTCCATCGTCAACCCGCCACCGCAAAAGTTCTCGTAGGAGCTGTCTCCCAGCGCGACCACGACATAGGTCAGGTGAATGATCTTTGGATAGTCATTGACGAGCCCGGTGTAAAGCGGCACCAGATCGTCTGGCAGATCGCCATTGCCAGTGGACGATGTGCACACCACCAGCCAGTCTTTGCTCTCATCCGTCAAATTGTCGATGGCCGGGGGATCTGGCCGGGTTACCGCATGGCCTGCGTCAGTGAGTGCGGTTTCGATTTCATCTGATGTGATGGTTGCGGTACCGAATACAGAGCCGGTCATTAATAGGATATTTGCCAACGTTGGGAACCTGCTATCTTAAATTTAGCCTGTGGCCAATTTTACCGGATAGTTGCGTTGCGGACTTGTTGCGTTATGGAATCGAGGCGAGGACTTTGTCAAGCATAGACCCGGGAAGCAATCGTTTGGCGATCGAAAACGCGATCGTCGGTGTCGTCACTCGATATCTCGCCTTAGGTTTGCTGCTGGTTAGCGCGTGCAACAATTTATTGGTAACGGCCTCGGGGCCGAGGGTAAAGCGACTGGCATCTGTGCTGTTCTGTAAACGATTGAGAGTGGCTTCGTAGTGGTCGCGGTGTGCGCTGGCCTGATGGTTGATGTGGTCATGAAATTTTTGCATTGCATTGGATCTGAACTGCGACCTGATCGGGCCTGGCTGGATAATACTCACATGTATACCGCTGCCGCGCAATTCCAGCCGCAGCGTATCGGATAGTCCCTCGATGGCAAACTTGACTGAGTTGTAGGCACCTCGATACGGCATGGCGGCGAAGCCAAGCACAGAGCTGTTTTGCACAATTCGACCATAGCCCTGTCGACGCATGACCGGTATCACCTGACGCGTCAGCTCGTGCCAGCCGAAAAAAAGTGTTTCAAATTGGGCTCGCAACGCTTCGGTTGGCAGGTCCTCTACCGCGCCGGACTGGCCAAAGCCGCCATTGTTGAACAATCCGTATAGATTCCCACCGGTTTCATCCAACACCTGGCTGACAGAATTCCCTATACTCTGCGCGTCGTCGAGATCAAGCAGTCGAGCGTTCAAGCCTTCAGCGGCCAGCTTTTGCACATCATTGGGCTTTCTTGCTGTGGCAAACACCTGAAAACCCCGCTGTTGCAGTGCACGCGCGGCATGCAATCCAATGCCGCTAGAGCAGCCGGTAATGAGGACAGCACGGTGCCTGGCAGTCGCAGTGTTATCGGCTGCGCGGTTTGGAGCGTTGACATGGGCTTTGTCAGACATGAGCTTTAATCATAATGGCATGGCGCCTGTCCGGGTAATGACGTTGGAGTAGCCGAAAGAGTTCATCCGCAACAGATCCTCTGCTGTCGGAAAGTCTCCTAAATCCTGAGTCAGGTTCAGTGGTCGGTGCACAGTAATGATGTATCAACAGCATGCCGTGGTTGAAACCCACGATACGTGGATTGTAAGCCCTTGTGAATTGGCTATTTGCAACTATTTCTGGTGACACTATTTTGAGTAGATCGTTTTAACACATCGTTTGAGTACACATCGCCAGAGCAATTATTCCATGCAAGGCATCAAGTACCTTAATTGAGACCTGCCAGTCAACGGCGAATGATTCGCTGTCAGACCGGGCTGGAAAAGACAAAATCAAAAATAATCTGTAGGGGTTATGAACGTATACGAAAAAATTTCAACGGTTAGGGAAGAGTTATCAAACACGATAATTGGCCAGCAGAAACTGGTTGACCGCCTGATCATTGCATTGTTAGCCGATGGCCATTTGCTGGTGGAAGGCGCACCCGGTTTGGCCAAGACGCGGGCAATCAAGGAGCTCGCTGGCCGTGTGCACGGTGATTTTCAAAGAATTCAGTTTACCCCTGACCTGTTGCCCGCTGATATCACCGGTACGGAAATCTACCTGCCAGCGAACGGCGAGTTCAAGTTTCAGGCGGGACCGCTGTTTAATCAGATTATCCTGGCTGACGAGATCAATCGGGCACCGGCGAAAGTGCAGTCAGCACTGCTCGAAGCGATGGCGGAACGTCAGATTTCCGTGGGTCATCAAACCTATCCGCTGTCTGAGCTGTTCATGGTGATGGCGACCCAAAATCCCATAGAGCAGGAAGGCACATACAGTCTGCCGGAAGCGCAACTGGATCGATTTCTAATGCATGTGACGATTGGCTACCCCGATGCACGTCGCGAGATCGATATATTGCGCCTGGTACGATCAGAGGCGAATCCGGTCGGGCAGCCCCTGTCGCCGCCAGTGCAATTGAGTCCAATGGATGTTTTTGCCGCACGTGCAGAGATTGCCGGTATTTATATGGCGGAACCGGTTGAGGAGTATTTGGTCAGGCTGATCGTTGCTACCCGCGCGACAGACAAGCGCATGGGGCCGGTACGCTGGATCGCGCACGGGGCATCGCCACGCGGCACGATCGCACTTGACATGTGCGCGAGAGCGCACGCGTGGCTGCAAGGGCAGGATTATGTCTCACCTTCGAACGTGCAGGAGGTGGTGCACGACACGTTGCGTCATCGCATCATCCTGTCGTATGAAGCAGAAGCAGAGGGCGTTACCGTAGATTCGGTCATCGATCAGCTGCTATCTGACACCGGTGTCCCGTAGCGGTTGGTAATCCAGCGGGTCGAGTTCGATGATTAGGTTAAACTGGCTACAGGCGAAAATTGCTACCGACGGTAATTCAACAGTCGGTGCAACAGGTGTCGCATCGGGAGCAGGTTCGCGCGTGCGGTCAGCCGCGGACCCGGTGCCCCTGCATGCGACCGAGGTGACGCTGCAGTCACTGGTGAAACTGCGACAATCGCTACCACTTGTAAAGCGGCCAGCAGGCCGGCAGGTCCGTGCCAGCGCAAGCGGCGGCAATATGTCGCGAGCGTTAGGTCGAGGTCTCGATTTTGCGGAAGTTCGAGAATACAACCACGGCGATGATGTGCGCACTATCGACTGGAAAGTCACTGCACGATCAGGAAAGCCGCATACCAAAGTATTTAACGAGGAGCGCGACAGGCCCTTTCTTGTCATGCTTGATTTACGCTCGTCGATGTTTTTTGGCACGCGTACAGCGTTCAAATCGGTTATTGCGGCGCGTTTAAGTGCGATGGTTGCGTGGGCAGCGGCAGGTAACCGGGATCGCGTGGGCGGGGTTGTCTTTAACGATGACGGAATAAGGGAAAGTCAGCCCGGCGAGGGATCAAAGGGGGTAACTCGACTGCTCAGTGCCATTGCGACCAGTCATGCTGAATTTTCTGACTCTCCTGTGTCGCCTGCTCACCGAAACAAGCGATTGTCTCTGGTTGATATATTTCAGCGACTAAAGCGCAGCGCCCATACCGGTAGCTCCATTTGCCTGATATCAGACTTTCCGGACTTCGATGAGCATGAATCCGGTCACCTGAATCATCTGTTGCGTCACAACCACGTGGCTGCTTGCCGCGTGTTTGATCCGCTGGAGGCAGAATTACCGCCACCGTCGACCTACGCGATCAGCGATGGCCAAACCCGAGCCTCCCTGGATACCGGTGCGGATCAAACCCGCGAAGCCTACCGCGATTACTTTAATCAGCGACGCGAGCAGACCAGAAGAGTTTTCCGTGGCCATGGCAACAGCTACAGCGAGTGTCGTGTAGATGATTCGCTGACAGACACCGCCGCGGCGCTGATGCGACAACTGCCGGGGAGTCTGTAGTGATTCTATTGATTCGTAGCAGTAAAAGTCTGGCTTTGACTGGTGCTCCATTGGTCGGACGGGTAACCGGGTTAGTAGCCGTGCCAGCAAAACGACACTCGCGGCGGCGGGCCATAAGCAGGCAAAATTCTATCGCGCAGGCAGGGTATGACTGAACAGGAGCTGTTAGCACAACTGCGCGATGTTCATGTGCCGCAAGCGCCTGGCTGGTGGCCGCCTGCCATAGGGTGGTGGCTGGTTGGCTCTCTGCTGTTGGCACTGCTACTGGGCGCTTTACTCTGGCTGCGCCGCTGGCGTGGCGAGGCGTGGCGACGGGTGGCCCTGCGCGAGCATCAACTATTGATGGCTGAGAACCCGGGCCCACAGACGGCGCAGAAGCTTTCCGTGTTGATGCGGCGTGTGGCCTTGAAAGCCGAGCGCAGATACAAGGTGGCCGGTGCAACTGACCAGGAATGGTTAAGTGTGCTTGACAGAATTGGCCAGACTAATCAGTACAGCGAAGGTGTAGGCAAGCTGTTAACTGTTTTGCCTTACCGCGAATTGTCAGCAGACGTGGCTGTGGACGAGCTGTCGAGTTTATTCAAGCTCACCAAACGCACCATAGAGCTAGCAGATCCACAGTCAGTCGGCTCGGCGGGCACGGGTGGTGGTCGTGTTTAGTTTTGACTGGTGGTGGGTTGTCGCGCTGCTGCCATTGCCGCTATTGGTCCGCTGGGTACTGCCCTCAGCGCCAGTGCGTCAGGAAGCGGCGTTGCGGATACCGTTTTTTGATCAACTGCAGGATCTGCCAGCGGCAAATTCGCGCTCGCTGCGAGCAGCGCGCTGGCCGCTTGCCGCGTTGATGTGGTGTGCATTGATCCTCGCTGCCATGCGACCGCAGTGGCTTGGTGATGTGATCGACACGCCGCTCACAGGTAGAGATCTGATGCTAGGACTCGACATATCGCAAAGCATGCAAGAGCGCGATTTTCAACTTGGCAACAAGAGCGTTGAACGCCTCGATGCGGCAAAAATTGTCGCTGCCGAATTTATCGCCAAGCGGCAGGGGGATCGGGTAGGGCTGATTTTGTTCGGTGACAACGCTCAGGTGCAAACACCACTAACCTATGACCTCGAGACGGTACAGCACTTCCTGCGCGAATCGATCGTCGGTCTTATTGGTCGCTCGACTGCGATTGGCGATGCAATCGGGCTGGCAGTAAAGCGCTTGCGACAGCGCCCGGCAGAGTCGCGAGTATTTGTGTTGCTAACAGATGGCGCCAATACCGCTGGTGCAGTGGCACCGATCGATGCAGCTCGAATAGCAGCAGAAAACGACGTTCGTATACACACCATCGGCGTAGGCGCAGAACAGGTAACCGTGCGTGGTGTGTTTGGCCCGCTTGTAGTAAACCCCTCTCGGTCACTCGATGAAGAGACGTTGACTCAAATAGCAGATCTCACGGGTGGCCGGTATTTCAGGGCCCGTAACACAAGGGAGATGCAGGAGATCTACGACGAGATCAATCGTCTCGAGCCGAGCGAAATCGACGGTACACAACAACGACCGATGACCGAGCTCTATATCTGGCCATTGACAACGGCGCTGTTGCTCAGTGCGCTGATAGCCTGGCGGAGGGTGACGCGGTGATAGATCAGTTCCATTTCCTCAGACCCTGGTGGCTGCTCGCTGTATTGCCATTTCTGTGGTTGGGCTGGCTGTTGTTGCGTGACGCCGGCAGCGGTAACCGATGGAAAGGGATCGTCGATCCGGTCCTGCTTGAACATTTACTCGATCGCCAGGGCGTACGCAGTGCCCGCTGGCCGGTGGTAGTCATCGTGCTTGCATGGCTGATGGTTGTGGTCGCACTTGCGGGGCCAACATGGGAGCGGCAACTGAGCCCGGTCTATCGTGGTGCTGACGAAAGAGTACTGGTGGTTGATGTGTCGAAATCGATGGATGCGACTGATCTTAAACCTACGCGCATGGTGCGAGCCAGGCAAAAGTTAACCGATATCCTGCAGCGATCCGCCGACACCCAGACCGCGCTGGTGGTGTTTGCTGCGGTGCCGTATGTGGTATCGCCGCTGACGGATGATGCGCAAACCATCAGCTCGATGGTGGGCTCGCTGGAAACCTCGATCGTGCCAGCACAGGGAAGTCGACTGGACCTTGCACTGGAAAGTGCCATGGAGTTGCTGCAAGGCGCGGGTAGCAGACAGGGCAGTATCTGGTTGTTGACGGATAGTCCGGCTACGCAGAGCGCGGTTACGCAGGCCGGGCGTATAGCCTCTGCAGGCTTCACCTTGTCGGTAATGGGTTTTGGAACCCGCGAAGGCGCACCAATTCAGGAGTCGGAGGGCGGCTTTGTGAAGGACCGAAGTGGAAACATTGTGGTGGCAAAGCTCGATCCGGCGGCCTTGCAGGACCTCGCGACGGCGGGCTCCGGGGTTTATACCGATGCGCTGACCACCGATCGTGATCTTGATCGGTTGTTTGCGTCGCATCAATCAGGATTGGATGTGCGCCAGAACGAACAGCGACAACAAACGGAAGTCTGGCTGGACCGGGGGCCTTGGCTGATCCTGCTGGTGCTCCCGTTTGCAGCCCTGTTTTTCAGACGGGGGTGGTTGTGATGCTGGTGGAGCCGGTGTTTGTTCGATGGGTATTTGCACGATGGGTGATCGTGGTCAGTCTGGCATGTTGCGCCACTGAGGTGCTTGCTGATAGCTCGGGCAGTTGGTGGAAAACGCGTGATCAACGTGGCGTGGAGTTGCTGCAATCAGGCGATGCAGCGGCCGCAAGCGAGGTTTTTAAGGATTCTGAATGGCGCGGCGTAAGCCACTACCGCAATGGGAATTTCGCTGAGGCACAAAAGGAGTTTGCTGGTTCTACGGATCTGAATTCACTGTATAACGAAGGGACCGCCGCTGCCAGGGCGGGTGACTATCAGGCCGCCGTTGAAAAGTTAGAACAGGTGGCCAAGGCAGATCCAGCGCATGCGGATGCGCAGCATAACCTTGATATCGCGAGGCAACTACTGGAGCAGCAACAGCAGTCAGATGAGTCCGAACAGGGCGAATCCGAACAGGGCGACGAGCAAGACCAACAAGGCGAATCCGAAGAAAATCAGGCTGGTGAGCAAGATCAGCAACAGGGCGATCAACAGCAGGGCGATCAGCAACAAGGTGATCAGGCAGGTAACGAGCAAAGCGGGCAACAGCAGGATGGTGAGACATCGGATGATCAGAAGAATTCTGATGGTGGCGGAGAACTGAGTGCCAGTGCGGAGGACGCACAGGCGAATGAAGACAATGCCGCTCAATCCACTGAGGAACAGAACCAATCAGAGGAAAATCCATCAGAGCAGCAACAAGCACAGCAAGGGCAGTCCGAACTCGATCCATCAAATACAGAGGCAGGTGAATCAGCCAGTGCTGCAGGCCCTGAGCAGATCGAACCCATCAGCGAGAGCGAACAGGCCACTGAGCAGTGGATGCGTCGAATCCCGGACGATCCCTCTCAATTATTGCGTAATAAGATTAAACTTAACCATATGATTCAACACGAAAATGTCAGGGACCTGGTGGAGCCATGGTGAACCCGAATTGCGATCTTGATCTGAAACCCTCTATGCAGTTTCCACACGCCAGCCGTTCGCGGACTCGCTTTTTCGCGAGTGGTTTTCTACCTGTCCTGTGGTGGGCCCTTGTTCTGAGTGCCATCGTCAGTTCTGGTCAGGCAGGGGCGGCGAGCCTCGAGGCCGAAGTCAGGAAGCAGACCGTGGTTGATGGCGAAACGGTGTTGTTGTACATCATTGGCGAAGATTTACGAGCCTACCCGGACACCACAGAATTGAATCGCAGATTTGATATCGTCGGGTCGCGGCGTCAGCAAAGTCAGTTCGTCGATGGGGGAGTGGTTAAATCTCGCTACACCATGCTGCTTGAATTGCTGCCGAAACATCTCGGCGTGTCTGATATACCGTCATTTGAGGCTGACGGGCAACGCAGTGAAAAAATTTCAATCGAGGTGGTAGCGCGTGGTACGCCAGGCGTGGTGCCGCGTGACAACGTGTTTGCGGAGCTTTCAGTTGATACTGAAACGCCTTACGTTCAGGCACAGGCAATTGTGTCCCTGCATGTTTTCGATGATGGTTCGCTTGCGGCTGCAGAGCCGGAGGTGCCCGATATAGCCGACATGCAGATCGAGCCGATTCCCGGCGATGCACAACGGCTGGAAACTCGCGATGGTGTTGAGTATCGGGTCCATACATGGCGTTACGCGGTGTTTCCGCAACGCAGCGGAACCTATGATATTCCGCGCATAAAAGTGGTGGCGAATGTTAAGGACGATGCCTACGGCGGCAATCTGATCTTGCGCAACTCGCCAACCAGACGCATCAACTTTCGCAGTGATTCGATACAATTGCAGGTGAAACCAAGGCCACTACAGAGTTCGCCAGACTGGTGGCTGCCGGTGAAACAACTCGATCTTCAGAAAACATGGTCAGCATCGCCAACTGCCAGCCAGGTGGGCGAGCCGTTGACCTATTCCGTTGAATTGACGACCAATGGCGCCACATCAACCCAGTTGCCGGAAATAGAATTACCGCAGGTCGATGGCCTGAAGATATATCCTGATGTGCCAGCGCTCGCGTCGCAGGCTGGCGACGATGGCGTGATTAGTCGGCGCACCGAAAAATGGTCCATCATTCCGCAGCGCGCTGGCACCATAACGCTGCCTGAGTATAAGCTTCGCTGGTGGGACACGGTGGCTGATCGCGAGCGGACAACCACTATCCCCGCGCAAGAGATTATTGTAACGGGTGACGCTGTAGACACTGCAACGCCGTCCACGTCAATCGAGAGTGGGTCCGCATCTATCAATGCAGCTGCCACCGAAGCAGGTGCTGCGGGTGGTACTGACGCGGATCCATCAGCGTCCGATTCTGCAGGGATCAGCGCTCTGGTACGTGACTCTGCAGAGCAGGTATCGAACTCGCAAGCCAGTCAACTGTTACCCGCGCGGCGTAATTTCTGGGCATGGGTTGCAGCCGCGCTCAGTATAGGATGGATGGCTACACTGCTGAGCTGGCTGTTTTCTGCCAGACGTAACCGAATGCGTTCGAAGGCATCAACAACTATCGAAAACGAGATTTCTGTATCGCAAACACGCGCGATGCGCGACCTGACTGCAGTGAGCGGCAAGGAAGATCGCTCGCGATACCTCGCCGGACTGTTGCATTGGGCGGGTACTAAATGGCCTGATAATCCACCGGTGAGTGTGGTCGATGTCGGCAGGCGTCTGCACGACAAGGCGTTGTCAGCTCAGCTACAACAACTGGAGTCGTCGATTTATTCTCAACGCCCGACAACCATGTCGTTGCAGAGTGTACACAAAGCACTGCGTGACGCGATTTCCCGGAACAGCAAGAATGCAATGATTGATTCCAGGGAGCCCCCGGTTGATGAACTCTTACCCAAACTCTGAGTTGCAATGAATGAACTGCCCCGGAAGCGATGTTTGGCCCGCCGTTGCGATCGATGTTAGCCATGCTCTTTATCTGTGAGCTCGTAATCTAATGAGCTCGTTATCTATGACTGTTAACCATGAATGACTCTTCGCCTCAATCGATGGACTTATCTGGCGCAAAATCTTACGCCGTGGCGACCCCTGATCCCGGACAGGCTGCTGGTCAGCGCAAGCCATCTGAGTGTGGCGGGTGAGTCAAACACTACTTGAGGCGACCGATCTTGCCATTTTCAGAGGCGAGCATTGCCTGTTTTCAAAGCTTAGCCTGGCGGTTGGCAGCGGGCAGGTGTTGCAGGTCAGCGGTGACAACGGCAGTGGCAAGACAACGCTGCTGCGAGGCCTGTGCACTTTTGTTCCTCTGGAAGCCGGAGCGGTGGCATGGCGTGGTACGACGTTGCCGGACAAGCGCGACCTCTTTTACTCCGAGCTGACTTATCTGGGTCACCACGAAGGCCTAAAGGGAGATCTGTCGGTACTGGAAAATCTGGCGGCCAGTGCCTCGCTGAGTGGGGCGGATGGCGATCGAATACCAGAGGCTGTTGAGCAGGTTGGCCTGGTCAGCCAGGCAGAACTGCCCTGTCGCTCGCTGTCGGCGGGCCAACGCCGTCGGGTCTCACTGGCAAGGTTGCTGGTCAGCCGCACGCCGCTGTGGATACTGGACGAGCCGCTGACTTCGCTGGATATTCATGGCAAGACACTGGTCGAGCGTCTGTTGGTGGAGCATGTCACCGACGGCGGACTGGTGGTCTATACCACCCATCAGCCTTTGTCTCTGCCCGGCTGTGAAGTACAGATTTTGCGTATGAGTGACTGGTAGTGGGTCACGCATTCCTGACATTGCTCAAACGCGATCTCAAACTCGCTCTGCGCCGCAGCAGCGACTGGCTCAATCCTCTGATATTTTTCATCATCGTGGTGACGCTGTTTCCGCTGGGCGTCGGACCAGATGCGGAGCTGCTGCGCGAGATCGCACCGGGTGTACTGTGGGTTGCCGCGCTGCTGGCTACCCTGCTGGGCCTGGACGGGCTGTTCAGGGCGGACTACGATGACGGCACGCTCGAGCAACTGTTGCTGAGCCCGCATCCACTGTCAGTGATGGTGCTGGCAAAGATTACCGCACACTGGCTGTGCTCTGGCCTGCCGCTGTTGTTGCTGTCACCGCTGTTGGCTGTACTGATGCAATTGCCGGCCACGGCAATGACAGCCTTGTTGGCCTCCCTGATGCTGGGTACACTCAGCTTATGCCTGATTGGGGCAATTGGTGCCGCGCTCACCGTCAGTTTGCGTAAAGGCGGGGTGTTGCTGGCGCTTTTGGTTCTCCCTCTCTACATTCCGGTACTCATCTTTGGTAGCAGCACGGTTGTCGCGGCTGTGTCCGGTTTTGAAATCGAGGCCCAGCTTTCGATACTGGGTGCTATTTTCCTGTTGTCCTTATCGCTGGCGCCAATTGCTACCGCTGCGGCGCTGAGGGTGAGTGCAGAATGAAACACATTTCAGGCTGTAAAAACAAACGAGAGGTTTGGCCATAATGTTTCGCTGGTTCCATCGACTCGCCTCGTTGCGAAATTTCTATCGCCTGGCCGAAATTCTCTTACCGTTGCTCAGCCTGCTGTGTGCCGGGCTCATTGCGGCAGGCTTGTATCAGGGGCTTTTTGTTGCACCACCCGACTATGAACAGGGTGAGAGTTACCGGATTATCTTTGTCCATGTGCCGTCGGCCTGGATGTCCATGTTTATTTATATGGTGATGGCGGTCTGCAGCGCGTTGTTCCTGGTGTGGAAAATGAAGTTAGCCGATATCGTCGCCGAAGTGTCAGCGCCTATCGGTGCGGCGTTCACGTTCCTGGCTCTGATTACCGGTTCACTTTGGGGTAAGCCAATGTGGGGTACCTGGTGGGAATGGGATGCGCGCCTGACATCTGAGTTGATCCTGCTGTTTATCTACTTCGGCTACATGGCATTGCGCTCCGCGATAGATAATCCGTCGACCGCTGCCAGGGCTGTTGCGATTCTCGCCCTTGTCGGCGTAGTAAACATCCCTATCATTCACTATTCGGTTGAGTGGTGGAACACTTTGCATCAACCAGCGTCTATAACCAAGCTGGACACCCCATCCATACATATCAGCATGCTGATTCCACTGCTGCTGATGGCAGTGGGGTTCAATTTGTTTTACGTGGTCAATATGCTGGCGCGCGTGCGGAATGTCATCCTGCAGCGCGAAGCCAATACCGGCTGGGTACGTGAACGACTCAGCGAGGGGCGTTTGTGAAAGAATTCCTGGCAATGGGCGGATACTGGCAGTTTGTTTGGCCATCATTCGCGATAACTTTTATTGTGATGGCGTGGCTGATGATCTCAACTATGTGGCAGCGGCGTAAAATAATTTCTGGCTTAAAGCGCAAACTGGAACTCGAGCAACGTGAATCCAAAACGTAGACAAAAACTTATTCTGGTGTGTCTGATGGTAGTCGGCGTAGGTGGTGCCGTTGCACTTATCCTTAACGCGTTTCAAAACAGCATACAGCTATTTTATTCGCCAACCGAAGTGGTCGAGGGCAAGGTGCCCGAAGGTGCGGAATTCAAGATCGGCGGACTGGTCGCTGCGGACAGCGTGGTTCGAGCAGAAGATGGCATTACTGTACAGTTTGATTTGACTGATAACGGCGAAACTGTTCCGGTCCGATATACGGGAATACTCCCCGACCTTTTTCGTGAAGGGCAGGGCACGGTGTCGGTGGGTTCGCTAAACAGCGATGGTGTGTTTGTCGCCAAAAAAGTGCTCGCCAAGCACGATGAAAACTACATGCCCCCGGAAGTTGCAGACGCGCTGCAAAAGGCAGATGCAAAACACGGCTCAGCCACGGTCAACTTTCAATGATTGCAGAACTCGGACATTTTTCGTTAATACTGGCGCTGTGTGTCGCGCTTGTTATCTCTGTGGTACCGATGGTTGGCAGCTTTACCGGCACCTACTCGTGGATGGCGCTGAGCAAACCCGCCTCGCAGGTATTGGCGCTGCTGGTTGCCATCTCCTATGCCGTGCTGACCTACTCGTTTCTGGTGAATGACTTTTCAGTCAAGTATGTCGCTACCACTTCCAATTTATCACTACCTCTGATTTACCGCATATCCGGTGTGTGGGGATCGCATGAGGGATCGCTGTTGTTATGGATGTTGATACTCACATTGTGGGGAGCTGCGGTCAGTATATTCAGTCGCGCGGTACCGCTGCAGATGATTTCGCGAGTGCTGTCGGTGATGGGGATGATCAGTGTCGGGTTTTTGTTGTTCATTCTTTTAACCTCGAATCCGTTTGATCGATTGTTACCGGCACCGGCCGATGGAGAGTCACTCAATCCCTTGCTGCAGGATTTCGGGCTGGTTATTCACCCACCGATGTTATACATGGGCTACGTCGGTTTTTCAGTTGCCTTTGCGTTCGCTGTTGCAGCGTTGATTGGAGGACGGCTTGATATGGCCTGGGCGCGCTGGATGCGACCCTGGACCAACGTTGCCTGGATGTTCCTGACCATTGGCATCGCCCTTGGCAGCTGGTGGGCATACTACGAACTGGGCTGGGGTGGATGGTGGTTTTGGGACCCGGTTGAGAACGCGTCGTTTATGCCCTGGCTAATTGGTACAGCGTTAATTCACTCGCTGGCGGCTACCGAAAAACGTGGTGCCTTCAAAGCCTGGACTGTGCTGCTGGCGGTAACTGCTTTTTCACTTAGCTTGCTGGGCACCTTCCTTGTGCGTTCCGGTGTGCTGACTTCTGTCCACGCGTTTGCCAATGATCCGGAACGTGGTGTATTTATACTCGGTTTTCTGGGAGTTGTTGTGGGATGCTCACTGGTGTTGTACGCATGGCGTGCGCCTCAGTTGCGCAGCAATACCGAATTTACCGTGCAATCTCGCGAAGCCGGCCTGTTGTTTAACAACGTGGCGATGGTGGTAATTTGCGGTAGCGTGTTACTTGGCACGTTATATCCACTGGTGCTCGATTCGCTGGGTATTGCAAAAATATCTGTCGGCATGCCTTATTTTAACGCGATTTTTGTCCCTCTCGGTGCAGCAGTCGCGTTGCTGGTAGGGATTGGTGCGCTGACCCGCTGGAAGCAGGACAGTGTTGCAGAGATTCTCAAGAAGGTACGCTGGGCCATGGTGTTGAGTGTGCTTGCCGGTATTATCGCTGCGTTCATGATGGGTGAGTTCAAGCCTGCTGCAGCACTCGGTGTGGCGCTGGCAAGTTGGGTTGTGTTAACGACTCTGCAGGGTGTGTACGAGCGGATTAAAAATCGCAACAACAAGCTAACTGCGTTGTTTCGGATACCCGCTGGATTCTGGGGCATGAGTCTTGGTCACCTTGGTATTGCGGTGTTGAGCATCGGTGTAACCCTGACCTCTCTCTACAGTATTGAAACGGACTTGCGTTTGGCGCGTGGCGAGGTGCATAAAATGGCCGGCTACGAGTTTACCTTTGAGGGGGTACGACAGGTACAAGGGCCAAATTACAGCGCCGATGAAGGTTTGTTGGTGGTCAGACGTGACGGCGCTGAAATAGCACAGCTCGCAGCACAAAAACGCGACTACCAAAGTCAGATGGGTATCATGACTGAGGCTGCCATCGACCCCGGGCTGACCCGCGATCTGTTCTTCGCGCTGGGTGAGTCGCTGGATGGTAACGACGAATGGAGCATGCGTATCTACTACAAGCCGTTTGTTCGGTGGATATGGCTCGGTGCCTTGATGATGGGCATTGGTGGTCTGATTGCAGTAACGGATCGGCGTTATCGCAAAGTGAAAGTCGCTCAAACACAGAGCACTGGCGCGGCAACCGTGGCGACCCCGACATGAAAGCACTTCTGCCATTAGTACTGTTTGCCGTTATTGGTGGTTTTCTATATGCGGGGCTTGACCGTGATCCCCGGCTGGTACCATCGCCACTCATCGACAAGCCCGCGCCTGAGTTTGACTTGCCGGATCTCTACGCCTCTGAGGGCGCGTTGGTGGAACGCTTTGCACCAGCGCAAATGCAGGGCAAAGTCTGGCTGTTTAATATTTGGGGAACCTGGTGCGTTGCCTGTCGTGTAGAGCATCCGGTGCTGGTTAACCTGGCGAAGCAAAACATTGTCGATATCGTAGGACTGAATTACAAAGATGATCGCGCCGCAGCCAAACAGTGGTTGAAGGAGCTGGGTAATCCCTACGTCGCAGTGCCGGTTGATGATGAAGGCCGGGTGGGTATTGACTGGGGGTTTTATGGAGCGCCGGAAACCTTCGTGGTTGATAAATCCGGCGTAGTCAGGCACAAGCATATAGGGCCTGTTAGCCCTGAAGATCTGCAAAACACGATTTTGCCAATGGTCGCCGAACTGCGCAAAGGTGCGTAGATGAAGGCCATAGATGAAGGTGCACAGATGAAGGCGCTTAATACTGCAGGAGAGCCTCGTGTTAAAACCACCCGCACTTAAACCCGTCGCATGTCAGCCATTCGCACTTAAATCAGGGGCAAGTGTGCTGTCGCTCGTGCACCTGTTTTTACTACTGTGGTTGCTGGTGCCGGCACTTGCTCAAGCACAGTCGGTATTCAGTGAGCAATCACTCGAGGATCCGGCGCAGCAGGCTCTGTTTAAGGAGTTGGCGTCGGAGCTGCGTTGCCTGGTTTGTCAGAATCAGAACATCGCTGACTCTAACGCATCGCTCGCGCAGGATTTACGCCGCGAGATCCACACAATGATCAGCCGTGGCGATACTAAAGCGCAGATTATTGATTTTATGGTGCAGCGATACGGTGAGTTCGTGTTGTATCGGCCCAGATTCAGCGCCAAGACGGTGGTGTTATGGATAGGCCCGTTTGTTTTATTTGCACTGGGTTTGCTGGCGTTGTGGATGCAGGCACGCAAACCGCGCGCGGTGGTGAGCGAAGACAGTGAGTCACTGGCAGTCGCCAGAGAGCTGCTGCAGAGTGGCTCATCAGATGACCACAAAGTGAATTAACCCGATGGGTTAACCATCATTCTTCTAAAGCGGAATTCCCCTTGCCGATTTTCTTTCTACTATCTGCAGTACTGGTCTTGTTGGTGCTGGCACTGTTGCTGCCGCAATTGGCTCGACGTGACGAGGTCAGTGATGGCCTTGATCGGCGACAAATTAATGTTGCTATCGCGAAAACCCAGCTTGAAGACCTGCAGTTGCGGCTGCAAGAGGGCGAGCTTAACAATAACGAGTTCGATTTGGAGCGTCAGCGACTTGAACGTGATCTCGCCGACGATATTGCGCTGGGGGCTGAAGCGAAACAACAGTCTGGTGGCCAGTGGATGTTGTGGCCGGTGGCGGCTTTGTTTCCGATTCTCGCGGGCTATTTGTATCTGACTATTGGCACGCCGGAAGCAATTGTTCAGGCAACGGTACCCTCCGGTGCTCAGGTACAGGCTGCAGATTCGCAACAACCCACACCAGATATGAATGTTGTCGTCAGCCGCATCCAACAGCGATTGGCAGAACAGCCTGACGATGCCAGAGGCTGGTTCATGCTCGGTCGCGCGCATATGGCACTAGGTGCGTTTGATGATGCAGTCGAGGCAATCCGTCGTTCTTTACAGTTGACTGGCGATGACCCGGAAGTGCTGGTACGGCTGGCTGACGCCATTGCGATGAGTCAGCAAGGCAGTATGGGCGGCGAACCGGAGTCCCTGCTGACCAGAGCGCTCGCCATGGAGCCGCAAAATCCGCAGGGGTTATGGTTGCTGGGGATGGCGCAAAGCGAGCGCGGAGACCATGCCGCAGCGATTTCCACCTGGGAAACCCTGCTTCCTCTGCTTGCCGGTGATGCAAGGTCGTCTGACGAGGTCAGGCAATTAATTGCCAGAGCGCAACAGCAATCAGGCAATGTCGCAAGTATTGCTTCCGCAGCGGGCAATGCAACGGGCAACGCAACGGGCAATGCCGCGGTCAATAAAGAGGCTGCTAGCGCGGGTAATACGGAAAGTGCTATGCCCGCACCCGCGGCGGATGGGGTGCAATCTCAGAATTCACAAGGAACGCAACAGCTCACTGTGAATGTACAGCTTGGCGACGCCATTGCTCAGGGACTGCCCGCGAGTACACCGGTATTCGTCTACGCGAAAGCCAGCAATGGCCCGCCTATGCCGCTGGCGGTTACCCGACGCACACTGGGTGATATCCCGTTTACCGTTACCCTGTCAGATGACGATGCGATGATACCCGCGATGCGCCTGAGCCAATTTGCGCAAATTGATGTCGGTGCCCGTATTTCGCGTAGCGGAGACGCAATTGCCCGCAGCGGAGACTTCTTCGGTGAGTTATCGATTCAGGCTGATACAGGGGAAGACGTGACAATCGAAATAACCAACGAGGTGCAGTAAGCCGTAGCAACTTATCAGTGGCAGGGTCACCAACTGCCGGGTCACTCTCTGACTTCGGTGCAAAAGTGGTTTTTGAGATTGGTTTCGAGCCCTCGTCTAAAAAGACTATATTGTAATGACAGACTGTTGGCGCTCGTATGTTTTAAATCAATTTGGTAGACTGCGGCGGAGATAGACACGACTTGCCATTGTTAGTTTAAGTGTTGGTATGGCGATTCAGGACTGTGTATCGCATTGGCGCCAGGCGACTCCGGTCTAGAGTTGTTGATTCCCTGCTAACCTTCCGCAATAAAAGAAACTTTTAACTGCACTGCTGCGGCGTGTGCGAGCTGTCGTGACTGTGAAGCAGGTCTGGCAATTGTGGTCTGACCGCTGTGGTCTGAACACGGATCAATAAGGTACTTAACGCTATGAATGCAGATGATTGTAAACACTGGAAACTCTCAATCGACAGCGATCAGATTGCCTGGTTACTGATCGACAGAGAGGGAGAAAGCACCAATACGTTAAGTCAGGACGTAATCACCGAGTTTGATGGCATTCTCGATAAGCTTGCAGCGAATCCGCCGCGTGGTCTTGTTGTGATGTCGGGCAAGGAGGGTGGCTTTATCGCCGGCGCTGACATACGCGAGTTCGAGGGCTTTGACAATGCCGCGGAAGTAACCGAGCTGGTCAAGCAAGGTCATGCCGTTTTCGCCAAGCTCGAAAACCTCAAGTGTCCGACTGTCGCAGCTGTATCCGGGTTTTGTGTCGGTGGTGGCTACGAACTCGCGCTTTGCTGTGACTACATTATGGTGCTTGATGTGCCTGATACTCGCGTCGGTCTACCGGAAATTCAACTCGGCATCGTGCCCGGGTTGGGCGGTACAGTGCGATTAAACGAACGCGTTGGCGGTATGAAAGGAATGACCGCTATGCTGACCGGTAAGTTGTACCGGGCCGGGCAGGCCAGAGCACTTGGTATGGTCGACGAAGTCGTCAGTCAGCACAGTAATTTGCGCTGGTCAGCACGCCGGGCTGTTTTACAAAAACGAAAGTTCAAAGGCCTGTCAATGGCCGCGAAGGCAGTGAATTCCAATCTGGCAAGAGATACGCTGGCAGGGCAGATGGTTAAGCAAACATCCGCCAAGGCGAGCCCTGATCACTACCCTGCGCCCTTTGCCTTGATCGAAACATGGAAGGAAAATAAAGGCGACAGGGCCAGTAAGTTTACTGCTGAAGCGGAGCTGTTCGGAAAGCTGCTGGTTTCGTCTGAGTCGCAAGGTCTGCAGCGTGTTTTTCACTTGATGGAAAGGCTGAAACGGCTTGGCAAAAAGGAAGATTTCAAATGCCGCCGGGTACATGTCATTGGTGCGGGTGTCATGGGTGGCGACATCGCCGCATGGTGCGCACTGCAGGGTATGGAAGTCACCGTGCAGGATCGCGAAATGAAATATATCGAACCCGCTATTGATCGTGCTCGTCAGTTGTTCAAGCGCAAGACCCGATCGAAACATGCTGCCGATGCAGCTGCAGCGCGTTTTCTTCCGGATGTCGATGGAAAAGGGGTTGCTCGAGCGGATGTCATTATCGAAGCAATCTTTGAGAATGTCGAAGCAAAACAGGCTCTGTACAAGACTATCGAACCGAAGATGAAGGATGACGCAGTGCTGGCAACCAACACCTCTGCGATTCCGCTGGAAACGCTGTCCGCTGAGCTCGAAGATCCAGCCAGACTCGTTGGTCTGCACTTCTTCAACCCGGTAGCCAAGATGCCACTGGTTGAGGTCGTTCATGCAGCCAATACCGATAAGAAGGCGGTAGCCCGGGGCAGTGCATTCTGCGGTCAGATCAATCGCTTTCCGGTTCCGGTAAAAAGCAGCCCGGGCTTTTTGGTGAACCGTGTCCTCGCTCCCTATATGCTCGAGGCGATGAAGATGTTCGAGGAAGGTATGAGCAAAGAGGAAATCGATGCAGCGGCGCTCAAGTTTGGTATGCCAATGGGGCCAATCGAACTGGCAGATACCGTTGGTCTTGATGTTGGCCTGAGTGTGGTAAAAAATCTGGGTGGCGATGGTGCTGACGCCGCGGTTGAAAGGCTTGGAACCATGGTTGAGGCCGGCGAACTCGGCAAGAAATCCGGCAGCGGATTTTATAAATGGGTAAAAGGCAAGCCGCAGAAAGAGGAATACGAGGCTGACGATAAAATTGATGAGCGCGCCGAACGGTTGTTGAAACCGTTTCTGGATGAATGCAAGGCTTGCAGTAAAGATGGCATTGTTGAAGACGATGATCTGCTGGATGCAGGTATTATTTTCGGCACCGGATTCGCACCTTTTCGTGGCGGACCAATGCACTACCTGAAAACCCGCGCTTCAGGTACAGCGTCTTCAGATGCGTCAGCTTCTGCTGCGACTACAGCAAGTGCTGGATAAAGTAACCACTGACATACTGGAAAAATTATGACAAATACTCTCAGACCAGTCGCTGTTGTCGGCGGAATGCGAATCCCGTTTTGTCGATCGAATTCGGCTTACTCGGACCTGTCCAATCTGGATATGTTGACCACCACGTTGAAAGGGCTGGTCGAGAAATACAGCCTGGATGGCGAGAAAATAGATGAAATCAACGCGGGTGCAGTGATCAATCACTCACGCGACTGGAACGTCGCCCGAGAAGCCGTGCTGGGCACAGGGCTGTCTCCGCTCTCTCCGGCAATTACTATGCAGCAAGCCTGTGCCACCAGTCTGCAAGCGGCACTGGTATCGTCTGCCAAAATAGCCAGCGGGCAGATAGAGTGTGCGATTGCCGCTGGTGCCGACACGGTTAGCGATGTGCCGATTGTGTTTGGCAAGCGCTTTGCCAAGCGACTTGTCGGTCTTGGCAAGGCGAGGTCCGCGATGGCCAAAATCAAGATGTTAAAAGGGTTTGGTCCGGGCGAGTTAAAGCCGTTGCCACCTTCCACTAACGAACCGAGAACACTGTTGTCCATGGGGCAACACTGCGAATTAATGGCACAGCACTGGGGTATCACACGGGAAGCGCAGGATGAACTCTCGGTGCAGAGTCACCTCAATGCGGCTGCTGCGTATGACAACGGTTTTTATGATGATCTGATCACGCCCTGTGAGCAAGTCGTGCGAGATAACAACATGCGGCCCGACACATCGGTCGAAGCGCTCAGCGGATTGCGACAGGCATATGAAAGAAGCGAAAAAGGTACTTTGACTGCAGGTAACAGCACGCCATTGACTGACGGTGCCTCGAGTGTTTTGCTCGCCAGCGAAGAGTGGGCCCGTGAGCGAGGTTTACCGATACTGGCCTATTTGACACATGGTCAGACATCAGCGGTCGACTTTGTGGAAGGCGAGGGCTTGTTGATGGCGCCAGCAGTGGCAATGAGTGAGATGCTTACACGTGCCAATATGACATTGCAGGATTTCGATTTCTACGAAATTCATGAAGCGTTTGCAGCACAGGTGCTTTGTACACTTGCAGCGTGGGAGTCGGATGAGTATTGTCGCGAACGACTGGGGCGCAGTGAGCCGATGGGCAGTATTGATCGCAGCAAAATGAATGTCGTTGGCAGCAGTCTTGCAGTCGGACACCCCTTCGCTGCAACGGGTGCGCGCATTGTTGCGACACTCGGCAAATTGCTGGACCAAAATTCTGGTGGTAAGGGTGTTATCTCTGTTTGTACTGCCGGTGGTATGGGTGTAACCGCAATACTGGAACGATAGTGATATCGACAGGGTTCTATACGACGGGTTTCTATATCAGTCGTCCGGTCTGTATCGAATGTCGTTGAGGTCGTGACCGGACCCAAATTCATAGTTTAAACTGGCGAGTTAGGCCGAATACGAGGAAGCAAGAGTATGAAAATTCTGGTCGCTGTGAAGCGAGTGCTCGACTACAACGTCAAGGCACGCGTTAACGCAGAAGGCACAGGCATAGATCTCGCCAACGTCAAAATGTCGATGAATCCATTTGACGAGATCGCAGTGGAAGAGGCGTTGCGGATCAAGGAGGCTGGTAAGGCTGACGAAGTCATCGCTGTGTCTTTGGGGGGCACTCAGTCTCAGGAAACGATCCGCACGGCGTTGGCAATGGGTGCCGACAGAGGCATTCTGGTTGAGACTGACGCTGATTTACAACCCCTGGCGATCGCAAAGCTGCTAGCCAAAATAGCAGAGCGTGAACAGCCCGGACTGGTGATTGTCGGTAAGCAGGCCATTGATGATGACAGCAACCAAACCGGTCAAATGCTGGCGGCCTTGATGGACTGGCCACAGGGAACCTTTGCATCGGAAGTCGATATTGACGGTGACAGCATGAAAGTCACCCGTGAAGTGGACGGCGGGCTTGAGTCGATACAAGTGAGCCTCCCAGCGGTTGTCACGACAGACTTGCGCCTCAATGAGCCGCGCTATGCGAAGTTGCCGAATATTATGAAGGCCAAGAAGAAGCAACTCGATGTGCTTGGTCCGGAAGAACTCGAGGTGGATATTACGTCGCGCCTTGAGACGGTCAAAGTAGAAGAGCCTGAGCAGCGTAAAGCGGGTGAGATCGTGGGCAGCGTAGCTGAACTCGTCGATAAGCTCAGAAACGAAGCCAAGGTTATCTAGGCTTTCGGTATCCAGAGCTTTCGTTTCGCCACTCTCTCGCTATATTCTGTTGCTATCAAACAGTCACGCGGGGACGGCAATTGAAGGCTCAACACTTATTCAGGAACACTCATGTCTATATTGGTAATAGTCGATCACGACAATAGCGAATTAAAACCGGCCACACTCAGTGTGGTGGCCGCGGCGCAAGCCATTGGTGGAGATGTTGTCGCGCTGGTGGCTGGCAGCGACTGCGGTGCGGTAGCTGAGCAGGCGGCAGCGGTTGCCGGTGTCAGCAAAGTTTTGTCCTGTGACGATGCGGCATACGCAAACCAGCTCGCCGAGAACATGACACCGCTGATCTGCTCAATCGCCGGTGATTACTCTCATATTTTATTTGGTAACACCGCGAGTGGCAAAAATGTGATGCCGCGGGTTGCAGCAAAACTGGATGTGGCTGGCATATCAGACATCACTACTGTCGTCAGCGAGGATACGTTTATCCGTCCAATCTATGCCGGCAACGCAATGCTAACGGTAAAAAGTACCGATAGCTGCAAATTGATCACTGTGCGAACTACGGCATTTGATGGCGTCGCTGCAGAGGGAGGATCGGCTGCAATCGAAGCACTGGCGGCGACTGGAGCAAGCGACAAGGCAAGCTGGATTGGTCAGGAATTAACCAAATCAGATCGTCCCGAGTTGACCAGTGCTTCTATCGTTGTGTCCGGTGGACGTGGCATGCAGAACGGCGAGAACTTCGCCATGCTGGAGTCGATGGCCGAGAAGCTCAATGCAGCAGTAGGCGCATCGCGAGCGGCTGTCGACGCAGGCTTTGTTCCAAATGATTATCAGGTGGGTCAGACAGGCAAGGTCGTCGCCCCGGATCTCTATATTGCTATAGGTATTTCCGGCGCAATCCAGCATTTGGCAGGCATGAAAGACAGCAAGATTATTGTTGCGATTAACAAGGACGAAGAGGCGCCTATTTTTCAGGTTGCGGACTATGGTCTGGTGGCGGATCTGTTTGAGGCAGTTCCGGAACTGGATGCTGCTCTGGCAGCCGGTTAGCACGGCGTCGGTCAGAAGAGCGTCTGGAACCGAAGGCCTCGTGTGAGCGAGGCCTGAAACAACAAAACCACAACTGAAACCGCGAAGGCTGTACCGACGATAAATCTTATAGATTTACC
>CAYMVV010000017.1:0-24059 GCA_964393885.1 uncultured Granulosicoccaceae bacterium | reverse complement strand
AAACCACAACTGAAACCGCGAAGGCTGTACCGACGATAAATCTTATAGATTTACCAATGTGTATCCTTTCTTAAATTTCCTGGGCGGGTGCGTAATTGATCTTCCAATAAATAAATTGAAGCAAACAATTGAAGCGCCAGTGTCCTGAATTGTTAGATACTCTCTGGTCAATAGCCAGATACCAACGCAGGAAGACATGATGAGCTACACGGCCCCCGTAAAAGACATGCAATTTGTTATCGAGCACGTGGTTGGAAGTGAGGCGATAGCCGAACTGCCCGGCTACGAGGATGCTACTCCCGATATCATTGATGCGGTGCTGGAGCAGGCGAGCAAGTTCGCTTCGGATGTGCTGTCACCATTGAATGCAGTCGGCGATCAGCAAGGTGCCAAATGGTCCGAAGAGGGCGTAGTGACTCCTGATGGCTGGAAAGAGGCCTACGAGCAATTTACCGAGGCTGGCTGGAACAGCCTGGCGTTTGATCCCGAGTATGGCGGGCAGGGCATGCCCGGGCTGTTGGCGGCTGCGGTGCAGGAGATGTGGCATAGCTCCAATATGGCTTTTGGGTTGTGTCCGCTGCTAACTCAGGGAGCGGTGCATGCGATCAATTCGCACGCATCAGATCAGCTCAAGCAGACCTACCTTGAAAAGATGATCAGCGGCGTCTGGACTGGGACGATGAATCTGACCGAGCCACAAGCCGGTTCTGATCTCGCCGCGGTGCGAGCAACGGCGGAACCCGCCGGTGATCACTATCTGATCAAGGGCCAGAAAATATTTATCACCTACGGTGACCACGACCTGACTGAAAATACCATTCACCTGGTGCTGGCCAGAACACCGGATGCACCTCCCGGTGTGAAGGGAATCTCGTTGTTCGTCGTGCCAAAATTCATGGTCAATGCTGACGGCGAGGTCAGCGATCAGCGCAACGATGCTTTTTGTGTATCAATTGAGCACAAGCTCGGTATTCATGCCAGCCCGACCTGCGTTATGGCGTTTGGCGATAGCAGCGGCGCAGTAGGCTATCTGGTCGGTGAAGAAAACCGTGGACTGATGTACATGTTCACGATGATGAATGAAGCGCGGCTTGCCGTTGGTATTGAAGGTTATGCCATGGGTGAGATCGCCTATCAGCGCGCAGCAGCGTTTGCCCACGACAGAAAACAGGGAGCTGTCCTGCTTGGCGGTGAAGGTGCCAGCCCAGGTATTATTAACCACCCGGATGTACGTCGTATGCTGATGACCATGCGCTCACAGGTGGAGGCAGCTCGTGTCCTCGCCTATGACTGTGCAGCCTCCTTTGACTACGGCGGGCGTCATCCGGATGACGATGTCAGAGAGCGGTTTGATCGCCGTGGCGCCTTGTTGACACCGATTGTTAAGGGATGGTCTACCGAACTGGGTGTTGATATTTGTTCGCTTGGTGTGCAGGTGCATGGCGGAATGGGGTTTGTTGAAGAAACTGGTGCCGCTCAGTACCTGCGTGATGTTCGTATCACGCCGATCTATGAGGGGACCACCGGTATCCAGGCCAATGACCTGCTGGGTCGCAAGACTCAGTACGATGGTGGCCGTGGAATTGAAGAGCTGGTTATTGACATGAAAGGCACGCTTGAAGCACTGGCAGCGCAGAACGCCGGGGATGCCTTGATTGATATCGCCAGTGATTCCCTTAAAAGCAGTATAGAAATGATTGAGGGCTCGGTTTCCCATCTGCTGTCTCAGGAAAGCCCCGACCTCGTCGCAGCTGGTGCCTACGACTACCTGATGCTGATGGGTTACTGCTGTGGTAGCTGGGCGATGGCGCGGTCAGCATTGGCACTGGCAGCAGTAGACGATAAGGCATTTGCCGAGGTCAAGCGCGCGACCTGCCGTTTTTATTTTGACAGTATCGCTCCACGCGCGCTTGGTCACTATCATGCAATCAAGAATGTAAGCGATGAGCACTTTGCTCTGGATGTCGCTGCATTGTAGGTAGAGCACTTGCGGGTGTTTAAGAATGTGCCCGCGCGAAGCGGGCCGTTCTTCTGCCTGCGCTACAAGAAAACTGCGCCAATAAACCAATGCCTCCGTCTCCCCGGTAAGCCAGGTTCCATGACGGACGACAATTAATTGATGGATCACTGGTCTGCGCAGTAAAGCATAGGATGCACTTTAACTAGATCCCGCCACGTTTCGATTTCACGCTTCGATTCAAGACAAATAAGAAAAACAATTGACCCTCGTTCGCAGCTGTACGTCGACGTACGGAACGTGTGGACTGCAGTATGCGTGGAATATTACTTGCAACCTCGGCCGACAAACTGAAAATTGTCAATGGAAAAGTGCCGAATATGAAAGGTCTCATTCTCGCGGGCGGTTCGGGTACGCGTCTCTATCCCATTACTCAAGTGGTGTCAAAACAGTTATTGCCTGTTTATGACAAACCGATGATTTTCTACCCGTTATCGACACTCATGTTAATGGGAATCCGGCAGATCGCGATCATTTCTACGCCGGAGGATATTGGTCGTTTTGAGCAATTGCTCGGCGATGGCAGCCAGTTCGGTATTGAGCTTGAGTATCTGGTGCAGCCCAGCCCTGATGGATTAGCACAGGCATTTACCCTTGGTGCTGACTTTATTGGTGACGATAGCTGTTGCCTGATTCTGGGTGACAACATCTTCTATGGTGCCGGTTTGGAAAGAATTCTGGAAAACGCCGCGCTATCTCTGGATGGCGCGACAGTCTTTGCCTATCGTGTGGCTGATCCGGAGCGCTACGGCGTTGTTGAATTCGACTCTGTAAACCGGGTTGTTTCGCTTGAAGAAAAACCGCAACACCCCAAGTCGCACTATGCGGTGACAGGGCTCTATATCTATGACAACTCGGTTGTTGAAAAAGCCGCTGGTCTAAAGCCATCCCCGCGCGGCGAACTGGAGATAACCGATTTGAACAAGTTGTATCTGGAAGAACAGAGACTTCAGGTAGAACTACTGGGACGTGGTCATGCCTGGCTGGATACCGGTACACATGCGTCGCTGAATGAGGCATCAGCATTCGTGGAAACCATCGAAGCACGTCAGGGATTGAAAGTGTGCGTGCCCGAAGAAATTTCATGGAACAAAGGGTGGATAACCACAGAGACCTTATCACAAAGTGCTCTTCGCTATGGAAAGAGCAGCTATGGAAAATACCTTGTTTCGCTACTTGAAGAGAGGCCACAGACACAGCTGCCCAATGGGATAGCGTTAGCCTCATAACTCCTGATTTAAATGTGGTAAGTGAGCTTCCGTTAGAAGGTTTGCTTTGAGATCAAACATTAGGGATCAATATCGGTGTTAAATAAGAAGAATAGAACGTCCGAATCAAAAGCACGCGAATTATTCGACTCGCTTTTCCATGAAAAACAAGTCAAAACCAGTACTCCCCGTCGGCTGGTGGGAAATATAGATACGCTTAATCATCGCGTATTAACTGGCTGGGTAGTTGATCAGGATTCATTGGATGACAGTGTTTCATTTGATGTGTTTTGTGGCAAGCACAAGGTAGGGGAGAGCACGGCAAATATCTATCGTAGTGATCTGGAGCAGGCAGGGTACGGTGACGGAAGGCATGGTTTTCAGGTAACTCTATCAAGTCGAATATATTCACCGGAATCACAGGAGCTCTTGCTAAGAGAGGAGAAATCCGGGGTTGCAATATCCACCAATAAGTTTGTTTTTAAAAACGATGCGAGTTGTGTTGCAGAGGTGTTGGGAATCAGTGATCGGGAAATTCATGCGCAAATATTTTCGATAGATACCTCAGAGGATATGAAAAGCGTCGAAATACTGGTCGATGCTGGTTTGAGACTGCCGTGTGCATTAACTAATGATGCGGGAGGCTGCAAACACTATCAGGCACGTATTCCGGAAGAACTGTTCGATGGCATGCCTCATACCTACGAAGTGATCGTAAACGACAAGAATGTAACCAGCACAGCATACATAGATATCATTCATCCAATGGTTACGCCAATGGAGCATTTAACGGATAGTCTCACCAAGCCGGGCTATATTGGATTGGCGAGTAGTGCGGCTTTTCGTTACGATTCTTTAAACCGGCAGCTTACACGACAGTTGCAAGTGGGTAGAGAATCAGAAGATTATGATCTGGCCAATCTGATCGAGGCTCATGCGCAGGTGGTACGAGGCTTTGAAAGGAGGAGAGAGTTTCCGAGGCTGCAGTTACCGGAGGTGAGCGATCCTGTTGTTTCCATTGTAATACCGGCCAAGGACAAATTTGCAATTACCTATCACTGTATTGCATCACTAATACTGGCCTACAACGAAACGGATTTCGAAGTCATACTGGTGGACGACGCTTCAGTCGATGAAACTTCAATAGCGGAGGAAATAATAGGAAACCTTGTGGTTGTGCGCAATGAGGCCAATCTGGGATTTGTTAAAGCGAACAATAAGGCGGAAAAAATAGCTCGTGGCCGGTACGTTTGTCTTCTTAACAACGATACAGAAGTTACTGTTGGATGGATAGATGAAGCAATGGAGATTTTTAATTTGCACACCGGAGTTGGATCCGTTGGTTGCAAACTGATATACCCGGATGGGGTTCTGCAAGAAGCCGGCGGAATTGTATGGGGTAATGGAAAGCCATGGAACTATGGGAAAAACCACAATGCATCGCATCCCTCTTTCAACTATGTCAGAGAGGCAGATTACCTGTCTGCTGCGGCGCTTTTTGTGGATCGCTTAGTGTGGGAGTCAGTCGAGGGATTTAGCGAAGAATATGCTCCGGCCTACTACGAAGATACAGATTTGGCGTATAAGATAAGAGCAGCGGGGTACAGGACGCTCTATTGCCCGACTTCTGTGGTTGTGCATTTCGAAGGAAAGAGTAATGGCACCAGCACAAAGTCTGGAATCAAGAAATATCAGGAAATCAACAGTAAGACATTTCGTTCAAAATGGTTTGAAGCATACCGGCTCGGCGGAGATGAAGGTCATACCCCCCATCTTGAAGTTGATCGAGGCACTAATTTTCGGGTACTGGTTCTGGATGCGGATACACCGAGAAGAAATAGTGATGCAGGTAGCTATGCGGCACTGCAGGAAATGCAGTTGATGATGGAACTCGGATGCAAGCTGACGTTCATCCCTGAAAACATTGCCCATATGGGCACGCATACCAGTCATCTACAAAAACTCGGAGTGGAGTGTGTGTTCTACCCGTTTTATCAGTCGATCGAACAATTTCTGATGCGACGCGGGTCCGAGTTTAACGCTGTGTATATTACCCGCTATCAGGTCGCAGAGCATTATATTGAGTCAATTCGCAAGCACTCAAGCGCCAGGATTATATTTAATAACGCGGATTTGCATTTTCTGCGGGAGCTAAGACAGGAGCTACAGTCGGGTAGTGTGGATCTGTCAGGCCCGATGGCGACACGCGATAAGGAATTGAAGGTCATTAATGAGGTCGATGTAGCGCTTTGTTACACTGACGAAGAACGGGCGGTTATCACTTCGCACATTTTGAAAGATCAGAATATTGTGCGGTGTCCCTGGGTAGTTACCACGCAATCTAAAATTGCAGGCTTTGAGGAACGTCATGACATCGCGTTTCTCGGTGGTTACCGTCACAAGCCGAATATCGAGGCGGTGGAATTTTTTTGTAAGAGTGTGTTTCCGGTATTGGCAGACAGGCTGCCAGATGTGAAGTTCCGGGTGTACGGAAGTCATTTGCCCGATAGTCTCAGGGAGTATGAATCTGAGAGAGTTATTATGCACGGGTTTATAGAAGATATCAGTGATGTATACAAAGGAGCGCGTGTGTTTGTGTCTCCGTTATTATCAGGTGCGGGTATAAAGGGAAAAATTCTGGAGTGTATGGCTTCTGGACTGCCATCAGTAATTAGCGGTGTTACAGCTGAAGGGACTGGCTTAATACACTCACAAAGTACGTTTATCGCTGATACCGTTGATGAATGGTGTGAGTTTATAGAGATCCTGTACACTGACAAGGAGGTATGGGAGCGTTTTTCAAGAAATTCGTTAAGTATAGCCGAGTCAAACTACTCTCCAACCCATGGTAGAAAGCAGATGAGTAAGATACTTGAGCGAGTAGATATTTTTTCGTCAGCCAGCAACAAATTTAAATTCTCGGAGTATACGAAGTAATGGAAAACAGAAATATTATTGTCCACTATCATATATTTAAAAACGCTGGAAGTTCGATAGATCAACTATTGAAATCGAACTTTGGAAATCAATGGTTATCTTACGATTCTGACGATTCCGGTGCAGTAATCACTACTGATAACCTAACCCGATTGATAGAAGATAACCCTCAGATCTGCGCTCTTTCTTCGCATCAAATAGTTCCCCCATTACCTGAGATAGCTGGCCAGGTTTTTCCAATTGTATTTGTCAGAGACCCGATTGATCGCTTGAAGTCGGCTTATTTGTTTGAATGGAAAAAGCAACTTGGTTTAGATCAACCGAAGGGTACGTTGCGTGAGTATGTAGAGTCCAAATTTCTACACAGAAGGCGAAGTGCGGTAGAGGAGTTTCAGACCATTCGATTTTCAAACCGCACTTCGGATAAATTCACCAATAGTGATTCGCTTGATGATACAGAGTTGTTCGAGAATGCGCTTGACTTTATCGAGAGCCTCGAATTTGTTGGTATCGTGGATCAGTTCGATGCGTCTTGTGAGCTATTAAAGAGCTATCTGGCTCCTGCATTTCCTGAATTTGCTGTTCGGAGTGTCCAGGCTAATGTATTGCAGGATATCAGCCTGGGGATATCTGAAAAAAGAGAACAGATTCGGTGCGAGCTTGGCGAAGATTTATACGAAACAGTGCTCGAACGAAATACACTGGATGATCGTCTGTACGTTCGTTCCTGTGAACATTTTAAGCGGCTGCAGCACGAATATTCTTCTCGTCTTAAAGTTGCCGTTTAATGAGTCACCCATTGTTAAAGGTTAACCCATTGTTACAGGAGCAGGCAGTAGCTCTGCCGACCTTCAGAATACACCCGGTAAAGGCAAGAGAAGCGGTAGACAATGCCCGCCGTTTGTTTTCTGCTGGCGAACTGGATCAGTCCGAGAGGCTTACCGTTGAAACACTGCTGGCTTGTCCTAATTGCTTTGTGGGCTATCAGTTGCTGGGCGAATTACTGGATCATCAAGGCATGCAGGATTGCGCTCAACAGGCATACCTTGGAGAATTGCCCGATTCTCTGGTTCACAAGTATCTGTCAGCGAGCAGTTTGTCTGTTTTATCAGGGGCACCAACTGAGCGGCAGGTCGTTCATAGACCTGAATCCTTTGAGCTGTCGCCACCGGCCAGTATTGAAGATACTCAAAAGTGGAGGTTCGGCAACAAACAGGTGGTTGCTAATGAGACCTGGGTTGACACAGTTGAAGATGGCAGTATCTGGGACGATGGTCACAACACCGCCGTTTTTGATGTAGCGGGTGGTATTGTTGATGAGCACTCGATGGGGAGTATGCCTGTGGTCAATGAACTGCGTCAGCATTGTAGTCCATTGTATCTGGGTCCCAGAGTGTTTCTACTTGGTGCCAGAGGTGGTGGAAATTTTTATCATTGGATGACTGACATTTTGCCGAAACTTGCGATTCTGCGTGATGCAGGATATGAGTTCAGGGATTCGGATCGCTTTGTCGTCTCCACCTTTAATAAAGCATTTCAAAAAGAGACGCTGAAGGCGTGTGGTTTATCGGCCGAGCAAATCGTGGCGTCATGTGATAGCAGTCCCTATTTTTGCGGCGACCTGCTGGTTGTGCCTCGTCTGAAGAATGTGATGGGATTACATATGGGTGGGTGGCTACCTCGATTTCTACAGGATTCACTGTTGCCATCAATACAGCCAGGGTCGGATACAGGGGCTGAACAGAAAAGAATTTTTGTCAGCAGGGACCCTGCCGCCAGTAATGGGAGGTCCATCGGCAACATAGTCGAGCTCAATAAGATATTCCAGCAGTGCGGGTTTGAGATTGTCTATCCGGAGCGATTGACGCTGACGGAACAGGCGAGCTGTTTTCACAATGCTTCTGTTATCTTCGCACCGCATGGTGCAGGTCTAACAAATATTGTCTTCTGCAAGCCGGGCACACGTGTCGTTGAATTCTACGGTGCTCATATTGCGCCGTGCTATTGGGCTATAAGTGCAATAGCAGGTTTGAAATACTTTAACGAGTTTTGTTTACCTGAGGGTATTCCAGCTGATGGGGATGCCAGCACTCTGGCCGCGAGAAGATCAGCTGGATTTACTGTGAATGTGGATCGGGTATATAAGTTGTTGGCCATGGTTGGTATCGATCGATAGGCGTTCATTTGATATGGGTTCAATCACGAATGTGTGTTTCGCTCTGTTCGCCGGTCTAGTATTGTTTGCTGGTGTTAGTACGGTATTTGCTGCCCCGACCCAGTCCGCGTTGCCGTCTGCAATCGCGGAGAATAGAAGCCAGGTGGTAGTCGGCGCCAGCGCAAGGCGCGTTACCATAAACGAGCAGATCTATCCCGCTGCGGGCTTTTATCTTCCTAATTCATTCGTTAATAATCACAGTAATAACTGGAATTTGTTCCTGCACGGGATTAGCCGGGTTAGAAATACCAGATTGAAATCTGGTTGTGAACCTGACTGTAGTGATGCGATAGCCTATGCTGAATATGATCTATTAAAAAAGTATGGTAGCAGTTTTTCGGTCCAGCTCTCGGTACACAGTTTAAGTGGCAGGAATGGTGGGACAAGCGTTGGAGAGGGGTCATCGATAGGCTTTAAATATGCGCGTCGTCTCAATGCGACAACTGCGCTCTCAGTGAGTGGCGAGCATATTCT
Source organism: uncultured Granulosicoccaceae bacterium (assembly GCA_964393885.1). Taxonomy (GTDB): domain Bacteria; phylum Pseudomonadota; class Gammaproteobacteria; order Granulosicoccales; family Granulosicoccaceae. The sequence continues at coordinate 15,208 of CAYMVV010000017.1, read as the reverse complement.
TCAGTTAGATGATACCGTCGATCTCGGTAGAAATTTGTATTTGGGGTTTAGTAGATATTTTCGTCTACCGAAAGAATACTCTCTCGGTCATGGTGGCGTGGTAGTTAATGCCGGAATCGGTAGTGCTTTGTACTCTCTCTACGATAATGATTTGTTTTCTTTTCGGTCGCCTATCGGTGGAGACAATATAGTTGATGATAGTGAGCAATTATCTTTCGGTTTTGTCTGGTCGAGCAGTTATTATATCAGTCAAAAAATAGCACTGGGGATGGAATACTCTGGATTTGGCTTCGGCGCCGGTGTGGCTATTAAGCCATTTCGGAACTCCCCTTTGACTGGTACGTTTTATCTGTATGACCTCATAGATGACGTACCGAATGGAATTCCGTGCGCTGAGGACCCATGCCAGGCACGTCTTTATGGTCGCCTAAACTATTCATTTTAGTATCGTGTTTCTACAGAGTATCTTACGGTGTTAGTGCCGAATAGCCCTATCGTAACAGGGCATATGGGGAAATGTCCCGATGTGTGATTCAAAGTACAAGGACATTGATATCACCTGTGTGTTAAACGTCCACCAGGAAGGAGCACTCGCCGAACAATCATTTCAATCAATTCTGGTTGCAGCTAAATACGCCAGTCGTCATGGAATCAGTACGCGTATATTAGTTGTGGCTGACAGACCTTGTTTTCAAACACAGTCCTTTCTGGATGGAATTCCCCTGGAAACCGCGCAAGTAATTACGCACAACATTGGTGACCTGTCGATCGTACGCAATCTTACCGCGGCCAGTATAAGTAGCACATACATTGCGTGGCTGGACGGTGACGATCTCTGGTCTAATAACTGGTTGCTTGGCGGTTTTAACATGCTACATGGCAATTCGGCGTACCACATTGTACATCCCGAGTTGAATTTGTATTTCGATAGATCAGTGACACGGATTCTGGAGCATACGCAAATGCAGCGTATATATCAGTTTCAGGATACTCTGTATTTTAAAAATCTTTGGACGTCCACCTGTATCGCACGAACTGACATTTACCGGGATATTCCCTATATGGAGAATCTTCTTGATAAGGGGTTTGGTTACGAGGACTGGGTGTGGAATATGGACACTGTTCGGCAGGGATACCTGCATGGCCGTGTGCCGGGTACCGTACATGGTATCAGGGAGCGACAGCGCACTCTATCAACGATTTCCAGACAAAGCGGAGCCATACCCAAACTATTGCGTCTTTACCAGGTACAGCAGGATCAGGGACCGCGGTATCAGGCACGGCAGGATCAGGCACGGCAGGATCAGGCACGGCAGGATCAGGTACGGCAGGATCGGGCACGGGAGGATCAGGGAAAGCAGACTTATAGCGCTGAATTACTGCGATCTGAAGTTGACAAGGTATGCAGTGAACCTTGTGTAGATTTGCCTGTTGCAAGAAGTATCAAGCTATCTTTGGAAGATCTCAAAAATAAATTTCAGGAGCTGGCAGAGTTTTCGTCAGTTTTGGATAAATTGGAGAAAATACCGGAAATTTCAAGGAAAGAGATTGTTAAAACAGCCTTTTGTCATTTCAGAGATGCACAGTACAGAAAGGATGTTGTTTGGTGCGTTGATAAACTTGACGAGAATGTTGTCAGTTTACTTCAGATGCTGAATGCTGAGAGATTTGCGAGTAACAGTTGCCTTATTATTTATACCGGACTCGAAGAGATAGATTTTAAACGTACGTCGATTGTGAATCTATCGGATTATGTCAGTGAGTTCCATAGAGCACATTGGCCTGATGTGCTGCATACCATTGTTGGCGAAGCAAGTCCCCGTACTCTGGTAAATTATGATTCAAATATTTGTGCAGAAATGTATCAACGATACGGTCGGCAGCTAAAACAGCATTGTGTGTTGTTTTCAGCAATTGCAAAAAATGAAAACGATCGATTGCGCAATAATCCAGCCTATCTGAATCGGATTCGAATAGCTCATCGCCTTGATGTTGAGATGATCGTGCTTACGCCTGGCGCTCGAGAGGACCTGCAACGTGCGCAAGTAGTAACCTGGAGTTCCCATCCGAGGCCGGATTTTTGGATGCGTAACGAGTTAACTCTTGAAGTCAAGGCAAATACCATTTATTCATTCGATGTCTATTTGCCTAAACTCGTTCATATCCCTGGAAAGGAAATTGTTGTCCAGTCATTGAGGCAAAGTAACACAGCTCCTGTAGTTATCCATCGTCATTGGGTTGAACGAGGCAGACGTACTACTATAGAGATTAGCCCCCAGGGGCAGACAATTGACAGTATTTACACAATCCAGACCGATGCTGAACCTGGTGGTGAGTATGACAGACTAGGATTTGTACTGGTTGATGAAAAGATAGATGTGGTGTTGCCCGAATCACTTGCGCTAGCGTGAGCGCCACCATACTCTTTTTCGGGCCACCATTAGGCCGTGTCCTGAGCAAGCGCTTTGCTTGTGATTGCTTTAGATAAAGCTAATCTACTTTTGTAGGTAACGAGCTTTCGTAAATACCAGAGCTCTCGTAAATTCCAGAGCTTTTGTAAATCCAGGAGCTTTCAAAATCCAGAGAGCTTTCGCGAATCTCGAAAGCTCAACCATCACTCCATGCTTTATCTACCTTAATAGTGGAAAGTAGATAGTGGGCTGTTGCTGCTATAGAGCCGCTGACTTTATTTTCTGATAGTGTATTGTCTATTGCGGCGCATAAGTTGAAATACCAGTAGCAGTAGTATAGCCAGTAGAGTCGGATCCAGTGTCGCGCTGGTGGTTGCAGTCGCAATGGAACATCCGAAGCGACCCCCTGTTTCAATTTGCACATCGATCAAGTCAGGTATGTTGTCTTTGTCGACATCTGGCAGTGCCTCCCCCAACAATGGTATGCCAAGATCCGCGATGCCATTGTTGTTTGTATCAATGACAGAATCGAGCTTACCATCCTGATCCGCATCATCGCTTCCTGCCTCGACAACATCGAAGACACCATCATTGTCGCTATCAAGATCAAGAAAATTCGGAATGCCATCACTGTCGGTATCTACAGGATGATTCGCACCGCTGGCATTGTAGCTGTCATCTAATCCGTCAAGATTTGAGTCATTGTCAACCGTTCTAACCAATTGGTTTGTTGTGAAATCAGAGGACGATTCGACCAGATCTGAAATACCATCCTGATCAGAATCCAGGTCGAGATAATTTGGCACACCGTCGTTGTCACTGTCCAGAGCGACGCTGATTGGTGTTGGTGCAGTCAGAGCAGTAGCAGATGTTTCCCCCGCATTGTCGTCTGACAACAATACCGAACGAGTTTCCCGAAAAACGCGCGCCGGTGGAGGTTCATCTATATTAGTTTCAGTTTCTACCTGTTGTGTCTCGAGTACCCGTTCATTGGCCAGTTCTATTTCTTCCAGTGTGTCGATAATGCCATCGCGATCAACATCGGAAAAACCATTCTCGACCAGATCGGGAATACCGTCGTTGTCGCTGTCCCTGTCTTTGTAGTTAGGCACCGAGTCTCCGTCTGTATCCAACAACCCTTCAGCAATGTTGAGCAGGCCATCGCCGTCTTCATCCGTGTTGGTGGGGTTGGTTCCATTACTGATCTCCTCACCATCCGGAATGCTGTCGCCGTCGCTGTCCGCGACCAGCGGGTCGGTCTGATAGGTGGACAATTCTACCGAATCGGTGAGTCCGTCCCGGTCACTATCAGGATTATTGGGGTCAGTACGATGAGTGTGTATCTCAAGGGCATCTTGCAATCCATCGTTGTCTGTATCGACATTGGCAGGGTTAGATCCCAAAGTCTGTACTTCGTATCCATCCGGAATATTGTCATTGTCGGTATCGGTATCCTTGGGATCGGAGTTATGTCTGTTGACTTCATCTCCATCGCTCAGGGAATCGCCATCGGAGTCTCTCGAAAGCGCATTGGTACCGAATATTGAGATTTCATCGCCATCAATGAGTCCGTCGTTGTCGGAATCGGCGTTTAGCGGATTCAGACCGAGGTTTATTTCCTGCTCGTCTTCCACACCATCCAGATCGGTGTCTCTTTGTAGCGGGTTAGTTTCCAGATCGATAAGTTCGGTTTTGTCGTCCAGTCCATCGCCATCCGTATCGAATTTTTCAGGGTCAGTAAAATGGATCGTGCGCTCGTCCACATCTGTTAATCCGTCGTTGTCAGAGTCCAGTGTCGGGTCTGGCTCGACGGGTGGTGGGTTGTTGGTCGCGATGTCATTGAGAGCAATGACCTCGTGTAAGTTTGTTTCAGCACCTCCGCCTCTAACGAGGTTGCCGCTTATGGCATGCAGGGAGTCGCCCAGAATGGCGGCACCTCCAGAGTGCCTTGGAGTAATCATATCGATTACAGCGCTCCAGGAGCCGGACTGCAAATTGTACACTTCGACGGTGCGATGGGATTCCACCTGGCCCAGTGATTCGCCCCCGAGGACAATTACATCCTGACCGTGGCTGACCGCCATCGTGCCGCCACGCGGGGTTGGAATATCGGCGCCACCGGACCACTCCCCCGTACCGAAGTCGTAAATGTCAGTGGCAGAGACCGTGTTTCCGGCACTTCTGAGTGATCGCCGTCCAGCCGCTGCTACCAGTTTGTCATTGGCAATAACTGCTACGAAGTGGTCTCGGGCGTTTGGTGCATCGGGCAGAACACTCCAGCTACCTGTCGCTGGATCGTATTCGTCAAACCAGGGCACGGCACCGCCATTGTGACCCCTGGTGTTACCGCCCAGTATGTAGATTTTCCCATTGTAGACAACGGTACCTGTACTACCCCTAAGCCGGTCAGCGGGCATGGACCCTTCCTGACTCCATTGTCCCTGGGTAATGTTGTAACGGAAAATCTCGGGGTTCGTAACTTCCTCGGGGAAGCAGCAAGCGAAAGATCCAATGACATAGATATCATCATTGAGCAACACTGGTTGAAAATGGTGCATTTCGGTTGGCAGCGGACCCAGATCAGTCCAGCTGTTTGCTGTCGGATCGTATACCTGCAGATTGTTTGTTGAGCGTCCGCCCAATAAATAGATCTTTGATTGGTATACTACCGTTCCCGATTCATGTCTCGCAAAGGCGGTGCTGCCATCCCCGGTAGACACGGGATTCCATGCCCATGCAGTCGCAAACATAGTGCTCAGTAAGAGCCACAGTAAAAACCTGTAGCAGATGGCGTAGTTTGCATTCATGATTACTTCGCAAATCCGGTAGGTTTAAACATTCCAGTTCTGATGACTCGTGCACCGGACCCGAGTAAAAGCAAAAGGAACCACGGCAGCGATGTAAATACACCGCCTCCGCCACTAACGCTGGAGCTTATTTCTAGATTGGTGAAATCGCTGTTGTTCTCCGGTGCTGCATCGCTGTGCGGCGAGACAACGGAACTTGATAGTGTAAGAGTATCGGTCGCCACCGGGGTGACTTGAATTGCAATGGTGTTTGTTTTACCCGGAGCAATACTCTTGATCTGACAGGTCAGAGTATTGGTTGCGTTTCTGGTGCATGTGTCCGCGGTTTGAAATCCCGAATCGAGCAACCCGCCCAATCCGTCGATTGTGACGATTGCATTTACAGCAGTGTCCAAAGGATTGTTGTTGGTTACGTCAATTTCCAGCACCACTGATTCGTTTACAGTAAGGTCAGTGGGTAGTGGTTTGAAGCTGGTTTGCAAATCGATATCAGGATTGCGGTACGCTGTTGGTGATTCGCCCTGGCCTTGCGGGATGTTCGATACACTGAGCGTTAAAAAGATGCGATCAAGCTCTAGTCCATCTTCGTTTTGAGAGATGCTAATGTTGTAGAAACCCGGATCAGCAATGTCCAGGTATGGCCGCACATTGTTGTCGCATATGCCATCAGTCTCCCTCGCACTGGCCCACTGCCAGGTACCATCCGGGTTGCACAGCGACACGTTACTTGCGGTTTCCTGCCAATCTGTGTCTACGCCTACATGCAGTGTATTGTCCTGCTCGCCATTTGCTCTGATCAGGGCGTGAACGTAATATCTTCCGGCTTCAGCTATAAACACCGGGTATTGCAGCCCCGGGCCTGCACCAGGTGTTGGAAAATTGCTAACATTGGCAATTGCATCGTCGCCGCTGGCTAGTCGACGGTCGGGCAGTATTTCCATATATGCACCTCCGCCAGCAGGCGCAGGTGATGCGTCATCCGGATCTGGTTGGGGTGTGTTGCTTGTGTCGGCCGATACCCTAAACCAGTTTGGCGCGGCAGCGTTCGATGTCGTGCCTGGGAGCTGTAAGGCGAATGCTTCTGCCTCCAGTGTTAGAGAACCACCATTGGTTGTAATTATTGAATTATCAACGACTGATAGTGAAGTGCTGGCTGAGTTGTTTTCACTGACTTCGTCGAATTGTGAATCGATGATCACGGCTATCGTGTGATTGCCGTTTGCGGTTGGTGACAGGTTTGCGCTGAAGTTTTGCGATTCACCCACGGCGGTTGGCGGGAGGTCGCAAACCAGCCCGGTGGACACCTCGCTACAAGTAAGATCCGGAACAGTAACCAGCAGATTGGCACCGAAATCCAGTGTTACGGTATGGGATGGGAACGCTTCCATACCTTCATTAGTTAATGCGATGTCGTAGCGAACGTTGCCGTTCAATGACGTGGTGTTGGTAGACAATGTTGCCTGCAAGCCAGCGTCATAAATGATTGGCGCTTCGGTAACATCGATTTGCAGCGAAACGCTGTTGTTGTCTGCATTGGGATCAACAAGGTCGCTCGACGCTTTACCATCAATTCTATGCTGTCCGGTTGCGAGTCCGGTTAACAGAAAGCTCTCGGTCGCTGTATCGCCTGAGCTTATATCGCCCAACTGGCAAGTTATGGTGCCGTTCGATTCTGAGCAGTTACCAGACGCTTCGAAACCCAGTTCTTCTGGTAAATCAACCACTACCTGCACGGACGTTGCTGTAAGTTCGTCCGGATTTTCCACTTGCAGAGTTATGGTTGTGGCATTGTTTATTTGAATCGCAGCGCTGTCTTGATTCATTTGCAATGATAAATCTATCTCCGCCGGAGTGCTGGTCGGATTGGTTGGATCGGTGGTTGATGTGTTTCCGTCGATAGTCAGCGACAGCGGTAAATCGGTATCATCAATTTGAGCGCCGGTTTGTTGATCCACGCATCGAATTCTGTCGCTGAGCAGGGGAGCACAATCTTCTGTGTCGGGACTGGTTTCCTTCAGCAGGATGAATTGATCGATTTCAAATCCGTCTTCGCGCGCATAGAAAATGATCGTGTTAGGGCCGGCGGCTGGAATATCCAGAGTAATAGTCTGTGTGACGCCACAATGATTATCAGTCGTACGCTGATTGCTCGTCCAGCTCCATCTGTTCTTGCCACCGCATAACTGTATTCTCTCGCCAGTGTCTGGTGTTGTGCCGTTAACGCCGACGTGTATGCCGTTATCTTCAGTCCCCGTGGCATACATTTTTACCCATACGGTATAGGTGCCAGCTTCAGGGACATCGACCAGATATTCAAGGCGCGGGCCACTGCCTGAGCCTCCCCAGAAATTTCCACCGCTTATAAGCTCATCCAGATGTGTCACGCGAGTGTCTGGCAGAAGCTCCATGTAAGCGCCGTTGCTTGCATCAGTTATGTGCGGGCCATCGGGATCTGGTTGTACATTCGGAAGACTGTCGGGGCTGGTGAGATACCACTCATCGCTTTTTGCAGTGTAATTCTCCGCGTTGACCCGTATACCAACAAATTCAGCTGCGTAGAGGGCTGCACTGGATTGCAGAAAGACAACCGATATTAGCGAGAGCGCGATTTTATGCATAGTTTTCCCCGGCGACTGCGTGCAGCCGCTGTTCAGATCGTAATTCAAGAGGACAACGAGGGTATCGACCAGCGAATATGTTTGTTGAGTGTCTGAGCAGTTCCGACGGGGAGTCGCGCGGCGTAATCAGTAGTTGCCGGCCGTTAGTTGAGCGCTTGTCGGGTTATGAATTGATTAGCTGGTGGTGGCTATCATCAAGGCGATAGAGTCTCGCCGAACCATGGTGAGGGCAAATGAATTTGTAAACAAAAGTTGCTTGTTTAAGATTGCGGTCATGCCGGAAGTCTGTGTGGCGGGGACCTTCATTACTACTCTTCGATCACACCATGCAGTGTGTTCTTATCGATCCTTTGCGACGCACCTGTATAAGGAGATGCGCCGCAAATGATTGTGCCCGGAATTTCAACGCTGGAATTTCAATGCAGGGAATTTCAGCACAAGCCTTCACCATCAGGCGTTCCTACACGGACGACTGCCGCGCAGAAGTCGGCTCGGGTTTGCGGCTAGAAATACTCTCTCGCAAAATCATTCCAGTCGGATACCACAGATGTGGGAACGTCCAATATGTAAAGTAGCTCGACAGTATCGGAAAAATCAAGTTTTCCCCCGGAGTTCCCAACCGGTGCGTTGCTGTCTGTGCCAGGTCCGAGAAATTGAAATCCTGCTTGCCACTCTACCCGCGATGCGCCTGACAGTGCCAGATCGATAAAGGTTGAGTTCTGAGCCGTTGTTGCATTGTTGGCGTGGAGGTCCGCAGTGCCGTTCGGAGCATTACCGTCATCGATCTTGCGGTAATCGGTGTTCGCGCGTACATAGTCAAGGTCGTCGGTCCGTTGATCATTTAGCAATCGGCCGGTATTGGTCTCGTTGGTGGCTGAGTGCTGGATCACATGGATTCGGTCTTCCCAGCTACAACTTCGCACTGTGGACTCCATAGATCGAAGCACCGCGCTTGTGAAGTCCGCTGGCCCGCCTTCAGCGATCCAGAGGTCGCCGCCGTTGCTCAGAGTTTCTGACCATCTTTGTGCGCTCGCAGCCATGGCTTGCATCCATGTATTGTCATTTAGAATATTGGCCTTCTGCCAGCCCCCCTGGCCAAATAACGAGTCCATCAAGGTATCTGAGGCATCGATGAAATTATTCTGCCACCGGGAATTGGTTCCGGACACAACCCAGTAATTTTGTATTCCAAATTGATCGAGTAACACCCTGTCAGCTACAGCGGCATGTCCGTCGTCGGGATCGCGGCCAAAGTCAAAGTGCAATACGATTAGGTCAGTCGCTCTGTTAAATGATGTGTTCGGCGTAGTAGTTCCACAACTGTCGAGTGACGGATCTGGTTCTTGTGGTTGCTGGGCCACATCGGGGGCAGGCTCTTCGACGGTCTCGGCAGGTGGAGCTGCAGGAGCAGAGTTTTCAGGTGTTGGCTCTGCGGGAGTTTGCTCTGCGGGGGCTGATGGATCAGTCCCGGCATCGCTGGCCACGATACAACTCTGGTTGTTTTCAAAACCAAAGCCATCGCCATCGGGATCGGAGTCGCTGGAAGAGCAGATAGCGAATTCGGGTGTAGTGGCAGGAGCAGAGACGTCAGGAGTTTGCTCTGCGGGAGTCGGGTCCGCGGGAGTTTGACCTGCCGGGTCAGTTGGATCAGTCCCGGCGTCGCTGTCCACGATACAACTCTGGTTGTTTTCGAAACCAAAGCCATCGCCGTCGGAATCCGAGGCGCTGGAAGAGCAGATCGCGAATTCAGGTGTAGCTGCAGGAGCAGGGGCTTCAGGAGTTGGCACCGTAGGTGTTGGCACCGCGGGAGCAGGCTCTGCGGGAGTTTGTCCTGCGGGGTCTGTTGGGTCTGTCCCGGCGTCGCTGTCGACGATACAACTCTGGTTGTTTTCAAAACCAAAACCATCGCCATCGGGATCGGAGGTGCTGGAAGAGCAGATAGCGAATTCAGGTGTAGCTGCAGGAGCAGGGACTTCAGGTGTCGCCACCGCGGGAGTTTGTCCTGCGAGGTCTGTTGGGTCAGTCCCGGCGTCGCTGTCCACGATACAACTCTGGTTGTTTTCAAAACCGAAGCCATCGCCGTCAGGATCGGAGTCGCTGGAAGAGCAGATAGCGAAATCGGGTGTAGTGGCAGGAGCAGAGATTTCAGGAGTTGGTTCTGCGGGGTCTGCCGGATCAGTCCCGGCGTCGCTAGCCACCATACAACTCTGATTGTTTTCAAAACCAAAACCATCGCCATCAGGATCGGAGTCGCTGGAAGAGCAGATCGCTAATTCGGGTGTATTGGCAGGATCGGCAGTTGGCTCTGCGGGAGATTGTCCTGCGGTGTCTGTTGGATCAGTCCCGGCATCGCTGTCCACGATACAACTCTGGTTGTTTTCAAAACCAAAGCCATCGCCGTCGGGATCGGAGTCGCTGGATGAGCAGATTGGGAATTCGGGTGTATTGGCAGGAGCGGGAGTCGGGTCTGCGGGAGGTTGTCCTGCGGAGTCTGTCGTATCAGTCCCGGCGTCGCTGTCCACGATACAACTCTGGTTATTTTCAAAACCAAAGCCATCGCCGTCGGGATCGGAGTCGCTCGAAGAACAGATGGCGACTTCGGGGGTGGCGGCAGGAGCGGGCGCAGCCACTGCGGGAATTTGTCCTGCGGGGTCTGCAGGATCAGTCCCGGCGTCGCTGTCGACGATACAAGTCTGGTTGTTTTCAAAGCCAAAGCCATCGCCGTCAGGGTCGGAGTCGCTGGAAGCACAAATGTCGAAAACTAATACGGGTATCTCGGACTGCGGTGCTTCGACCGGCACAGGCGTTTGTTCTGTCTCTGGCGCTTCTGTCGAGGTCTCTTCCATTGGCGGTGCTTCCACTGATGGCGCTTCCATTGGAGGATCTTCCATCAATGGTGCCTCTAGCGGGGGAGCTTCCATCGGACTGGAAGTTTCAGTCGGATTCGAGTCCGCAGGGAACAGCTGATCGAGGTTCCAGGTTGCTCCTGTTTCAGAGCATCTGCTACCAGTAAAATTGCCGGAGGCGCGAGGAATACCCGGACAGGCCGTCTCATCTGCCGCGTTGTTCACCGGCCCGTGACCACATTGTACTGTATTAAAGTACAGTCGACCCTGCTGTGGTCCGTTTCCGAAGGTTGACCTGATGGCTGCGCATATTTCAGGTACAGTTTGACGCCCGTCATTGGTCTGGACGGTGACAGAAGAAAGACCGTGGTCAAAGTTCGTGTCGCAATAACACTGGCCGTTGACGGAATACGAATCGCTCCAGCTGGTTGGCTGTGTTGGGTCGGGAATGTTCTGCGCGTAGGCTTTGGAGACATTCATGGCAAAGATGATCAAACCAACAAGCACCACTGTGTTTGATCGGCCGAAACGGGTTTGAGGCATAAAATGTACTTCAGATTGGAAACAGGGCATTGCGCAGACATGGGTACAACAGCGGCCCGAGCATTTGAGGTGTGGAGTATGCCGATCTGTATCACACCAATGTTGAGAACTGGTTCACGTTTTTAGTCAGCTTACTTCAGTTGTTTACCTGAATTTTCAATTCTATTCAGTGTGGCCGGGATCTCTCGGTGCTGTGCGAGTTATTAAAATTTCAGCAATGTAATTTTTTTGTTTTTGATCTGTATCATAACGCTGTTCACCTGCGAAGGAATCTTAAGAACTACATTTTGCTGAGCAACGCGGATGAGTTACTCGATACGTACCCGCGCGCAATATATTGCAATCAGGGATGTGGTTGTACAAAACACTATTGGCATTGGCATTGGCATTGGCATTGGCATCACTGGCTCAAATAGCGTGATGATCTCCGATACCATTGTTAGAAATATCGGTTTGCACGAGCGGCTTCGGCAAGCCGTTTGGGTTACGACCGGGAGCCTGTCGGTGGTTATTGACGGACTATCAGTGCTCGGCAGACTAGATGATGTAGCAGGTGGAGATCATGCGATAATCTGCATCGACGGGGGGTGCACGGCTTTACCGTTCGCAACAGTCGTTCGCAGTATGCCGGGTGCGGGGCGATTGTAATCAATAACTGCTCTCAAATAACCGTGACCAACAATGTACTGATCTCGGGCCGAGAGCACTGTGTTGACATTGTTAATGGATCAACAGACGCCCTGGTGCAGAATAATGATATTCGCGGTTTTGACAGATCGGCTATGGTATTTAATGACCACAGCTGGGATTGTGCGGGTTGTGGTTCAAATCCAACACGGATCCGTGTCATCGGAAACACAATGATGGACAACAATCGGGTAAGTCTTGCGCGCTGTCGTGGTATTGCTGTGGATCGCAATATGGCAGTCAATCCGGACGACGCGCAAAAACCCGGGAGAGACTGGGCGGAAATTTCAAACAACAACGTTGTAGACCGTGATTCCGCGTTGTACTGTGAGCATATTCACTAGCTAAATGCCAGTGATCTCGATGCAGACGCAATGTGTTTCTTACTTTCTACTGCGTATGCTGTGTAATGGCAGTAGATATAGTTTCTGTTTTCAGCTCAGTGTTGTCATAAATAGTCTTGAACTGGTCAACTTCAGGGACAATGGTGTCTCTGAATAAATGTTCCAGGTGACCGAATGCAAGTGGCTGATAGATTAAATTAGCGATAACCTGGTAGGTTCCTCCTTGTGTTACCGGGATACGATACTCAAACAGATCACTGCCGTTGTCAAAGTTGCCATCGTTTGCGGCCCTGCCCACTACAGCGATATCATTATTGGCTGAAGCTTTTTCGAAGCCTTTTGGTGTAAGCCGGTTGTCCTTCAGATAGCGTATGCCCTCTACCAGAGAGTGTGTCGTTTCACCGCTGGCATTTGCCATGATTGCTTCATAGATTAGTACCTGATTTTCGTTTATCACCGAATTATAGTGGGGCTCTACATTATTGAAGTTGCGATCCCCGTCTGCGCCTACGATGCTTCCATCCTCGTTAACTTTTCCTGATTCGAAAATCACAGATCCGTTGTCGTCAGTAACGGCCAGTTGCACAAATACGCGTCGTGAAGGGTAACCACTGGGCAACTTGTGGCCGGTGTTGTTGGTAATTTGCAGTGTTACAACGAATGCGTCCTCTTCTGAACGGGTGCCGAGTATTTCCAGGTCGGCCGCAGTTTTCAGGAATTCGCGATTGCGCTCAATTGCCTGTGGAAACCCGTCAGCCTGTATTCCCAGAAAGTCCTTGTAGTTTTCAAACATGTCCATCATCACAGTGTTTGCGCCGAGGAATGTATGCTCGGAAAATCCAGATCGTCGAATATCTGTACCTGATGAAGCCAGTGTAACGGTGGTGTCGATCTTTGGCATATGACAGGCCTGACAGCTCGCTGCTAGTGGTCCACCGTCGCGGTAATCGCTGTTTTCCCACTCACTATAGGTCTGCTGTTCCTGGAATCCAGCTTCCAGCGGACCGTCGATTGGCTGGCCATTCTCGTCGAGCTTGTGTGTTTTGAGGTCGTGGCAGCTTGCACACACCGCTGATTCACTCATGTGTGCACCGTAGACCGGTGTAAAATTTGAATTGACAATCATGTAGGCGCCAATCGGATCCACATACTGACCATAGGCAGGTCGGTTCTCCTTTTCATCAGCATCAAATTCTACAATGCTGAAGTTACCGGAGCTGCCTGCTTCAGTGCCGAGGGTCCCGTTATCGTCGATTTGATGACACAGTGAGCAACTCACACCATCCATCGCGTGGTCGAAGTATTTGTTATCCGCCAGGAATGGGGTGGCGCCAAACATCTCCAGCTCAACTCCATCTTTTTGTGCCGCGTCATTGGCCATAGGTGCATGACAACGGGTGCACACTTGATTTACTTCGTGGGAGAGCTCAGGGAAGCGGTGCAGGGTCGCAGCTGCCACAGCTCTCCAGTAGGGATCACGCGCAGATTGAGCCATTACGCTCGTTTGCCATGCGGTTTCTATTGATACATCTTCTCCTGCATCGTCGATCATGCCGTTATGGCACACTCCACAAGCGCCGCTGCCGGAGAAATGATCTCCTTCAAATGTGGTGTCCGATAGCGGAATCGCGGGAAGCGCACCGAATCCCTGCGATCTCTCAAGCTCGGCGGGTAGCTCGATTTCGGGCAAAACATCATCTGGTTCAGGAGTCGATTCTGATACGCAACTGCTAAGACCGAGCAAAAAAGCACAGCAAGCCAACATACGCTGTGTGCTGTGCGCTATTGATCGTGTGTAGTTTAAGTCCATTAGAAGAACCATTGTCAATTATCTAGTTTTCACACAGAGTTGGCTTAGTAGCGGTTTAACCAGGACAAAATTTAATTTTACTCATGCCGGGTGCGACGGTAATCGCAGTGCTGACTTTTTCGTCAATCCGGCAGGGTTAGAAAGGCGTAGCTTGAATCCCGCTATTCGTCTGGCTCAAAGATATGGACCGCCCCCTGGCTATAGTCGACTACCCAAACAGTACCGGGAAACTGTTCGTTATCGGCTTGTGCGGTCACATCCAGAGGGGTTCCCAGATTAGTAAACAGTTTATGAATACCGATCAATTTGGTTCCGGCGTTGTTGAGTTGGACGCGATACACAGTTTTGTCAAAGCTTGCGGCGAGAAGATTCCCTTTCATTGCTCCGCCAAAATTACTGGCAGAGTATTCATCAAGCCCATTGGTTGAAGCATTGAAAATGTGAAGTGCCGCGTTTTCTGTCACTGGCGCTTCGTGATTGCATTCTATCGGGTTAGCCGCGCCCTGAATTGGCGATTGCGGGTTACTTTGATTGAAGGTATTGCTCTTGTTTCCACGGGTGGGGTTTGGGTGGCCACCGTAGTACCCCTTGCCGGTGATGTGGTGCAGTCCGTCCCGGTAAGTTTTGCCTCCGTCTGCATAGGTGTTACTGCAGTTGCCAGGCGGTACATTTCCCCATCCGGAATTCGGTCCATTGTCGATGGTGTACATTTTCCCCGAAGTCGCAATTAGAATGTCGTAAGCGTTTCTATACCCCGGTGAGTAGATCTGGACTGGTCCGTTGGTTTCCAGAATAGCCATATTCTTTCCGTTGTTACCACCAAAGGGATCGTTGGAGTCGTTCGCACCGCCCCGATCTTCATCATCCAGTGTAGGTAAATCGTAGGTGTTGTTGCCAATCTGATTTAAGTTTATTTCAATAATTGCTGCACTGAGTGCGTATTCAGGTAGTCCGGCAAAATTGTTTGACGGCACGCCCATATTCGTATGGCCGCCCATAGAAACATACAGTGTGTTGCCATTTTTGCTCAGCGCCAGACCGTTACCCTGATGGTTTTCCTCGGACCTGGGTAAGCCTCGAACCAGGTCTTGCTTACTCCAGTTATTGCCATTTTGTGTGAGTCTGGAAATAATGACAGAATT
>CAYMVV010000016.1:0-81867 GCA_964393885.1 uncultured Granulosicoccaceae bacterium | reverse complement strand
GCAGGCGGAACTGGTCAGTGGTTCAACGCAGGAGCTGCTGGAGGGTGACTGGGCACGGGTTGTCGATGTGCAGGGTATAAGGCTGATTGTTGAATTGGCAGTTTAAGCTACAGGCCGTCTATATATATCCTGCGTAAATGCAGCGTGTGAATTGCAGAGAATATAAACGAAAGCGGTTGTTGTGACTCGCGCTAATGATGTCTGGTATCTGAACTAGAAAACAGCGCATAACAAACTGGTTTGTTCGATAAAGCTTATTCGATAGCTGCTTATTCAATAACAGCTTATTCAATAACATCTTATTCAATAACGGCAAGGGAGCTGAGAAATGCGCTCAGCTGTTGAATCTCCTTTTCGCTCAGCTCGAACGAACGTAATTCGTTTTGGCCTGCGCCAGTTGTAACCTGTTGTGCCGAATAGTGTCGAACGACCTGTTGCAAAGTGGTAAAGCGTCCATCGTGAAAGTACGGTGCGGTGTTAGCAGCATTGCGCAGCGTGGGTGTTCTGAATGCGCCTTGCAGATGTGACGCTGCACTGCGGTTCAAAAACTGAAGGTGCTTGCAGTCATCCTTGCCGGCATCACTAAATCGTCCCTGGCAGTTGAATTCGTTTATAAGTGCGGCCTGTACGCCAAACAAGCGACCAAAATCAAGGAGTTCTCCCGGTTGACTCGCGTCAAAGCGACCGGTGCCAATGTTGTGAAAGTCTCCATTGCTGAACAGTGGTCCGTTGTGACATTCCAGACATTGGGTTTTTTCGCCGTTGATAAAGAGTCGCATGCCGCGCAGCTCATCTTTTGACAGAATGCTGTTGTCCGGCTTGCCTTGCCTGACGCTTTCAATAAAGCGATCAAATCGAGTTGCGGCAGGTGGCAGTGTCTGTTCGAATGCACCAATACTCTTACCAACATTAACAAACACAGTATTTATTAGCTCTTGTGTTTGCTTATCTATATTAAGCCAGTTGCGTTTCTCCTGGTCGTTACCAATCGGGCTGGCTTCAGTCGCAATGTCGGAGGGTTGTAATGCGATGTCGCCAAACAGGGCAACGTATTGCTGCCGATAGTTTGCATTGTCAAGGATCAAACGCGTAACTGCGACGCGGTTAGTGCCCATTTCCTCTTTGGTTTCAAGCGGTGTTAATGCCTGCGACCACAGGGAATCACGTCTGCCATCCCAATATTGCCACTGTAGCCAGGCAGCACCCGCCAGAGCCGGTGTATTTCGATTGAGTGTGCCAATGCCCTGCGCTTTTGCCAGCCCGTCAATGAAGTGTTGTTGTGGATCATGGCAACTGGCACAGGAAATAGTACCAGTGCTGCTCAGTTGTGGATCATTGAACAGTTGTTCCCCCAGTTTTGCCGCAGCCGGGTTTTGCGCTACCCGGTTAGACCGGGTAAACGGTGGCGGCAGGTGACTCAGGCTGAAAGAAGCAATGACTTTCCGTTCGCGCTCGGTTAGTGCCGGGTCACCGCAGGCAGCGAGCAAAGCTGGCAGCACAGCCAAACCGATTTTTATAAAATTTTTTAAAGCTTTTGCATTTCGGCGTAAATAATTGAGCGTTTTTGACTGATCGACCGGTGAAGATGGGCGTCGACAGTTGGCACTCGGTATGTGTCTGCCTGTTGCTTGTGTGGCTTTAATTGATTGCAAGAACATTCTCATTACCCGTCGCTTATGAACGACGGTGGTTGGTTATTGTTCACTGCTCGTCAAGAGCAGATTGAGTCAGATTTCATTAACAGGTTGAATTCTATTCCTTCGCTGTAATGTGCGCCAATTGCGATTCATGATAGCAGCGCAGGTCCGTAATGACAGGTTTGCAATCTGTCGAAATCTGCTACCTGTCAAGCCCGGTTGTGAAGATAGACTGTGCCCAAAATACGCCACAAGAATAATAATAGTAAGTGTTAGATCAGCTACAAACGATAGAAGAACCAGACACCTGCGCCGAACCTGAACGTAAGTTGCGTCAGAGCCGCAAGCGCAGGAAAAGCCCGATTGACGCCAGACTTGAGAGTCGCCCCTCGTCTGACAGCAACCCTGTCGAGGAGTCGGGTGTCGACCTGATAAGAGACGCCACGGCATTTTCCTCGGGTACGGACCTGAGGTACGACGAGTGGGCAGCCACCGTGCTTGCCGAGTGCCTGCAAAAACATCACAACTTCTCTGATGTGAGTGTAACTCAACCAAGCGCAGGGGAGTGGCGCACACTGTTTTCCAGTGTGGAAATGTCATTGTTGTGCGGAGATACCGACGCAATTCGCCTGCAACAGGTGGAAGCGTGGCTGGTGGCTGCAGTGTCAGTAGACGAGGTCGCGTGTCATGCTCAGGCTTTACGAGCCTCGGTCGCCTTTGTCGGTCGATTGCCGGGGCAGGTGATTGATCATTACCAGACAGCCTGTAAGCCTGCACACGCTGAGGCCGCTGCAACTGGTGATCAGTCAACAGCTGTACCGCGTGGACTTTGCGCTGTGCATTATGCACTGTCGCTTATACAGATTGCATCGGCCAAAGCCACAGACAAGCGATCAGCCGCCAGGCAGATGGAGTCCTTGATCGCCCCGTTGAATGCGCTGGCTGACCAGTATCAGGCTCAGCACCGCGGAGATCCTTTCATGCCCGTGCTGAGAGTTCTGACGGACTTTGCCAGAGTTGCTGCCGGGCAAAGAGAGATTGGCGAAACCATTTGGCTCGGCGGTTTGCATATCGATGCCAGCGCATGGCTAGATCTGTTTATAAATCTGTGCCGACACTGGCTCGACGCAGCGCCGGACGAGCAATTGGTGCAGCGGCTTATGCAGCATGTCGATAGCGCATCCGAGATTGGTTTGCACTGGTATGTCGATGAAGCATTAACGCTGTTGTCGACACTCGGATTACGCCGTGACACAACTGATGGTCAACCTCAAATTAGATCGGGCGGATGGTTACCGTCGATCTATCAGCGGCAGTCTGATTGGCAGGCCGGTCTTGATGCGTTGTCTTTAACGGTAAACCGTTTTGTCCGACTCAGTGATCCTGCTTCGCCAAAAGCACACAACCGCAGAATGAGCTGGTGTTTACAGGCTGATGGCCCGCGTTTACTGGTAGAGCCGCGAGAACAGCGTCTGAATAAAAACGATCGCTGGAGCCGCGGTCGCAGATTTCCACTCAAGCTGTTGCTGGATGAATGCGGTACGCTTGATTTTCTTTGCGAACACGATTTAAAAATATGTGCAGACCTGCGCAATCAGTTGCAGATTAACCATGCCCTGTATTTTGAAAAATCTTTCGAGGTACGCACAGCGGCATCCCTGCAGTTAATTGTCAGCCATCCGCGACTGTTCAGGCTTAGCGAAGAGACCGAATCAGTGGTTCACTCTGTCATCGCGCAAGAGTGTGGCCCTGAATTGCATATCGTCAATGATGGCGCTCTGCAGACTATTAATCTTTCCATGCGACCGTTCCCGGGTGACGAGCTAAAGTCTGCTGATGCATTTTATTGTTACTGGAAAAACGCCCCGGTACAGGGCGTGGCACAGGGCGTGGCACAGGGCGCGGGTCAGGGTTCAAGTCCCGGGGTTGAGGACAGTAACATTCTGATGATTAATCGCTTCACGGAAGGACAGCTTGAAATCGCGCGCGCGCTGACACACAAGGGCTTGACCGTGCCGGTGGAAGGCAGTGAGGCCGTGCTGGAGTCGCTGCGCTCAATGGCATCGTTAATTGAAGTTCATTCTGATATAGCGGTCAACGATAACCATAGTGTGGCAGCCAAAACGAAAATATCTGTGCATCTGTGCCCGCTTGACCAGGGGCTGGAACTGGGTCTTTTCCAGTATCCGTTGGGGGCTCGGGGGCCTGGTGTAAAGCCCGGGCAGGGTAAAGTAAGTTTACATGCGTTAATTGATGGTTCAGTGGTCAACACCACACGGGACTTTAGTGTAGAGGTGCAGGAAGCTACCGACTTGATTCAGGCAATCGGGCTTGCACTGACAGAGCCTTCTTCAACAGAGCCCTTTTCGACAGAGCCGGCAACAGAGCCCTCAGAAAAATCGCTGGTGGTTGAAGAGCAATCATCGGCACGGCAATCTGGCGTTTGGCAATGGTCCTTAACTGATCCGGAGCAATCGCTCGAGGTGCTGGCTATGTTGCAGGACATGGGCAGCCGCGTCGCATTGCTTTGGCCTGCTGATGAAAAGATTGTATTGAGCAGTCGCTTTGAGTGTGACGATATGCAGCTTCAAATCAGCTCTGGTCGTCAGGGTATTGGTGTCAGTGGTGAACTAATGCTTGATAAGAATGATGGAAGTCAATGTGGCGACGCCGCGATTGATCTGTCCGGTAGCGGAGCGTTTGACTCACTGTCGATCGATCTGCAGAAGCTGTTGCAATCACTTGCCGAAACCACTGGACGCTTCCTTACACTGGATGATGGCAAGATCCTGCAACTCAGCAAGCGGCTACGGCAACAACTCGATGCGTTGAACGCTGTGTGCAACGACGGAATCGCTCACCCTTTGTCAGTTGCTGTATTAGAAGAAGCCACCCGTGGAATGGTACTGCAGGACGACGATAGCTGGAGCGAGCAACTGGACAGGCTGCGCGAAGCTGAAACGCTGATGCCCAGGCCGCCATCGACACTAAAAGCAGAGTTAAGAGACTACCAGTTGCATGGCTTTCAATGGATGGCACGGCTTGCCCATTGGGGTGCAGGTGCTTGTCTGGCAGATGACATGGGATTGGGTAAGACCATGCAGAGTCTGGCGTTGATTTTAACGCGCGCGTGCAACGGGCCGACTCTGGTGGTAGCACCGACTTCAGTCTGTGGTAACTGGCTTGCCGAGGCAGAGCGTTTTGCCCCGTCGTTGCGATTGCGGTGGATGGGTGGTTCGAAGCGAGCTCGACTACTACGCAATGCGAAAGCTGGTGATCTGTTCATTTGCAGCTATGGAGTGTTGCAAAACGACATTGAAACCATTCGCGAAATAGAATGGCAAACCATCGTTGCCGATGAAGCACAATCCTTTAAGAATGCAGGCACTCGTCGATCACAGGCAATGATGTCGTTGAAGGCGGATTTTCGAATGATTGCTACCGGTACGCCTATTGAAAATCATCTGGGTGAGTTGTGGAACCTGTTTCGCTTTATCAACCCGGGCTTGCTTGGCTCAAGTCAGCAGTTCAAGGAGAGATACGCCACCCCTATTGAACAGCAACACGACGAGCAGGCACGAGACAGGCTCAAGGTTTTAATCAAACCGTTTATTCTGCGTCGGA
This sequence comes from uncultured Granulosicoccaceae bacterium, assembly GCA_964393885.1. GTDB lineage: Bacteria > Pseudomonadota > Gammaproteobacteria > Granulosicoccales > Granulosicoccaceae. The sequence continues at coordinate 76,606 of CAYMVV010000016.1, read as the reverse complement.
TGAAACGTGAGGTATTAACCGAGTTGCCGGAACGAACCGAGATTACCCATCTCGTAGAGTTTAACGAGGGTGAACGTGCGTTTTACAATGGATTGAGAGAACAGGCATTGCAGCGTATTAGTGAGTACGCGGATCTCGATAGTGAGCAACGCTTCAGAGTGCTGGCTGAAATTACCACATTGAGACAAGCCAGTTGCCACCCGGCACTGGTCACAGAGAATCCACCTTGTGACAGTGCAAAGATGCGCGCCTTTGCAGAAATTGTTGATGAGCTGCGCCATAACGGCCATCGATGCCTGGTGTTCAGTCAGTTTGTTGGACACCTGACATTGATACGCAAATACCTCGATTCGAATAAAATCAGTTATCAGTATCTCGATGGTTCCACCAGTGTAAAAAAGCGCAAGCAGGCAGTCGATGAGTTTCAGGCGGGCGCGGGAGAACTGTTTTTAATCAGCCTTAAAGCAGGTGGTTCAGGACTTAATTTAACCGCTGCGGATTATGTGATTCACATGGATCCCTGGTGGAATCCCGCCGTCGAAGATCAGGCCTCTGATCGCGCATACAGAATGGGACAAAAGCGTCCGGTAACTATTTATAGAATGGTGGTAAAAGACACTATTGAAGAGAAAATTGTTAAGCTGCATGAGCAAAAGCGCGATCTGGCCAATGCACTGCTTGAAGGCACTGATGGTGGTTCAAGGCTTTCAGTAGAAGAGCTGGTCGAGTTGATTGGGGATGAAGAAGCTCAGCGTGAAGAAGGATAGGGCACCGAAACAGATGTCAGGTTTAGCAGCCGTGGTTTAGCAACCGTGGTTTAGTAGTCGTGATTTAACTGCTGTCAGAGGCATCTGTAGTTGCCAGCTAACAGGTTGCATGCAACCAATAGCCTGCTTTCAGGTAAGGTATAAGAGACAGACGCGCATCACAGCGGGGTCGCCCGATGCCGGGCTAAAACACGATGACCAACAATTGGCAGCGCGCTGCGCAGTGCGCCCTGGATTCAACAATAGAGCGTTTAACCGCGGCAGGCGGAGGTGACTTTGCACAGTCATACTGCGCGCAACTTGCTGGCGGTGAACAGGTCTTTATCAAGACACATAGTAATCCGCCAGCTGGCTTTTTCAGTACCGAGGCTGCCGGGCTTAAATGGTTACATGACACCACAGCGGTTGCGGTGCCAGAGGTTCGTGCGTTTAGTGACGATCCTCCCTTTCTCGCACTTCACTGGATTGATGTTTCCGTGCATGGCGCGGCGAACAGCCGCAATGAGGCTGATTTTGGCCGTTCGCTGGCACAGTTGCATCGTGTGCCGCAGCACGAGTTTGGGCGAGTGGATGGGCGCACTACCGGTAGTCTGGCGCTTTCTAATCAGCCCTGTTCCAGTTGGGCTGAATTTTTTGCCGCCCGCAGACTACTGCCGTTAGCTGAAATCGCGCGCAATCGTAACGCGATGTCGAGCAAAGACATCAATGCCGTTGAAAGGCTTGCACAGAATCTCGATACACTGGATATTCCGGTTGAGCCTCCATCGCTGTTGCACGGTGATCTGTGGGCAGGTAATCGATTGGTTGATACCGACGGGGTTAGCTGGCTAATTGATCCGGCCGCGCACAATAGTCATCGCGAATTTGACCTGGCGATGATGCAATTATTTGGCGGCTTTGGGTCGGAGTGCTTTGCAGCTTATAACGAAGCGTATCCGTTGCAGCGTGGCTGGCAGAGGAGAATCTCATTGCACCAACTTGCACCTCTTATTGTTCATGCGATCAAATTTGGCAGCGCCTATATTCCACCGATCCGTAAAGCATTAAAGGATTGGCGATAAGAGTCTGCGCGGCAGAAAAGCCATTGTTGCGAGTGCGCTCTGACGGGATGTTTTATCGATTTTTTTCATCGTATATGATATAGCGTGGAGTTGAACCATACGGTACCTGGAGTACTGTCAGTATGACTTTGAAAATTGAACCACTAAACCCTGAGCGGCAGTTTGCGGCACGTGTAAGCGGATTAGACATTGCCATGGGTGTGTCAGAGGATACTGCCGCTCGCATCGAAGAGGCGATCGACGAGTATGCAGTATTGGTGTTTCCGGACCAGTGCATAACCGATGATCAACAGTATCAGTTCTCCAGGCACTTTGGCGCAATGGAAACCGCCACGGGCGATATCAATGCACAGACCGATCGACGATTGTCGATGGATGTAAACGACATTTCAAATCTGGATAAAAACGGAGAGGTGCGAGATCGCACCGACCGTACTCGTCTATTTGGACTGGGTAATATGCTATGGCATTCTGATAGCTCGTTTAAAGCGACACCCGCCAAATTTTCATTGCTGTCAGCTCGAATAGTTCCCGCGCAAGGAGGTAACACGGAGTTCTCTGACATGCGTGGTGCGTGGGACGATCTCGAACCGGAACTGCAGCGGGAGTGTCAGGATCTGATCTGTGTACACAGCCAGATTTATTCGCGGGGCAAGCTTGGCTTTGAGGATTTTACCGACGAAGAGAGAGAAAAATGGCAACCCGTACTACAGCGCCTGGTGCGACGGCATCCGCGAACACAGCGGCTGTCTCTGTTTCTGTCTTCACACATTGGCACTATTCAGGGGTGGCCTGTTCCTGAAGCGCGTTTGTTTATCAGTGATTTGACTGAGCATGCCACACAGCCACACTATGTCTACTCACATAGCTGGCAACAGTGGGATTTAGTGATGTGGGACAATCGCGTCGTAATGCATCGAGCCAGGCGCTATGATCACACACAGAAAAGAGATTTACACAGGACCACTGTGGCTGGATGTGGACCGACTTTTTTAGAGACTAGAGACTAGAGCAAAGCCGCAAGAGCAAAACCACAACCGCATTGCCGCGCAAGAGCGGTGACACACAGAGTGCCAGGGAGCAAGACTGGCTATCCCTTAACGGGTATATAGATTTCGGTTTTAAGATCTGCGGCAGGTGTTGTGGCCGGGTCGTCCGGGTAGAACTCGTAGGGTGGCTGACTTTTCAACACTTTCAATTTATTGTTTCGTTGAAATGAAAACGCGGCATTCCAGCCATTTGGCAAAAACTCATAGGCGCCGTGATGAATCACCTTGAGTGCCTTACAGCCCCCGACAGTCCCTGATCGAAAGCCCTCCGCCGCTTTGATGTTATCCAGCGACTCAACGACCGGAACGATAGCAGTGTAATCGCAGTGGCCGGATTTCATATCCATCTTGTTGTAGATGGCACCAATTGCGGAAGCCTGTGGTGTCAGTCCAAGACTTGACGCCTGCTGCGAGATTCTGGGTAACGATTCGCCCATGGATTCGGCCATGTCTTTGACATTCGCACTGGTGTCATAGCCGACAAACCTGTTCTCCGGTGCATCCACTACGCCTGCGATTTCAACGCGGGAATCCACTTTGCCAGTTTCGCTAAGCGCTTTCAGCATTTTCAGGCCACGCTCGTAATCCATGCCAATCATGGATTTCATCATTCCTGTCATGAAGAAGAGGAAGAATGGCAATGAAGAATCCATTGTCCAGGTAACGACTGTGCCGTCCTGAGCCTGCGACAGATCCAGGGAGACCTTCGCTTGTGATTTGAATGGCTTCAGGAACTGAAGATCCATGTTCTGGCAATTTCCATCAATCGATTCGATTTCCATCGATCCACTGCCGACGAGTTTGCCGGTCCAGTGGTAACCGTGTCCGATTTGTCCGGCGCTACCGTGCACATCCACCTGTGCGTCCGGCTCAGTGATCAGCCAGGGAGACCAGGCAGGCCATTGTGCAAAATCTTCGGTGGCGGCCTTCACCGTATCCAGAGGGGCGCTGATGCTGATATTTCTTTTGACATGAATTTTGGGCATAGAGCGGCTCACTTGCGCAAGGTTGTAGAAAAACAAGGTTAAATTTTGCGCCAAATTGGTCTGCGGAGCAACGCTGCACGGCGTCTATGCCAACAACACTGCAGACAAGCGGCCCGCAAGCGTTTTAGTGTTTGAGGTTGAACTCGAGGCCAGGCAGGGGTCGGTATAAACCCCGCTGTATCCATGTTTGCCTGCAATGCGAAAACCTCGCCGCAAAACCTTGCTACGGCGTTCGCTTTTTCTCACAGAGTTCAATACCATGGGGTGGAGGCGGGTTGTAAAATGAACCGGTCTTCGGGCAGTCAGGTCACCCGTTTGCCCGGGCCGAGACGAGTCGTAATAACACTGTCAGGGGTGGAATCGTCAACGGGTCAAATCGGTAGCAGGTGCCAGCTGCTGGCCGAAATATGGGGAATATCCAGCTAACATGAGAATTTTAATGTCAAAGAAAATTTCGTATCCGGTTTTCTGTACCGCGCTGCTCGGTACGCTATTGACGGTGAGCCCGCTCTCGATTGCTGGCGAGCAGGATGTGTTCATACCTGCGGATACACTTTTTTATATGGGTACTGGAAGCCCTCTTGCAGTAGAAGACATTTTCGCACTGATGCCGGACATTGCAACCATCCGCGATAGCACTGACTCACCTCGAATGGATGGAATCGAGGAGTTGCTTGATGATCCTGCTGCCGGAATGGCCGCCTGGGGTATCGAAGACAAAGTGTCCTTCAGTGCCTACACCGTCGGGCTGTCACCTGTGCTGCGCATTTCGCTAACTGACCCTGATAAGTTTAATCAGGCCCTGCAAGCGTACGAGACAAAAAGGGGGCTGAAAAGTAACCGGCGTGAGCAGGACGGGTGGACCATCAATCTTTATTCACCTGCACAGCTAAGTGGCATCTCTGACGCAGAAAGCGAAGACAATAGCTCCGCCAGTACTGCCAATGAAAGCTCCTCAACTAAAAGCGCAACTGCTGAAAGTGATGACCCATCAGGCACTGGCACTGACGACAGCAGTGTGATGCCGTCAGTTGTCGTAGGCGTTAGTGAAAAAGATGCTGTGGTGGGGTTTGTAGCCGACGCAGATGATAAACAGTCGATTCAAGTCGTGTTGGGTATAACCAAACCGGAACAATCTATTACTGCTAATGAGAAATTGAAAAACCTGCGTAAAAAGTGGGGCTATGGCGAAGGGCTCGCAGCCTTTATTGACTTTGAGCAGATTGCTGCCGTGGTTACTGATGAGGCGAATCCCGTTGGTCAGCAATTACAGGATTCCGGATTTTTAAACAGCACTTTGCAAGGGTATTTTGATCAACTGCGCAGTGAGCCCTGCAAAGCAGAAATAACGCAACTGGTTTCAAACTGGCCAATGGTAGTTGGAGGGTATCGCAACTTTGAAGTGAGCGAAAAACAGATTAACTTTGACACCCATATGGCGGTAGTCCTCGGGCATGAAAAACTCAAGGAAACGCTCAAGTTATTCAGAGGCCTGATGCCATCTTCCCAGTCCAGCAGCAAGCCGATGCTGTCACTCGGGCTGGGTCTGACAGTGGACAATCTGGCGCAGGCTCTGGGTCAGCTAAGTGAGATGACCGGCTCGATAAGATACCAGTGCCAGGCGCTTTATCCGTTGAATTCGATTGCGGCCAGGGATCTGGGTGTAGTATCAATGGGCGTGGTGATGTTTGGAGGTTTAGCCAGAGGGGTGCGGGGCGTATCAGTCAGTATATTCGACGCCGATATCGATCCCGCGCAGGGTTTGTCTGCGGTCAAGGGCATTGATTCGGCAATTGCCATAACAGCTGATGATCCGGCAATGCTGGTTGGCACGTTAAGAATGCTTCCGCAATTTGGTGTGCTGGCCGATCTGCCGCTGGACGGCAGCGAAATTGATGTGACGTCCGCCTTTCCTTTGCCTTTGCCCGCTGGTGTACAAATAAAAGCAGCAATGAAAGGTAATAATGTTGTTTTGTTTTCTGGTGAGAAAAGTACCGATTTTGCCAGTCGGCTTGCGCAAAATCAGTCGGAAGGCTTTTTTCTTGGTAAGGCGAATACCAGACTTATACTGGACAAACTGACGGCCTCGCTGGCGAACGAGGGTGATGTTGAAGGACGTGAGCAGATCATGGAAATTCTTGATCAGTATTTGCAGGGTGAATTATCCTACTCGCTAGACTTTACTGACAACGGTGTCGAAGTGGTCAGTAAAGGTCTTGTGGACCGACGTAATTTATCCAAAGCGCCGGCCAAGTAGCGGCGTATAACGTGAGGATTGCGAATAGCTGTCGCCGGTAACGTTTTATTGCCATTTTCAGTAAGGCAATTGACAACGCATCGGGTAAACTGGCGGCTTCTACGCAACAGTAGTGACGCAGTGGCAGGCCCTGAAAAAATACGATCTTCGCCAGAATCAGAATCCATCGAGCTGCCGCAGGCTCTCATCGACTGGCTGGATGGCCGAAAAGTCGAGGAAGTCGAGTGCATTGTGTCAGACATTGTTGGCATTGGGCGTGGTAAGGCGATGCCGGCGCGTAAATTTTTCCGCGCTCAACCCATGTATTTGCCGTCGTCGATCTTCTATCAGACCATTACCGGAAACTATGCGGAAGTCGATATACCTCATGCATGGACTGAGGCTGATCTGGTACTGAAGCCGGACTACTCAACTGCTCGTGCGGTGCCATGGACATCCGATATCACCATGCAGGTGATTCACGATCTGGAAACGCAGGATGGAGAACCGGTCGGCTTTGCTCCTCGCAGCGTGCTGCGTCGAATCATCGGCATGTATGAGGCCAAAGGGTGGAAGCCGGTTGTCGCGCCGGAACTCGAGTTCTACCTGACCAAGCCGAATATCAACCCGGATGATCCGGTAATACCACCGGTCGGCAGAACTGGCAGACGTGGTGTCAGCCGCCAGGCCTACAGTATCAGTGGTGTCGACGAATACGAAAAAGTGGTAGACGATATCTACGACTATGCCGAAGCTCAGGGCCTCGAGATAGACACGCTAATGCAGGAAGGTGGAGCAGGGCAGCTTGAGATAAATCTGAACCACGGTGATCCGCTGGATCTTGCAGATCAGGTGTTTCTGTTTAAACGCACTATACGCGAGGCGGCATTGCGCCACGATTGTTATGCGACCTTCATGGCCAAGCCGATGGAGAACGAGCCTGGCAGCGCTATGCATATCCATCAAAGTGTCGTCAGTATCGAAACCGGCGATAATATATTTACCAACGCTGACGGTTCACCGAGTGACCGGTTCTATCACTTTATAGGCGGCCAGCAACAGCTATTGAATGACGTGGTGTGTATTCTGGCGCCCTATGTAAACAGCTATCGTCGGCTGGTACCAGATGCATCTGCACCAATTAATCTTGAGTGGGGGACTGACAACAGGTCCACCGGTTTACGAGTCCCGGTTTCATCGCCGGAGGCGCGTCGTGTTGAAAATAGAGTGGTTGGCATGGACGCGAATCCCTACCTTGCGATGGCGGCGTCACTGGCTTGTGGTTTCCTTGGTATGACGCAGGAGCTCACACCTCGGGATGCCATTGCTCATGAAGCCTATAATATGCCGCGGTCTTTACCTGCAGGTGTGATAGAAGCACTGGATCTCTATCAGCAAAGTGATCTACTCAGAGAGACACTCGGGCATACCTTTAGCGATGTCTACCTTACGATCAAGCGCGATGAATACAAAGAGTTTCTAAGTGTCATTAGCCCGTGGGAGCGCGAGCACCTGTTGCTTAATGTGTAGGCTTTTCAGGCAATTGCTGTGCAAATCAATTTTCACGATTCAACAAGCAGTTCAGTAAATTCAAACGTCGTAACGTCAACCAGCCCAAGATCACTGATTCGCAGTTCAGGTATCACCACCAGCGCAAGTAGTGAGTGTTGCATATAGGCATTGTTCAAAGTACATCCACACTGCGCCATGGCCGCGACCATTTGGTCTGCTTTTGCTGCGACTTCAACCGCAGGTGAGTCTGACATCAAGCCCGCGATTGGTAGTTCGACAAGTGCCAGTTCATTGCCGTCTTTCCAGACACTGATACCACCACCGACTTCTGCCAGCCGGTTGCTTGCCAGTGCCATGTTATCTCGGCAGGTGCCAACAACAATCATATGGTGGCTGTCATGCGCGACAGTTGATGCCATTGCCATACTGCCTTGATAACCAAAGCCGGACACCAGAGCATTGGTAACCGCGCCTGTGCCGCGATGCCTTTCAACCAGTGCGATCTGATAGATATCCTGCGCAGGATCGCCGGTGACTACACCATTGTCTACCGGCAGGGTCGCTGTAATCGCTTTGGTTGGTGCCTGGTTTTCTACCACCCCGATAACTTTCGCGCTAACTGAGGTGGCGCCGTCAGGGGCTTTGATTTCAAAATCGACAGCGGTTTTATTGCGCCCGGCGTTGACTGTATTTCTAGCGTTGGCCGGCCATTTCAGATGTGGGCAGTCGACCTCAAGTGTGCCGTTCTTCGCCACAGTCTGGCCGCGAGCAATCACCGTTTCAATGGGTAGCGATTCCAGATCAGAGGTAATGATGACGTCGGCTCGTCGGCCCGGTGCAATCGAGCCAATTTCCCTTTCTAGTCCAAAATGTGTTGCGGTATTAATGGTCGCCATTTGTATAGCCACCAACGGGTCAGCGCCGCACGCGATCGCGTGTCGAACTACCCGGTTCATATGACCGTCGTTTACCAATGTACCGGAGTGGCAGTCGTCGGTGCATAGAATAAAGTTACGCGGGTCGAGGCCTTTTTCGGTTACAGCGGTAATCTGACTTTTGACATCGTACCAGGCTGAGCCCAGTCTCATCATATGGCGCATGCCCTGACGCACGCGCGAGATTGCATCTTCCTCGCAGGTGCCTTCATGGTCATCAGCCGGGCCGCCAGCGGCATAGGCGTGAAACGCTGGCCCGCGATCAGGTGACGCGTAGTGTCCGCCAACCGTTTTACCTGCGGCCTGTGTCGCTGCGATTTCAGCCAGCATTTTACTGTCAGTATTAATGACACCGGGGAAATTCATCATTTCACCCAACCCGATAATGCCCGGCCATTGCATGGCCTCGACAACGTCTTCAGGGGTAATTTCAACACCGGTAGTTTCCAGTCCGGGCGCGGACGGCGCACAGCTCGGCATTTGCGTATAGATATTGATTGGTTGCAACAACGCTTCGTCGTGCATCAGCTTAACGCCGGGCAGGCCGAGTACATTGGCAATCTCGTGCGGGTCAGTGAACATGCTGGTCGTGCCATGCGGGATAACAGCTCGTGCAAACTCGGCCGGTGTCAGCATGCCGCTTTCGATATGCATGTGCGCATCGCACAGCCCCGGTATCATGTACTGACCGTGCACATCGATGACTTGTGTTTTATCGCCGATGCAGTGGCTTGCATCAGGTCCACAGTAGGCAAAGCGCCCGTCGATGATTGCCACGTCGTGTGATGGCAGTAGCTCGCGACTGTGCACATTAACCCAGGTGCCGCCCTTTAAAACCAGCTCCGCAGATTGACGACCTGCGGCGACTGCGATCAGATTTGCGGCGCACTCAGCCCAGGTTTTCATAGCTTGTCTCTTGTCGAATTCCAAATACCAAGCATAGGCCCTGCGCAATGGAATTACCATCGGCGTGTTGCCATGCGCAGTCAGAATCAATAACTAGCGATAATCTCGCGATCCTGCGTACGGGGTGTGCTGTATAATCTGGTGAAACACCGGAACAACAAGATTTGTCTGATAAGCCCCAATCCAGCCTTGCTGCACTCGTTAGCCTTTTACGTTATGCAAAAGGCCATCGTCGGCACATAGTGCTTGCTGCAGGCTGTTCGATCATCAACAAAATATTTGATGTAATGCCGGAAATATTAATTGGCATTGCCATTGATGTGGTGGTGAACCAACAAAGCAGTTTTGTTGCATCGCTGGGCTTCGACAGCGCACGCTCGCAAATACTGGTCCTTGCAGTGCTTACTTTTTTTATCTGGGCCGGTGAGTCATTGTTTGAGTATTTTCATCTGATTTTGTGGCGTAACCTGTCGCAAAGACTACAGGCCGAGATGCGACAGGACGCATACGACAAGGTCCAGCAGCAGGATATGGCCTTTTTTGAAAGCCGCAGCTCGGGCGAGCTCATATCGATACTCAATGATGACGTCAACCAGCTGGAGCGATTTCTCGATGGTGGCGCCAATGATTTTATCCAGACGTTTGTCACCGTGATTCTGGTGGGTGGCGTATTCTTCTATTTGTCTCCAACTATAGCCTTGCTCGCCTTCACACCGATACCGGTGATTATATGGGGCGCGTTCTTTTTTCTTCGTCGTGCAACTCCTCTGTACGCGGATGTCAGAACGCAGGTCGGAAAGCTTGCCACGCGCCTGGCCAACAATATTGGCGGTATTACGACTATAAAAGCCTTTACCGCAGAGGCGCGTGAATCTGCCGCACTGGCCGCTTCCAGTGAAGACTACGTCAATGCCAATCGGCGCGCGATTGCTGTCAGTGCTGCGTTTATACCGGTTATTCGTATGGCCATTCTTGCAGGCTTTCTGTTCACTTTCGTGTATGGAGCAATACTGGCAATCGATGGAGAATTAAACGTTGGTGCCTATGGTGTGCTGGTTTTTTTAACTCAACGGTTGTTGTGGCCATTGACGGATCTTGCCAAAACCATTGATCTCTACGAACGGGCGATGGCAAGCACGCGTAGAATTCTAGGGTTAATCGATACACCGGTGAGAATTTTTGATCGTATGCACGGCTTATCTGATGTCAGGTTTGACAAGCCCGACAGCTGCAGCCTGTTGTTCGATCATGTTGAATTCAGCTATCCGTCATCAAGTGCCGGTTTGCACGATTTCACTCTCGATATACCGGCGGGTAAAACGACGGCGCTGGTCGGTGCGACTGGCTCTGGTAAATCTACGGTAGTCAAGTTGCTGCTGCGTTTTTACGAAGCGGACAAGGGGCGCATTCTAATGGGAGGTGTGCCGATCACTGACTTGCCGCTAAACACGTTACGCGGCGCAATAGGCTTTGTGAGCCAAGAGCCTTTTCTGTTTGATGGCAGTATCAGTGACAATATCCTCTACGGGCGACCGCATGCAACACCGACAGAGGTTATCGATGCCTCCGTTGCGGCCGGTGCCTGGGAGTTTATTGACAAGTTACCCGATGGACTCAATACGCTGGTAGGCGAGCGTGGAGTGCGGCTGTCGGGTGGCCAGCGACAGCGGCTGTCGCTGGCGCGTGCCATCGTTAAGGACCCGCCAATGCTGATTCTCGATGAAGCGACCAGCGCAGTTGACAATGAAACGGAGGCCGCCATTCAGAAGTCCCTCGCGCTGGTGTCGAGGGGACGCACCGTACTGGTCATCGCACACCGTTTGTCGACGATTGTGCAGGCTGACAACATCGTCGTGTTGCAGGACGGGCAGATCGCAGAGTCAGGAACTCATGCGGAGTTATTGCAAAGCGGTGGTTTGTATTCGTCCCAGTGGCTTGTACAAACAGGGCTCGTACAGACAGGGCGAGTTCAGACGGGGCAGCTACCAGGGGAATAGTTATACAACGAGCGTTTACAGACAGAATAATCCGGGGATGCTAAGCTTGTGCTACTTAGCGCTACTATTAATTTAATTTTAGCTGCTACTAACAAGAGCTACTATTCAAGAGAGATAATATGAGAAAAATCAGTATCGAATACTGCCGGATGTGAAATTACAAACCAGAGGCGCTCCGTGTGAGCGCAAGGCTTGAGTCACATCCGGAAATTGAAGTCACGTTGATCTCCGGGTCAGGTGGTGCATTTGAAATAGTCGACAACGGTGAGTTGCGATACTCCAAGCTCAAGCTGGGTCGTTTTCCAACTGACGAGGAAATTGATCAGATAATAGGTTGACCTTGACTGCCTGTATATAACCCGTATTTTAAAAATCAGGTTTGAATGTCCATCACAAATACCCGGTGTATTTCACTGCGTGACCTGTTTTGTCACGATGAAGGAGTGAGAGGAGTACCGGGTTGCCGGCAAGGGACTATCGGCTTGAGCTATAGATATAGCAATCGTTAATCCCCGGAGGCGACAGCTGCTGATCTTGCGCGCCGTGCACGATAGCCCGGCAGGAACACCAGTAGCACAGCCAGAGTAAGCAAGCCAAGCGTCATTGGACGCTGCCAAATGAACGCTATGCCGTCATAAAGTTGCATGGAGCGGGAGAAATTGTCTTCCAGCAGACCGCCCAGTATAAAGCCGATCAACAGCGGCGCCAGCGGATAGTTTGCAAACTTCAATACAGTGGCGCAAATACCGAACCCGACCAGCAGAAGCAGTTCCGTTGCATTGTTCTGACCAATGTAGGCGCCCATCATGGTAAAAAACAGAATGAAAGGGATCAGGTAATTGCGGGGTACCAGCAGTACCTTCGCTATGTATGGTATCAACGGCAGATTTAAGATCAACAGGATCAGATTGCCGATATACATCGATACAATAACAGACCAGAAAATCTGCGGCTCATCGACCATCAGTCGAGGTCCGGGGGTTACGTTTAACGCGATCAGGGCCCCGAGCAAGATAGCGGTTGTACCAGAGCCGGGTATACCAAGTGTTAGCAATGGCACAAAAGAACCGGTACAGGCGGCGTTGTTGGCAGTCTCCGGTGCGGCGAGTCCTTTGATAGAGCCCTTGCCAAATTGATCCTGTTCATCCTTGTTAGCGATGTTGCGTTCAACTGCATAGCCCAGAAAACTGGCTATGGTTGCACCGGCACCCGGCAGCACGCCAATAAAAAACCCCTGCAAAGATTGTCTGCCAACGACCGGTGCCATTGACCTTGCCTCTTTTGCAGTAATGCGAAGATCTTTTATCTCGCTACTTTCTGCATCGCTGCGTGTGCGTGGTTTCAACACCAGGAAGAGTGCTTCGGGTAATGCGAACATGGCCATTGCAAGTGTAATAAAGCCGAATCCCGATTGAAGGTCCAGTAACCCCATAGTAAAGCGCGGCATATTAAACAATGCGCCTTCGCCAACTGTGGCCAGCATCAGACCCAGTATGGTCATCATCAATGCCTTGGTCACCTGTCCTGTTCCTGCGAAAGCCGCTATAGCCGACAGGCCCACAATCATCAGTGCAAAGTACTCAGGCGAGTGGAACAGCAATGCAACCGAAGACAGCGCCGGTGCGAAAATCATCAGTAACAAGGCGCCAATGGTACCGCCACAAAAGCTTGCGATTGCCGCTACCGTCAGTGCCTTGCCGGCCTGACCATTCTTTGCCATCGGATAGCCGTCAAAACTACTGGCTACCGTGCCGGCAACACCGGGTGCATTGAGTAAAATGGAGGAGGTTGATCCACCGAAGATAGCACCGTAGTAGACACCGGCCAATAGAATCAGTGCCGCTGAAGGATCACCCATGGATATGGCAACAGGGATCATGATCGCAATAATTGACATTGGGCCGAGGCCCGGCAACATGCCAATGAATGTGCCAATCAAACAGCCGCCAATAACCATTAGCAGGTTTTGAATAGAGAAGGCCGTTTGCAGGCCGATGAGTAGTCCTTCCAGCATGTCAGGCCCCCGATATGCCAGCCAGCACACCTGGCAGCGGACGCAGATAGATACCAAGTACCTGTTGCACCAGATACCACACAAGCGATGTTGCGATAGCGGCTACAGGAATCATTACCTGCCACTTGCGCTCACCGAGAATAAGGCAGCCCAGTATTAGAAAAGCGGCAGTTGACAAAATAAAGCCCAGTGGGCGCAGGCAGAGCGCATAGGCCACCATGAGTGCGAGCAGAGCGATTGCCTGCCCCAGTTTGTATTCATGCAGACGACGATAATCTATATCGCCTGTTTTTTGTTCGCCTTTCTCGAGGCCTAGCAGAATAATAGCGCAGGCCACTGCCCCCAGTATCGACAGTACTTTGGGAAAGGTACTTGGCCAGATAGGATTGCGCCGCATGAATGGCGCCAGCGTCTCATCCATGGTGAACCAGGCGGTGTAGCCGTATAACAGACAGATGGCGAGGAGGATTAGTGCAATCCATCGATCAAGGGCCATTTCCCTCTCCGTAAAAAGCGACAGAGCGGAAAGTCCGCTCTGTCCGGGTGGTTCAAACTAACGGTGTAATTGCGCTAACAATGGAGGTGCTAGTGGGTTGTGCGGAAAGTTCGGTAACAGACTTTTCACAGCCACGGTTGTCAGAGCAAGGCGAAAAAATGCAGGCATAGCAGGGCCTACGTCGAATTTTTTTAACGCAGCTATGGCGACCGTGGCGAAGAAAAGTGTTACCGAACTTTCCAAACGGCCCACTAGGCTACAGAAAACCCAGCTTTTTCATAAGATCGCCGATGACTTTTTCCTGCTCTTCAAGAAACGCCTTGAAGTCATCGCCCGAATTGTGGATGTTGACCCAGCCATTTCTGGCGCGTACTTCTTCCCACTCGGGTGTGTCGTACATAGTGGCCAGAGCATCCTGGTAGGCCGCCAGCTTGTCATCCGGCAAACCGGGTGCCGCAAAAAAGCCTCTCCAGTTGACGAAAGTGGTGTCGATGCCTTGCTCTTTCATGGTTTTTGCATCGGCGGCAGCGTCAACGCGTTCATCCGATGTAACACCGATAATTTTGACTTCACCGGCATTAGCCAGGTCAACCGCTTCAGAGAAGCCGGTAGACAATGCTGTGATCTCGCCGGATAGCAACGCGGCCATCGCCTTGCCACCTGCGTCATAGGGTATATACTTTACGCCCTGTGCATCTTTGCCAGCGGCTTCCATCACCATCGCTGCTACCAGATGATCCATACCGCCAGGCACCGAGCCACCACCAATTGCCGTTTTCTTCGGGTCTGCGTCATAGGCCGCAACCAGGTCGGTCATGGAGTTGATCGGGCTGTCTTTGCTGACCACCATGGCCGCGTAGTCGCCAATGGTGCCCGCAACCAGTGTCAGATCGCGGAAGTTGTGCGGGAATACACCCGTCAACGATCTGATAACGATGGGTGTGGAGTTGACCATCAGCGTACCGTGATTGCTATCGGCGTTTTCGATTAAAAAGCCAATGGCTTTACCACCACCGCCGCCGGACATGTTTTCGTAAGATGCGGATTCTGCCAGACCCGCTTTGGTCAGTGCTTCACCCGTGCCACGCGCGGTACCGTCCCAACCACCACCGGCACCACCGGGGATCAGAAAATGGACGCTATCGAGTTTCACGTGGCCATCAGCGCTGGCCGGAGCTGAAAATGTGAGAGCGGCGACTGAGGACATCAGTAGCGCGCGCAGTAGCATATTGACTTTCACTATTGGTTTCTCCGTTGACAAATGCCCGCCAATCGGGACATTGTGTTGATTTAAGCAAAATACCCTGACATGAACCTGTCACGATCTGAGCTGTTTTCGCCTCGACTATGAAATTTTTACTGATAGAGGACAACCAGGAACTGTCGCAGGCTATCGCCACCCGCATGCAGCTGGATGGCCACGTTGTCGACCAGGCCATGAGTAATGCCGAGGCCGTGGCTTTTTCTAAAACGGGTGACTACGACCTTATCCTGCTTGATATTATGTTGCCCGACGGCGACGGTCGCGATTTTCTGGAGCATCACCGGGCAGGCCAAAAAGACACACCGGTTATTGTATTGACGGCTCGATCACAAGTGTCTGACAGAGTCAGTATGCTGGATCTTGGCGCTGATGATTACATGACCAAGCCATTTGACCATGCGGAGCTGCAGGCGCGTTGCAGAGCGGTGCTGCGACGGCGTTCCGGGTCAGCGCAAACCGTTATCAAAGTTGCTGATGTTGAGTTTGACCCGGTAGCAGGCCATCTGTCTGTGGCCGGGGAGTCTATCGCGTTGCGCAACCGGGAACTGCGCTTGCTGGAGTTGCTGATCAATTCTCCAGGGACTGTATTCTCCAAGCAGAAGCTGTTCGACCGATTGTTTTCCTATGATGACGACGTTTCTGAAAACGCCATCGAAGTCTATATTGGTCGTTTGCGTAAACATCTCGATCGCTCCGCGTTGAGTATCACTACGTTACGCGGCATGGGCTACCGTCTGGATGAACACTGATATCGTCCATGTTACCGGCTCACTGCGAAACCGACTGGCAGTCACCCTGATTGGCGGGGCGGCCATATTAACGTTGCTGTTTTATCTGGTTATCCGAAACTATGCAGCGCAGATTGCACAGCAGGGACAGGACAGTATTCTGCAGGCATCGGTTACTTCCATTCTGGCTGCCGCCACTATTCGCAATGGCGCGGTCGAAATGGATATTCCCTATGCGTCGTTGTCCATGCTGGGTACCGTAACCGATGATCGGGTCTTTTATGTGATCTATCAGGACGAGAAGGTCTTGTCCGGTTACGAGCATCTGCCACTGGCCCCGCTGACCACCGATGGCGCCAGCACTTTTCAGTCAACAACCTTTATGAACACACCGGTCAGGCAGGTCACTGCATCGCGTGTATTGATAGGCGTCGACCTGCGTACCCGCGTTACTGCATCCATAGCGCAGACACAAGACAGTTTGTCAGGCACATTACGTCAGATATCGCGCAACGCGGCTGTATTTGGCATCGGCTTTTTTGCACTGGCAGCGTTGTTATCAGTGTGGGCCGCATCCACTACCATGGGTACGCTTAAACGCCTGGCCGATTCCGTTGGCAGAAGAGGGCCGCAGGATCTCAGCCCCGTGGCAAAGCCGGTGCCATCGGAAATGGTGCCGCTTGTTTCATCGCTGAACAATCTGATGTCGCGGCTGGACAAATCATTGAAGCAGTCGGAAGAATTTATCGCAGAGGCAGCACACCGTGTGCGAACACCCATTGCCACTGTGCGCTCGCATGCCGAAATGACGTTGCAAAGAGTAGACAAGGAAGAAAACCGGCAGGCACTGTGGTCTATGATTCGAGCTATTGACGAGACATCGCGCGCAGCGGGTCAATTGCTGGATCACGCGATGATCACCTTTCGCTCAAGCCAACACGAGTTTCAGGATGTCGATCTTGTGATGATCGCACAAGAAATTGTGCTGCGCCTGACTCCGGTGGCTGAAATGAAAGATGTCGACTTGTTATTGGAGGGTGATGAAAGCGTTACTGTGTCCGGTGACTCGATACTGATTCAAAATGTGGTTAGAAACCTGATTGACAACGCACTGAAATATTCGCCTGACGAAAGCAGTATTGTCATTGAGGTGCGTGGCGAGCCCGCACCGAAAATTGAAGTCAGGGATCAGGGGCCCGGTTTTATTGACGATGAAATTGACACATTAACAGACCGCTTTAAGCGGGGCCGCTATGCGAGTGACACCATTGGTTCAGGGCTGGGTCTGACGATCGCCAGAGATGTCGCAGTTTCTCACGGCGGTAAACTTACAATGGGCAACAACGCAACAGGGGGCGCATGCGTTACCTTTTCTTTGTAATCTGTCTCTGCTGGGTGTCCTTGACAGCTGCTGTCGAATGGGAAGATCGCCAACTCTTCAGCGGCGCACGAGGCGCGCAAACGCTGCGAGTCATTTCAAGCACCGACACATCGGTGTTTGCACCAATTATTGACGGCTTTTTGTCTGCTAACCCGGCTTTAAATATAGAGTATCTTGTCGCCAGCTCTGCAGATGTCTACGATGAATTTCGACAGTCCCCGGAACAGTTTGATGTCGTGATCTCCAGTGCAATGGACTTGCAATTTAAACTGGTCAATGACGGCTATGCGCAGCCTGTGCAGGATATTAATCATCCGGACTGGGCGCAATGGCGCCAGAGTCTTTTCGGCTTCACACTCGAATCTGCCAGTATCGTTATAAATAAGGAAGCCTTTACAAACCTGGATGTGCCTCAGTCAAGGCAGCAAATGATCGAAGTGCTGCGTGCGAACCCGGAGTTTTTCAAGGAAAAAATTGGCACCTACGACGTGCGCCAGTCTGGCCTGGGTTATCTATTTGCCACACAGGATGCCCGAGCCTCGGAGACCTACTGGCGACTGATGGAAATTATGGGCAGTCTCGATACCCGGCTGTACTGTTGTTCAGGCGATATGATCGAAGACCTGGCGCAGGGCAAAATAATGATTTCCTATAACGTACTCGGCAGCTACGCCAAAGCGCGAGCAGATATAACAGACAAAATACAAATCATCCTGCCCAACGACTTCCCCAATACCATGATGCGCACAGTGCTGGTGTCGAAAGATACAACGCAGGCGCGTGCCGCAACTTCCTTCCTGCGTTATCTTACGTCATCAAACTGGAGTACTAACGAGAGTACGGTATCGCTACCCTCCTTGCGTGCCGCAACTGACGATACACCAGCGTCGACAATAACACTGGAGCCGGGGTTGATGATCTTTCTTGATCGCCTAAAACGACAGGCGTTTATTAAGGAGTGGGAGAATGCAGTTATTCAGTAGTTGGTTTTTGTAAGGAAACGCCGTGTAGCGGGTCTGTTGATAAGTATCCCTTTGACCTGAAATTTGTTATGCAATTGTGACGAGAGCGGCGTATTTTGTCACCAAATCAGTGGAGCTTGTGTTGCTCTACAATTTTGTCGAGTTTTCAATACCAAATTCCCACCTCAATTGTAAATTTTAGTGTAGTATTCCTGCCGCGAATAAATGAATGGAAATGGATAGATCCTTCGACACTATGCGTTCATCGTCAGAGACGCTTTGCAAACGTTATTGTCGGAAGGTCGGGCCAGTAGAGACTGGTCCAAATTTTATGTGTTTTGGAGACATGGATTAATACTACGATGACCGACGACGCAAAGACTTGTGCGATACAAGAGTACGCTGAAGCACTCTATTCTACAGACAGTTTTCAGGAAGCGTTTTCACTGCTGGAGCAGCAGGCATTAGACAGCGGCTTTCACGGGGTCCTGTATACATACATCCCGAAGGTTCTCATCGATTCAAATTTTTCCGTAGAGCCAGTCTACGAAATATCCGAGCGCTATGCTCCTCGCTATCTGGATCACTATACCGAGGCGAGATTTGATCGGCACGATCCACTTATTTCGGCCGTTATGGACGGGGTAAAGGAACCGATCAGCTGGTGGGGCAATGTCTGCGCTGATTATATGGACAAGAGCCCTGAAAGCCGTGAAGTGATTTCAGTGTCTAAAGATTATGGAATTTCAAACGGTATTACTGTGCCCTTGATGTCAGGTGTCAAGGGGCTTGCAGGCGCCAGTTTTATTACTGATGAGTCTCGTTCTTTTGAAACCATACAGGCAACAGAAGTTGACAGGCTTGTGCTGTGCACAAAAATGTTCCACGGGCTTGTGTCGATGGATGCCGGGCACACCGGTCGCTTTACACGCACCCTGTTAGACCAGCTTAATACGACTGAAAAGAAATTCCTTATTGAATTGGCCAAGGGTAAGGTGCCCTGTCAAATCGCCGCCGATTTGAAAAAGACTGAAGGGTACCTGGAACAGGTAATGCTAAAGATCCGACGGAAATTGTCAGGCGTAGGCAAGCACGAGCCACCAAAGATAAATCGCAATCAGCTACTCTACTATGCGGGACTGCTAAATATACTGGAGCAGGCAGTGTAGGTTAACAGGGTGGTGGGGACAGACCACAGGGGACAGACAACACCCGATGACAGTGTTGCCGGTCCGGTTGGGTGTTGCGTCCTCTGCTTTCAGTCCGCTAACTCGCTATCTTCTGGTATTTGTTAGCAGCAGTAGTTAACGGCTCGCATCCTTATATAGGTTATAGGTTATAGGTTATAGGTTATAGGTTATAGGGCGCTAGAGTTCCTTGCTGTCAGTCAAAGAGGCTGTTTGTTCAGTGCCTTCATCGTTCGGGTTATATTTAAACAGTGGATCGATAGATTTACCGCCGTAGCGCAATTCGAAATGCAGGTGTGGACCACTGGAGCGACCTGTGCTGCCTACCGTTCCGATCACCTGACCTCTGGATACTTTCATATCCGTCTTCAGTCCCTCTGCAAAAGAATCCATGTGGGCATAGAGCGTAGTGAAGCCGTTTTGATGTTGAATGGTGATGGTTTTTCCAAAGCTGCTGCTGACGTAGAGCTTTTCAATCGTGCCACTGCCTGCGGCGTAGATAGCAGTACCGGTATCTGCACCATAGTCAACGCCTTTGTGTTTTCGTGGCAGTGGAATACCTGTCGGGCTGAAGCGATACCCGTGTCCTGAAGTTAGCGTGCCTTCAGCTACCGGTTTGCGTATAAGTGTATGAGGTACCTGGTCCAGGGGGAATTTACTGACCAGTTCGATGTCACTGGCACTGGTACCGAATTTAGACTTTTTCCCGCTTTGCTTTGAGCGCCCATCCTTTATTGATTTAATACCGCCTGATACCTTGTCACCTACCGTCGAAAACCCGGTTTGCAAGCTGTCCTTAACACCATTGGAGGAGCAGCCGCCAGAAAACATGATCACCACAGCGAGAACTACAGTTCGAGTCCGTGGTCGCGGAGTGTGCGAAAAAACGTTTGTAACGGTCATTGTATATCCTTTGCCAAGCTCGATAAAAAATAGAAAAACCAGTGTGTTTGAACTGTGAATAGATCCGAGCGCCGATCCTTTCAGCAGGCCAGCCTTTATTGAATTTTGAATAGATCCATGCAGCTGCTGCTTTCTTCGCCATCGCCTATACCAATAAAGGGGATGATTGCTGCTGCCGGGCCTGTCAGTGAAACCAGTACCGCGGCTGCCGCAATACGTGCGTACAGCATTTTCCCGGGCCTGATTTTGGGATTCGCCAGTGTGCCTTTGATGTTGATTGGTGTAGTGGCAGTTAGCAGGCTTGCGTCGTGAGGGATCGGCTTAAAGGTGAGGTCGAGCTTTTCGTTATTGAGATCAACAGTCCCGGCTGCGCTGAAAAGCGTGTCATCAGTGTCTACGATAAAATGTTCGAGCTCCCCGACACCAGAACTGAAGTGCATACTTGTGTAGCCACAACTCACTTTAATCTGCTGTATTTTACTGCGCCATAGCAAGCGCAATGATTCCATGATATCCGCACCGGCCACCTCTACCGCCATGGAGTCCAGTTGACCATCTTCCAGTAATGCATAGAATTCTCCGTCCACACTTGCTGCAAGTGCGGCCTGCGAGAGTCCGCTAAACCAGAACTCGGCATGGGTGGTTAGTCTGCCGTCTGTGATGATGTCGTTGATCGAGGGTTCTGAACTGAATTTGTTCAGATTCATGTTATGAATCCCGATGCTAAAAAATCCGGACGGGATGGTGTCTGGCTCTGTATCGTACCGTGCGTTCCCTTTCAGAGTGCCCCCGGCAAACTGAGGGCTTTCAAGTTGAAATGTGGCCTTTGATTCTTTAAACAGTGCGGTTGCGGACAGATCACTGATGTCGTAGCCCTTGTAGACTATTTCTGAAGCATTGAATCGAACATTGGCATCCCACTGTTGCACCCAGTGGAAAAGGGCGGGTGGGTTAGTGGAAAAGACTCTATCGGATGGCGGTTTAGAATTGTTTTTGCCGGTGGTTTGCAAATCGCGGCCATGAGGTATCAATTCATCCAGCGACAGATAATCACTCTGTACGCTGAGGTTTATCGAGGGTCTGTCCTGTTGGCTTTGAATGTTTTTTGTATTAATTTTCAAGTCGGCTTGCAAATCGGCCCGCCCGAGTAACACGTCCAAATCGTTTGCTTCGATTGAATTTTTTCCTATCGCTATTTCTCCACTCAGAGCACCGGTCTCAATAGCAGGCCCACCCAGAGAAGCCATCAACTCTCCCAGTTGATCCCCGTGTGCGCTTATCGTTGCTGTGACCGGATCGACGCCGTTTTCCCGGTCGGTCACTATTGCGGTCACTATTCGTGATGCGATAGTGCTGTCCGCAAGGTTCGCATCGAGCTGCATATTTGATCCGCTACGCAGCAGTGTTCTTTGGCTCGTGTGGTATGACATTGAACCGTCGATGGGCAGTTGATGATAGCTGCCTTCAACGTCGAGGTTCGCGCTGGTGACCGATTGTGTGCTTTGAATGTGGCCGTTTACTGTCAGTTGTAATGGTTCCGTCTGATCGGATGCAGCGATTTTAATTTGCACGTCGGACAGAGTGAGGCTGGCATCCGGAATTGGCAGCGGTTCTGTCAATAGTGCTGTCAGTTCGAGGTTAGATGAGGATTCACTCGCTCTGGACGACGGCTCAGGCAGATCGAGATCCTGTGGTTGAAGCAATAGCTCAGCGTTTCGTAGCTCGAGTTGGTCGGGAGTAAAATTGCCAGTGGCTATTTTCCCCCATCGGCTTTTTAACCGAACGCTGTCTGCGTAAACTTTGGAGTTGTAGTACTCACTGGTCGTGGACAGACCGGTCAGTGTGAAACCGGGTGTTAGCGTAAAGAGTTGCAGGCTCAGTTCATCTGCCTGCAGTGTTATTGATTCCTCCAACGCATGACTTTGGAGTATGCCGAGCAGCGAGCTTTGAATGCGGGAATGCAGGGTGAGGGCAATCCCTGTCATCAAACCGAGTATGACGACACCTATCGCTCCCTGCGTGGCGATCCGTTTGTCCAGTGGAAGAAAAACCTGTGCGATTGACTTAAATACTTTCACTTTCGGCCTGAATTCCTCACTGCCGAAAAGAGTAGCTACCGCCTGATTCACCGGCAAGATAGGAAAGCCTAGCTTCTCACCGGTTAATGCGACCCTGCGCACATTTACAGGTAAGGGAGAGGGTATTTAAGTCTTATGTCGCTACTCTGATCAGTAGCTGTTTTGTGATGGCAAAGGTCCACCCGGTAAAGGGTGAGCAATGCACAGCGCTGTTTAAAAGAGTCTGTTTAAAAGAGCAGGCTTATCCAGATGGCTTTTGCCAGATGACCATTGCCAGTTGGCTAATGATTGTGACCGATACAAAAGTGGTCGACGCTTTGAGAGATCGCTGTTCTATTGGCAACACTGGCTCGCCAGGGGTTGCTTATTCTGCACCCGAGATCATCCCTTTGACTTGACAGAAGACCTGGTTGGGATAACGCCGATCGCGAGAAGCTTGGTGGCTTTAAGCGCACTCAGTGTGCTTTTTGTAAAATTCACCTTGTGTATTTCTCGCAAATATAGTCATAATCCAGTCTGATTAGTGGTCAAAGCGGTATGTCAGCGCTTGCAACACCTATCCACGCCAAACCCGAGAGGAAATGCGATGAATCTGCTAATTTTGGGTGCTTCTTATGGCTCACTGTTGTCCACCAAGTTATTAATGGCGGGTCACAACGTCACACTGGTTTGTTTGCCCGAAGAAGCCGCGCTAATCAATAAAGACGGCGCTGAAGTTCGCCTGAAGCTAAAAGTGGAAGATACTCACCGCTCTATTCACTCGAAAGATCTCAAGGGCAGGCTCGATGCAGTTGTTCCGGGCAAGGTCGATTTGGCACGATACGATATGGTCGGCATGGCCATGCAGGAGCCACAGTATGCGGCACCCGAGGTGCGCGACTTGCTGGGCAAAATCGCAAAAGCCGACCTGCCGTGCCTGTCTATCATGAATATGCCACCACTCGCCTACCTCAGACGTATCCCCGCGCTGGCCTCGATGGATCTGGATAATTGCTACCGCGACGCATCTGTTTGGGCGCTGTTTAACCCTGAGAACATAACCTTGTGCAGCCCGGACCCGCAGGCATTCAGACCACCAGAGGAAGGCCTGAATGTCTTACATGTGGGATTGCCTACCAACTTTAAGGCTGCGCGTTTTGCGGATCAGAAACATCAGAAAATACTGACACAACTTGGCGAAGATATCGCTGCACTAACGCTCGATGGTCATGATGTACCGGTAAAACTGAAGGTGTACGATAGTCTGTTCGTGCCAATGGCAAAATGGTCAATGTTGTTGACAGGCAACTATCGCTGCATTCTCGACGAAGGCATTCGTCCAATAAAGGAAGCAGTACATACCGACAAGCCCGCTTCGTCTCAAGTGTATTCATTCGTCGACGAGCTGGTTCAGGAGCTGGGCGCTGATACGACCGATGCCGTTCCGTTTGAAAAGTATGCCAGGGCTGCGGAGAGTCTGCTCAAGCCATCTTCAGCTGCACGTGCGATTGATGCAGGTGCGACAAATATAGAAAGGGTTGACAGACTGGTTCAAACGATTGGTCGCGAGCTCGGACTGCAACATCCCTCCATTGACCAGACCGTCAAGACTGTTGACAAACGACTTGAGCAGAATTTAGAACGGGTAGCGACCGAACCGGCATAGCATCTGCGCAACGTTTTGAGAATTCTCTTTTGGTGTGTGGCTTCGTTTCATTAAAAGAGTCATCTGCACGATTGTAGTGTCAGGTGCTGAACAGTACCCGTCACAGCGGCGTTCATTTGATTTACGCATTTGAATCATGCATTTGAATCATGCATTTGAATCGCGCATTAGAATCACGGGGGCATGGGAGGCAGGCCGAGGTATTCCGGCTGAGTCTCCATTGTAATTAATCATCAAACCAGTGCGTGGAGCTGCTGCTTATTTGCGACGGCTCACATCCTAGCTGCAAACCCTGTTCTCGGATAGCGTCCTGACGTATCATTGAGGCACCTGCCAGATACGTCTTTCTAAGCTGTAAACTGATCGTGTTCAGATACCAGTTAACGTATTTGAAGCAAAGCGCTCTGCAAAGTACACAGAGCCATGTACACAGAGCCATGTTTACAAAGCTATGTTCACGACATTCAACTGATTTGGAACCACAATATCAATGAGAAAAACACTACGGGAATCGTTGGTTTGCATCCTTCTCGGGGGCGCAGCAATTTCACCCGCACAAGCCGCAGACACGGATGAACAGTCAAATATTGCGTTTGCGGAGGGTTCTGTACACATTTATTGCACGCAGCCGCCGAATGCAAATGAGGAGGTATTCCTTGAGGCGTTTCCAAAGCTCATCGCCAATCTTCAGGTTCATGCAGATGAGGGGCGTGTAGTCCGTGCGCATTATTTGAAAGAACTCAAGCATGGCGTCTTTATTGTCGTTGGAGGTGATACACGCGAGGATGCAATAGTGCACGCTGATCTTTTACTGAAAGAGCAGCAGGGTATCCTGAGTGCCGCCAGCGAAAGCGTCGGCGCTGACAGCAATGACGATGTCAGTGACAACACCTGTCGTATGTTCGAAGTGGGCCCGGTTGCCATACTGCCGAAGGGCTAAACACGCTGCAGGCCTTCATTTTTGAAAGAACAAAACCAAGCAAAAGTCTTTGCGGCCAAGCAGCCTGTTGAGAAGACAGAAAACCGAAGACAGACTCTGCAAGATCTGCATAGTCTGTCCTCGGTAGTCTTCTTGTGTAATCTTATTACAGCCTTATTTCAGAACTGCGCACGCTACACGGCCGCCTGCACCGCCGATTGGTTGGGTTAAGTGGTCGTCTTCCTGAGCGTGAATAACCAGCGCACTGCCGTCATCGTCCAGTAATGCCTCACCATCTTGTCCGGTAGCCAGAGTCAGTCCGGCAGCAAAAAACTGGGCTTTTGCATCGCTTCCTTCCGGTACAAAGATATTGGGTAAATCCCCGAATTCGGGTCCTTCCGGATTCAATAAGCCGTGTGCGCCTGGCTTCTTGCCGACATGGCCGCCGGAGAGCTTAAACTCGCCCACATCCTCGCAAGTGCCGTGCGCGTGAAAATGAATGCCGTGCCAACCGGGCGACAGAGCATCTTTGTCAAGCTCGACTGTCATCAGTACCCCGCCGGTCCCCTGCTGAAGTTTCACGGAACCGATCGCGTCGCCTTCGGCACCAATTATTTCACTTGTTACTTCGTCTTTTTCGGCGATTGCAGCCGAACCCATCAGCACGAGAGATCCGAAGACGGCGGTTTTTAAAATAGTTGAACAGTTCATTGAGATTACCCCTTGGATTGTTGTTGTTGGATTGAATGACGCTGTCGGTGGTGTCGTATTTCACTGGCCTTTTCAATCGCCAGCGTGGTTAGCTATGTCTGGAAAAATTTGGACCGCTGACAGTAAAAAAGTTCCCGACTATCAAGAGGGTCACCGGGTTCTTCAAGGCGATTCGCGCGTATAGGACTCTTGTCCAAGTCTGCTTCTATAGGTTCGATGTTACCGCGGACTGGCAAAGAAGCGGGTATTTCAATCTGGAGTGGACATCAATTTTTACCCTTGACAGGGCCAACGCTGCTGACGCGCAGCTAACCCCAGCATGAAATCAGCTCTATAGAAAAGATTGCAGGCGCTGCCAGAAAGCGAGCGTATGGTGTCGTATCGGTGCGGGGCGGTTCGCTAGTGACGACCTTCGTTTCTTGTCGACACTGCAGGGCGATCAGCAAAAGACGAATCATTGCTGGATAGCTCTGCTATCGACATACTTGCATCGCTGGTTTTTACATGGCGCTCGTTGAGACTTGCCTCTACGCCGCTGACGCTGGCAAAGAGGTCACTGTCGAAGAAGCTCATGGAATCGCCAAGGGCCTTTGCCTGTGTGGACATGGTCTCGCTTGCTGCTGTCGCCTGCTCGACCAGCGAAGCATTGCTGCGGGTCATTTCATCGAGTGTCGAGACTGCTTCGCCTATACGCTCAATCCCCTGATTCTGCTGTCTGCTGGCGTCGGCAATCTCCGCAACAACATCACTTACCTTTGCTACAGAAGTGACTATTTCGTCCAGTGTTTCACCTGACTCTCCAACTAACACGGAGCCCTCCTGAACCTTGCTCACGCTATCGTTAATCAAAGCCGAAATTTCCCTGGCTGCGTCAGCACTGCGCTGCGCAAGATGCCTGACTTCACTGGCCACCACGGCAAAGCCGCGACCATTTTCACCGGCACGCGCTGCCTCAACTGCGGCGTTCAATGCCAGCAAGTTAGTCTGGAATGCAATCTCATCGATCACACCGATGATATCCGCTATTTCCTGGCTCGCCTTGTCAATCGCCTGCATGGCGTTGACTGCCGAACCCACGACTTCGCCCCCTTTTGCAGCCAGCGTTTGAGCCGACGTTGAGAGTCGGTCGGCCAGAATTGCATTGTCTGCATTTTGTGCAACCATATCGGTGATCTCTTGCATGGAAGAGGTCGTTTCATTGAGCGCCAGTGCTTGTTGCTGCGTTCTTTCACTGAGCGACAGGTTGCCCTGTGAAATGTCAGATGCGCCTTGCTGTACGGCGCTCACGGCACCCTTCGCCTCGCCGATAACTTCGGTAAGTTTGCGGATAGTTCGGTTGGTGTCGTTGGCC
The DNA here is from genome assembly GCA_964393885.1 of uncultured Granulosicoccaceae bacterium. Classification (GTDB taxonomy): domain Bacteria; phylum Pseudomonadota; class Gammaproteobacteria; order Granulosicoccales; family Granulosicoccaceae. The sequence continues at coordinate 49,518 of CAYMVV010000016.1, read as the reverse complement.
AGTTTTGCGAATTCGCCATCGTACTCTCCATCCATTTTTCGAGACAGATCGCCTTTGGAAATAGCGCCGACGACCATGCCAAGTTCGCTCACCACACTGTCAGTCACAGACAGTAATTCGTTTAGCGAACCGCACAACACGGCAAAGAATCCACTCTTGTCTTCAAGACACAAGCGATTGCTGAGATCGCCGGCGCGAGCCGATTTGACCAGCGCATTGACTTCGGTTTGTACTGCTCGCTCCTCAGTCTGGTTAACCCATTCAATCACAGTGCCCAGTCGCGAGCCCGCATCATCAACAATCGGATTGCTCACCAAATGCAGATAGCAATTGCCGAGCTTAACATCCCAGCTGTGTTCGCCTTTGATGTCAGCGAGGCTTGCAAAATCTGCACTGGCACTGGTGAACAGCGCAGCAATGTTTTTTCCGTGTAGTGCAGACGCGTTAAAATTCGGCGCGCCTGTGCGAAAATCTGATTCGCGGGTCGTGCAGAGATTGTGCATCTCGGTATTGATGTAAATAACATTCAGTTCGGCATCTACAGCCATGACATTGCCGGATACATTATCAAGCGCCTGTCGAATGCGTTGATTTTCAGCGGCAATGCGTTGGTCGGATTCCAGACGCTCACGCAGATCAGTCTGCATTTGTGCAAGCGCGATCATCAGACGTCCTACTTCATCTTTGGATGCAGGCGTGATGACGTTGTCGAGGTTTCCTGCCGCAATTTCCCTGGCTACGCAGACGACATTGGATATGGGGCGCGTGATTCCTCTGATGATAAAAATCGCAAGTGCCATCCCCACGATAATTGCCACCAGACCGAGTACCAGAATTAATTGTCGGGTACCGGATATCGCCTCACTGGAAGCCTGGGCACTGACTTCAAGCTCTGCACGAATGTCACCCGTATGATCTTTTACTGCCGCAATAATCGCATTGCTTGCCTGCAGCAAGGGACCGTCGATCACCTCGTTGCGTAGTTTGCTAAGCTGAACTATCTGTTCAAAATCCTGCGAAAAAGCCGTAAGCAATTGGAGGACGGTATCAGTCCACGCACGCCGGCGGTCTTCGGTAACACTGTCGAGCAGGTCGATGCCGCTGCTCTCCGCAGCCATCATCTCAAGCCGAAACCGCGCCGCGTCGTCATCGTGATTGGTGCGCAGGTACTGTCCTACATAGATTCTCGCAACCAGAAAGTTGCTCCGCATGGCGTTGGCCGCGTCCTGAACCATTGCCACGTCATCCGCACGCGCGGTTTCATAGATGTCGGCAAGCGTCTGTGCAATTGCCGGCCCGTCTTCATCAAGAAGTTTGATAGCCAATTGCAATTGCTCGTGCGTTCCCGGCAGGATCTGATCTCTGAAAACACGATCATAGGTATCCCCGAGGGCACCAATCCGGTTCAGCTGCTGCAATCTGTTCTGGTCAACGGTCAGTTCACGCAGTCGTTGTTCAACCAGATCTGATTTCTGTACAAGTTCGTCAAAGGCCCGGGCGCTTTCGGGGTCTCCAACCCGAAGGAAGCGTTCTACCTCGCGAGCACGTTCCCGAAGCACATCGATCAGCTGGCCTGCCTGATCTGCCTGAGGTTCAAGAACATGCGTCACCCGTTGAAAACTCTGTCCAATGGCTGTAAGGCGAATAGACACTATGATTCCGATGACAACCAGAAAACCGAAGACGATCATCGGCAGGGACATTATTCGCCCCCACAAATTAGGTTTTAATACGTTCGCAAAAAACATCGTTCATTCCCTTGAAGATGCGTTTGAACTATGGCCGCAGCTACTTCGCTATCCCGCAGCGTGAAGACCGGGGCGATATCCGGGATGGAGGATACTCAGCTTCGCGTTCCCTGCTCGATCAGTTGTTGCAAGCTGGTCGCGATAAGCCGCATATTGGCATGTACGTCCGGTGGTTTTTTACCAGTGGGAGGTGCGATCGGCTTGTATGATTGCTCTATGCCCAGAAAATGCTTGATTCGGGCCAACTCGGCGAGCATCGTGTTGGTGGTATCAAAAACATCTGCCGGAGTGATATTTCCGCTGGGAAAATTCGCAACACGAAGTGGAGTGACACCCAGTTTGCGCTCCAGATTTGCCAGCCGGTGAAGATTCATGAATCCCTCCAGATTCACCCGCTTGGGGCCAACACCTGCTAAGGGTGCCGGCGCCTGCTGCTTGAGCAGTATATTCATTCTGGCAGCAACCTGATCTATCTCTGCCAATACGTACTGGGTATTGCGATAAACCAGGTTCGGGCTCACCTGGCCTGCAACCGCGTCCATCAAGTTGGATGCCAGCCAGATCTTCTCGTAAACATCCGACGGTGTGAGCCCGGATTGAAGGGATGGTGTCGGTGCCTGCTGCGTGATGTTAAGCCTGGATTTTACCTGCTCTAACTGGTCGATAATCTGAAGGGTAGATTCATATACCTCCTGCGGGGTGACTTTTCGCAGGGGAATCGAACCGACTGTTACGGGCGGCAACCCCAGAACTGATTGTGTGCGGGCTATTTTCTCCAGCACCTCAAGTGATTTTGCGTACACATGGATAGGTCGTTTATCCGTTTGTACACCCGGGATTCGGGCAGGTTCATTCGCATTCATCGCCTCGCGGATGATTTGCACTTCGCCCACAATCCTCTGGGCCTGCTGATAAACATGATTTGGTGTGATACTGATGGATGTACCGGAATCGTCCGTGCTGGCTGGCAGCGTCTGCTGCGCTGATAGGCTGGTTGCGCCGATAACACTGAAAGTCAGAACTATGATCGATAGAAAACATCGTCTGCAATAGTGTTTGATGGTCGTTTGCATATTGACACTCTCATCCATGAGATTCGGCAGCAGACGGCTGACTGAGTAAGTATCCGGTCTTAGGCTGGCACTGGAGAGGTGCGAAGAACTTCCCTGCCTGCCGCAATCGCTGTTTTCCAATCAACGAATTAATCGCTATTGTTAGTGTGATCGGTTATTTGTCTTTGAACTTGAGATGTTGATTAATCATTTGTATGCACTAAGCCGTCGGCCTTGCACGGAATCGATACATTGAACATGTATCTGAGCGTATTCATTGAGCAGGAGGGCGGTGCAGTACCGCCCGTACCTATAATACTATTGTCGCTCAATGAGCCTATATCGGTAATTATAGAATTAGCCGATATGCGGCAGCCTGGATGTGGCTCTGCCTGTTTCTACAGGTGTAAGATGATGAAGTTATCGGAAGCGACTATGGCTCGTAGTAGAGCCTTCATGCTCTTGTCCCCGGATTCGGCCCATGTATTAAATACGGATTGTAGCTCGAGATCGTCTCTGCCTTGCGTATCAACCCCTCTGCGCGTGCTATGGCGGTACCAGAGCTCAGTCATACAGGACGAGGCTCGCTGGCTCGATGCCATGCTGAATCCAAGATCACCCAGACCCGAAACTGAAGTGTTGATATCGCCGATACTAAACAGGTCAAAGCTTGTTCCAAAGTCCTGAAATGAAGGATCAAACAAGGAGGTCTCGGCATTGAACTTCTGAAAAGCTGCTCCATAGTTGTCAAATATCTGATGGCAGGAAGCGCATGGCTGTTTTGTGTGTTCTTCGAAGACCTGAAGTGGTGTTAGGACACCGGTATCAAGAGCGGCATCAGGTATGTCTTCGGGAAGTGCTTCACATAGCAAGTTTTCGACGACAAATACACCACGTGTAATAAAACTGGGAGTTGGCGCGCTGGTGTGTGAGGCAACAAACGCCCTCAGGCCCAGGACGCCCATTGGCTCAGTGGTTTCAATGCCACTGACATGCTCGACAGTAACCGGCCCCTGATATAAATCGCTAAAAGGGTACTCGTTGACAAACCAGTCGCTTATAAACGCGTTGAGTGCCTGTAAGTCATCAGGATCCGACACGGAGTTGTCAATACCCAACCAGCCCCTGACCAGAGTGGTAAATTGGGTAACACCAATCTGACTGCTCATCAGTCTTTCCGCATGCTGTAGACGAACTTCCGGATTTTCCAGTAATCCGGCGTTAGCATCAGCCAGCAGAGCGTCATCAGGCAGAGCACCTGCCACAAACAATGACAAGCGTGTGGCGATTTCGGAACCAGCCAGCTCTTTGGTTGTGGCGTTGCTATTGTCTGGTTTGCCGTTTTCTGTAATCAGCAGAAATTCGGGCGACAGCATAATATACTGAAGAATTGCCTGCATCGTGTTTCTGTGGGCGGTAATATCAAATAGATCGTTATCGTGTGTCTCGTTGAAGCTAATGATGCTGTCGTATATAGTGGAAATGCTGGAAGCATCGTCATCATTGACTGGCCGCCGATAGGCTTTGGCTATAAGGTTCTTGGAGAATTCTTCAACACAGGCTCTTGTTGGTGCTGAAGTGTCAATATTTTCAGTTAATGTAGTGCAGTCGAGTAATTCTGCTAACTCGTCTTTCGAGCTGACATTCTGCAAAAAGTCATTACTGGCAGCAATGGCCATAGTAGAGAAGCCGGATACCGTAAGTTGTGTCAGAAACTGTGTAGCAGCGTCATTGGTCAGACCGTGGACTACCGATTCAGAGGTCAATGAATTTTTTGCAGCGTTAATGTGCGGAGAGTCACCGGCAAGACTAAGCAATGTTCTGACGCTGTTAATATATTCGTCATTGGTCAAACGAGCCAGCGGGGATGGCACATTTTGAACTGCGGGTTCTGCGGGTTCTGCGGGTTCTTCCGGTTCAGTAGGTCCGAAGGACCCATCGCTGATCTCGGTACTAAAGTTATTAAAAATGTATGTGGCTGTTGTGATCGCGCAGCTATCTAATCCGCCAAGTATGCAGGCCTGACTGGAGCCGAATGGCATATTTTCATCGATATAACTTGCCAAAGAATCAATGCTTCTGCAGTCAGCTACGCGACAGTCGTCCACATTAATGGGACGAGAGTTGTTATCGCCACTGCTACCGTGACACGTAGAACAAGACGAATCGAAATGGGTCTTACCTGTAGCCAGGGCGGCTTCCTGAGAAGGCGCCGTTGGGATAGACTCTTCAGGCGTCGATGGAACAGTCTCCTCAGGCGTCGATGGAACAGTCTCCTCAGGCGTTGACGGAACAGTCTCCTCAGGCGTTGACGGACCGCTCTCTTCTGGCGCCGTTGGTGCAATCTCGTCTGTTGTTGGTGGTGGACTCTCTTGCGCTGTATTAGCGCCAACAACAGTTCCACCACTTCCACCGCATGCTGTGAGTGTTAACATTACTACCGGGAAGTAGATATTCTTAATGAAGGGCTTGATCATATTTGGCTTCTATATTATTTTTCTGTTTTTAGCTGTATTTTTTACTTCAGTTAGAACTCATATAAATGTGTTCTTGCCACTGAACAAGCTAAGCTACCAGCATTCTGGAAATAGCCCCGTTGTGTAATTCATCGCGATCTTCGCCTGACTTATGAAATCCACCAAATCGTTCATCAGGAAGATTCAGTCCCTGAGCAATAGTGGTTAACAGATCATTATTTGTATTACCCGTACAATCGTAGTGAAAACCGCCTTGCAAGTTGGTGTTTTTTCCGGCTATCAATAAATAGGGGTAGCCTGTTTTTGAATGCGTATTATTGGCCATTGCACAAGTCCAGAACATGACTGTGTTATCCAGTACACTACTGCCATCGACATCCGGCATTATGCTCATTGCATCCAGGAGTTCGGCGACTAACTCCGCCTGATGAATGCGAATAAGCTCATGGGTCATGTTTGCGTTATCACTCACTGCGTGAGATACCGCATGCATTCTATTTGATAGTTGGTTTCCTACGCCCTCTGGGTGTAGGTCAGGGTTGAACAAGTCCTTGTGCTTTAACTGATTTATCTGCTCCCCGCCGATATGATAGGTCAGGCTGGACGTCAGATCACAGGCAAATGCTTGCTGGATGTTTTTGAAGATATATGGCGTGGTGACGGTCGATTGATTGCTTGAGGCCGGGTATGAATCCAGCGCAACGGGCGCTCCGCACACATTGTTGCTGCTCACATGAAGCTGTGCTGCCAGTTCGTCGACACTGGACTCATAAGCATCCATAACCATACTCGCATTGGCATTGGTTAGTTGACCACGCAGTGCCAGAATCCGTTCCTGTACCAGTTCGAAAACGGTTTGTTGAGTCAGGTTCTGAAACTGTATTTCAGATAAGTCAGTATTGTTGGCAAAGATAGTTTCAGCCTGGTTCCTGGGGCCGGCAATAGAACGAATCTGATTGCCTTCGAGGTCATAACAAAAAGTCTGCTTTCCCGATTGGGAGATATTGGTAAAAAACAGATGTGGAAAGGCGCGTCCAAGGCCTACATTATTGTTTAAGTGCTCGCCAACATGTACATCCAGTGAAGCATGCGGGATTTTGGCCGCAGGCTCACCAGTGGGACTCGTATTGAGCTTTTGACTGCCCGTTAAGGTGTGTCGCGTCATGTGTTGGTGGATTCGACTGTCACCACCCAGGCTGTCCATGTTAATACCCGAGACAACAAGCATATTGTCCCTGTAGGCTTGTAACGGTGCCAGAGTGGTCCCTAGATCAGTGTTGAGTAATGGGTAGTCTCCGATAGGAGAGCGAACCCAAATATCGTCTCGGGTTTGTGCGGGTAGTCCATATGAATCTATAATGGTTAGCATGCGTAACGGGGATCCGGCGTTCTGTGCAATCGCACTTCCTCCCGTTAAAGATGCGAACGGTGTTACCAGTAAGCCGGATGCCAGTTTGATAAATTGTCTTCGGTCTCTAAGCTTGCTATTCATAAAATCTGAAATCCTGATGGCTCATTCGGGTGTTTGTAGAGAGGCTGTCCGTACAGCTTAAAAAGATAGGCGGACTGCAACTGAAGTGGTATTTTTTCTTGTTTAGCGATTCGCTTGTGTCTGGGCGAAACAATTCGGTTCAATCGGTAGCAATCTTTTATGGAGCTGGTTCGTTAATTCTTGATGCAGCATTTGATTACACATTGGTCGGAACTACCACGGCAATCAGGAACTTACTGTCAAGGGGAACTGACTGGCAGCTATCGAAGACAATAAGTAATAAAAATGGTCGACGTATCGCGGGAAACGATTGAAATAACTGAATAAAAGTCTCATTTTCTCTTTACAACCTTCACTTCTGAAAAGACCTTGACTCAACTGCAGCATAGCTACCTGAATCGACATTCAAACATTGTGATTCGTGCGCTGAACTGATTCGCTGTGCCAGGTACAGAAAATTAATTGCGGAACGGCTGCAAAAGGAGGTACTGCTAATGCTGTGGAATTAACCAAAAAAAACTGGTTTAATACTGAAGTTCGGAAAAAAGCTTCCCGGAGTGCAAATGGTAGCGGGGAATATCTGAAGTCTGTCGAAAACCACAAAACTGAAAACTGTTCAGGAGTCTATCGGCACCTGTTTGTGATTCTTCAGTTCATTTTGTTTATTGACCGAATTTGCCGTATCTCATTTGAGTCTAAATTCAATGATCCCGTGACTGTTAAAAAGGTTTCTTTCTGAATAGTCTCTTAAAATGACATATTTGTCTATAAGCAAAGAGTCCATTAAGCCTGAATCATTCAATGAATTACTAAGTAACTGTTGTGTGAAAATATAGATATGCGATTTTTTAAGTAATGTTCGCGTTAATAACAGTTTTGTATTGCAGCCCTGGTCAGACATTCCTTCGTAAAAAAAAGCCGGGTGGAGGGCTATCGATTTCATTGGGTAAAGTGACAAAATGATAGTGTTGTTTAATCACTATAAGTTGCTGTAGTTTGAGATCACCGAGTCATACCATAATTTGGTAATACGACATGTACAGTCCGCACGCTTTTTACAACGAAAACTTACCGAAGTGATTTCACTATTGATGAAAATCTAAACGTTTTATTCTTTTTTTTTCTTTTGAGTAGCAACATTCAGAAATTAGTGGCACCGCCGTTCCCTGTGTATAATGGTTTAAATTCGATCACCAATTTCACGTGTGTCCTCGTGTTTTTTTACTCCTCAAATTCTCATACCTAATCAGTATTCCTGATTAAAATCGCAGGTCGCATGACAAAAAAATATTCACACCGTGTATCTCACCTGGTGCGCTCCATTATAGCTTGTCTCGGGTTTTTGATATCTGCTCATGTCTACGCAGTAGACCCAACACAGGGTGGTATTCTATATTCAGAGCCCAACTATGGCGGCGTATCCTGGGCCGTAGACGAGGGGACCTACAACCTAAATGATCTTATCGCAGGGGGCATCGGTAACGATAATGTCTCTTCGGTGAAGGTGGCACCGGGGTATCAACTCCAACTCTGTATTCATGGGCCTACTGACTGTGTGAGCCATACAACGTCTGCCGCCAGTCTGGGGGCCGGGAATAACAATACCTCAAGCCTGATCGTCAGCAAGAGCGCACTCACATCAATAGTGGCAGCACTTGATACTTTGACCAGCCACGTCAAAGGAGACGTAGACCTGTCAGAGCAAGCGCTCCATGACTTGCGTGACGATATCATCAATGACGCTGGTTACGGCACGGCGGCGTTTGATTTGCCGCTGGTGACACTTGCGTACGAAACTGTTCAATCATACGAAAGCACTCATGGGCCGTTGTTCACCGATGCGGGTATTAAAAAATTTAGCAAAAACGATAGCCTTACTGATGGGCACGCGCTAGCGCGTCTCATGCATGTTGTGTATCAGCTGGCTTTTGACGGGGTCAACGCCACTAACCTCGCTGCCAATCCGACTCTGGTGGGTGCTATGGTCTTCAGGTCTCACGAGTATTTTCCGGGTGCTGTTCCCAAGCCTGCCAACCCCAATGCGGTTTATCAGATGCGCATCGATGCCTCCGTGCCAGAGGATTGGGGTCGGCCAAATCTGTACTCAAAAAGGAGTGCGCGCAGACCCACCGGGGCTTACGTTGCACCCGGCACTGTCGCTGAGGTAGTTGTACCGCCCCACCTTGTTAATCAGGGATATCAAGTACGCGTCGGAGCACACAGCTGGAATTTGTCGAGCAGACCAACACAGAGACGTGTTGGCAGAATAAGTAACCTATTCCCGATTAGCAGCACCACCACAAAAGTTGCCAACCCGTTGGGAGGCAACCTCTATATCGAAGTGCCTTATCTCGCTGACGACGGTATCGTCACGGTGCAAATTAAGAACATAATTCGGGCGCCTTTTTACTCAGCCCGCAGTTTTGACAAAACCACAGCTGCACAATGGGAAATTGAGAAAACGCATCCCGGTACGTTTGCTGACATCGAGTCCGAACGCTCCATGCTTAGCCTTCCTGCTAAATGGGTCAGGGACGATTGGGATGTGGTAGGCGTGTTAAAAAACAATGATGACATGGCCGATGCCATGTCGGTCTTCATGGGCAGGCCAGAGGTTCGAAACAAGCCTCTGAACTTTTCCCAAGTGGACGTGGACTTTCGTGGCAATGCGTTTTTCCCGGGCTACCCGATGTCGAACTTTCCAGATTTTGATCAAGCCGAAGCCCCCGGCAAGTTCAAGCCAAGGGATATTCCTAACGAAACCGCCATGCACGAGATGACTCATGCCACACTGGCGCTGTTTTTCAAAAACGAAAGTGAGTCGATAGTCCATGTGCCCTATATATTGCTGTTGAACAAGATGTACGGTATCTCACTACAACTGGCCTTTGCAGGCTCGGTACATGGCCCGCAGGGTGATGACGTGACGCTAACCGATGCATTCAACAGCTGGGCACTGACAGACAACTTCCTCGCAGGCAATGAAGCAAAGGGATCGCAGTATCACTATAACTACCGCGGTTATGGCAATTACATGGACATCATTGAGCTGTTTGGTTGGGATGCACTGATTACCCTTAACCGGGATATAAACCAACATTGGGTTGACTTCGGAGATGCCATACCGAGGCAATTCCATGAACAAGGTACAGATGACCGTCTGCTGCGCCTTTCGCGCGCAGCAGGTGCGGATATACGTCCCATTATTCATTTGTGGGGACGGGCACCAGATGATCCACAAGCGCTCGCGGCTGCTCTCCAGGCTGAAGGATTACAGCCTTCAGCGAAAGTCTACGACCGTCTGATGGCGCATCGATCTGCCCTGCCGAGGACGGAGGAAGAGATTCGTGATTTCTGGGACAGAATCGGCGGTGATATAAGGTCGGAGTCGGAGTGGAACGAAGTTGTCAATAATTTCGATCCTGCGCGAACAGAAGCTGCTGCCAGTCGAATAGATGAACTGATGGCGTTATACTTTCCGAACGGACGCCCCGATGCAGTCGATGCGGTGACGGTGTACCAGGACCACAACTACACAGGCATACGTGTCGATTTAGATGTGGGCACTTACAACTTTCCCGCTCTTGAATCATTGGGCATTGGCAACGATAGAATCTCGTCGATAAAAGTGCATGATGGCTATTCGGTATTTGCCTGCGCACATACAACTAATAACTCATGTAGAACCATCTCTGCGTCTACAACGTCGCTCGGTTTGTTGAACAACACCATATCGTACATTGAAGTGAGAGAATCTACTATTGCAGAACCCACAGTCACCGTATACGGTGACAACCACTTTGGTGGCGTCAATGTCGATTTGCCGGTAGGTGTTTACAAGGCATCCGAGCTGGAGTCTATGCGTATCGGTAACGATGCGATCTCATCGATAGAAGTACACGACGGTTACACAGTGTATGCCTGCCAACATAGCGCCCGTGACGGAACCTGTAGAAGTTTTTCTGAATCCTTGGCGACGATGGGTTTGTTAAACAACCAGATATCCTATATCGAAGTCAATAGATCCACTATCTCCGAGCCTACGGTCACTGTATACGGTAATAGTAACTACGGTGGTACCAACGTAGATCTTGCAGTCGGTGCTTACAATTTGACTGATCTCGAGGCTTTGGGTATTGGCAATGACACTATCTCATCGATACGAGTACACAACGGCTATTCAGCCTACGCGTGCCAACACGGGGTAGGTGGAGGCGTGTGTAGAAGATTTACCGAATCCACACCGACGCTTGCCCTGTTGGACAACGAGATATCTTATCTCGAAATTACCAGACCTGCTGCTACTGTGTACAGCGATGTCAATTATAGTGGTATAAGTGCTGGTTTGTCTGTCGGGACTTACGGATTAGGCGCGCTTGAGTCAAGAGGTATTGGTAATGACGCTATCTCATCGATCCAGGTTCAGGATGGCTTTGCATTGTATGCATGCGAACATGGTGGAGGTAATGGTCGTTGTGGAGCATACATCGATTCCACGCCTTCGCTTGGGGTGATGAACGATTCCATATCGTATATCGAAGTGGTTGAACATCTTCCTATAGTGCGCGCTCAGGCTGATACCGATGCTGATGGCATACCGGATATCATTGAACTGGCTGAAAACACGGATCCAGCTGACGCTGGTAGCCTTCGTGATTCAAATAGTGATGGTATTGCGGACATCATCGATGCAGACAGCGATAACGATGGCATCTGGAATGAGAACGAGCACGGTGGCCTGGCCTACTATGATCGGGACCGCGATGGCATACCAGCTTACCTGGATGACAACGACTACGACGCAGCGGCAGGCAACGATGATAACGCTGTTGAGTTGCTGTTCGACCCTGATAGAAATGGTATTGCGTCATTTCAGGAAGCGCCTGCTTCTATCGAAGATTCTGACGCAGATCAGGTGCCAGACCATATAGAGGAAATTGAAGGCACGGACCCAAATAATGCCACTGGTTTTCGTGATTTTGATCAGGATGAAGTGCCCGACTATATCGATACTGATGATGACAACGACAGGATACCGGACAACATCGAGGGCAGCGCTGACGCCGACGGTGACAACCTGCCCAATCACCTCGACACGGACAGCGATGGTGACGGCGTCGCTGATCAGATTGAAGGCACAGCAGATGTTGATGGTAATCTGATACCCAACTTTCTTGACGATGCCACGCAGCATACCGTGCCAGTGGATGACCAGGATAACGATGGCATTGCCGATGAGGTAGAGGGTGCGTGGGATGCTGATCTTGATGGCATCGCTAATATGCGAGATACCGACAGCGACAACGACGCAATTCCGGACTCTGTAGAAACCAATGCTGATCTCGACGCGGATGGTATCCCGAACTTCCTCGATACTGACTCTGACGGGGACGCAATCCCTGATCTGATAGAAGGTGATGAAGATGTAGACGGTGACTCGTTGGGTAACTTCATTGATCAGGACAGCGACGCTGACACCATTCCCGACAGCATTGAGACCGATGCAGATATTGATGACGACGGTGTTGCCGATTTTATCGATAATGACAATGACGACTCGCCACGGCAAACAGAACCGCAAGTAAGAACAGGTACTGGAAGTCTCGGTCCACTGCTTATGCTTCTCATCCTTGCTGTAATGAGGGGTTTGTTACGAATCCACCGAAGAGCGTTGCCGTAACCAGGGATTCACTATAGTGTCGTAGTGTAAAGGTATCTTTCTAATGCAAAAAGGAAGGATATAAACTGGTAGCAGGAGCACAAGATGAGCAACGGGGGATGTCGATTTCCCGTTGCTTGTTGCTGTTAACTGTTGCAATGTTCCCTTTGATTGATGCGTTTCTTACTCTACGCATTTGTGCTCTGGTCCTCTATCATTTGCCGCTGTGACAAAGTCACAGACATAACTACCTGATTTGGGTCATGATTCCTCTGGCCTCCTGCAACTGTTGCGTATGGCTTTTGTGGATGGCTCTTGTGGATAGCTCTTGCTGACGGCTCTTGCTGACGGCTCTTGCGGACGGCTCTTGCGGATGACACTGCGGTTGCAACAAGTCCGCTAAATTGGCTTAATCGTCAGTTTTTTCCCGGCGAAGATCATTAGCAAAGAGCCTGATTCCGGGGTAGTTTGTGTATCACCCGCAGCGGGACAAAAACCTGTTGCAACTATGCGTGATGTTTATTGTCCACAGGTTCGGATAGTTGAGTTTTCATTCTTCTCAAAGCAGCCACCCGTGAGACTTTTTACTGGTAACAAAATATGAATTTCTGCGAAACAATAGTCAGGTCAGTCGCCACTAAAAATTTTGCAAGAGCCACTGTACTATTTCTGATGACACTGTTTCATCCAGTGTATGCACTTGAAGCCGGGCTGGAGGAATACGGCAACGAGATTGACGGTGTACGTCATGTAGACGCTGCGCAGGCGGCGGACATATTAAAAAAATTCCCGTCAGTAAAAGTGCTCGACGTACGTACCGGGTTTGAATACAACCGTGGCCACCTCTTGGACGCGACCAACATCAACTACTATTCATTCAGCTTTGAAGAACAGCTCGATAAACTTGATAAAAATACTACCTGGCTTATTCACTGCAGAACAGGTGTCAGGAGTGGTAAAAGTCTGCCAATCATGAAGTCTCTGGGCTTTGAATCGATCATACACCTCGATGGCGGTATCGTAGCGTGGACTGACGATGGCCAGCCGGTGCAAAAGTAAGTCGCGAGTGGTGATGCGGTGTCAGCTGCTTGATGATTACCTGTCGTTACTCGAAGTAACTGGTGAAATCTACGGTGTCGGCGATCTCATCGGTACCGATATTGAGTATATATAGCATCTCGACTGTATCACTGAAATCAAGCTTTTCGGCAAAGTAATCCAGTGAAAATTCCCACCCTGACGCATTGGTACTGCCAGCCGCCCAGTTTCTAAAATCATCGTCAACGGCGACCCCGGTATTCAGATCCGCTGTGGAGTTAGGCTGATTGCCATTGGCGATGGTAATATAATCTGTATTGAGCTTTACAAAGGCGAGGTTGTTGTCGTTGGTATTGCCCTCGTTTGCTGCAATGCTGTGCTGAATTACGTGTATTTTTGAGCGTGTCGTTTCTGTCGTAATGCCCTGTGACAGTAGTTGTTGCAACACTTCCTCGGTGAAATCAGAGGGGCCTCCTTCAGCTACCCAGATATCGTTGCCCTCATCAAGCGCCTGTTTCCATATTGCCGCCTGAGCTTGTGCTGCAAGCTGTAGTTCCGCCTGGTAGCCCTGAGTGTCCAGGTAACCGCCTGCACCATAAGAGCGTGTGGCGACTTCGTTGGCTGCAACTTTGCGCGTCAAGCCGTTAAAAATAACATGGTAGGTCTCCCTTCGGTTGTTGTCGAATCCATAGGTACCAACGACGACAGCGGGCTCAATATCGAAAAATGAAGTGATGGTTCGTCCAGATGCGATGGCGTGAATATCGTCGATATCAGCTGCAACATCATAGTGCAGGGCGAGCACATCTCCTCGTTTGAAGAGGCTTCCGTCGGGCAAATCTGGTACTTCTTCTGTGTCAGGCTGCACTGTTGCTTCGGTGTCGATCACTTGCAGCGTGTGGCCTACCGACGGGGTGCCTTGTTCGTCCAGTGCAAACAGCCAGTAATATCCGGGCAACAGAATGTTTTTATTGTCAGGTAATTGTAGTTCGTACTGCCCGTTGGCGGTTTCGCTAAAGCCCAGAGATATAATACGCTGGTCGGTGTTGTGATGGCGTGTAACGGCGTTTAAACGAAGTAAGTTGAAGCGAGTGATTGGTGTATTGGTTCCGCTGGCTTCGATAATAAGTTTTTCACCGGCAACCGAGGTGGCGGGGGCGTTGCTTATTTCGGGTCGGATAGCAGCGAGCTCACCGTTGCTTGCAAACAGGTATGGCGGCTCAAATATTTCGGCGTTTAAATTGTTGCCCGGACATTCTCCGCACAGGCCACCGCCCATGGTAATCACTCGAGCGTCTTTCAATAGTAAAGCGGTTGACTGGTAGTTGCGTGGCTGGCTGTGTGCCGCCAGTTTTTGCCATTGCCCTGTTGTGGAGTCCCACAGCTCGGGTTCCAGTATGGAGCCGTCGTCAGAAAACGGGATACCTGAACTCGTACCACCGACAACCATAACCTGACCATCAGGCAACAGCACTGTGTTGTGCATGCTGCGCGGATTGTGCATCGAGCTGGTGGTCTCTATAACGGGAGTAGCGCCATTGATGTCAATGGTTAGTGCGCTGTCAAGGGATGGTCTTCCCCCGCCTGCCACCAATAGTTTTCCCTCGTCATAGAGAACACTCGTACCGTAGAGGCGTTTAAACTCATTTGCATCATGAGTACCGTGCGACTGATAGTCTGGCTGATTCTCAAGATCGATGCTAAAAAGTTCGGTATCCAGACCTGCACTGAACAATCTGCCATCTGGCGCGACTACCAGCGGCGTCGAGCCGTTTGCAGGTATAGACTGTGATTGTGGTTGGGTCACTGGTGACCATCCTGCATCGGTGGTCCAAATCTCCGTGGGTGAACCGGGATCTGCACCATAAAAGGTAATGATTTGCCCGCCTGCTAAACCCGTGGTCTGAGCAAAAGCGCGCTGGTGCAGGGTTGGGTCAAATGCACTCCAGCCCTCATCGGTTAATTTACTTGTTGAGCTTACTGAGCGACCGTCCCCGACAGCCAGAAAGCTGCCATCGCTGGCCATGGCCACGCTGCTGCCATAGAGATTGTGTTGAGTGTTCGGGCTATCAAGGAAGCTACCGGTAGCCGGTACATAGATTGAACCGTGAGTATAGCTTGCGTTGACTCTAAAATCGTTGATGTCACTGGATGCCCAACTTGCGATATTGCCTGACGGCAGGCTGGCTGCTCCTGCAGCTATGTGTGGCCAGTCGATGAGGTCGCCCCAGCGTCCCATTGTGTTGTGTTGCACAGTGTCTTGTACTGGACTTTCAGGTAGTGCCTGAGCATTTGACAGGGCTGCAGAATTCGCCCACTCAATATCGACGGACAATGCCTCGATGAGTGGTATCTCGGCAGCGGCAATAGTCTCAACAGGTTCAATGGCTTCAACAGGTTCAACCGCCTCAACAGGTTCAACCGCCTCAACGGCTTCAATAGCCTCAACGGCCTCAACGGCCTCAACGGCCTCAACGGCCTCAACGGCCTCAACGGCCTCAACTGCGTCAACCGGTTGAGATACTTGCGCTGAGCCACCGTCGCAGCCGGCAATGAAACTGGCAATGACAAGCAGCGAGCCGCAGGTCGGGAGTTTTATTGTTTTTTGTGTGCGCATACCAGCGTCCAGGGAATCTGCCCGGCCAACGCAATCACTATGCCATGCGTAAAAAAGAGATAGTTTGAACGCATGGAGTATCGGATTGGCAGTATCTCACCTGATCATTGAATCCACTGCCTTGTGGCTTGCTTCCACCCCGCCATCACTCTTCAGAGTCTGGTTTCTGGATTGGTAACGCGGTCTCATGTTTCAGCACTTCCATAGACAGACTTGATGTCACGCTGTACAAATCGATTTCACTAACAACCTGTTTATACAGGGCATCAAAATCGTGGGTTGAAGCAACCTGGACTTTCATCAGATAGTCGACTTCCCCGGCCAGACGGTGGACCTCAACGATCTCCGGGTGTGTTTTTATAACCTGATGGAATTTGGTCAGCCACTGTTGTTGGTGTTTATTGGTTTTTACCGCAATAAAAAATGTTTCCGGCACACCGATCTTGTTCGGGTCCAGAACCGCCACCTGTCTCTGGATCACACCATCCTGCTGAAGTTTCTGGACCCGGTTCCAGGCTGCGGTCTTGGAGATACCCACCTTTTTCGCCAATCGATCCATCGACCAGGTGGCATCGATTTGAAGCTGAGCCAGTAGATCCCTGTCGGTTGTGTCCAGGCCGTTATCGCGTTCTGATTTTGGCATTGGTATATGAAAAATATTCAGAATAAGGGTTTAATATCAAATTATATTACAAATTAATTCATTTAAATTGATTTAATCGGAATAATTTTCAAAAATGGAGGTGTTCTATCAAATTTATTACTCCGATTTTTTCAACCCCCACAGTTCTGGTACAGGCCTATGACCATTCAAACAGATGTAGTAATTGTTGGCGCCGGCCCGGTCGGGCTGTTCCAGATATTTGAACTTGGGCTACTCGGTTTGCGAGCACACGTTGTCGAGTCGCTGGACAGACCGGGTGGCCAGTGCACGGAGTTGTACCCGGACAAACCCATTTACGATATACCGGGTCTGCCCGTGATTGGTGCACAACAGCTGGTAGATAACCTGATGCAGCAATCGATGCCGTTTGAGCCTGTTTTTCATCTTGGCGAGCAGGTCGTGTCGGTGGAAAAACTGGATGAGACCGAGTGGAAGGTGACGACTGATGCAAACAAAATATTTCACACCAAAGCGGTCGTTATAGCGGGCGGTGTCGGGGCATTTGAGCCAGTCAAATTGAAGGTGCCGGGTGCAGAGTCTCACTTGAATAGCTCGTTGTTTTACTCAGTGAAAAATCCTGATGTGCACCGTGGCAAAGATATTGTGGTTCTTGGAGGTGGCGATTCAGCGCTAGACTGGGCGTTGAATCTGCAGCCGTATGCGAATAGCGTGGTGCTCATTCACCGGTCGCAAAAATTCAAGGCGGCGCCGGCCTCTGTTGATCGAATGCTGCAGCTGTGTGAAGACCATGAAATGCAGCTGTTGACCGGCAACGTGACTGGCCTGGTTGAGGCGGATGACGTGCTGCGTTCTTTGGAGGTAACCTCGCAGGATGGTGTAACACGGCGAGTGGAACTCGATCATTTGCTGGTGTTTTTTGGATTGTCACCAAACCTTGGGCCGATGGCACAGTGGCCTGTCGATCGTGTTAAGAATCAGTTTGTCGTTGATCCCGAGCGTTTTCAAACCAGTCAGCAGGGCATCTACTCAATAGGTGATATCAATACCTACCCGGGTAAGAAGAAACTGATCCTGAGCGGTTTCCACGAGGCAGCACTGGCTGCTTTTGCAATTAAAGAGCAGTTAAACCCGGGTGTGAAGGCGTCTCTGCAGTACACCACTACCAGTACTCTGATGCACAAGCGTCTGGGTATAAGCGAAACAGAAGCCGATCAGAGTGCGGCCGATCAGTGTGCGGCATAGCGAGGATAGTATAATGCCCCCTAAAAAAATTAATACGAAAGCTAGCCGACAACCAGAGATCATCATGGCCAATGATCTGCGCAGTGGTTTAACGGTGTACCTGACTGCTGCAGGCGAGTGGTCAGAGCATGTGTCTGATGCATTGGTGGTAGCAGATGAATCCGCTGCAGGCGATGCGCTACGCGTTGCGGCTGCTGCAGAGGCTGATAACAGGGTGACCGGTGCATATTTAACCGACAGCGATGACCGTGGTGGACCAACTGTCCTCAGGGAAATATTGCGTGTGCAGGGCCCCAGTATAGATTACCTGCCTGCGCAAAAACCTTCCGTTCATATCTCGTGTGCGCCCCTGCAGTCGGCGTCGATTGACGGTATATCTATTCCGGCTACAGGAGAAATGTGATCATGTATCAGTACGATCAACATGATCAGACACTGGTCGATCAGCGTAGTGAAGAATTCCGTGAGCAGGTGTCGCGACGACTCGCAGGGCTAATCAGCGAGGAGGAGTTTAAACCGCTGCGTCTGATGAATGGTTTATATCTTCAACTGCACGCTTATATGCTGAGGGTGGCCATACCGTATGGCGTATTGTCGTCCTTGCAAATGCGTAAGCTGGCCTATATCGCAGACCGCTATGATCGTGGCTACGGGCATTTTACAACCCGACAAAATATCCAGTTTAACTGGCCATCGCTGGTCGATACCCCCGATATACTCGATGAATTGGCCAGTGTTCAGATGCACGCCATACAAACGAGTGGCAACTGTATACGAAACATCACCACGGATCCTTTTGCCGGTGTCGCAGCTGATGAGGAAGTCGATCCCCGACCGTTGGCTGAGCTGTTGAGGCAATGGTCGACTTTGCATCCGGAGTTTCGCTACCTGCCACGCAAGTTTAAATTCGCCATTACGGGAAGCGCTAACGATCGTGCCGCAATAAAATTGCATGATATTGGATTGCGGTTGAAGCTGGACGCTGCGGGAAATGTCGTGGTTGATGTATGGCTGGGCGGTGGTCAGGGCAGGACGCCGAAGATTGCTCAACTGTTCCGCGAGAACGTGTCAATACAGGATCTGTTGCCGTATCTGGAGGCAACCATGCGCGTCTACAATCGTTACGGGCGTCGCGACAATAAATACAAGGCAAGGATAAAAATACTGCTGGCAGAAACCGGTCTGGCCGAGCTGCAAGCCGAGGTAGACGAGGCGTTCGGGCAGATCGACAAGAAGCGCTTTGATCCGGTGGAAGCAGAGCTTGCACGGCTTACCAGCCGATTTGTCACGCCTGTGTATAGCGTGGTAACTGGCAGTGACGCTCCAGACAACACAGCAGCGGATCAAGAGTACAGTCGCTGGTTGGAGCGAAATGTTAAACAACACAACCAAAGCGGTTATGCCATTGTCGTCGTGTCGTTGAAACGAATCGAGGGCATACCCGGTGATGCAAGTGCAGATGAAATGCGGGCGCTTGCCAGTATCGCAGATGACTATTCCCATAGTGAACTGCGAGTAACGCACCGTCAGAATGTGGTTCTGCCGCATGTCAGGCAAAGTGATCTGGCTGATGTCTGGCAACGATTGTCAGACGCCAATCTGGCGACCAGCAATATCGATCTGCCCAGCGACATCATTGCCTGTCCGGGCATGGACTATTGTGCGCTGGCTACCGCGCGATCTATCCCTGTCGCGCAGGAAATTGCCGCGCATATTCGAGAGAAAGAAAAGGCAATGTCTGCGGGCGCCTTGTCGGTGAATGTGTCCGGCTGTATTAATGCGTGTGCGCATCATCATGTGGCAAACATTGGAATTCTGGGGCTGGATCGTGGGGGTGTGGAAAACTATCAAATTACCCTGGGTGGGCGCAGTGATGAAAATGCCCGCATTGGTGAGAGGATGGGGCGGGGCCTGCTGGCCTCGGAAATCGCACCAGCGGTTGATAGGATTATCGATGTATATCTCGATAAGAAGCAGCTCACAGAGACATTTAGCGATACCTACCAACGTATTGGCAAGAGCGTTTTCAAAGAATCAATCTATGGAGATGAGCATGCGGTACAAACTGCTTAACAGCGATGGCCTGGTTCGAGAGGTCGACGTTCAATGGATTGCTGCGGCAGAAAAAATCGCCATCACCACAGCTATAGCGGTGTCCGGGGAGTCTGGTACGCAGGGTAGCGGGTCGGACCAGCAGTTGTCAGAAAGCGAAACACTCCGCGCCGGCTATGCAATGATTGAATTCCAGTCCGTTGGCGATGGTCGGGGTTTTTCGCTTGCCGCAGAACTGACAGAAGGTGAACGCTTCAAACGACCACTGTACGCTTGCGGTAAGCTGATTCCGGATCAGTTATCACTGGCGTTTCAATGTGGATTTGACGGGGTGGTGATTGATGATGACGGTTGGCAATTGTACGGTGAGTCCGCTTGGCTGGAAGCGCTACAGCCCATAGTAGACAACGGCTATCTGCGAAATAACTGGACGGCAATCGATAGTATTTGGGAGCGCCGTCAGGTCGCTGCCGTATAGTGCCGATATCAGGTTTGCACCATCATCGCTCTGGTACATTGTTCCTGAGGTCTGGCTTTGCGCCGTTATTGGTTGTATCGGTCTCTGCTGGTTTTCCCATAGCTATTGCAACCCAGCTATTGCAAAAAGAGAAGAGTTGGTAACTGCTTGTTACCAGAGTCGGTGATCGGGAGCCGGGTTAAAAATTTGACGCCAGCTGGAAAAATTTGAGCATCGCTCTTCAGGAAAGAGTTTGACCGGACGCTGGTAAGTCACACACAAGCGAAAGGAATCGCTATGCAACCGGCTCGTTTACGCGGCTTTATGACAGCAGATGTAGCGACAGTCGAAATAGGCACGGGCCTGGCTGATGCCGCCAAATTGATGAGCGAACGCAGACTCTCCTGTTTGCTGATCATAGAAAACGAAATTCCTGTCGGAATCGTTACCGAGAGAGATTTTACAGCGTTATCCGCATCCCTGCTTGAAGGCGCGCCTGTCGGTACCTTGTCAGATCTGATGACAGCCAACCTCATTACCCTTAATGCAGATGCTGACTGTCATACCGCGAATCAGTTGATGCAACAGAATCGTATTCGTCGCCTTGTGGTTGTTGAAGACGATGGCAGCGTTTGTGGGCTGGTGACGCGGGCTGATATTTTGCGCGCTCACACCTCGGAAATTGAGCAACAGAAATCGCATCTGGAGCAGCGTGTTGCGGAGAGGACTGCTGAACTGGAGGAGCTCAATGACGTGTTGACCAGTATCTCCATGAGAGATCCTCTGCTCGACATTGGGAATCGTCGTGCCATGGATAACACGCTGGCTGATGTGTTCGAACGTACCCGACGTTATAAACGACCTTACGCTGTGGCGCTCGTCGATGTTGATCACTTTAAAACCTATAACGATTTTTACGGTCACCAGGCTGGTGATGATGCGTTGGTTGCCATAGCGTCCACGATAAAAAAAATGATAAGACGGACGGATTCAGTGTACAGATACGGGGGTGAGGAGTTTTTAATTGTACTGCCGGAAGTGGGCGAAGAGGGCGGGGCGGTGGCTGCGGAGCATGTGCGGGAAAGCGTAGCAGGGTTGGAGATTCCTCATGAAAAAGCAGACCGTGGCTATGTCACTGTTAGTATTGGTGTCGCTGAAGAACGTCTCGATGAGCCCGATCAAAATGAAACCATCGCACGCGCCGATGAGGCGTTGTACAGAGCGAAACATCGGGGACGAAACGAGGTGGTGAGCGCTTCCGATCAGGATGGTTTTAAAAATGAGGCAGGAGGCGTTAAAAAAAGTGCTTAGCTACTCGCGCTAACATACGGTGATTGGTATTCGGTATTCGGTATTCGGTATTCGGTATTCGAGTGTGAGCGTGTTGCTAGTATGTCAGGGTTAAACGGGAGCGGTGATCAGGGTTTTGTTGAGGGTAGCACCTGAAGATCGGTAACTCTATAAATTTACACACAGGCAATGGAGAGTGCCGGGTAAATTCGGGCAGGCGGTATTTTGGAGCAGGTGGTATGTCGGACCCAGATGCTATCCGGAGCTATTTGCGTTTTGGGGTCATTTGCGTTTTGGAGCTAGCTGCATTTAAGAGCTTGAAGCAGGGCGACAACCTTCGATAAGCCGTCGCCCTGTGTTAGCTGAATTAAACCAATCAGCTAGTTTCTTACGATTTCAACCTGAAGTACGGTATCACCTGTATTTAAGGTGAAATCCAGACCAGCTGCTGGTCCTTCAGTTGGCACGTTCAATCCGCTATAGCCTGGGTGAGGCCCAATGTTCTGCCTTGGGTCTTCCAGCGGAGCTTCAACAACATCACCAACTCTGCAGGGCGGTGGGAAGAACGTTTCGCTGTCCTGCTGATTCTGACGAGTACCAGCGTCGTAGACCACGGCAGTGAGAGTCAGTGGGTCGGTACCGGTGGGCAGAGAGATAGAGTCGAATCCTGCAATGGCGTCGTTGGTACAAATAACCATGTTAACCGCGCTGAATACATGATCTGCCTCATCAGTTGTCAGTGATAAGGTTTCTGTTCCCCCTGGGCCAAAAGGACCGGCTCCGGCTACACCGGCGGCGCTGACGACTTCAGCATTGGCTTCATCTGTTGCGAATGCGACCAGTGGAGCGTTGTCTCCCATTTCAGCGATTGCCTGCACTGCATCTGATGCTTCCTCACCGATCTGAAACAGGTGAATAGACGCATCATGGATGGCGACAACTGGTGGAGTCACAAGTTGATTGCTCAGATTGGTGAATGTGATCTGGAATGTAGCTGACTCAGCCGCTGGATCAGATGGATCTGTTGTATCAGTTGGATCTACGGATGGTGAATCATCATCGTCATCGGAGTCACAAGCGCTCAATGCAAGCGATGCAGCAATCAGACTTGCGGTTAAGGTTTTTTTCATTTTGGATGTCCTCGACTAACAGGCTTGAAGGATTGATAAAGAAACGACGAATGTCGAAGCACTCGCTGGATCAGCAGATTATAAGCGACAGTGTTTCATCACAATCTAACGAATTATTAACATCGTAAGAGCGTGTTTGTTGCCAGCTCATAGGGTTGAACTCAAATTGACCGCAAATTATATAATTTATGTCACCGAATTCAACATTACGTTATTGATGGCTTGTCCAGCAGCCAGACGTTAACCATTCCTCATCAGGCGAACTACTTCGATGTTACCTACGGTTTTCATTGTGTAAAAGTTCACCCCGCTCTGGTTCCCCTACTCATGGTAATGCGTGAAAATTTGGCTTGGGTAACCAGTTGTCTGTGGAGCACTGATGCACTGTGTTTTATTTACTAAACACCATTACCGCTTGCTGTATCAATAGCGTTACTTCGTACGGTATCCATTATCGAATCGGTACTCGTGAATCGGGAATCGCTAAAAGTTTGCCACCTTGTCGTCGAGCTGGCTGGCCAGAAACTCGTCGTATCCTCCGGCGAAGTCACTGATCGTCTGATCCTTGATTTCCATCACTCTTGTCGCCAGTGATGATACGAATTCGCGATCGTGACTGACAAAAATCAATGTACCTTCGTAGTGTTCAAGGGCCAGATTGAGTGCCTCTATTGATTCCATGTCGAGGTGATTGGTGGGCTCATCCATGATGAGGACATTGGGTGATGTCATGATCATTCTGCCAAACAGCAGGCGGTTTTTCTCTCCTCCAGAACAAACTTTGACCTGTTTTTTGAAATCACTGTTAGAGAACAGCAGGCGCCCGAGTGTGCTTCTGACGATTTCGTCGTCGTGTTCTGCCTTTCGCCACTGAGTCATCCAGTCGAACAAATTCAGATCATTCTCGAACAGGGTGGTACTGTCTTGTGGACAGTAACCGACGCTGGCGTTTTCCGCCCACTTTATGTTGCCATCGGTTGCCTGCAGTTCACCTACCAGCAAGCGCAAAAAGGTAGATTTACCTACACCGTTTTCGCCGATAATCGCCAGCCGTGCACCTGCTTCGAGCATGAAACTGTGATTGCTGAACAGTGGTCCTTCATCGAATCCGTGGCCAAGCTTCTCGGTGGTTAAGGCCAGTCGATGAAGTTTTTTATCCTGTGTGAATCGAATGTACGGACTGACACGGCTGGAGGGCTTGATATCAGCCAGTTGAATTTTTTCGATTTGTTTGGCGCGCGAAGTTGCCTGGCGAGCCTTTGATGCATTAGCTGAAAAGCGGCTGACGAATTGCTGAAGATCGGCAATTTGTGATTTCTTTTTCGCGTTCTCTGACTGCAGTTTTTCGCGAGCCTGAGTCGATGCAATCATAAAATCATCATAGTTGCCCGGGTATACACGCAGTTCACCGTAGTCGATATCCGCCATGTGTGTGCAAACAGCGTTCAGAAAATGTCTATCGTGAGAGATGATGATCATGGTGCTTTTTTGCGCGTTTAAGACGCCTTCAAGCCATCGAATAGCGTTTAGGTCGAGGTTGTTGGTGGGTTCGTCGAGTAACAGAATGTCTGGTGAGGAAAAAAGCGCCTGCGCCAATAGCACTCGCAGCTTCCAGCCTGGAGCCACTTCGCTCATCAATCCACTGTGCAGAGACTCTTCTATACCAGCGCCCAGAAGAAACTCGCCGGCACGGCTCTCCGCCGTATAGCCGTCCATTTCGGCAAACTGATTTTCCAGTTCGGCGACTTTCATGCCGTCTTCTTCAGTCATTTCCGGCAGGCTATAGATACGCTCACGCTCCTGTTTCACTGCCCACAGTTCTGCATGCCCCATGATCACAGTGTCGAGCACTGAATATTGTTCGAAGGCAAATTGATCCTGGCTCAGTTTGCCCATTCGTTCGTTAGGACCGATGGAGACCGAACCCGCACTCGGTTCCAGCTGATCGGCAAGTATGTTCATGAATGTAGATTTGCCACAGCCATTGGCGCCAATCAGTCCATAGCGATTGCCATCGCCGAATTTGACTGAAATATTTTCGAAAAGCGGCTTTGCATCGAATTGCATCGTGATGTTAGCGGTTGATATCACTTAGGTGTTCCTTTGCACGATAGTCTTGGTCAGCCGCCCATTATAGAAGAAAACGAATGTCGAGTGTGTATTCGTGAATCAGGGAATGGGCGGCGGCACCTGCCAGCTTTCAAAAGTTACGTCAGAAACGCGGGTTGTGGAAATTGTTAGAGGCGCGAATTCTCGCATTAAGCGGGAGTTAGGCGATCACCATTGCAGTTTATTCAATGTTTCTGTAATGGCAGCTCGGTGGTGAGGCGCGCAATCAGTATTGCGCTATCGTTTCGAACAATCCGACTCAGGATGTCAACGCCCGTCACGACTCTCAATCGCGGACAGCCTCGGCGGATATGTCAACGATTCAGGTGCTATCGATTCAGGGCTGCGATTTGAGCGCGTCTGTCCACACCCCATTTGTATTGGGGTGGCCACATATTGAAATCCGGGTCGGCACCCAGTTCCTGAGCGGCATGCAATGGCCAGAAAGGGTTGTGCATGATCTCTCGACCCAGTGCGACAAAGTCGGCCTGACCGCTGGCCACGATATCTTCCGCTTGTTTCGCATCGATAATAATGCCGACAGCCATCGACATGAGATCGGATTCGTTTTTCACTCGTGCAGCGTAGGGCACTTGAAACCCCGGTGCTCTGGCTGAGCTTTTGTCGAGGGCCTTGCCGTCGTCGGCCACCCGAAACCGCGGTGCACCACTAACCCCGCCGGATGAGCAATCAACGACGTCGATGCCACAATCGCTCAATGCGCTCGACAGTGTTACCGAGTCATCCATTGTCCAGCCACCTTCCAGGCCGTCAACCGCAGATATTCTAAAAAACAGCGGCATGTCCTCTCCAACTTCCGCCCTCACAGCTTTGGACACTTCCAGTGGAAAACGCATGCGACCATGGATGTCTCCACCGTATTGATCATCGCGTTTGTTTGATATCGGTGACAGGAAGCTGTGCATCAGATACCCGTGCGCTCCGTGCAGTTCAATCACTTTGAAACCGGCACTGATCGAACGTCTGGCCGCTGCAACGAAAGTGTCAACCAGCGCTTCAATCTCGGCCACCGTCAATTGGTGGGGCACAGTAAAGCCCGGACCGGTGGCCACATCGCTTGGGCCCACCACGGGCCAGGCTTCGGGATGATCGGCGGGCAGTGGTTTGCCGCCTTCGAACGGGGCAAAACAGGCGGCTTTTCGCCCTGCGTGAGCCAGTTGTATACCGGGAACACAGCCCATCTCCTCAATAAATGAGGTAATCGGTTTCAGCCTGGTGGCCTGTTCGTCTGTCCAGATGCCCAGGCACTTTGGTGTAATGCGACCGATGGCTTCGACGGCTGTGGCTTCGGTGAATACCAAGCCTGCCTTGCCGCGTGCAAAGGTGCTTAGGTGTGCGAAATGCCACGGTTGGGGTAAGCCGTCTTTCGATGAATACATACAAAGCGGTGACACAACCACGCGATTGGGGAATGTCACACCGCGAACTGAAATCGGACTGAAGAGTGAAGACATGGTCGAGCGTTGCCAGTGAGAGTATGGACCTTAATAATACGCCACTCTTGTAATCGATGGTGTCGTTTTGCCTGATAAAAAGTCAACAGTCGGGTATCCCCTGTCAGTATTTCTTCAACTTCGAACTCGCTACAAATACTGTAAAAAACCAGGGTCAACCGGCGTTGTTCAGCAGGTGGGGTGTCCCGACTTTGAGGTATGCTCGATGGTCACAGTAAATGGGAGCGAATGATGGTTACGATCCACCATGTGAATTTGCCGGCGAATGATGTTCGGGCTTCAGCTAGATTCTATACAGATATAATTGGCATGTCCGAGGGCAGTTGGGTCTTTCCGCCAGCGCAACAGGTCGGTCATATCAGTTCTGACACAAGTAAACTGACGATCTTTCCAACATCAATGGCTAGTCAGGGCGATAACGCCGGCTTGCATTTGATCCGCCCGGAGCCCGAATTCGCCAGAAAAAACCAGCTGGACCACAACCCCTCAATAGGGGGACATATTGCGTTACAAGTCGATGATCTGGATGCGGTGATTGCACGTTTACAGGCAGCAGGTATTGCCTACTCGCTGACCGGGACTTTCGCAATACCCGGGATGCGCCATTTGTATTGCTATGACCCGTCAATGAATCTTATTGAGGTGAATGAGATGATCGGGCGTTAGCGAAGAGCTACCGGCAGTTCTCTTAAAAAAACAGAGGTTAGTGTTCATCCAGTATAATTTCGGCGGCCTTTTCCCCGGTCACTATGGCGGGTGCGTTTGTGTTGCCTGTTGGTATGGTTGGAAAGATCGACGCATCGGCGATTCTCAACCCGCTTGTACCGTGCACACGCAATTGCGAATCAACGACGTTAGCCGCCGGTGTGTCTCCCATTCTACAGGTGCCGCATGGGTGAAAAACTGTCCACGCGTTTTGCCTGATGAATTGACAGAAGTCTTCATCGCTCTGTACCTGTGCACCTGGATAGATTTCTTTTTCTATAATGCCATGCATCGCTTTGGTGGAAGTCAGGCTGCGCATCAGGCGCATGCCGGCTAACATCAGTTTTCTATCATGTTCGGTGGTCAGGTAGTTCGGTGTTATCCGAGGCTGTAAAAAAGGGTCGGCTGACTGTATTTGTAAAGAGCCGACGCTGGTAGGTTTGCATGGGTTGTAGCCAATCATAAACCCGGGAAAGGGATCGGGCTTGACCAGTGGTCGGGTATTCATTGGCGCGCGCGTATAGCTTAGTGGAGAAAAGTACAGTTGTGTATCTGGTCGATCCGAGTCGGGGTTGAGCCGGGTAAACCCGCCAGCCTGGTTAACGCTAAGCGACAGAGGGCCGGTACGGTTAAACAGGTACCTGGCGATAGACCGGAATCGTGCAGGCAGCGGCCGCAACTCCTGGTTCAGGCTTGGCACGCTGGTGCGGCAGATCATATCCGCACCAAGATGATCCTGCAGGTTTTGTCCAACCTGTGGCATATCGAGTAACACAGGCAGGTCAAACTGTTTTAGTAGTGTTGCCGAACCAATGCCTGATAGCTGCAGGAGCTGTGGTGAGTTTACGGCGCCACCACAGAGTATTACACATCGGTTTGAGTGTGCCACCCAGGGTTTACCACGCTGCTGATACAGGACGCCTGTCGCGTGTTTTCCATCGAATAGAATTTTGGTTACATGGGCATAGAGTTCAAGCCGTATATTTTTTCTGCGCAGGGCCGGGCGCAGGTAGCAGTGTGCGGTCGATGCCCGCAGGCCATCTCGGGTGGTTATTTGATAGAGACAGGCGCCATCCATTACTTCGGCGTTATAGTCTTCGTTCAATGGAATTTGAAGCTGCTCGGCAGCCTGCAAGTAGCTATCGCAGAGCGCGTGTACCTGCTGTCGGGTATCAGATACAGATTGCAAACCACCAGTGCCACGCAGCGGGTGTGCAGCGCCTGACCAGTCTTCCATTTTTTTAAACAACGGGCTTATGCTCTGCCAGTCCCAGCCTGGTGCGTCTTTCGACCAGTCATCATAGTCCAGCGGGTGGCCGCGAACATAAACCATCGCATTAATGGCGCTTGAGCCTCCCATAACTTTGCCACGCGGCCAGTAACTTTGCCGTTTGTTTAACTGCGCTTGCGGCTCTGTTTGGTATTTCCAGTTGACGCGCTTGTCGTAATAGGTCTTTCCGTAACCGATTGGAACCTGTACGAAGGGTGTTCGATCCGAGCCACCAGCTTCCAGCACCAACACCGAGTGTGAGCCGGATGCCGTCAGGCGGTTAGCGAGTACGGATCCGGCAGAGCCTGCGCCGACAATAATGTAATCAAAGGTGTTCAATAAGAGATATTCACAGATGTCGACGTTGATAGCAGATCAGGCGCGATTACTCAGGTGATACCACCGCGGATAGCAATTTTATTTTAACCCAAAGCATGCCAATGTATTCGTGCACAACGCGGTCTGTTTTATGGAGATAACTGCTGCTCGCACTCAAGAGTCGTTGAGACGGTGCTGCAATAAAATCGGCTGGGGCGTAAGCGTAATTGTGTGTATCGATTTTACCGGTGGCTATCCTGAGAGCAACTGCATTATCGACGATCAGTCTTGCCCTGGGTAAATGTGTTGCTGAAGACACAACGATTACTCTGCCGGTCGTGGTACTGGATTTTGAGATCTTTATTGCAGCCGAGATTTCGTCAATAGTATCTCTGACGGTGTGGTCAACGATGATGTTGTCCGGCGCGACACCGTTTTCAACAGCGAAGTCTCGCATCGCGAACCGAGACGGGCCCCCCAGCAACAGGATTGCAGTTTGCTGCTGCTTCCATAACCGAATGGTCTCGGTAACGCGTGACAGCGAAACCGCATGCAACCGAATATTTGGCGGATGGTTACTGTCGTCGCTTGCGTAATTGCCCAGTGTCAGAAACAGGGTAGTGTCAGACGGGGGCACTTGCATCACTGGAAACTGATCTTCGAGTGAGTTAATGAGCTTATTACTGAAATAGGGAGTGCTTGCCAAAAATAAAATAATGGCATTGACGAGAATTACAGGGGTTGCGAACCGACGAAATAACCCGGTGTTCCTCAGCAGCAGTGCTACCAGAATGAGTATCAGGCAACCCGGCACCAGGTGCAGGAACAGCGAAATTGTTTTTTTTACTAAATAGAAATCCATCAATTCAAAATTTCCGCAAGAGGCATTTGTACGGGAGGCAGGTTGAGACACCGGGTCGGTGCCAGGGGATCAGTTATTTATGAATCTTGTGCTTAATTGTGAGGGTGGTGGGAGACGCTTGTGAATCACGGATGATTGACTTCTGCACGACCCGATTGAGGCCGGGTTCACATAGTCTTGTTAATGCATCCTGCCTTTTTAACCCGTGATGCTCCTTTTACAGGCACAACCGCCGCAAACGAATATTAAGAAGTGGCGAGATGCACAACGTTGCGCCAGTGCTGTAAATAGTTATAAGACTGCTTCCATACACAAAATGTAGAGTTCAAAGGTGAGAAAAGTCGATAGCTAACGGTATTTTTAGGAAAATTTCCCGATTACAGTGAAGTATTCGGATTTTTTTGAGATAAATTATCGGTCTCAAAGTGACAAAATGGAGATCAAACTCAATCGGAGTGGCTTTAATGAACAACGGTAACACAGCTTCAGCCAAGCCTGTCAGGCAGCCTTCTTTTTTTCGTTCGTTTGTCGATCATCCCGCGACAGTTGATGAGACCTATTGGCAACACCTGAAGTTTGCGATGCGGTTTGCTGTGCGATTACTGGCTGCCGGCGGCGCAGCAATCGTGCATGCATTTATTCCAGCGCTGTTCGAGACTACTGCCAGTCGGATGGTTAACTCGATTTATCAGGACCTGAACGCTCGACACAGTACAGAGCATAGCTAGGAGAACACGCTCCGGCGAGCGGAGCGCTGTCGCTCAGCAGTCAGGACTGTCCCCCCGGTTTGAGAGGGCGGTGAGGGGGGCTGTAAGGGGGCGGGGCCTGCAATTTTAAAAGACCTGAAACGAGGCAAAAAACCCTTTTCGGCCAGTCAACCCTGCGGCTTTTTTAGACCGGCAGGGTATCTATAAACGCTTGTGCCGCGCGAGATAATGTCCGGTCGTTCTTCATAACAAGTGATATCCGCCTTTGTAGCAAGGCATCTTCTACGTCAATGACCGTGACAGAATCGTCGACCATGTCATCGGGTATGCAACCCCAGCCCAGTCCGATTGCAACCATCATTTTTACGGTTTCGAGGTCACCAGCGTCGATTGTTACTGTTGGTTTCTGATCCAGGCTGGAGAGATGTGTTTCAACGGCCTGACGGGTAACCGAGGGTTGCTCTGGCAGCACTGCCGGGCACTTTGCCAACAGTGAAAGCTGGATATTTTCCTGTTTTGCAAGAGGGTGATCTGCAGCGACGACAAAAACCAGGTTTTCCTTCCACACGTCGATCTCGCGGAGTTTTGGTGACAGGTCTTCGTTGATGGCGCACAACGCCATTTCTATTTCACCGTTTACCACACTGTCGAGTGCGTTGCTGGAGCTACCGAAACGGATATCGATGTCAACTTCAGGGTAGGTCTGGCGAAACCGTTTGAGAAACGGTGGCAGCCTTTGCAAGCCAATTTGATGGCTGGTACCCAGGCTGAGCTTGCCACTTATATTCTTGCCCAGGTTGCAGATGACATCTTCGATTCTGGCCAGCTCAGCGCTGATTTGACGTGCCGACGGTAACAGCACTCGACCCGCCTCGGTCAAATGGACTGTCCTGCCAATACGGTCGAAAAGTCGCGCCGAGAGCTCTGTTTCGAGCGCTGCAATACGCTTGCTCACAGCGGGTTGGGTTAGATGAAGACTTTCTGCCGATCGGGAAAAAGATTTCTTGTCGGCGACCTCGATAAAGGCCTTGAGGTTATTTATGTCCAATGTGGCTGTTCTCCGAGCCGTAAATCAGCGTCCGTGCTGCTTGCAAATCCAATGCACTTGTGAGGCCGAGTCTAGTGCAACTGCTAAAATTTTTTCCGCTAAACCCGACCAGTTTGAAACAATCAGACTCTGAGTTATGCGGGGATAGAACAGAAAATCCTCTGTGATTTCCGTTTGTTATGCTCAAGCAAAGACTGAGTTGGGAGGTTAACACATCTGGTGCAGCTGCATAATTTCAGGTAGTGCTTTACTTTAGATTTGGCCGTACCAACTTTAACCAATGTATAATGTTAACCCCCGGACATATAGTTTGAAACAGACGCGGAACGTATCGGGAAACCAGGTATCCAAGCGATAAGCGACACGTGGAAATTGTGAGAAAATGATGAAAGTGGGTATTGTTGGCTGGCGAGGCATGGTCGGCTCTGTTCTTTTGCAGAGAATGCAGCAGGAAAATGATTTCGAGCTGATTGAACCAACACTGTTCTCAACCTCCCAGGCGGGGCAAAGTGGCCCTGTGATCGGCACCAGAGCTACTGTGCTCGAAGATGCTCACAACCGCGAGGTTTTAGCGACCATGGACGCGATCATTACCTGTCAGGGTAGTGATTACACCCGCGATCTTCACACGCTCTTGCGCGAGGGTGGCTGGAACGGTTACTGGGTTGATGCCGCTTCCGCTCTGCGCACTGAATCGACCAGCACGATTGTGCTGGATCCAGTCAATCGCTCGGTTATTGATGATGCCCTGGATCAGGGTAAGCGCGATTTTATTGGTGGCAACTGCACAGTTAGCCTGATGATGATGTCGTTGGCAGGCCTGTTTCGCAACGATATGATTGAGTGGGTCAGCGCGATGACCTATCAGGCAGCGTCAGGAGCCGGCGCACGAGGAATGCGCGAACTAGTCAGCCAGATGGGGCAATTAGAGAGTTCTGTGGCCGATTTACTGACTGGCAGTGACAGTTCGATACTCGATATCGATTCGATGGTCACCGAAACGATGCGCGGTAAATCGTTTGACACTCAAGAGTGGAGTGTTCCACTTGCCGGCAGTCTGATTCCCTGGATTGACGCCGACCTGAACAACGGCCAAAGTCGCGAAGAGTGGAAAGCTGAGGTCGAGACCAATAAAATCCTCGGTCGCACCGAGGAAAATAAGATACCGGTGGATGGAATCTGTGTGCGAATCGGTGCGATGCGCTGTCATTCACAGGCGCTGACAATTAAATTACGGGACGATTTTGAGCTGCAAGAAATCGAGCGTATTCTCAATGCCGGGAACGACTGGGTCGATGTGATCCCGAATAAAAAAGAGGAGACGATGACGCGATTGTCTCCGGCTGCTGTTAGTGGAACACTCCTGACCCCGGTTGGCAGGTTGCGCAAACTTAACCTTGGCCCCGGCTATTTGTCGGCGTTCACCGTTGGTGATCAGCTTCTATGGGGTGCAGCGGAACCATTGAGACGGATGTTGCGCATTTTGCTGGAACGGCATTAGCTGCAGTCATCACGCTTGCTGTGTGAGTCCTGCTGTTGTGAGCAAAGAAGCGGGTCTGAACAGCGTCCCTGCCTGAACTTGAACTGGTAGCAGGTGCAGTATTGGCCTTCCACTATATGGCAGTGATTTATGTGTTTCACCCCTATGGCTACCGCAGAGCGAGCGGTATAGCTATTCAGCTGACCGACGGCTCTCGTCGAGTAGCTCTCGTCGGGTAGTGGCTCTTTCCAGAGCGAGCGGAGATGTAGAGGAACAGTGCGTTTTCTTTGCTGACTTTGACGTTGCCAGCGACACAAAAGTTTGCAACCCAACGGTGTCAATAGACCATGAGCCATTTAGGCTTCAGGGTATTGGTACCTGATTCGACGCGGGATCGTCGATAACAATATGGGTTGAACTGTTGCCTTATTGACGCCCGCGTACTATACCAAGGGGAGATAAAAACTTAACGAAGCATTTGCGATCGTGCCATAACCTCGATCGCTGCTCCGTTGAACATAAGAAAAATGACTATAGTTAGATCGGTGGTGCGGAATTTTGTTTGTCGTTCGTTCAGGAAAGCATCAGTGCTTATCTGGCACATTCACACAAAACTCTCCGGTTAAAACCGCGTTAAGTATAAAACAAGAGATTTCAAACTGTGCGAAAACTAGCCATTGCAGCCGCTGTCAGCTCTAGTCTGGCAACCTTTTCTGTAAATAGCCTCGCGCTGGGGTTGGGTGATATCGAAATGTATTCAGTGCTGAATCAAGCACTTGATGCAGAAATAAATATCCTTTCCGCGGCTCCCGGAGAATTGGACACGGTGCGGGTTCGACTTGCTCCGACGGCTGCTTTCGCCAGTGCCGGACTCGAGCAGACGCCGCTTGTATCGTCGATGAATTTTAACGTCGAGATGCGTCCGGACGGTAGCCCGATAATTAAGGTAACCAGCGACGCACCCGTAGTTGAGCCGTTTCTTAATTTTCTGATTGAAGTCGACTCGGAAGTTTCTGGCCGACAGGTGCGGGAATTTACCGTGCTGCTTGATCCGCCCACTTTTGCAGCAGAGCAAAATCAGTTGCCGGACGCTACGATAGCCGAGTCCAAGGAAGTTGACATCGAGGAGGTGATTGGAGCCTCCAGTCCGATAATACGCAGCGATGTCGTTGTCGATGAGATCGCGGTTGCATCAGACGGCACCGCGGGAGTTGAAATTGATGAAGGTGAATATGTCGATTTGAGTCAGGACATTGCAGCGAGCGACGAGATTTTTGAGTCGGTTGATCTGAGTGTTGCTGACAACGCGGCAGTTTCAATCGACGAAATCGATGATGCCGTGGTTGATACCTCTGACTTAACTGCTGAGTCGCAGGCTGTGGGTTCACAAGTTGATGCGTTCTCGACAAACGGTGACACGCAAACACTGGCGAATGTGGAGCCAGCCACTGTGCCCGTGGAAGATGCTTTCGCCGAGGGCGTATTAATTCCCCTGGATACAGCTTTGCTCAACAACGGGGCTGCGCCTCAGGGTGATGTGCAAACGTTTGCCGCGGATAGTAATGTCGTTGGCGAAGATGTGTCGCTGGATGACCTCAATGCGAGCGGCGATCCTATTTTCGACGACGAAAATAGC
Organism: uncultured Granulosicoccaceae bacterium; assembly: GCA_964393885.1. GTDB lineage: Bacteria > Pseudomonadota > Gammaproteobacteria > Granulosicoccales > Granulosicoccaceae. Next base: position 15,029 of record CAYMVV010000016.1, on the reverse strand, counting down.
ACCTCGGCGGTGGCAGGCGGGGCGCAGGATGACATCCTGGATCCAGGAGCACGGGTAGATCTGACAGATCTGCTGCCTATCGAGATCGTTACTGATCAGGTCCCTGTTGATGCGGCGGAAGTCCTGACTCAGGACGCTACAGATGGCCTCGCAGTTGCCGTCGATTCGCTTGCGTCTGGCTCTGAGCCAGTTCAGGCTGAGTCTGTTTTCGAAGATACATCAGAGCCCTTCCCGGCTGACGATGGTGTGCTCATTCCACTGGATGGTCTGGAGCCGGCGGCCGGAAACATACCAGAGCCACCAGAGCCAGCCGAAATTGTTGATCTGTCCAGTCTGGCGGCTTCAGACAACGCAATTGACGCGGAAGTCCTTGTTGATGAGGTCATTGTTGATGAGGTCATTGTCGAAGAAAACGAAGGGATTTTTTCAGACTTGTCTGAAGATTCAGCGCCATTAACTGATGCAGTGGCCAGCGAAAGCGAGGGTGTAGCGCTTGACCTGACGGGGATTCTGCCTGCAGATCCGGAATCTGCCATTTTTTCAAATGGTGATGACACCTATACCGTTAACCCGCAAGATACCTTGTGGAGCATTGCCGAGGCTAGCAAGCCTGCCGGTTTAACTACGCAGCAGATGATGGTAGCCCTGCTGGAAACCAATCCCGGTGCGTTTACTAACGGTGACATGAACCAGATGCGTGTCGGTTCGCTATTGAACATACCAAACGATCCTGCAGCGTTGGCGGTTGGGCGAGCAGATGCACTTGCCATTGTGCGAGAGCAAACCGGGTCCCAGCAAGCCGGGCAACAGCTGCAAGTCGACACAGAAACAGACATTGTTGCAGATGCTGATGGCGACAGTTCAGATCTGCCGTTGGCGGAAATAGCTGATCCGGAAAGTACACCTTCCGACTCTGCGACTGAAGAATCACCGGGGCTGTCAATTGTTGGCGTTGATGAAACTGCTAACGGGTCCGGTACCCCGGCAACTGATGATCTCAACTCTGGTGCGGACTTGTCGCGAGATCTTGACGATGTCAATCGTCGAGTGCAGCTGGCTCAGGAGGACCTGGCATCAGAGGCAATGCAACGCGATGAACTGCAGGGGCGGGTAGATGACCTGGCTTCCAGCATGGACAAGGTGAAGCGGTTAATTACGCTCAGAGAAAGCGAGCTCAGTAATTTACAAACCGAGCTGACCACCGATGCTGACGACACCAACGGCGCTATTACAGAGGATGCCGACGCCAGTGAAAGCGACGACGCAATAGCCGTCGAGGACGGTGCAGAGGCTGGTTCTTCAGATCTCGCAGAGCTCTCTTCGGAGGAGGCTCAGACACGCATTAAGGAACAGCAGGAAAAAATTTCGGATGAGGCCAGTCTCGCCCAGGATCGTGTAGCAGCGCAGGCAGATGCTGACAAGAATCTTGCCGCAGCGGAGGCGGAGGCGCAAAGAATAAGGCTGGCCAATGAAGAGGATGAACTGAAGTTGCAACTGGCAACTTTGCGTGCAGAAAAGGCTGAGCTCGAAAAAACAGCACAGTCCGAAAAAGCCGAGCTGATTCGGGCTGCTGAGGAAGAGAAGTCTGCACTGCTTGAGCAGGCACAGAATGAAAAGGAACTTATCGAGGCTCGTTTAGAAGAAGACAAAGCCAGAATAAGCGCCGAAGCGGAAGAAGAGAAACTTGCGATTGCTGCGAAGGCCGCTGAGGAGAATGAACGGCTGATTGCAGAGGCAAACGCAGAGCGTGAGCGGCTTGCCGCCGAGAGCGATGCGATGCGCCAACAGCTGGAAGCGCTCGAGCAGGAGAAAAACGAGTTGATGGCTCAGGCTGAGCTTGACAAACAGCAACTGCAGGAAAGCGCTGACGAAAATCTGCGGTTACAGGCCGAAGCTGAAGCCGAGAGGCAGCGCGCTGACGATCAGGCTCGAATCAAGGAGAGACTGGCGCAAGAGCAGGCCAAGGCGGCTGCCAATCTGGCATCGGTGGACGATCCCGATACACCGAACCCTGGCAATCAGAACATAGTTGAAAGAACCGATAGCAGTGCCGATGCGGCACCGGCTACAGTTGACGACACTGATGCCACTGGCATTGATAAAACAGGCAACGATGCTGCTGATGTTGCAGCGAGCAAGACAGACACCCTGGTTGGACGAATTACTGATGCCACGGAGAGTTTTGCAGGCGGTGGGTCGGCGGCAGCTGGTGCGTTGGGTGGTTTAGTGGCCTATGCGCCATTGCAAAAGGTCGTTGGTGACCGCGCAAAAACATTAGCGGCGGGTGGTGGTATTGCACTGCTGGGGTTGCTTGGGTCATGGGCATGGCGTCGTCGCAGCAAAGTGGTAAAGGAAGATATAAATATTGACGGAGGCCGCAGTAGCAACTTTCAGAATGATGACCTTGCGGCGCGCGCCGATTCTCCACTGGCACGCTCAGCAGCGGCCGCTTCTGCAGCCGCAGCCACAGCAGCCGGTGCGGCAGCCCTGACAAGGGGTGGCGACAACCACTCGGGAGGCGACATCAGACCAGATGCTCGCGCAGCAGATGTTCGATCGCCAGATCCCCATCCCCACCCGGCAGATGTTCGATCGCCAGATCCTCGTCCAGATCCTCGTCCAGATCCTCGTATGGAGGAGGACAGTCAATCGCGTAACGCGCTACCGTCTGTGGAACCAATTTATAATGATAGCGGGATGCAAGATGACACGTTGACCGAAGCTGAGGTGTACCTCAGATACGGTTTGCATGGTCAGGCGGAAGAACTGCTGGTGGCGGCGGTGGAACGAGATCCAGACAATCAGGATTATCATGTCAAGTTACTGGAAAACTATCACGATCAAAAAAATCCCAAGGGCTTCCGCTCCGCTGCGACCCATTTTCAGAACCACTTTGGAGCCACTGCGCAGTGGGAGCGGATTGCGCAGATGGGACGAGAACTTGATCCAGGCGATTCACTGTATTCACGTGCATCAGCGATGGACATCAGTTCTGCCGCAACCGGTACGGTAGCTGGTATAGCGGCCGTCGGAGCTGCTGCAACTGGTGTTGTATCGTCGAATGACAGTCGAGCTGCAGATCAAGGGTCGTCCGCGCAAGAGATAGTAAATAACTCCGATAACATCTCTGAAATCGATGAACTTGCAGATGACTTTTTGAGAACCGACTCCGAGGATCTGGATGACACCCTGGATCCCGGTGCAGAGTTTGACTTGTCCGAACTGGATGCGACCGGTCAGTTTGGTTCTGTAAGCGGTGAACTGGAATCGACTTCGCTGGAAGACGTAACACTTGATGAAATAGATTTAGCGGCACTCGATGATGACGGTACACTGAATCTGGAGGAGGTAGCCGGTGAGGAAATGTCAGGGCTGGATCTGGGTGCGATGGATTTCGGTGATGTCGATGGAGACAGTTCTCTCGATAATCTGACACTGGACGATGCCAATCTGAATTCGCTCGATGATATGACTACATCATTGCGTGGAGGTCTGGAGTCGGATCTGAGCGCTGATGATATGGATACCGGACTGAACACCAGAGTAGACGAGATGGAAACCATGCTCGATCTTGCCAAGGCATATATAGATATGGGCGATAACAGTAGCGCCATCGGGCCACTGAAAGATATCGCCAGCAATGGTAGTCCGGCTCAGCAGAGTGAAGCGACAGAGTTGTTAAGAAAAATAACCTGAGCCAGAAAATCTGAAGCTGCCACTGGCGATTGATCGCGGTGGATAATTCGAAGGGCGTCATTGACGCCCTTTTTTTATTGCTGGCCGTAGGCTGTTTTATGTAAATGCAGACCGGGCTTTTTAGCAAGAGCACGGTGTATAGCTCCTTATCCCTTTCTCAATTGCCTTTCGATGATACCCGGAGCTATATACTGCTGGAGCCGTGTTACTGGATCCGTGTTACTGGAGGGAGGACACAGGAGCGATGACAGGAGCATTGAGGTGACAGAGCAATTCGGTCAGGGGTTACCACACAGCTTGTGCAACCGAGTATAATCCGGCTACTAACGTTGCATGTTGACGCTGGCGTCTGGTGTTATCGATAGCTCCTTATTGGCAACTGTCTGACTCTTCATCTTTTTTGACTTCCAGGCACTCGAACACATGAATAAATATGCTCTGTGTATTGAGTACGATGGTACGCGGTACAGTGGCTGGCAGCGACAGCACCACAGCAAGTCGGTGCAGGAATGTCTCGAGCACGCATTGAGCATAGTGGCAGATCAACCGGTAACGCTTGTAGCCAGTGGCAGAACTGACGCCGGCGTGCATGCGCTTCAGCAATGTGCGCACTTTAAAACTGATCGATCACGAGAAGACAAGGCCTGGGTGCTGGGTGTCAATGCCAATTTGCCAAACGACATTGCGGTACGTTCTGTAACCCCTGTCAGTGATGATTTTCATGCGCGCTACAGTACAGTGGATCGATCCTATCGGTACCTGATTCTGAACCGTGTATCGCGTTCCGCGTTGTGTCATCAGCGCGTGGCCGTTGTCCATCAGCCACTGGACGACATTCGTATGAATCGGATAGCGCAGTGCCTGGTCGGCGAGCACGATTTCAGCAGCTTCAGAGCGGCAGGTTGTCAGGCAAAGCATGCGCGCAGAGAGATTTTTTCGATAGCGGTCAATCGCCGTAATGATGTTCTTGAACTGCAAATTCGTGGTAACGCGTTTTTGCACAACATGGTTCGCATCATTGTGGGGAGCCTGATTAGAATCGGCGATGGCACAGCACCGGATGACTGGTTGGCGACGGTGCTGAACCTGCGGGATCGCACCAAGGCAGGTAAAACCGCTGCAGCATGTGGGCTTTATTTTTTGGGTCCGACTTATCAATCGAGGTACGGTATTCCTCACTGGAAAGACGCGATTACCGATAGCCTCTGCATCTGAGCGCAGAAGGCTGAGCGGAGATGTGCGGTGCCAGTCCAGGCCCAGTCCAGGCACGGTGAGCTATTTTGACCTCCCGCTTTTCTTTCGTAGCTTCGATGGTCAGGATACGTGTGTTACTGTCCGCTGATGAATAACCTCTCTGCAAAACAACCGGTACAGCAGTCAATGCGACGACCAACACGGATAAAAATCTGTGGCTTCACGCAAGCAGCGGATGCTCAATTTGCGTCTGATCTCGGGGTGGATGCGATTGGTTTGGTGTTTTATCCGCCCAGTCCCCGACATGTCAGTATCGAACAAGCGGCAAAGATCGCCGCGGCAGTTTCATCATTTTGCACCGTGACTGCGCTATTTCTAAATGCCGAGGTCGACTATGTTGAGGAAGTGTTGAAATCGGTGCCTGTGTCCCTGCTGCAGTTCCACGGCACGGAGTCAGCAGCGTATTGTGAATACTTCTCACGACCTTACATCAAGTCAGTGGCAATGAAATCAATCGATGATGTGGGTGGATACTGCGCCGGGTTTGAAAACTGTCGTGGCTTTCTACTCGATAGTAATGCGGCCGGAGCGGCTGGCGGTAGTGGCACGGCCTTCGATTGGTCTCTGGTACCCCCGGATCTCGCATCGTCGCTGGTACTGGCAGGCGGACTGGACGTTGATAACGTCGCAGATGCGATACGCGAGATACGCCCTGCTGCCGTTGACGTTAGTAGCGGTGTAGAATCCGCCAAGGGTATAAAAGATCAGAGCAAGGTCCGCGACTTTATTGCCAATGTTCGAGCGGCAGACGGCGTTTGATTGCCAGGATTAGCTTTTTAATTTTTCATTCGAGATGACTACATGAGTTGGTTTGACAAACTGATGCCTTCACGGGTTCGCACTGACAGCCGCAATCGCGGTTCAGTACCGGAAGGGCTTTGGGTCAAGTGTGAGAGCTGTACGAACGTTCTATACGGGGCGGATCTCGAGCGAAACATCAATGTTTGTCCGCGTTGCAGTCATCATCGCCGTATTGGTGCGCGAGAGAGGCTTGAGCAGTTGCTCGATGTTGACCCCAGAGAGGAAGTTGGGGAAATGCTCGAACCCGTTGATCATTTGAAATTTCGCGATAGTAAAAAGTACCGCGACCGGCTGACACAGGCGACAAAGGCGGTTGACGAGAAAGATGCGATGGTGGCGGTTCGGGGAGCGATTAAAGGCCTGCCGGTCGTCACAACAGCGTTCGAGTTTGGCTTTATGGGTGGGTCGATGGGTTCGGTGGTCGGAGAGAAGTTCGTGCGCGCAGCGGAAATGTCGCTGCATCACAATGCCGCTTTGATATGTTTTTCAGCCTCCGGTGGGGCACGCATGCAAGAGGCGCTGGTGTCTCTTTTTCAGATGGGTAAGACCAGTGCCGCGCTGGCTCGTTTGTCCCGTCGCGGTGTGCCGTATATTTCGGTACTTACTGATCCGACCATGGGTGGCGTATCTGCGAGTTTCGCTATGCTGGGCGATGTCATCATTGCCGAGCCTCGTGCGCTGATCGGTTTTGCAGGGCCGAGAGTGATTGAGCAAACAGTCGGTGAGAAACTGCCCAGTGGATTTCAGCGCTCCGAGTTTTTACTCGAAAAAGGCGCGATAGACATGATTGTTGATCGTCGGGAAATGCGAGACAAACTGGCGATTATTGTGGCTCAATTAACCGGTCGCCCGTCTCCGGTTGACAGCCCGGCAACAGTGTCGACCGAGGCCAGTGTCGAGAGCACCACCTGAGCGTGCGGCTCGAAAGCAAAAAGTGGTAGTAGAACACCTCGGATGACCGAAAATACACTCGATAACTGGCTCGAACGGCTGGAGCAAATGCAGCCTGAGCGTATTGAACTGGGTTTATCGAGGATATCGCGTGTCGCCGTGCTGGCAGGGCTTGATCAGCCCGGTTTCAGAATTGTGACGGTAGGGGGGACCAACGGCAAAGGGTCAACTGTTGCTTATATCGCCGGGCTTCTTGCCAGTCAGAATCTGCTGACCGGCGTTTACACCTCCCCACACTTTCTTCAATTCAACGAGCGTGTCGTAGTTGACGATGAACCAGTATCGGCTGATGAAGTCTGCGATGCGTTTGCGTTGGTCGATCGAGTCAGAGGTGATATTGACCTGACTTATTTTGAATTCACCACACTGGCAGCTATACATTGCTTTAGTCGGCGCAACGTCGATGTGGCGGTCATGGAGGTCGGACTCGGCGGCAGACTGGACGCGGTAAATGCGTGGGATTCCGAGGTCGCTTGTATCACATCTGTTGGCATCGATCATATCGACTGGCTGGGTGACAACAGGGAGCAAATCGGTTTTGAAAAGGCTGGCATTGCGAGATCAGGCTGTGCCCTGATTTGCGGTGATTCAGAGCCTCCGCGCTCAGTCGCCGAGACGGTGGCGCAGATTGGAGCAAACCTGCATCAGATTGGGCGTGACTTTAATGCCCGGCCGCTGACACAGCAGTGGGAGTACAGCGATGTCGATGGGGCATCATTGCTGCCTGTTCCGGCCATTCCCGGCACGTGGGCGATAAGCAATGCCGCGGTCGCCATTTGCGCTACTCGCCAGTTGCTCGGTTACCAGCTTGCCGTGAGCGATATTGGCGCTGTGCTACAGTGCGTCAGGGTAGCTGGTAGAATGCAATTGGTCGACTTTCAGAATGTATCGGTGTTGCTGGATGTCGCCCATAACCCGGATGCGGCGAGATTGCTGTCGGCCTATCTTGTCGCCAGGCCGATCGAGGGTCGGACAACCGCGGTGTTTTCCTGTATGCAGGACAAAGATATTGACTCCATTTTGTATGAGATTCACAGCTGCATAGACAGGTGGTGCATTGCTGAACTCGATTTTCCGAGAGCGGTTGAAACCAGCCGGCTGAAGAGTGCGCTTGCAGCAGTTGGCGCAGATCCGGTTGACGTTTTCGCTACGGTAACTACGGCCTTTGACCAAGCTGTTGCACAATCTGGGGATGATGACAGAGTGATCGTTTTCGGTTCATTCCATGTGGTCGGGCCTGTGCTTTCGCGGTTGTCACACCAGCAACGGCAACGCTGAATGCCGCGCGCTGGCGTAGCAGGACCGATCTCGTGAGTTAAAGCACCGGTTCGATTTCGCAAAGTCTCACACTTTCAACAGAGAAATTGGTTTTTAGCAATGTTAATGTCCCGATGCGGGTTAAAAAATAGTCGATGAGCGGGTCGGTACTGTTGGCTGAGAAACGAAAAGAATACGCTGATGATCAGTTGCTCGCGCGGCTGATTGGTGCTGCAGTCCTGCTTGCGATTGCGGTGATCGTGTTGCCGTTCGTATTGGATGGTGCCGGGTCCCAGCACGAGTATGAATATGCTGAAACGCAACCAGTGCAGCCGGAGCGCAACGTTGTGGAACGCTCCTACTCTTCACGACAGCCTTTGCCTGCGGCACCGGTTATCGACGAAGTTAAAATCGAACAGCCTCCAACTGCGGTGCTCTCCGAAACGGTGGAGAGAGAAAAGCCGATACCAGTGCAGCCATTACCGATTGATTCCGACGACAGCGTTGAGTCCTACCCGATTGCAGACGGCTGGAATATTCAGGTGGCGAGTTTTGTCAAAGATGAGAACGCGCAAAAACTGCTTCGCAGGTTGCGAAACGCCGGGTTACCAGCATACGTAAATGCGGTGGCCGGCAAATCCCGCGACATTTTGCGTGTTTTTGTCGGTCCCATTGGAAACCAGATAGATGCGCTTGCTCTGAAAAACCGTGTTGATCAGGAATATCGGGTCGAGAGCATCATGGTCAGACGCAATTGATGTTGCTGAACGGATTCCGTTAAACAGACTGAAGGTGGTGTGTGTTTTAGAGGTTAACTTGCCAATTACCGGTTTTTACAATAATACAGCCCGCCCGATCAGCAGCAGCTATCGAGACTGCTACACTGTTATGTAGCGCCATTGTAGACGAAGGATAACAACAGTTACCCATGACTTTAGCGACTCTTGACCTGTTTATAGTTGGCGTGATTGGAGCGTCAGCGTTGCTGAGCCTGTTCCGGGGTTTTACCCGCGAGTTTTTATCGCTGATAACGTGGTTGGTGGCGATACTGCTGCCGTTCTACTACACCGAGCAGTTCTCGGCCTTTTTACCGGATACTATCGTAAGCTCAACCGCCAGGTGGTTTGTATCTGCCGGCGTACTGTTTATCGGTGCGATGATGATTTGCGGCACGATTTCTTTCCTGGTGCGCAAAGTGATCGGCTCGACCGGGGTCGGGTTTATCGACCGATTGTTTGGCTCAGGCCTTGGAGCGGTGCGCGGACTGCTTATACTCGGGGCTGTCGCCTTGCTGGCAACATCCAATCCTGCCATTCCGCGGGAACGCTGGTGGAATGAGTCACGATTGCTGCCGGTCGTGTTAATGGTGTCGAAAGTGATGCACAGGCAGCTGCCAAAGAATCTTGCCGGTTGGTTTAAGATCAACCAATTGCCCTGATTAAACATCACTGATAAGCACATTGTGGGCAGGTAACATCGGCATAAAACAGTTACAATTGGTGTTGCCAACTTCAGAGCACCTATTTGCATGTGCGGGATAATCGGAATTGTCGGTCGAGAGCCGGTCAATCACCAACTCTACGAAGGGCTGACATTGCTTCAGCACCGGGGGCAGGATGCAGCCGGCATTGCCACATGTGAAGAACGCAAATTATTCGTGCGAAAAGCGCCAGGACTGGTCAAGGAGGTGTTCCGTACCAGCCATATGTTGCGTCTGCGTGGCAACATGGGGGTCGGTCATCTTCGCTATCCAACCGCCGGCAGTTCCAAAGTATCCGCGGAGGCACAGCCTTTCTATGTGAACTCACCGTTCGGAATTGTTTTGGCGCACAACGGTAATTTAACCAACGCAGAAGCGCTGCAGAGCGAGCTCTATAGAACTGACAGGCGCCATATCAATACCAGCTCCGACAGTGAGGTTTTGTTGAATGTTTTTGCACATGAGTTGCAGCGAGTTGCCAAATCCCAAAAGCTGCAACCCGAGCATTTGTTTGACGCTGTAGCTGCTGTGCACGAGCGTTGTGAAGGTGCCTATGCAGTTGTGGCTATGCTGGTTGGTCGCGGTGTATTGGCATTTCGTGATCCTCAGGGTATCAGACCAGCCGTTCTGGGTAAGCGTGAGTCAGACACCGGAACCGAGTACATTGTCGCATCCGAGAGTGTCGCGCTGACCGGACTGGGTTATACGCCAGTGAGAGATCTGGAGCCTGGTGAGGCTATATATATTACTCGGGATGGTGAAATTTTTCAGCAGCAGTGTGCCAGTGAAACCACACTTGCGCCTTGTATTTTTGAGTATGTCTATTTCGCACGCCCTGACTCGGTAATGGATAACGTGTCGGTCTATAGTTCACGACTTAACATGGGGCGAAAGCTGGCAGCGAAAATTCGTAAAACCTGGTCTGACCATGATATAGACGTTGTTATACCCATTCCGGATACCAGCCGCACGTCCGCGCTTGAGTTGGCAATGGAGTTGGGGATCAAGTACCGCGAAGGGTTTGTTAAGAATCGCTATATTGGCCGGACTTTTATCATGCCCGGGCAGACCATGCGCCGTAAGTCAGTCAGGCAGAAGCTCAATCCAATCGAATCAGAGTTTAAAGGGTTAAATGTGCTGCTGGTAGATGATTCGATTGTTCGCGGCACGACCTCGGAGCAAATTGTCGAGATGGCGCGGGAAGTGGGTGCCAAAAAGGTGTACATGGCATCAGCAGCACCACCGGTGAGTTTCCCCAACGTCTACGGCATTGATATGCCTGCCGCCGAAGAACTGATAGCCCACGATCGCGAAGTCGATCAGATATGCCAGGCCATAGGTGCGGATGGATTGATATACCAGGATTTACAGGACCTGATCGATTCAGTGCGCGAACTTAATGCAGATTTGCATCAATTTGAAACCAGTTGCTTCGATGGATGCTATATAGCTGGCGATATCAATGAAAATTATTTGAGCTGGCTGAGTCGCAAACGAGCGGATGCTGTAAACGAGTCGGTTGCGGACGAGCAGTTCGTCGACGTCGGTATGGACTGACAGTGCTTTCTGCACACTACTAACTTACAGGCATCCTGACAATGCAGGGTAACTGGTGGGGTAATTTCTGTTCACGCCTTCGCAATACAGCTTTTGACCCCGCGCTTGTATTTAATACGTCGCGACTGGATACGGGCCACGATCTGTCTGTTTATGGCTCGCAACCTCCGGAAAAACTCCTCTGTATTGATGTTAGATTGCAAACCCTCGAGTATGTTTGCTGTGCACGTGTTGAGGGTACTTATTCTATATCGACATCGAAGCATGGAATCGGTTGTCGACAAAACACAGGATGTACACCGATTGGCTGGCATATTATTTCGCAAAAAATTGGCTCTGATGAGATTCCCGGGACGATATTTAAAGGCCGCAGGGTAGCTGGACATACCGATAACCTGCGTTCCGATATCGCAGATGATCTTATTACCAGTAGAATTCTATGGCTCACAGGTCTGCAACCCGGATTTAATCTGGGGGGGCAGGTGGATTCAAGAGAACGCTATATTTATATACATGGTACGGCTCAGGAGCAATTGCTCGGTAAGTCCGTGTCAGAAGGCTGCATCCGGATGGCGAATCACGATGTGCTTGAATTATTTGAAGTGGTAGATACCAACACACTGGTTTTTATTGGATAGCTTCTTTGTGAAAACCTCTGGTTTTCCAGCGCTGACAGATGATTTGCGTGTCGCTAATTGACGTTAATTTAGTGTCTCGCTCTTTATGTTGAGCGAATAGATTGGCGTAATCATCGGTGAGTTCGATGGAGTGCGCGTGTGAATTGACTTGACACATCTGCCAGTGGGTGCATAATCCTCATCGCGCCGATTTGATACAGCTTGCGGGCGCTTGAAAAATTCAGCTAAAGCGTGCTTCGGCTCGCTGCTAGTGAATGGTGGGCCCACACGTCCCAGATCCCCGGTCACAGATCCCGGTGATCTCCCCGACTGTTACCCTCCCTCAGCCCGCAAACCTGTCAACTGCATTTGGCGTATTGCACATACATGCCGCTCGGTTTTTGTAACCAGCGACTGTTAATAGTGCCCTTTATATTTGAACACTGGCAAATACAGCGCTAATGGCGGGTAAAGAAAAACATGAGTAATACAGACTGGTCGCAGACGAGTTTTGCGACAGCTGCGGTGCGTGCGGGTCATCAGCGAACGGCTGAAGGCGAACATAGCGAAGCGTTGTTTGCTACATCAAGCTTCGTCTTTGAAAATGCAGCGCAAGCTGCAGATCGATTTCAAAACAACGCGCCAGGTAATATCTATTCACGATTTACCAATCCTACGGTGCGGACGTTTGAACAACGATTGGCCGCTCTTGAAGGTGCTGAGTCGTGTGTTGCAACTTCGTCAGGTATGTCGGCAATAATGGCAACCTGTGTAGCGCTGTTACAGCCCGGTGATGAGCTGGTCGCATCTGACGGACTTTTTGGTTCAACTGCGCAGTTTTTTAATAAATACCTCACTCGAATGGGCAATCCGGTGCATTTTGCGGCACCGGACAATCTTGATCAGTGGCGTGAGAAAATAACGCCTAAGACACGCATGCTGTTTGTCGAGACGCCTTCTAATCCACTAACAAAACTCGTGGACATTGCAGCGTTGGCTGATTTGGCCCGGCAGAACAACGCGCGACTGGTGGTAGATAACTGTTTTTGTACGCCGGCCCTGCAGCGTCCACTCGAGCATGGCGCTCATGTGGTGATTCACTCAGCAACAAAATTCATAGACGGGCAGGGGCGTTGTGTGGGTGGCGCTGTGTTGGGCAACGAGCGGGATATCGGGGCTGAGGTGTTTGGCTTTTTACGCACGGCCGGACCTACGATGAGTGCGTTTAATGCCTGGGTTTTTTTGAAAGGGCTCGAGACACTGGAAATCAGAATGGCGCGCCACAGTCAAAGTGCGTTATCGCTGGCTCGATGGCTGGAACAACACCCTCAGGTATCCTGTGTTTATTACCCCGGTCTGGAAAGCCATCCTCAATATGCGCTTTGCTGCAGGCAGCAAAGTGACTTCGGCGGTATCGTTTCTTTTGAAGTAGCTGGTGGACGCGCGTCGGCATGGCGTGTAATCGACAATTGTAAATTGCTATCTATTACAGCCAACCTGGGCGATGCCAAATCGACGATCACACATCCTGCGACCACAACACATGGACGATTGTCTGATCAGCAACGCGAAGTGGCGGGTATCAAAGACTCGTTGATCCGACTCGCTATCGGACTGGAGTCGGTATCCGATATACAGGCGGATCTGCAATCCGGGTTTGATGCAATTGCCGCGGAGCAGTGGCAAAGGCAAGGAGGCATAGCGTGATAGAGAAACCGGCTGAGTCTTTAATTCAACCGGTTTGAACTACTGCGTGTAAACGAGAAAGTGCGTTTACGGGGGCGTGTGCGTTTACAGTACGGTGGCTAGCCCCGTACATGCAGCCTGTGTTGAGATGAAATCAGCGCTCGATGGTGGCATTCGCTTGCAAGGTATCGATGTACTCGGCGACCTGATCTCGCAGCATCTTGTTGCGAATCTGTTCCTTAACCGACTCGAATGGCTGTGGATTTTTTGCGCGCTCATCATCCAGTTTAATTACATGCCAGCCGAAGTCGGTTTTAACCGGTGTAACGCTGTGCTTTCCAGGTTCCATTTCAGCTACTGCCTTGGAAAATTCGGGAACCATTGCTGCTGCGTCAAACCAGCCAAGATCACCGCCGTTCGGCCCGGATGGCCCTGTTGAGTACTTTTTCGCTGCATCGGCAAAGTCGGCTCCGTCATCGAGTTCACCGATGACTTCTTTGGCCTTCGCTTCATCTTCTACCAGGATGTGGCTGGCTTTGAACTCTTTCGCGACTGTCGTGGCTATTTGCTTGTCGTACTCGCCGCGCAGTGTATCGTCGCTTAGGTCGAGCTTTTCGGTAAAATGAGTCAACAGTGCGTTTGCCAGTACCCTAGCCCGCATTATTTTCATTTCGGCAGCCATTTTCGGGGATTTATCCAGCCCCAGTTTTTCAGCCTCCTGGCTCATCAGCGACAGACTCACCAGTTCATCGACGATTTGTTCGTCGGTTGCCTGTTGTCCTCTTGCCTGGAATTGTTCGGCCTGAGCATCTCGCTCGAGGGTTGTAATCACCTCACCGTTGACGCTCGCAACAGTCTCGTCGCCATCGGCGATAGCGAAGGTTGCCGGGTTGCCAGCAAGGGCTGCCGCGGTTAATGCTGATACTAGAAGCCTGGAGGTCATAACATAAAGTTCCGTGTTCGGCGGGTGACGCCCGCATTTATTGGTGCTGCAATTACAGGTGCTGCAATGATCCGGTTGGTTGTTGGCAGGTTGGGCGAATTGATCGCTGAACCTTAGGTAACAAAAAACATCTAAAGAAGGATAGTAGGGTCAGTAATGACAAACCAAAATATTTTGTAGCATTTTGTTTAAAACTCGCGTTTATTGAGCGATCTGCTCCGGATGTGTCGAGGGTCAGTTTAGATTGTGAAAATGCCTGCTACGAGGTGCACACCAGAGTTAGCTGTGAAACGCAAAGATAATCAGCGTGTCGACTTAACAGAGGGCTGTGAGCCTGCGGTTTTCGCGTTGAGGTTTTCACGTTGTGCTCTTCACGTTGTGTGTTTTCGCATATGCGCTTGCCCTTCGCATCTCACATCACCGTCAAATTCTTGTGCATTTTGAAGCGCGATGTGAGCAATGCTTGCATCGTATAGAAGACGCCAGGTCATTTGTGAGTGATAATCCGCCGCAAACGATAAAGCGCACCCCACCCGACAGGACTTTTATCCACCGCAGATGAGCCAGTATTTTGAAGTACATCCGGATAACCCGCAACAACGCCTGATCACCAGCGCGGTGAGTATCCTGAGAGAGGGCGGTGTCGTCGTGTATCCAACTGATTCATGCTACGCGCTCGGATGCCTGCTTGATAATAAGCGGGGAGTAGAGCGCATCTACCGGTTGCGCAGGCTGGACAAGGGGCACCATATGTCCATGATGTGTGCTGATTTGTCAGAAATTGCGG
>CAYMVV010000015.1:23892-82239 GCA_964393885.1 uncultured Granulosicoccaceae bacterium | reverse complement strand
ATCAGGACCTTTTTATTCTCAAATCGATTCATGGTGCTTGCTGGTTCCCGGTGCTTGCTGGTTCCCGGTGCTCGCTGGTTCCTGAGTCTCTTGATCCGCACACTCTTTCAGGCAATTCTTTTTTCCAGTCCATTCTGGCTCAGCTTAGCCCGGACTATTCATGGAATGACGAGCATATCGCGCAGAGATTTGTTTTCACAGCGAATTTTCTTCTTGCGTCGACTACTTACTGATATTTGCAATCGGTTACACTGACCACAATGATCTCCAGATCGTTATCCGGAGGCAGCAACATGGCGGGGAAAAACATGGAAGGGAAAAACATGGCGGGGAAAAACGATTGCGTAAAAATACTCGATACGATTCCACAGTATCTGACGACGCGCGCCCGCGAAACCCCGGATCGGCTATGGCTTAAAGACCGCCAGGGTGACCAGTTCACCACCTGGACCTGGGCGCAGGCTGAGCAGGAAATCAACGCTGCCGCCGCCTGGCTGGAACAACGCTACGGTAACAGCCAAACCGTGTTTGGCATGTTATCGCGCAACCGTGCGCACTGGATGCTGGCGGACATGGCAATCACCGCATCGGGCAATGTATCTGTGCCTTTGTTCACCACACTGCTTCCCGACACTGCTGAATATATATTGAAATTCTCCGATGCCAAAGTGCTGTTTGTCGGCGAATCGGGTAACTGGAGTGCTATTAAGCAAATCCTGCCGCCCGCTATTGAAATTGTCGCCCTGCCCGGTGTTGATCCTGAAGTCGACCACATCAAATGGGAGACTATGGTCGCTGAAGGCAAGGACCGCAAGCCATCTCATATCTGCAAGCCCGATGATCTGCAAACGCTGGTATTTACCTCAGGCACCACCGGTGTACCGAAAGGTGTTATGCAATCGCACGCCTCGATGCTGAAACCGATGCAACGCTGCGTTGGAGCGGTTGAAATCACTGACTATCCGAGGTTTCTGTCATACCTTCCACTGGCTCATGTAGCGGAGCGTCAGCTGATCTGGATTCAAAGTCTGATCTACGGAGGCGAAATCACATTTAATGAAGATCTGACAACGCTGCTTCGCGATATGGCAGATACCAAACCACACTATCTGTTTGGCGTTCCCCGCGTATGGGAACAACTGCAACAAGGGGTGCTGGCACAGTTTGGCGGTCAGGCCGCGTTTGACGATGCGCTGCAAAAAGACCGGCAGGCAGTACAGCAGAAAGTAATCACCGCACTTGGACTGCAAAACGCCGAGTATCTGTTAACCGCCGCGGCGCCGACACCTGCCGCGCTTATTGACTGGTATCAGAACATTGGCATCACACTAATGGAGGGCTATGGCCAAAGTGAGGCAATGGGCTTAATTGCGAACACCGGTGACGCACGTAAAGTGGGTTCCATTGGTATCCCGCTTGAGGGTGTTGAAGTTCGCATCAACGACGATGGCGAGCTCTGTGTCAGAGCTGACGGACTCGCCGCAGGCTACTATAAAAACCCGGAGAAAACCGCCGAGACTTTCGTTGACGGCTGGGTACACACCGGTGACAAGGCCACCGTCGACGATGATGGCTTCTACTACCTGACTGGCAGAGTAAAAGACCACTTTAAAACCATGCAGGGCAAGTTTGTTTCGCCACCGCCAATGGAGAGTGCATTCAGTGAATGTGAAGTAGTTGAACAACTTTGCCTGCTCGGCCGCGGGTACTCGAAAACAGTGATGGTGGTGGTGCTGACATCACCGGCAGGTACGCTGCAAAAGTCGGATGTTGAACAACAGCTGTTAACAGCGGCTGCAAGCGTTAACGAGGGTGTTGAACATCATGCACACATTGGTGCTGTTATTGTGACGACAGAACCGTGGACTATTGAGAACGGCGTACTGACACCGACAATGAAAATCAAGCGCGATAAAATAGAAGCAGCACACGGGGTACAAGCGCAGGTACTGGCAACGCGGGCAGCTGTAGAAAAACACATATTGGTGGAATGGGTGTAGTGATCACCCGGATAATACTCGCATCACAATGATGCCCAAAGCGACAAGAGCGGCGGCAATAACCCGCTGTCTGCCGAAAGGCTCGCCCAGAAACAGTGACCCTATCAGTGCCGCAAAGATAACACTGGTTTCACGCAATGAAGAGACAACGCCCATAGCGCCGAGGCTCATGGCAAAAATAACCAGACCATAGGCCGTACTGGATGCAATACCGCCAAAAATAATATTACCAGCACAGTTGCGCATATAGCCCAGCCAGGCCTGCCGTCGAGTAAGCAAAAGCCAGGTGCCAATAGGTAAAACCTCAAACACAAACAACCACAGGATATACGACAGACTGTTTCCGGACTGGCGCACGCCAATGCCGTCGACAACGGTATAGCTCGCAATCAACACCGAGGTAAGGAGCCCCCAGCGCAAGGCTGCAGGGGGTATCTTGCCGAGCTTGCCACCAAACAAGGTAATACTCATCAACCCGACGCTGACCAGCACCAGACCTGCCATGGTGCCGGGACTCAGAATTTCCCCGGCAAAAATGGCGGCACCAATCGCTACCAGTACAGGTGCCATACCCCGAAACAGCGGATAGACCTGAGACAAATCACCGGCCCGATAAGCCTGTGCCATGCTGAAGTAGTAGATATTGTGGATTACTACTGAAGCCAGTATCGCCGGCCAACTGTCGCTATGGGGCAGCGGCACAAACGGCACGAGACAAAGGCACACCAGTGCCCCGACCAGTTGATACGCTGCAATGGTGAATTCAGGCTCCCCGCCTTTCTTAACCAGCGCATTCCAGCTCGCGTGCAGCACCGCGGCGGTCAGCACCAGCATCATCAGAAAGGGGGTCAATTGGTATCCTGTGGCGCTCGTTGTTATCAGACGTCGTTACAAAGAATGGTAAACAGATGCTGCGATCAACAATGATGACGGCAATAGAGTTCGATGCTGTTTGTGGATAGTGTATATCAATAACTGATGAACATAGCTGATGACAGAATCAAGGACAAGCATGGATACTGTCAATCATGCGAATAGTCCAGGTTGAAATTTCACAAACGGGTCTCACTAACCTGATAGTCAGCCTGTTGAAGCCACTCAGGTCTGATCTCAACGCCCCAGCCAGGTTGATCAGTGACGGTGGCGTGACCATCAACTATGGTGTACGGGTCTTCGACAAAAAGCTTGTCCTGCCATGGATAATAGTCCAGTCCTTCAATCGAAAACTCAAGATACTTGCCCGCATTGGGTATGGCACGTAACAAGTGCATGGTAAACAACGTAACCAGTGACAAGTTGGCACAGTGTGGTGTACAAGGAATTCCCGCCTTGTGCGCCATTGCCGCGACTCGCAAGGTTCGTGTCATGCCACCAAGGTAGCAAACGTCCGGCTGCACTATGTTGACTACATTCATATCAATCATCAGTTGCCAGTTTTGCAACTCACAGTCCTGTTCGCCACCCGTTACATCAAGATCGAGCGCATCCGTTACCCGTTTGGTCTGCTGGTACTCCCAGTAGGGACAGGGCTCTTCAAAATGCGACACACCATGGTCCTGCAACATCTTGCCAACTTCTATGGCGCGCCCTGGCGAGAACCCGGAGTTTGCATCGACCAGCAGCGCTACCTCTGCGCCCAGTGCCTTGCGCACAGCTGGCACGATCTCCTCTGTTCTGCCCGGCCATTCATCCACATCGTGACCACACTCGGCGGCAACCCTGAATTTAAACGCATCAAAGCCATAGTCATCTCTGAGTTTAAGAAAACGCGCGGCTTCGTCTGCCGCTGTGATATCTCTTTTCATCGATGACGCATAGGCCCGCACGGTGCCCGGTGATCCTCCAAGCAGCTCACAAACACTCTTGTCCTCAAGCTTGCCGCGCATATCCCACAATGCTGTGTCGACACCGCCGATTGCACGACGCAAAAAAGAGCCGGGGAACTTGTGTTCGCGCTCGGTTACCAGATCCACCATTGCATCGATATTAAACGCATCCATGCCCAACACGTGCGGCGCTACCATGCGATGTAGAACGGTTGCAGTGATATCCGCATTATACGGAGCGACCTGCCCCCAGCCCTCGCTGCCATCGTCGGTGGTTACCTTGACGAAGCAGACAAACTCGTTGGTGTAGGTTTCTATCTTTTTTATTTTCATATTCACCTGAATATGACCGCGACACTGGCCATGTATCGAACCTGTTGAATAGTGTAAATGCAGCAGATATGATGATTCAGGATTGAGAAAAACGCCATCAATTTGTTCCGGGCGCCTGCCCGCGGAATGTCTAATCACAGCAAAGCCTGAACCCGCATGGCCGACACCCTGTTTGCAGAAGATTACAAGCCCACACCCTATTGGTGGGATCAAGCGCCGCTTGACCAATCACCCAACCCGGATCTGCCGACTGATATCGATGTGGTAATTGTCGGCGCCGGTTATACCGGTCTGCATGCCGCAATACAGACTGCAAGAGCCGGGTTGTCCACGCTGGTGGTTGACGCGGAGGAAGCCGGTTTCGGCTGCAGCTCGAGAAACGGCGGACAAATTTCCACCTCCATTAAGTTCGGCTACAACCAGCTCAGCAAGCGCTACGGTGACTCACTGGCTCGCGACATACTGGCTATCGGCAAGGCATCGCTTGACTATGTTGCGGAGTTTGTTCACAACGAAAATATAGATTGCAACTTTGATGTGTCCGGCCGTTTCCATGGCGCTCACAACAAGCGCGCCTATCAACGCCTGGCCGCAGAACTTGAAGAGCCTAACCCGGTCTACGATTCCGGCGCCTTTTTAGTACCCCCGCAAGACACCCGCAGCGAGCTGGGAACTAACTGCTACCACGGTGGCCTGGTACAACCGCACTTTGCCAGTTTGCACCCGGCCCGTTACCACACAGGTTGCCTGCAAAGAGTAAAAGAAGCCGGTGCGACGGTTATCAGCCACTGTGCAGTTCAGGGGATTAATAAAGAATCCTCCGGACGATTCAGCGTAAATACGGCATCAGGTCAGGTTAACGCGCGTAGAGTTATCGTGGCGACAAATGGCTATACCGGCGCTTTGACACCGTGGCAACAACGGCGTGTGATACCGATTGGCTCATACATTATTGCCACAGAGGTGATCGACAGCGCGCTGATGCAAAAGCTGTTTCCAACCAAACGCATGATCGTAGACTCGCGTAAGCTGGTGTACTACTACCGACCGTCGCCAGACCACAAGCGCGTATTGTTTGGCGGACGCGTATCACTTACCGAAACAAACCCGTCTAAAAGCGGCCCGAAGCTGCACGCAGATATGGTGGAACTGTTCCCGGAACTCGCCACTAGCAAAATATCCCATTCGTGGGCCGGCACTGTTGCCTATACATTTGACAAGCTGATGCACTGTGGTGAGGAAAACGGACTGCACTACGCCATGGGTTATTGTGGCTCCGGCGTAGGCATGGCCAGCTATCTGGGGCGATGTATCGGTCAACAGGTTGCGGAAACCGGCCGCGACGACCTGGCTTTGCCAGAACTGGCGTTATCAAAAATACCGTTTCCGACCCGACCGCTTTACAACGGGACACCGTGGTTTCTGGCACCCACAGTATGGTTGTATCGAATGCAGGATCGATCCGGGAGGTAAGCTGCGATAGATTAAGGCCCTGCGGGCGGTTGCGCTGTCGCGCAGCTTATCCCTGTGGCTTTCAGTTACTTTTGAAATATCTGCAAGGGAATCTGTGCTGTCACAATCCAGTTCGGGATATCGACAATCTCACTGATTTTCAGATCAACAATCGCTCCACACAGCACATACGCTTGCTCGCGTGATAAGCCCTGTTCCGCCACCAGCCAGTCAATCATTTGCCTGACAGCGTTTTGTGCATTGAGGTATAGATCGGGCCCGTGCGCGGTGGTACCGAAATGACCGGCATGGTCGGTTAACGTCATCGGGCTCGGCCTTATGTACTGCAGCTCCTTGACGCTTGAGTCCTTGTTGACGTTAAACTTCATTGTTACCGTCATGGGGCATTCGATACCGGTTCCGCACACCTCACCCTGCCCCTGATTGGCATGGCAATCTCCGGTAGAAAACAGCGCTCCATCGCATAACACCGGTAGCCAGAACGTTGAACCGGTGGTGAGATCCCGCACATCGACGTTACCACCATTCTCTCTGGGCGGAATGGTATTCAGTCGGCCGGGTTCCCCGGGTGCGACACCGACACAGCCGGGCATCGGTTCAAAGGGCAACACAATATCGTTAACTCCAAAATGGCATTTGTCGCCATCAAGTTCCCAGATGTGAAAGTACGGTTCTTCAAAGTCATCAGCCAGCAAACCAAAGCCGGATCGAAATGCCGTCCAGCCCCACCCTTTGTGCTGCATATCCAGTATTTCTACCTGTAGCGCATCACCCGGTTCGGCACCCTGAATGAATACCGATCCATTAAGCGCATGAACTTTACTGCGATCGGCGTTCAGATAATTTTCAACCGTTGAATTTTTTGTGTATTGTCCGCTCGCCTCCAGACACTCAAACACAACCGTGTCTCCCGGCTCGATTGTTAACCGGGGCTCGACCGAGTTATCCCAAAACGGCTGTGTGACACTGTCATCAAGGTGGTAAGTTGCCATAGGTTTCTTTGCCCTGTTGTTATCCTGCAAGCGGGGTCAACGCAATGTCGCAAATACAGCTTTCTCATCTGCCGACAGTGTAGTCGCGCGCGGATACACCGGGTTGTCACGATCTTCCCTGATGGCACATTCAAAATTCAGCGTGGTTTCCATGAATCGATGCAAACCCGCTTCTCCAAAGTGATGCAGGTAACCCTGCATGACAACATCCAGATAGGAGCGCAGTATTTCTGCCCCATCGGCGGCCAGCGGCTGATCTGCTTCGTACAGGAATTGTGCGGAAATATCTGCAGGTTCATCGTGATAGCTGAGATCTTTTGCGTCTATATTTACTCTGGTGTAAAGCGCCTCTCTCTCATCGAGTGCGGGCAAACTGCTCAATTGATCGGTAATGATCAGCCCGTCAATCTGTGACTCCGGCGACGGCACGACAGACAGAAACGCCAGTCCGTCAGTCGGTGCAAAGCTGCCCTCAACCCTGGGGCGAGCGAGCCAGGCTCGCTGCCACCCGCGCAGTGTTGCACGATGTGCACTGATATAGGGTGTTCGCAGAGAACCGAGGTTAACCAGTGAACCATAGCCGAAGTAGGCAATAGTAGATGTCATGTTATTTTAAAAGAAAGTTCTTGTCTTTAAGAAAGCCATTCATGTGCGGGCGCGACTCCTTGCCGACCAGGGCTTTCATTTCCTGACTCCAGGTGCTGTCCTTTTTACCGCCGGTACGTGTTTTATAGTAATGATTAACGGTGGTATCGTAGTCGCTAATGCAGCTGTCAAAGCGACTGTTGTCGTAGCCATCCTGCATTAGCACTGCATCCAGTGGCATACGTGGCTTGACCTCCGGGTCCTGATCGGGGTGACCAATACACAGCCCAAAAACCGGGTATACGTGCCCGGGTATGTTCAGTAACTCGCTGACGTCTGCCGGGTTATTACGCAATCCACCAATGTAGCATATGCCAAGGCCCATAGACTCTGCAGCCACCACGGTGTTCTGCGCTGCCAGTGCAACATCAACCGTTGCAATAATAAAGTGTTCTGTCATACCGGGCGAAAAATCCCCTCCCTGATTTTCACACGCCTGTTTTGGTCGGCTCAGATCGGCACAGTACACCAGAAACACAGAAGCCGAAGCCACATAGGGCTGGCCACCTGCTAATCCTGCGAGTGTTTCTCGCTTGCCAGAATCATTGACCTGAATCACGCTGACGGATTGAACGTTGCTGGACGTGGCAGCCGCCTGCCCGCATCGCACCAGTGTATTGACGGTTTCCTGATCTATTGATTGTTCAGTGAACTTTCGTATGGATCTGTGCGACAGTATGGTTTCTATAGTCGTATTCATTGCTTCACTTTTTATAAGTTAATTATGTTTGTGGTCTATAGACGTTATCTTATATTCGATAGAACCGGCTACAGCTACCCGTTACCGTCTACCAACGTACTGCAATCAATTGAGCCGGTTAGTCATATACGGTAAACAGCGTCTTTCGTTGATGCTGACCAAAAGACCGCACCCGCATTAGTTTAATCGCAGGAGTACAGTCACGGTGGATTAGCCGCCGCAGATCAGTCGCGTTAATTCAGTCACGTTAATTCAATCGCGGTAATTCAATCGCGGTAATTCAATCGCGGTAATTCAATCGCGGTAATTCAATCGCGGTAATTCAGTCACCGTCGGGTGCGTTCCCCGCCAGGGTCAGTGTTCGCTCGCGCCATAGCACCAGCAAGCCACCACCCACAATCAGCAATACACCGGGGAACAACGAATCAAAGGGCGACTCTGCAAAAAAAATCCATCCCAGGCAAAACGAAAACGGAATGCCGAAGTATTCAAACGGCGATAGGCTACTGGGATCACTCATTCGATAGGATGCAATCAGCAGGAACACGGCGCAGCCACCGGTAACACCCATGACAACAAACCATATCCAGTCGACGGCAGACTCAAGGGCCAGAGAATGCCCGGTAACATGAACCAGTACAAACGCTGCAACCATCGCAACACTGGAAGAGTATACGCTAATCAACGCTGTTGGCTCGTCGTCGTTAAAGTACCGTGCAAAGAGGCTTGCCAGCGCATAAAAGAAAGCGGCAGCAACGGGTAACAATGCAACCAGGCTGAAGGCATCGCGGCCGGGCTGCATGACCAGCACCACACCGACGAATCCCAGTGCAACGGCGGCCACGCGCCACCATCCCACCCTGTGCCCGAGCATCGGAATTGACAGCAGAGTAACAAACAGCGGACTGGCATAGGTCAGTGTACTGGCGGTCGCCAATTGCATATACACCAGCGAATAGTAGAAGCACATCTGTGCAAGGATCAGCATCAGGCCACGCGCTAAAGCCAGCTTCCACCGCACAAGCCTCCAGCGGTTGGTACGCATCCGCCATTCACTGGTAAAAAACAGCACCAGCAGGCTGGGTAACAGACCAAAGCTATTTCGAAAGAACGCAATCTGTTCTACCGGATATCTTGTGCCCATATGTTTAATGAGCGCTGCCTGAACATCGAACAGAAAAATGGCCAACAAAATGGTTGCGATTGCCGCGGGTAATCCGGGGTTGGCGGTATTGCTGGCGTTGTTGGTATGGTGCAAAGCAGTCAAATGGGTTCTACTTCGCGCTTGCTATGTTGTGCACCAGGTCTGCTAACTCGGCAGGACGATTGATTGCAACCATATGGTTGGTCGCGACTTCGAAGTAATTCCATCGAGCCGATTGCTGCGCCATTCGAGCTGCCCGCCAGAAGGCAGAGTCAGCGGATTCTGTTTCGTCAGCGGTCGCCTTAATATAATTCAAACTACAGCCATAGTCGTCTATTACCTGTGTCAGGGTAACCGGCTCTGCGAATGTTGCGGCCGGTTGCGGTGAGCGCCTGGGTCCAAACCATTCCTGATCCGCCTCGTCGTCCATGCTTCTACTCGCCGGCGGCAGAGTCCAGCTTTGACCAATTTTGATTTCGTTTGACCGGGTTGAGCCGCGTAAGCTGTCAGCACTTTCACCATTGGCCGGTACAAAGGCGTCCAGATATACCAGGTGGCTGACCCGCTCGCCAATATGCTGCAACGCACCGGTTACCACCATACCTCCATACGAGAAACCCAACAGGATTAAATCACTCAAATCTTCGTACAGGATCATATTGACCACATCGTGCACGTGCGTGGTCAAGTTAACCGATGGGCTGGCCAAATGAGAGCGTTCTCCGATGCCGGTTAAACCCGGAGTGAACACATCGAAACCTGATTCGCGAAGCAGAGGCCGCACCTTGCGAAACCCATGAGCACCGCTCCAGGCCCCGTGCACCAACACTATTGTCGTCATCGTCTCTCCGCAGCTTGCCGTCTGTAGCCGGGGACGATACCGGCTCATGAACTAAACATCCAGACGCTACCGTGTCGCACCGGCACAGGATGAGTGAGTGGTGGTACTGCAGGCTAAATAAAGGCCCTGCCAGCCACAGTGTGCAATGCACAAAACTCCATGCGATCTGGTTCCACAGTTTGTGTGCGGCTTGTCACAATACCCCGCTCGTATCGTACATCATCGGCGTAGGTGTTTCATAAATGATACGTTAAGCACAAACTCTTTACACTCGCTCAGGCAAACTGGCTCTATTCAGTCAATCAGCCCCTTCAGTGAATGATCTGTAGATCACCTGAAGAGACAAACTAATATTTAGAGAGCAAATCCATGCAAAGAACGTTACTAGCCAGTGTAATTGTACTGTCACTCAGCGCCTGTGATGGCGGCATCCTGTCCAAAGACAGCAATTCGATCAAAATAGATTCGCCAGTCATCGGCGCCGATGGTGGCTTTGACTCGACAGATGCTACCAATCCACAGAATACCGGTGGCGACGATCACAGTGGCACTACCACGGGTGGAAGCGCCACTGGCAGCAACTCTGACGCTAGCGGGACTTCCAGCGACGGCGACCACTCGGGCAACACAGGCGGCAATGCCGGTGACCACACCGGTGGCACGGCCGGCGGTAGCTCTAGTGGTAGTACAGGTGGTACCTCTAGCGGTAATACCGATGGCAGCTCAAGTGATAATACCGGCGGCAGCTCAAGTGGTAATACAGGTGGTAATGCAGGAGCCGATGACCACAACGCCGATGCAGACCACGACGACAAGTACGGTGAAGATGAGTCAGACGATGACTTCGAAGATGACAAGTACGCTGAAGATAACGACCAAATAAGTGATGATGCTGGCAGCAGCAGCTCAGATGGCGGTGAAACCAGTAACAACGACACTACCAACAGCGGGCCAATCGACGATGACGCCGGTAGCAGCTCATCTGACGGTGGCGAGACCAACGACGACTCGGGCAGCAGCAGTTCTGACGGTGGAGAATCTTCGGCTGACGACACCGGTTCAGGCATTGAAGATGAATTCGCTTCTGACAACGTTGGCGGCAACATAATACGAACATCGACCCTGTCCACTACGCCACAACAAAATATTTGCACCACGGCCAGTGCTCAGGACAACTTCTCGGACATGAGAATTGGTGACTTTATCCTGCACAATAACGCCTGGCGTCCATGGCGTGCGTTCCCCGGTTACGAATGGGAACAGTGCATCTACTCAAACACTAACGGTGCAGTCGTTGGCTGGAATTACGATTGGGGCCCGGGACAAACGGGAATCAACGGAGCCACTCAGGCCTCTGGTGACTTCTATGTCCGATCCTATCCCGAGCTGATCTACGGCGTTAAAGACGAATTCCGTACCAGCGCACCACCATCGGTTACCGGATTTCCAATTGAGCTTGCGCAATTGCCAAACATCTCGATTGACTACGCATATGACGGCCCTCAATACGGTGAGCCACGTGTTGTAGATGCATCAAACAACCCGAGTTTTCCGAACGGTACTACTATCTCAGGCGAGCGCAACGTTGCCATTGAATCGTTCTTCTACAACAAGGATGCTGCAGGTCAGTGCTCTGAGGGCATAGTTTCGCGAACCGACGGATCAAACCACGTATACGAAATAATGGTATGGCTTGACGCCGGTGCCGAGCGTCTGCCCGCAGGACCGAGCGACTTCGTGACGAACCTGAGTATTCGCGGCGATCACTACAAGGTTTACACCAAGGATGCGGATCCTCGTTATATTGCATTTGTAGCGCAGAACCCGCAATCCACCGGAACTGTCTACTGGAACGATTTTATAGACTGGGCCAAAGACAATGCACATCAGGTTCAGACTCGTTTCGGCGCACGCAGTAACTCTGTACCAATTCAGGATGACTGGTGTATTGCCAATATCATCGTCGGTACAGAAATTTTCTGGGGTGCCGGAAACCTGGATATTTACAACTGGACAATCACCCAGAGCGAGTGACACAGCATGGCCTGTAATACCCGCCACCGATAATTAAAATCTACCGGTTTTTATTATCAGCATGACAGCAACAGCCGGCATCGCCGGCTGTTTTTTTGTACCAATGCCAGTTACACGACAACGTACCGCTCGCCAGGCTGGATGCTCCTGGCCGATCATTAATCCAGCTTGTCGATCATACCCTGGGTAATCAGACAAATACCGTTTTTCGTTCTGCGAAACCGCTTTGCATCCAGTACGGGATCGGAGCCGACCTCCAGACCCTCGGGTATTCTGACACCTCGATCAATAACGCAGTTTTTAATTTTTGCCTTCCTGCCAACGATTACATCCGGCAGCACAACCACTTGCTTCAGGCTGCTATAAGAGTGGCATTGAACACGTGGAAACAGTAAGCCTCTATTAATTCTGGCTCCGGAAACAATACAGCCGCCGCAGATTAGTGAGCTGATAGCACTGCCCCTTCGCTGATCTTCATCGTGTATAAATTTTGCCGGTGGTGTGATCTCCTGATAAGTCCAGATCGGCCATTCCTGATCATAAATATTCAGTTCGGGCTCAAAGTCTGTCAAATCCAGATTAGCCTGCCAAAACGCATCGATGGTGCCAACATCTCGCCAATAGGGAACGGCATCATCACTGTTCCTGATGCAGGACAGATCAAAGTTGTGTGCTACCGCTCCACCAGAGCGAACAATAGACGGGATGATATCTTTACCAAAATCGTGACTGGAAGATTCATCTGCCGCATCCGCCTTTAGCAAATCAATCAGCGTGGAAGTTTTGAATACGTATATACCCATAGAGGCAAGACACTTTGAATCGTCATCCGGCATCGTTGGAGGCTCAGCTGGCTTTTCAAGAAAGCTGCTGATTACGCCGCTGGAATCAACGTCCATCACGCCCAGTGCACTGGCATCCTCTTTAGGTACCACAATACAACCGACCGTTACATCAGCACCACTGTCTACATGATGCTCAAGCATCAATTGATAGTTCTGTTTGTAGATGTGATCGCCGGCGAGTATCAGGATGTACTCGACATTGTAACTCTCGATGATATCGATATTCTGGGTCACGGCATCCGCTGTGCCAAGATACCAATGCCCCTCATCCACTCGTTGACTGGCGGGAAGTATATCGAGGCCTTCATTGCGTTCGGCTCGCAGGAAACCCCAGCCTTGCTGCAGGTGCCTTATCAGCGAGTGAGCTTTATATTGAGTGGCAACCCCGATTCGCCTGATGCCGGAATTAATCGCGTTGGACAGGGCAAAGTCTATGATTCTGCTTTTGCCGCCAAAAAAAACTGCGGGCTTAGCGCGTATATCGGTAAGCTCCATTAAACGACTGCCACGCCCGCCTGCAAGAACAAACGCCATCGTTTTACCAGACAACTGTCTATCTTTCATTCAATCCCCGCTTCCCTCACTTCGTTACAACACTACACGCCAGCCACAACAGTGTCCACCATCACGTCACAGGGGTTGTCGATTGATCAGAGCTGTTTCATGACTCCCGTAATATCGGAGTCTGCGCATACTCCGCTACACCCGGCTGCAATGACGCTTGCTCGCCTTGAGGGATCTATAAGCAAGATCGGAATATCAAGCTGTGGTAAAAACTTTAACAGTTCTAAATTTTCTGACAGACTGTGCCATGATTGATCCCACCAGCAATCAATATTTTGGATCTCCAGCAATGACTAACACGCCACCATGACCTTATGCGGTCTCGACTTCGGAACATCCAATTCAACGGTCGGTGTCATAAAGAACGATAACAATGTGATGGTCCCGCTGGAGAGGGACAGCGCTGGCCACTGGCAAACCACCCTGCCCAGCGCGCTTTTCTTTGATTTTGAATCCAATCAAATCGACTTTGGACGACACGCTATGCGTCAATACACGGCCGGGCGTCCCGGGCGGCTGATGCGCTCAATGAAAAACCTGCTCGGCAGTTCCTACATGAGCGACAAAACACAGGTTAAAAATCGCTTTTATAGCTACGATGAAATAGTCGGATTTTTTATTGAAACACTGAAAAAACAGGCGGAAGAATTTCTCGGTAACGAATCACAGGAACTTGCATCCGTGGTTATTGGTCGGCCGGTCTATTTCAACGATGACGATCCTGCGCTCGACCAGGCAGCTGAAAACCATCTGGCAGATATCGCCAGACTCGCGGGGTTCAGTGAGATATCCTTCCAGTATGAGCCCATTGCTGCCGCGCTGGACTACGAACAACAGGTTACATCGGAGGAACTGGCGCTCATCATTGACATCGGTGGCGGTACCTCCGACTTCACGCTGATTCGGCTGTCGCCACAGCGACACCGGCAAACGGACCGCAGAGACGACTTCCTCGGCAATCATGGCATCCACCTGGGCGGCACTGATTTCGACAGACGTTTGTCGATGACAGGCGTCATGCCGCAGTTTGGTTTGGGTGAGCGCATGAAAGACAGGCCGACGCTTGCCATGCCATCCAACTACTACTTTGAACTGGCCACCTGGCACAGGATCCATTTATTGTACGAGCGCAGTGTACTGATGGAACTGGATAGTTTTCGGCAGCAACTACAAAACAAGGCACCGCTGGACAAGCTCATCCAGTTGCTAAAAAGACGCAAAGGCCATCATCTGGCGGCATTGGTTGAACAGGCGAAAATTGAATTGTCGGCCTGTGATCAGACAACGGTCGAACTGAACCAGCTCTTCCACGACGGTGACAATTACCAGACAAGCAATAAGCCAGCTGGCGAGATTGCCAGTTGCAGACTTTCACAGGAGCAATTACAACAGTCACTGCAATCCGATATCGACAATATATTCAAGGCACTGAACGCCACATTAAAACAGGCAGGTCTGAAGCACACGCAAATAGACACTGTATTTACTACCGGCGGCTCCACTGCACTACCTGTGGTTGTGGCCTGTATCATCGACACATTTCCTCAGGCACGGCTTGTTGGCGGTGACTTATATAACAGTGTTGGCAGCGGTTTGCTGATGGAAGCTCGCAAACGTTATCAGTGAGAGCTATCAATAAGCGCTATCAATAGTTGAAGACGGTTATCACCAGCAGTACAGCAGGTCACTAAATCAACCCGCACAGGCAGCGAAACACGAGCCAAAAAAACAGCCGCTGAGAAACGCTGGAGCCCACAATCTAATGAATACGCCAACGCATAATTCAGGCTCTCGCACCGGAGCAATCAATCGGATCTTACGCTACTTCGACGAAGGCGAATTCGAAACGGAACTCGGCAACCGTGTGCGCTACCGGACCGAGAGCCAGAAATTCGATTGCGCGGACAGCATAAATGAACTGCATCGATACCTGGACGAGGACATCATCCCTGCATTTACAGCCTGTGGATTCGACTGCAAAAAATATAACAACCCGCAGGGCCGGGGTGGACCGTTTTTGCTCGCCAGCCGCATCGAGGAGGAGACATTGCCGACGGTACTGGGCTATGGCCACGGTGACGTTATCCATGGACAGGAAGATCAGTGGACCAGAGGAAACGGTCCATGGCAAATACAGCGTGACGGTGACCGTTTATACGGACGCGGAACTGCAGACAACAAAGCTCAGCACACCATCAATATCGCGGCACTGCGTGCTGTTATTCAGGAGCGAGGTGCTCTGGGTTTTAACGCCAAATTTCTGCTTGAGATGGGTGAGGAAGCCGGCTCTGCCGGGTTAAGAGAGTTACTTGAAAAACATACAACGCAGTTCAGTGCAGATGTGTTTATCGGCTCCGACGGCCCACGCATGTCGCCGCAAATACCAACCGTAACCCTCGGCTCGCGAGGCGCAATCAATTTTGATCTGCGTGTGGAACTTCGCAAAGGCGGACACCATTCCGGTAACTGGGGCGGGCTGATCGCCGACCCCGCCATCGTGCTAAGCCATGCCATTGCCTCTATCACCAGCGCAAGTGGGCAGATAAAAATAGACGACTGGCTGCCACCACCCACGCCACCATCAGTGCAAGCCGTACTTAAAGATCTGGTCATTGAAGCGGGCCCCGACGCACCACAGATAGACCCGAACTGGGGTGAACCCGGTATGACACCCGCAGCCAGGGTCTATAGCTGGAACAGCTTTGCGGTACTGGCAGTGCAGGCTGGCAATCCTGACAATCCGGTTAACGCCATCGCCCCGTGGGCGAATGCACATTGCCAGTTACGCTTCTTTGCCGGCACAGATGCCGACAGACTTCTCCCCGCTCTGCGTGAGCATCTGGACGCCAACGGCTTTGCACAGGTCACAATAGAAACACCAGACAAAAACGCAGCCGGCTTTGCTGCCTCTCGTACGGAGCCGGATCATCCCTGGGTGCAGTGTATTGCCTCGTCAATTGCACACACAATTGGTGAAGCCCCGGCTATAATCCCGAGTATGGGAGGGTCGATTTGCAACGATTTGTTTACCGACCTGCTCGATCTGCCCGCTATCTGGATTCCACACTCTTACGCCGCCTGTTCGCAACATGCGCCGAATGAACATATCCTGCTATCGGTAACTCGTTCTGCTCTGCCATTAATGACCGGCCTGTACTGGGATATCGGTGACGGCATGGTGCCAAAATAAAAAATGCATAACACAGACAGGAACCCGCCTATGTACGAACGACCGGCAGCACCGGTGATCGTGTTCGACAGGGTCGCAAAGAACTACGGCACACTGCAGGTGCTCAGCTCATTGTCACTTAGTGTTTATCAGGGCGAGGTATACGGCTTCCTCGGCCGCAATGGCGCTGGCAAGTCAACAGCCATTAAAATGATGCTGGGTATTACCGGCGTCAGCGACGGCAGCATAGAGCTGTTCGGGCATCCCGTAAGCGGCAGCATGGTCTCCGCAAGGCAACGAATCGGCTATGTGGCGCAGGAGCAACACTTCTATCCATGGATGTCGCCCAAACACCTCGGCAAGTTCGTACGCGGACTATACCCTCGCTGGGACCAACATCGATTCCAGCATCTGCTGGATCTGTTCGAATTGCCATTGAAACGCAAAATCGGCAATTTTTCAGGTGGCATGAAAGCAAAACTCGCCCTTTGCATGGCCATCTCTACCCGACCGGATTGCCTGATACTCGATGAACCTACAGCGGGCATGGATCCGGTTGCACGGCGCGAATTCCTCGATCTGGTCAGCAAAGAGGCGCAACAAACCGATGCCACCGTATTTTTCTCAACACACCTGATCGACGACATCGAAGCCATCGCAGACCGCATTGGCATCATAGAATCAGGTAAAACGATTTACGAAGGCTCGCTTGACGGGCTGTCACGTCATATTGCCTCTTACTCGATCGATGAACGCGCGTATCAACCAGGCACTATTCCAGGCGAATTCGTGCGCAGCGAGGCCAGATTGCTGCAACAGGGATCACGGCGCGGCAGACACTTTAGCGTGTTTGAATTCCGCCACGGGGCCCCTGCGCTGCCACCACTTGAACCGGGCTGGCAGGTGGACACAATGACACTTGAAGATGTATTCATTGCCGTCGTTGCCAGATCCGAGCTTGCTGAATCCGGGCTTGCCAGGTCCGAGGCTGTCAGGTCTGACGTCGCAGGGTCAGAAGCAGCCAGGGCAGAATAATCATGGGTTGGCTCAGCGTATTGTTAAAAGATTGCCGCGAGCACAGTCTGGCACTGTTCAGCCTTGGCACAGGGCTGATCGCAGTTGTGTTGATATCACTGACACAACAACGTGCAGCTGAATTCAATATGAGCAGTTTCGAAGTCGTACGCTTCGCATTGATGACAGTAGTACCGTTAATCACACTGATCGTCGGCAATCGACTGATTGTTCGCGAGTACAGCGGTGGCACGAGACGCTTCATGGAAAGTCTGCCGATCAAGCCCGCCACGCCGCTCATGGTCAAGCTGGTGATGGGGTGGTTCTATCTGGCAACGCTGGGTGTGGTCGTCATCGGCATCGCAGCTCTGCTGGCAGACACTGCCGAATTTATCGATCAACGCTACATCATGCTGCTGCTGGTGAAAACACTGGCAATCATCACGCTCTACTGGAGCATTGTATTTTTTGCAAGCTACACCGGCAAACTGCGCCTGCTGATTTATCTCATCATCGGCTTCGCACTGATGATGCTCTACGATCTGCCAAACTTTGATGAATCACGCCTCGCTCCGATCGCCCTGATGGATCATCAACTATTCATCTTTGAAAGACAGAGCTATCCTCTGCGGGATCTGCTTGAAACACTGGCAATCTCACTGTGTTTTATCATCGCGGGTCTGACACTGGCGCTGATCAACGAGGGATCAGTTGCCGAGCAATTAGGCAAGCCGATGGACAAGCGCAGCCTTGCGGGTATCGCGTTGTTGACACTCGGCATCTTTGGCGTGTATCAAAATCTGCAGGAAAACTGGGATAGCAGCAGTACGGAATTCAGTGGCAAACACGTGCTGCGAAACGAGGTTCCACCAATCGAAATTTCCTACCTGTCGCCAACACACCTGCCGCAAGCGCAGGTAATCCTGAACAACCTGACAAGCATCATTGATAAGTTTCAGGCAGACACCGGTACCGGCAGCGTTCCACGCGTACAAATAGCGCTTAACAACAGTCTGGAACGAACGGACATATATCCGACATACAATGACGGTGTATTAGTCACCGCCAATTTCAGCGAGTATAACGGTTACGAACACAGCATGCTGAACACCATCGCCATGCATCATCTGCTGCTGAAACTCACAAACAATCGATGGGACTACGAAAGCAGGCACTGGCTACTCGACGGTTTGGCCAGATGGTGGGCCGAAGGCGCCGATCTGGCACCGGGAAGCCTCAACAACCCGGAGCACTTCGCCAGAGCAATCCTTGCGCTGCGTCGATTCTCGGATGAAGACAATCCGCTGCTGGTGTGGCAGCGCGCCACCGATCAATACGGCTTCGAAGCAGTAGAAGCCATGGCCTACACGGCACTCGAGTATTTGGCCAATCACAAGAGTGTTGACACAGTCGTACAACTGACCGTCGACTACATCAATGAAAAACCGGGTTCGTCATCGGCTGAGTCTATTAAAAGAATGCTCTATACCGACGATGAGCGCTTTGAACGGCTCACTGGCATCGAGTTTGAGCAGTTCACGACCGACTGGCTCGACTGGATACACGGTAACCAGTATGAGCCGGCAGTCAGTGAGTTGCTTGAGCTTGTACCAGCGGTTAACGGTGTTGTCACCACCGATGTCGACGACGATGGTGTGTACTGGATTGAAGCGCGCTATCGGCTGCAAGAGCATTCTCAAGAGCAGTCCCACGATAACACAGGCACCTGTGTGCTCAGACATCAGCCTACCTCCGCGTACGATGTGGAGATCGCGATCAACGCAAGAGAACGTGACCGCAAACCCTGTGTAACGGACCAGATCGCCCACCGAATCGAAGCGCCCTACAGCGCCGGTGACAGAGCCTACGTGTTACTCGAATACGAACACGAACGCTTTGC
Organism: uncultured Granulosicoccaceae bacterium; assembly: GCA_964393885.1. GTDB lineage: Bacteria > Pseudomonadota > Gammaproteobacteria > Granulosicoccales > Granulosicoccaceae. The sequence continues at coordinate 62,759 of CAYMVV010000015.1, read as the reverse complement.
ACGTCCAGTTTCACTTTGGGGTGGCAGGGTGAGCTTCCGATGATTCGACTGATGACCTGCCAGCTAAAACAACTGTTGCCCTTTGTGGCACTGTGGGCGGCGATTGCGACGGTATTTTACGCGCTTGAGATTTCCACAAATCGTATCGATGAGCTCAGCTATCTGGATTGGTGTGGCCCCGCCTGCAATGTGGGCTCCGCCCCGGATTTGGTGCTGTTCAGCATTTTTCTATACATGATTGCAGCGTACAGTTTATTCCCTCGCGAATTTGACGAGGGCACTATCGATTTTGTGCGCAGCCTGCCGGTGAGTCGCGGTCAAATATTTTTTGCCAAAGTACTGGCCGCGTGGTTACTGATCTGCCTGCTAATTACAGCGGAGTTCATTTTGCTTAGTCTGGCGCTGGGACTGAACACACAGACCATCACAGGGCTTCGCTACTGGCACAATGAATTGATATTTTATCTGCGCTACGTGCTGTTTGCCTTTGTGATCGTCGCACACGGCGTGTTCATATCATGGTTTAGAACCGTCGGACTGATCCTGTACTGCGTCTACCTGGTCGGATTAATTTTTCTTGAGCAATCGTTCGGCATATCCGGTCCATACAACCTGTTTAGTTTTTTCAACAACGAATATCATGGACAGCGCTTACTGGTAAATTGGCCATCTGTGATAACCCATCTGTTAGTTGCTGTTGTTCTGCTGGGAGTAAGCTATGAATTGTGGACTCTCACCGACACCAAACCAAAGCAGCCGGGTAAAGGCAGGCTCTCACGTTTTCTGCCAGTTATTGTGTCAACGATGGCGTTCCTGCTGGTCGTATTGACCATGCTTGCCCTGCTACTACAGGCAGGCAACAGTAACAACAGAGGCAATATAGAACAACTGGCTTCAACGCACTACAATTTTGCTTATCATGTTGAGGATAACTCGCGCATGGTTGAACTCGAACAGTATGCTGACGACGATTATCAGGCACTAAGCACTCTTCTGGGCGCAAAAGACCAGCCGTTTATTCATGCCGATATGACCTCGCAAAGCAAACACGCACTCGGTGTTGCGACCTACAAGAAAATTCGCATGGTGCTAAACAGCAACGAGTCCGTCAACCCGGTTTATCGACGCGTGCTAAGCCACGAAACAGCACATGTTTTTCAAACCACAGAATCCAGCCGAAAACTGATACGCGCCGGTAACACAGTCGGGTTTTTTGTCGAGGGCATGGCTCAGTATACATCCTTTTCTATCGTACCAGACCAGCAGAGACGCTCCACTAACTGGGTCATCTCATCGGTTGCCTGGCAACGACATAACATAACCTTCGACATACTGAGCAATCGCGCGGCCTTTGAAGCGCTGTATGATCCGGAGCTACTGTATGGAATTGGTGATATCTGGGTAGATGCAATGGCGACAACCTGCGGCGAATCTTCACTCGGCGACTTCCTGCGTTCCACAGGCGACGAAAAAGCAACACCTGACATTAGCGGTGTTCGCTACTGGCGCCACCATCTGCAAAATATTGGCTGTGATCTGGAGGAAGTCAATCACAACTGGCGCCAGCAGATGCAACACATTGTTGATACGCGGGACGACGGCGCCTTTCCGACCTTCGACAACGTAACACTCACCAGCAGAGACAATTCACTGGTGATAACAGCCAATGTTACCCCCGGTTCAACCGGGTTGTTACCACAGCGCTATTATATTCGGGTAGAGGGCGAAACCCGACTCGCCAGAACAATAAGTCCAATACGCACCGGGCAACAAATCCAGACCGAACCGACGGTTCAAGTGGAGTTCATAATCCCGTCGCAGGAAATTGAGGGCAGTAGATTTCGCTATCAGATCGGTTACGATCCCTACCCTGACTCGCGTTACTATTTTGAGAAATGGAGAAGTGGTTCAAGATAGACGTACTCGCCGTCTCGTGGCAGCACCAGCCATCAAGTCAGCATCAAGCATCAAGCATCAAGCATCAAGCATCAAGCATCAAGCATCAAGCATCAAGTAAAGAGACTTAAATCTTGAACAACAGTGTTAACTTTTAAGCTGAACCAATATCAAGTTACGTGCAACATCATGAATAACATCTTTCGACACACCAAAAAGGCTTTGTTATGCATGGTCTGCCTGTTAGCCCAGGTAATAAGCTCAGTGACCATCGCACAATCTGATACAGCTGCTAAAGGTTATCAGACTCCAAAGTTCAACTTCTTGCGCTTTAAAGAAGATTGGTCCAGTCTCAAAGGGGTAGATAGAAAGGATCTACAACCATCCGAGAGAATCAAGTACATAGAACTGTCCAAAAACGGAAACAACTGGGTAAGCTTCGGCGGTCATCTGCGCTCACGTTTTGAAAATCATCGCAATTTCGCCTTTGGTGCTCCCGCTGACGCTGACGACAGTTTTATCCTTTATCGAGCGCTGTTTCATGCTGACTGGCACTTAGGCGAACAGTTGAGAATTTTCTCCGAAATCAAGCACGCCGATATCGGCAGTCGAGATCTTCCCGGCCGCGCGCGACCAATCGATGAAGACGAACTGGAAGTACAACAGCTTTTTATTGATTATACATTTGATATCGATGCTGACAGCACCCTCGCCTTTCGGGTGGGTCGTCAGGAGTACGGGTTTGGTAAAAGCCGCTTGATTAGCCCATTGCCCTGGGCAAACGCATTGCGTCACTGGGATGGCATTACCGGCATCCTGAACACACCACAATTCAATGTAAATTTCTTTTATTCAAGTTTTAACCCGGTCGATCAGGACGGGTTTAATAACAGTGACTCCAACAACCAACTTGCCGGGATCTACGCAACGCAAAAACTCTCTGCAAATAGCGGTATCGAGTATTACTGGCTGAGAACCGAACGTGAAGACGTCACCTTCAACGGAACTTCCGGCGATGAAAATCGAGACACATTTGGTATACGCCACTGGGGAATTTTTTCAAACCGACTTGATTATGAGGTTGAAGGCGCATATCAAACTGGTGATGTGGGTACCGGGAGTGTATCAGCCTTTATGTTCACCGGCGAGGTAATCTATGCTGTCCCGGGAGCGAGCAACTCAAAATTGTCGTTCGCAGTTGACTACGCTTCAGGCGATGACGAAGCCGCAGGTGAGGTAAATACGTTTAATCAGCTGTTTCCGTTGGGGCATGCTTACTTTGGTTTTATTGATCTTGTTGGACGGCAAAATATCCTTGATATCTCGGCAGCATACCGAACCCGGATATCAGATCGAACAAACGTGAGAGTAGCCATTCATAATTTCTTTCGTGCAGATGACGCGGATGCTTTATATAACGCTGGTGGCGGGGTGGTTCGAGCGGGCGATGCCAGTGCCTCCAGTGACATCGGACGCGAAATTGACCTCACATTGAGCTACAAGCTTTCAAACCAGGTAACTGGCAGTCTGGGCTATAGTCAGTTATTTGCAGGAGATTTTCTGTCCGACACCGGTGCTGATGAGAATGCTGGATTCGCATATGCACAATTGTTATATAACTTTTAAGTTACCGCGTGTATTTTGATCACACAGACTCAGCCATGCAGCTCCAGAATCAGTTTGAAGTCGAGAACAATAAGTCCGCTACGCAGCGGGCAATAAATCCACACCGAACCGACGGTTCAAGCGGATTTATAATCTCGTCGCTGGAAATTGAGGGCAGTAGATTTCGCTATCAGATCGATTACGATCCCTACCCCGACTCACGTTACTATTTTGAGAAATGGAGAAGTGGCTCAAGATAAGCATGCAGATTTCAAAATTCCGGATACTCACTCCAGTACTGTCGACGGAAAAACTCTACCGGAATGGTGCCGGCTAACTCAGGACCAATCAATACGCTGACGGAGTCCGTACTACCTGAAAAAATGACTTTTGGCGCTGCGCTGATCCCCGTTGTGGCCAACTCTGAAAATCGGTCAGCCTTTGTTAACATGTTATTTCCATCCGCGTTATCTGATTCAAAATTATTGACCACTGGTGACCCGTTAAAAATGTCAACAACGTACATACGATTAGTACCCAAACCGATCGCGCAGTCCAGTACCTCACCCGGAACGTAGCTTGTAAAAACTACCTTGTCATCAATTATGGCAGCCGAGCTAAAGACTTTTTCTCCCAATGCCTCCAGTTCCAGATACCATCCGTGTGCTTCTTCAAGCGCTTTGGCCACATCGGCTCTTTCGGATTCTGTTCCTTCAAAAATTTTATTGTCGGTGATATTAACTAGATCTGCATGCGTAAGCGGTCGATACTCACTGTCATTCACCTTCACTCCATACCCTGCCGGAGGTTCGGATACTGAATCCTGCGATAGTGTGTAGAACACGTTGTCTTCAGATAACGATACCGGCTGATGCCGAGACCCGGAACCGATTGCCACCACTATTTCTATATCTGCAATGTTGCTGGAAACCAGTGCCACATCGGGAGATGCAAAGAATAACTTCGCACCGGTTTCTTCACTGGAAAGAGAAGCGATAACACCACCCGTGGGTGCTGCCGTGGCAGGAAAATCAAATCTCCAGACCTGACCGCCTAAGTCACCTACATATAGCTGATCCAGCAGCCCGTCAGAATTAACATCAATGACGGTTGGAGTCGCTGGTATGCTGTATTTCATCTCCTCCAGTTCGAGCGTTGCATCAGCTGGCCCGGCGCTCCATATGAGATCGCCCGTCTCGGCATTCACTATATAGATTGCTCTGCCCATACTGTCTGCAGATCGATGCGGAGAATCGTCCTGACTATCATCATAGCCACCGCTAAATACCAGTACGTCTGTTGCAACACCTGTAGCGGGATGTTTCATTTTACTATGGACCATTTTTGACCAGGACTGCCCAAGCTCGGTAAAATCTCCCTTTCCACCCTCTATAGTCCACAGTAATTGCGGTGATGTTTTCTCACTGACATCAAGTGCATAGTAGTTTCGCCCGCCGCGGCGCATACCGGTATACAGGTAGGCGTGACCACTCGTGTCATCGACATAACCATTGTTGTTGGAATCTTCAATCCAGCTGGAAATAAAACCGTCCATGCCGTACAGTTTCTCGCCAAAGGGCTGATTGATAAAACTGGTTTTTAAGTTTCCGAGGAGGTCCCACGGTATGAAGGAAAACAAATCTTCGCCGGTGACGATGTCGACAGCATGGAGAAAGCCTTCATTGGTACCAAAGAAAACAACCGAATCGTAAGCGGCGTCGTTTACGCCGTAAGTAACCATAACAGGGTTTGAATGCAGCGGGTCCGCATACTGCTTTCGTTCTTCGGTAATGTCGCCATTTTTGTTTGAATCGCGAATGTCTTTGCCTCTCACCCAGTCAATGATTGAGTTGGTATCGGATTCTGTGAGTGACAATGAAGTATCCGGCAAACCAAGATTCCCTGCGTTAATATTGCTGCGGGTAATTTGGTTATCCGGATGAAACAATTGGTCAGACCCGCCGGGCCGGTTGGTTGCTATAATTCGATTTTCACTTGAACGAATTCTTGAGGCGGCACCACCCTGACTGGCATTTGGGCCGTCAGCACTGTCTGACCACAGACTCATAACGTCAGTATTTATCGTTCCTGTATCGGGATTTAGCGCGGTTTTTCTGGGTGAGGAGTAGTCCTGGAGAATCTGATCAAACCAGTATCCTTTTAGATTGCCGGGCCATACCGGTCTTAGAGCCGGTTCGAATACAGGCAAATACATATCATTGCGAAATTCCAGTCGATTTGAAAGATCAACCGATACAGTCGGCTGACCCAGCGTGGCACTGGCTATATCAGTACCATCGATTATCTTCGACAATGCGCTTGCGAGTTCAGCAGCAGAAGCACTGTTAATATAGCTTCCCTCCCCGGCATCAGAGATCCTCGTCAATGTCGATGAATTGGTGTTAAATCCAATTGCGTGAGTAGTAACGGTGCTTGTTCCAAAAACACTATCAGAAACATCTACCGTGTTAAGGAATTCTACAATCTCTGATGCGCAATCACCGTTTGATCCTCCGGAGCAAGGTTTACCCAAAAGGTCCTCGAATACCGCACCATCCACTACATTGTCAACCGCCCCGTCAGACACCAGAATCATGTGGTTTTTCTGACAGCCGCTCAGTACCGGTGACGTATAAACGGGATTGCCGGAAATATTCTCTGTAATACAATCAAGGTGATCGAGATCTTCGTCATTACACAGCGGTTCTCTATCGATGACGCCTCCACTATAGCTTTCGGGATGTGAGACACGTGTCAGATGTTCTCTTTTGTGCTTTTTATCGCCAACTCGCAACGTTCTGGTTTTGCCGTAATGCACAGGAGCACCGTGAAAATACAGAGCCGCCTCAAGCAAAGCGCCTGTTGTGGGGGTGTACCAGTCTATGGACAGGTTGTCTACAATTTCCTTGAGGTCTTCTCGAGCAAACTCTATAGGCGACATGGGGTAAATTACCCGCCCCCCGCTCACCCTGTGACTAAATCTCATGAGGCCAATATTAACGGCTTCAACTTCATCCAGCACCTGGTTCATGGCTATTCTAAGGCGCTCCAACCGGCTGCCGGTCTGACCACTATCAAAAAACTTCATTGACTCGGAAGCGTCAAGCACAAACAATATATTGGGATAGTTCGGATTTGGAAGAGCGACATCTAAATCAGTCGGATAGGGCGTATGTGGCAACGCCTTTTGGGTGTTATAGACATCGATATCGTCTGCATGAGTTACATGAGACAGAAAAATACAAATTGTTGCTACTGCGGCTACTCGCAGAATCTGAGCTGAGGCAATTATGCTATTAAACATCATTAACCTGACATCCTTGTATACGCGCGCACAGTTAATCATTAACTGTTACATCGGGAATTAGTTTCCAGTCGCTATGTGTTACCAGGGACTGAAATGGGGTGTTTCGATGGAGAGGCGGGGTGTTTCGCAGGTACTAATTCACAAATACTAACTCTCAACTACAGGTCACCGGGTGGATCCCTCTGCCAACTGACACTTGCAATAACTACTTTTTGTGGATCTTGTAAAAATTCTTTTAAGGAAAAAGTTTAACTTCCATGATGCTCTCCACTAACGCATGAATCAACGCACGAATCACGCCAGACTTGTAAACACTGGAGAATCCGCCCCGGTGAGCAGACATTCCTTACTCTGAAGGGCTCCGGTTCTCCTGGCATCCGGATGAGCATCCCGATCAATCCTTGTTTTACCGTGCAGCCCGCTGTGATATCCCTGTGCTATCCCTGTGCTATCCCTGTGCTATATTGCCGCTTATGCCCGTTTACAAGAACCCTGTGGCGCGCACGAGACAGCAACGCCCGTACATCAGCAGGCCAGCCTGAACGATGGAACCATAGCGCTCAGGCACTGGTCGAAAAATAATGATATACCAACCGAGCGGGTGCTCGATCTGTTAACACTGAATATATAATGATGCTTTATACAGAACCACTGTCACCGTTTTTTCCATTGCAACAGGCCAGTTTCCATCGTTAGACAATTTATAGCCCCCCGTTACTGGCCCGCTTTGCTGCTGTTTCTGATTTTTGTGCTGAGTATGTCCGGCCTCGGCGGCTTGAGCGGCAACGCGAGCTACCGAGCATATTTTGACCACACTGACTCAACCATGCAGAGCCAGAATCAGTTTGAGGTCGAGTTTAATCGATCGGACACCTTGCTGCTGATACTGACACCACCGTCATCCAGTCCCCGACAAAACATACTCCGGCAACAGGGAGACCAGTACAGACAGATCGGTGAGCAATTACTGTCGTTGCCACAAATCACCGCTGTCAGAGGGCTTAATGAATGGTCTGACACTGATTTACCGGATATACGCAGGACTATCGAAGACACGTATCTGGCGCGTAGCAAACAATCGGGGTTGATTGAACTGGATGTACAGCTTGTCGACGCCGCATCCGCTCGTGAACTGGTAGCGCTCGGACGAAGCATTCGCGTCATAGCTGATCAATGGCTGGCACCGGATTACAGCGTGGTTTTTGGTGGCCCTTTGGCACTCAATCTTGCCTACTCTGATGTTATTAAACACGACCTGAGAGTGTTTATTCCCGGTTTGTTGCTATTGACCGGACTGGCGCTTTTTATCGCACTGGGCCACCTGTGGCTTTCTGTTGGACTGTTGCTGTTGGGCGGGTTGGCTATTGGTGTTGCGGCCGGTGTGGCGGGATGGCTCCGATTTGAGCTGGCCGCCATCAATGCTTTTGCGCCAGTCGTAATTACAGGACTGTCGCTGGCGACTCATATGCACCTGGTACTGGCGTGTATACGTCGCCTCGGTCACCAAAAACAGCACGACAAACAGGACAAAAAACAGAACGACAAACAAGTGGTCGAGGCGGTTCAGCGGGGCATCAATGACTGTCGCTGGCCATTTACTATCAGCTGCGTCACAACCGCAGCCGGGTTCGCGGCACTGGCCCTGAGTCCGTCGCCGCCAGTTCAGAAACTGGGCATCATGGTAGCAATCGCGGTGGTTGCCATCTACCTGTTGGGTCGCATTGTCCTGCCGCTGCTACTGATCAGGATAAATCTCGCCGCGGTGGCAAACCGTTACGCCGTGTACCAACAGCAGCTCGAATCGCTGGCCAGTCGATTGGCTCGCAATCGGCTGTGGATTACCGGTTTGTTTCTGGTGGTGCTGGTAGCGACGGCTGTACCTTTGTCGCAATTAAAGATTGATGACTCGGTCTACGGTTATTTTCCGCAGGAACATTCTTTCAGCCACAGCATCGGGACACTGGATCAGGATTTTTCCGGTAGCGTGCAGCTGCACTATAAACTCGACTCCGGCGCCGCGATGGGAATTTTCGAACCCGCGCAATTGACTGACGTGACCCACTGGATTGACTGGCTGCGACAACAACCGGAGGTTACCCGGGTCAGTAATCTTGCCGAGCAACTCCAGCAGCCCGGTGTACCCACCACAGCACTGGTGCAGGCAATCGAAGCGTCGATGTTGAGGCGGCTGGTAAACACTGATTACTCAGCGCAGGTTGTCACGGTGCAGATGAAGTCAGCACCGGCAAGCGCATTGCTCGAATTCGATCAACGAGCCACTGACCAGCTGGCAACCTACGCTAACATACCCGCTTACACAGGCGGACTGGGTGCGGACCTTGTATTCGCCAAACTGGGTCAGCGCAATGCCCGAAGTATGTTTGCGACACTGGCGCTGGCACTACTGGTGATTACCGTATTTCTCGGCCTGTTTTTCAAGAGCAGGAAACTGTGCCTGATTGGCCTGATATGCAACGCGACGCCACTGGTGGTGGTCTATGGCCTGTGGGTACTGACCGGAGGCTACATCAGTCTGGGCTGCGCCGTTGTGATGGGCATGATAATGGGCATCATTGTCGACGATACAGTGCACTTGCTGTATCGTTTCCACGATCAGAAAACTGTGCAAAGCCGCCTCGCGGAGCAGCCGCAAACAGAATCGTTTTGGGTGACTCGAATGTTGGCTGATACCGGGCCTGCGCTGTTAATTTCCAGCATTGCATTGATCGCCGGTCTGGCCATTGGCCTGCTATCCGATTTCAGACCCATACGCGAGCTGGCCCTGCTCTCGATGGCCGTAATTTTTATCGCTACCCTAACCGATCTGCTGCTGTTACCCGCGCTGCTGGGTTTCAAACGCAGGAAGCCACAACCATGACAAATCCGCTACACCCTGTACGCTGCTTCAAGCGCCCCGATAACAGTTCAGCCCCGGCATCCAGTCGCAGCTGGCTCGACCAGTGGCAGGCAGAGTTTGACCAATCATCGATGCGCCTGCCAGTGATGCTGCAGGAATCACTCGGGCATGTCATGCCGTTGCTGATGTGCGGTGAACAATCCGCAGCGCTGGTGTTCAATCGCGAAGCTAACCGCGACGGCGATAACCACAGTGCAAAGCTGTTCAATAACATTGAGTCCGAGGAGCTGGTACACGACGACGCGCTGCAGACCATTTATTCAAACTTACCGGTATCGCCCCGCGAGGCAGAGGTTAAACGACGTGCGAAACGCTTTTATCTGGCCATGGGTGGTGGCGAGTGTGCGGCTGACGAGTTGTTTGCACGAATTCAACACCTCGACAGCTGTGTGTGCGTGATCATGCATTGCGTGGAAAACGGTAACATCGGCAAGCACCATCCCTATGCACACATTTTTCGACGCATTAAGCAGGACGAGGCGCGCCACGTCGCGATCAGTCGTCGGCACCTGAACTGGCTGGGTGGCAACACGCAGGATGCCGAGCGGACTGGTCGCGCAATACGAGCCAGCCTGATCGATCTGCTGCGACCGGAGGCGGATCAACTGGAGGTACTGGGTGTCGATCTGGATTTGCTGGAGAAGCGTCTGTTGCTGACTTGATCGGGAAATCCACAGTTTGCTACCGTACCTGATCGCGCTTCACCAGCCACGCCAGCCACCCCGCACCCAAACCACCAAACGGACATAGTCATGGTCAAATTCAGTGAAAAATCACTGAAACTGATAGCCAGCGCGTCGGCCTTGCCGGGCCCGCCAGTGACAAATGAGCAGCTTTATGACGCGTTGAAAAAACACTGCAAAGATAGCTCAAGTCAGACTGTTAGCAGTAAAATTAAGCGTGCGAAGGCCATAGCCCGGCAGCTATCCATTCAAAACCGACACCTGACCAGACGACTGGACATGGCTGTCAGTAAATCGTGTCCCGATGCACCGGAGCTGGGCTTGCAGGTTCTGTCGACGATCCTCGATGACAGTGCATTACAAACCCGCGACATCGACTACCTTATTACCCACACCGCAACCCCCCACACCCAGATACCCGGCAATAGCGCATGGATAGCAGATCGTATCGCATTGCACTGTCCGTACATGGAACTTCGACAGGCCTGTACCGGATTTGCAAACGCACTGTTTATCGCCAGTGGACTACTCGGTACCACAGAAGATATTAAAACCGTTGCGATCAGCGGCATGGAAACCGGTTCGGTTTTTTTTAAGCTGGCAGCGGACTATCTCGATGCAGAGCAGCTGTTGAATTATATGCAGATGGGCGATGGTGCCGGTGGCGTGCTAGTCACTGCGTGTGAGACTGGCGCTGACAGCAGCGATTCCGTTGGCATCATCAGCGACATCTATCATGGCCATATCGGTGTTGCCCAGGCACCCGGATTTCATCTGTCCGGTGCCGGCTCATCGGACATCGCGGATAGCCCCGGTGCCGTGCCGCGTTTTCGACACAACGGTGCGACAGTCAAAGCGATGGGCGCAAATCTTTTTACTACGGCAATACACTGTATTGCCGAGCGCGGCTATACGCTGGATGAATTTGACTGGATAATTCCGCATCAGGCGAGCGGACGTATCGGTCAACTGTTGAGTCAACACACCGGAATCCCGGTCGAGCGATTTGTGGTTGACGCTGGCGACTTCGGCAATCTGGGGTCGGCGGCGATCTGGGTCAGTTTTGACAAGCTCATTCGTTCAGGGAAACTTCAGCGCGGACAGCGGGTACTGGTGCTGGGCGCGGAGGCAACAAAATACATGTACGGCGGATTTATCTACTGTCACTAGTCGAGCAAAATATTAAATCGGCTTCTGATTTTTTGATCGACATCCGCCGCTATATAAACGGGTGTGTGTTCCTGCAGAATTTCCCTGACCCTGCTGTTTGCGCGCTGCCACATATCTTTGGCACCGTCTTCTTCCCATACGGCGGGTGCCTGTCTGTCGCTCAGCGCACTGGGCCAGAAGTAGTCTCTTTGCATTGCCTCTATGGTGTGCTGGCCTCCAAGGAAATGACCCTCACCAAAGACAGCCTCTTCGATTGCAGCAAACCCGAGCGTCTCTTCGTTGACCTCAATCCCGCGCAGGACACGGTAGACCTGCGAGAGCATTTCGTCGTCGATGAGCATTGCCTCAAACGAGGCGCCCAACAGACTGGCCATCATGCCACTGGATTCGTAAACCATATTACAACCAGCCAGTCCCACACCGAGAGACGACATCGCTTTTTCAAGCCCCATTTGCGCATCAACGGCTTTGGCATCACTCATACTGCTGGCGGCACCAGAGGGCAGACCCAGCCAGTTGGATAACTGTGCCGACCCGGCATTGAGCAAGGTGATCTCGCCGCCGCTGCCGCAAAATGACCCGGTACGAAGGTCGATCACAAACGGCCAGTTGGAAAAGATCATCGGATAGCCGGGCGCAAACACATTAACCATGACCAGCGACGCCAGAGTTTCGGCCAGTGTCGAGGCCAGCATTCCCGCGATGGTGGCGGGTGCGGTGGCACCGGACTGCGCGGCGATTATACTGTTCAAGGGCACGCCACGTTTGATACAGGCCAGTGCCACATCAAAGGCATCTTCCCCATAACGCAACGGTGAGATGATCGGGCTGATATGACTTTTCAAACAAGGTCTTTCGCGAAAGCTGCCCTCGCCTCCCATTGACATTTCAAACATGTCAATAATTGGATCAACGGTGTGCGCGAGTGTGAAACTGGTGCCGACAGGCTTACTGGTGCCACTCAGTAATGCATAGGCGGTGTTGATATCAAGGTCATCATTGTCGGGAATGTCGGTGGCGACGCAACAGCGTGTAAACCAGCTGACATTGTTGAGCGAGTCTGCCAGACGCGTAAAATCGTGCAGATCACGCAGCGTGGCAGCGCGATAGCTGTGGGTGTCAAGGTCAAGCGTTTGCACCGCCGCACCACCGGTTCCAAAGTAGACCTTGTCGCCCCCCACCTCGAAGTCGTACTTCTCGTCTCTACCATGCAACATAAAACGGCGACAGGCACCTGCGATGATATCCTCAACCATGCTGCGCGAATAACACAGCCGACCGGCAGCGTTTTGGTGCGCACCCGATTCAAGCGCTTTTTGCAGCAGCGCCGGCGGCACTTCCCCCATGCCTATCTCTTCCAGAATGCGCAGGGCGGTCTGGTAGATTTGATTCACATCGTGATCGGACAGGGGTTTGTACCAGCCACCTGACGGACCCGGTGGACAGGGGTTTATTTCAGGCGCTGCGGCGCGCTTTGCGTGCATGGCCTGACGGGCACTTATTTTTTTTCTGCGGCGCGGTTTGCTATTCAATGATGGGCCTTTTTTTGAAACCCCGGGTTTTTAAAACACAGGCTATATGAAATACCAGGGCACGAAACACGGGTTTACGAAACACGGGTTTACGAAACGCGGGGTCACGAAACACGGGTTTACGAAGCGTGTGATCGACCAACGACGATTTCCCTGCCCGTGATTGCAACAGGCGTGAGTTACTCAACCGCGGACAAGCGCATTGCTGGCATCGTACAGACATGGCTCACATACAACCGCAGGGTAGCGCACCCCCAGTATGCCGATTTCAAGCGACGTGCCGTTTGCCGCGTGCGATGGCAACACAAATGCAAATGCGATATTGCGTTGCACACGATGCCCGTAGCCGCCCGAAGATACGGTGCCGATCAGTTCGTCACCGCTATACACCGAGTCTCCACCGTGCGCCGCGGCAAGATCGCATTCCACTGTTAATGCAACAAACGTTTTTTCAACACCGCGCTGTATCTGTTCCAGCAGCGCTCGCTTGCCAATGAAGTCTGACTTGTTCAGATCAACAAAGCGCTGCAGTGATGACTCGAGTGGATTGCGCTCGTAAATCAGGTCTGCCTTCCAGTGTCGATAGCCTTTCTCCATGCGCATCGATTCGGTTGCATACAGCCCGAACTTCGATAAATGAAAGGCGCGGCCTGCTTCTGTGAGCAGCGTCCATACCAGATACAGCTGCTCGTTCGGTATGTGTAACTCATAGGAGAGCTCTCCGGAAAAACTGACACTCATGGCTTTGACTGCAGCGTGCCCGATAAATCTGTCGCGAACACTCATCCACGGAAACGCCGCCTTGCTCCAGTCGCCTCTGGGAGAAAGGCTTTGCAACAACGCACGTGACTTCGGGCCAGCCACCACGAGTATCGTGTGACTGGCGGCCATCTCGGTCAGTGTTACTGTGTCGGGTCGGTGTTGGTTCAACCAGTCGCGATCATGCCATTCAGCGGCGGCAGCCGAGCCGTACCAGTAATGTTCTGCACCCAATTTGGCAATAGTGGCCTCACCGAGAACGTGTCCGTTGTCGTTCAGCAAATAGCATAAACCGACTTTACCAATGCTCGACGGCAACCGTCCACACACCAGCTTGTCGAGAAAATCGGTTGCCCCGGCGCCTTTTATTTCAAAGCGATTAAAGCCGGACACTTCCATCACACCGACATGCTCGCACAGCGCCGCCACTTCTTTTGCCACCAGCTCCCTGGTTTCGGTAAAGCGAAAACTGTGTTGATCAACGAAATCGGGCTGGTCTTCCGGCTTAAAACACAGCACCCGCTCCCAGCCATTAACAACACCCCACACAGCGCCAAGTGTGTCGAGCACCGGATACAGAGGTGTGGTTCGAGCCAGCCGGGATGCCGGTCGATGCTCATGCGGCAGGTGATAGTGAAATTCGTTTTGATAGTCTTCGATGGCTTTCAGACAAGTGTGTTCGGTATTGGCGTAGCGGGTAAAGCGGCGCGGGTCGAGACACCAGGCATCCCACTCGCACTCACCGTGCACCATCAGTTCTGCCAGTATTTTCCCATGGCCACCGCCTTCGCCAATGCCGGCGCGCAGGCCGATAATACAGTAGGCGTTTTGCAGCCCCGGTATTTGCCCGACCAGCGGTAAACCGTCAATGGTATAGGTGATAGGACCGTTAACTACTGTATGAATTCCGGCATTCTGCAGCACGGGCATACGCTCGAAAATACCCTCCATATTGTCGAGGCAGCGATCCAGATCGGACGGACACAGCGCCTGGGTAAAGGCCGGGTCAATACCGTCCATGCCAAAGGTTTTGCAGCCTTGCTCGTAGACCCCGACCAGCAACCCCTGTTTCTCCTGACGACTGTAAAAATCATGGCCCGGGTCGCGAATTACCGGTACCTGGTAGTCGAGCGCCTCGATTTCCGGCAGATTATCCGTCAGAAAGTACATATGCTCCATGGATGTCACCGGGTGTTCAACACCCAGCATATTGCCGACCTCGTTGACCCGGTAGCCACTGGCATTCACCACCTTTTCGCAGGTGATATCGCCATTTTTCGTGTGCACGATAAATTCACCGCTGGCGTTGCGACTGATGTTTTCAACCGGGTTGAAACGATAGACGTCGGCACCGGCTTTTCTCGCCTCGCGCGCCAGTGCCTGGGTAATGCCGGCAGGATCAATATAGCCGTCGAGTGGATCCCACCAGGCCCCGACTAACCCCTCGGTCTTCAGCAGTGGATGACGCTTTCCCGCCTCCTGCGCATCAATTACTTCCATCTCGACACCCATTCCACGCGCCATGCCGACATGGTAGTTATAGATATCGAGGTGATCGCGGGTGTAGGCGGTGCGCATACCGCCGGTGATATGATAAGAAAATGGATGCTCCGGGTTTGCCGCCAGCTCACGATAGAGCTTGATGCTGTGTTGCTTCAGGCCGAACATGGTCTGGTTGCCACCGAACTGCGTTACCTGTGCTGCAGCGTGCCATGTAGAGCCGGAAGTCAATTCATCGCGCTCGACCAACGCCACGTCTGTCCAGCCCTCACGAGTAAGGTGGTACAGCGTGGAGCAGCCGGCGATACCGCCGCCAATGACGACCACACGGGCGTGTGACTTAACGGTCTGGGTCATCCTTCAGCTCCAAAAATTGCACTATAGTGGTCAATGAAACCTGTCGTGACAAGCGGAATTTTCTCGTTTATGTTCAAACAGGTTGAACGCTGTTGACCATGAGACATCCACTGTCGCCATCAGACGAGTCAGACGCATTTCGAGCCTCCGCCCCGCGTCCTGATCCCGCATCCCGAGCCCAGACCCTGAGCTCACGAAGCACAATCCCTGAAGTCCGGCGCTGGCACAACTGGACGCGGCTCGGGTTTTGCCGCTGTAGCGAGGGGGCTGCCTACCGGTCAGCAAGCAAAGCGTCACTGGAAACGAAATATGAAAATAAGGTAATTGTGGACAAGGCCACCAAACTTCATCTGCCACATGCACAATTGCCGATATCGTGCGATGATCTGTCTAACGGAGGTCGAGGAGTCTGCCCGGTAGAAACCCGCTGGTTTTTATCACACGGCGAGAAACTACACGGGCCCCTCGTTAGAAATTAAAGGTACAGACCGTCAGTTGCGTACCTTGAGTGAGTAGCGTCATCACCTCACTGGTAGCGTCGCGCAGATGATCAGAGCGCAGGCAGTTGCATTACAAAGAAACGGTGTCCAGAAAAATAATATGACAAATCAAACAAAAATCCTGAGCATTTGTAATTCCAAGGGCGGAGTCGGTAAATCAGTGGTAACACTGATGGTTGCAACCGCACTGGCTGAACAAAAAAACAAAAAAGTGCTGGTCATAGATTGCGACTCGCAAGCCACTGTGTACGAGCTTGCTGAAAAGGAAAAGGAGCTGTACCCGGACTACGAACCTATGATCGAAGTGGAAGCCCTGAGTCCACGACGCGTCAATACCTTCCTTAAACGATTTGCCGATGACTACGATGTCATTTTCATCGACATACCGCGAATGACCGATAAAAAGGCAGACAACCCCACGGTCATGCTGCTGTATAACTGTGACGGTATCCTGGTACCTGTGATTGGATCAGACGTCGACGTTTCGGCAACACAGGAATTTCTGGCAGTCATTGAAGAGTGCAGAAATTTTAAGGAAGAGATGAAAGAGGACTTCAGCGCATACGGTTTTATCAATCGGCGCAACCTGCGTAAAAGTAACGAAGAAGCGGAAACAGTGATCAGAAAAGACGGCTTGAAGATGTTTACCAATTCCCTTTCGGACTTAAGGATTTTTACCACCCCGTCGGTATTCAAGTCGCCATTGCAAACCGCTGAGGGAGAAAGACGATTTGAGGCATTTTATAAAGAGTTTTGTCGCAAGTTTAAGGTGTAAACGGCACTATCGCTGTGTGCGCGAGTACCAAAGAATAAACTGTCTGCACCTGGCCTGAAATCAGGGTTGGATCCGGCTTTAAAAAAGTAATGTGCCGAACCACACGTGGCCAAAATCGAAGGGAGCAATGTCAAAGGTGCCCTGTGGAAAGGGCAATGAGTAACTCGCAAACAGTTCGCACCGCCACCGCATGTTGACTGCGGGGCGGCGCTGACCACCGTTTTCGCTAGAGTGATGGAAGAAAGAAATCGACGTCTATATAAGGCTGATCACCACCAATCGCGTCTCTTCCTAAATTTAGTGATTGGCTGGAAAATGAACCATCGACTATTATTGTTTCGTCCTGAAATAGTGTCGAGTCGATTACATCTGCCACATCGAGCTCACCCGTCACGAACAGCCGTTCCTGCGCTTCTGATGATTCAAAAATGATGAACCCACCCGAAAACTGTAACGCCAAAATCTCAACGTTTTCCGCTATCGAAACCAGGCTGGAGTCAGAATCTAGAAATAAAACATTAGACTCCACGAGAATTTCTAATAAACCAAAGGAAACAAAATCCTCACCTTCGAACCCAGCAAGACCGGATCCTGCAAATCCGGTTCCTGCAAATGATGTCGGATACCGGCCGAACTCGATGAAATCACCTTCTCCTACTTCCCCGTCGGGACCACCTGCCACGCTCCCGTCTACCCACTGTGCAATCATTACATCCCCGGCAGCCTCATTAAAACCGGGTATACCGTTAACGTTTGTGTAAGCAATCGCAAAGACATCCGGGCTCGGACCAGGATCCAGAAGCCCCTCGTCGATCTCACCGTTACAGTTATTGTCTAATCCGTCCGCTAGCTCCTCGGCGCCAGGGAAGACCGTATTATTATTGTCATCGCAGTCAGTGTTGTCCGCCGTAAAACCCGATGGAGGTTCCACGAGACTAAAGTCACTTGAGTTATCAGGATCTCCAAACCCGTCCTGGTCACTGTCTGCAAAAAAGGTGGTCAAAGGAACAGGATCGGCAGATCCAACGATGTTTTCCAGATTTCGAAAATTATCCGTCGTCAATTCAAACGAGTTTGCGCCATGGTAGAGCGTATCGTATCCAGCACGTCCATTGAAACGCGTAACTGACCCCAGGAACGTGTTGTTCTCTACGGTCATGCGGTCGTCATGCCGACCACCCCTTATTCGGATGTTGCCCATGAAAGTATTTTCATTTATGGAAAACTCGTCCTCACCGGAGAAACCTCTCAACACTACAGGCGCACTGAAAACTGACTGCGAAACCTCTATAATATCATCGCCCTGTCTGGCTCTTAGATCCACACCACCCAATGTTGAATTGTTAACCGATATAACATCATCTCCCCGACCTGAGAGAATATTCACAGATCCCGGTATCACTAAATCTGCGAGCGATATATTATCGCGGCCTCTATCTTCGTCGGCCTCGATGTATATGTCCCCCATAAAGCTCGGGTACTCAGCTTCAAACGTGGTGCTGTTACCAACCATTAACTTGACACTCAACACATCATCGTTGGCGCCTCTAATGCTGAGAGTTCTGGTATCCCCTGAGGCCAGGGTTATTCGCAAATCACCACCTCCGTCGACCCTAATAACATTTTGACTTGCTAAAGATGCACCGGAAGTCGCCAGCAATATTGCCGCTGTAATTAATCTGTAGTTGTTAAAATCCATCAAATTTTCCATCTGTTATATTGGGAAATGAAAATGTATTTCATACGACTATTCACAAGCTACGGGCAGTTTTATATCGAAAATAAATTGCCTCGCCATCGCGCCCTTGAGCTTCCCTGTTCACAAATGCCTGTCGTATTGACTCTGACTATAAAGTTATAGAGCCAAAGACGAGACCGCGTTAAACGCTACTACAAAAAGTAGACAGTATAAATCATGCAATTGTAAACATTACCGCGAAAGTGCCAACGAATACTATGAAATTAGTCACGGAAACGAGATTAAATTCAACGTACAGCGATCATCCTCGCCAGGCCCGGCAATTAAACAATAATCTGATAAGGCGTTCGCCGGGCGAAGCTGTCATAAGATTGGAAAAATATTGTGTTTCAAAAAATATCCAGAAAACATTGCATGGCAGATGCGCATAAATTACAGCCAACTTTTTCTCGTCACTATCTATATTTTTTTTACTGTATTTGGCGTTTAACATTGCGATATCAAGCCCCACATCTGATTGGCGAACACTATAATAGATATAGTGTCACCGAGACGCCTGATGGTTACTGTCAAAGTGCTCAAACTATCAATGCATGCAATAAGCGAAGTATCTGGTTATTTTAAACCATTCAAATAGTACTCACCGTTTACAAGATGTGCCTCTTTCTTTTCCTGTGGCATCTTGTCAAACATACGCACCAGCATTCCCAATCGAGGATTTTGGAGAAAAAAGGCTCGATGTGTGTCCATAAAACGCCAAAAAAGGCCATCCCACACCGCTTGCCACTCTCCCTTTTTGTAGTTGCCCATTTTCATTAGATAATTGCTTCCGCTTATGTACGGCTTTGTTGCCATTAGACCACCATCGGCAAACTGGCTCATTCCATATACATTGGGTACCATAACCCAATCATAGGCATCAATAAAAAGCTCCATAAACCAGCGGTATACTTCGTCCGGATCAAACTCGCAAAGCATCATAAAATTGCCTAAGATCATTAGCCGTTCAATATGGTGACAATACCCCGTTTGCAGTACTTTTTTTATGGTTTGGTCTATTGGAGTTATACCTGTACTACCGTCATAAAAGGATGGCGGGATTTTGTTGGTAAATTTCCAATGGTTGCGCGTACGTTCGTCACTGCCCCGGCATTCATACATTCCTCTAATAAACTCTCGCCAACCAACAATTTGCCTGATAAAACCCTCGGTGGAATTAATAGGGATATCATTATCCTGCGCATACCTTAAACTTTTCTCTATAATTTCATCAGCCGTAATCAACCCCACGTTTAACATCGGTGTCAATACACTATGATGAAGAATGGAATGCTCGGAAACAATAGCATCTTCATACACGCCAAACTCCATAAAGCGATATTCCAGAAACTGTTGAAACCATGATTCGGCAGACTGATGATTGGTCGGATATAGACAATGTTTGGTCAGACTTCCCAAATGATCTGAAAAGTGAGCTTCCACATAGTTAATCGCTTCCGTATAAAACGGATCGACGTCTGGAAACTGAATAGAGGGAGGTGTTTTTCTGGCAGGGTATTTCTTTCTGTTGTCGGTATCAAAAGTCCATTTTCCACCGGTGGGTTTCCCATCAGGCTCAATCAGTATATTTCGCAGTTTACGTTGTTCGGTATAAAAGGTCGTATGATGGTACTTTTTCTTGTCGCTTTTGAAGAACGTGGATAGATCTTTTTTGGTATTTAAAAACAACGCCGATTCGAAAACTGTACTCTTAATGCCATTTTTCTCGCAGGATGATTGAATTCGACGCTGCAGCCAGTTATCAGTCGTGTCGATGTAATTGAGGTGAGTAACGCCCTGACGCTTTAGCTGAGTAATTAATTGCCGAATATCTGAAAAATCACCAATAGCTTCTACATAGTTAACTTCTATCTGCTTGCTTTTCAAATAGGCTTCATAGGCTTTCATTGTCGCCCGGTGAAACGCTATTTTTTGTTTGTGAAAGGAGTATTGATTGAAAAATAATGACTCTTCAACCAGATACACGGCAGCACTTGCCTCAAGCAACGAACAATCCTTGAAGAGTTGATGAGGGAACGGGAGGTGTATCTGAGTCATTTATGGTTTATTTCTTCTGCAGCGTTCGCTGCAGTATTTTACACTCTGCCAGTTCTTTTCCCATTTCTTTCTCCACGAAAAAGGACGTTTGCAGACCGGGCACGTCTTTTGTGGTAAGTCCCGTTTTTTCATTGTTTTAACTGCTCGCACCCTTTGTGCAACAAAGACCACCTGCAACTCTGGATCAAGCCACAATGACAAGATGCAGGATCAAGACTCTGGCAAATCACCTTGAAACCTGTCGCGCAGCTAACCAAAGGTACTCTTCGCACACCAAACGCCAGAAACGAACATGCACCTCGATCAATGCAGGTTAAAACTCGCCACCGATAGTTTCTTAAGGGTATCAGGTTCTGGAATAAAACCATGGCCCGGACCGGGAGGAACCTGAAGTTTTCCGTCTCTTACGCTGAGGTCAATCTCGCCAAGTTCGGTTCTTAGAGGATTCGGATTGGCATCCAGCTCGATCGGCCCATAGCCACCGATTGCTGCCAGCGTATGTAATGAAGCTGCCAGTCCCAGACCCGACCCCATGTAATGGAGCGCACACATTACGCTACGAGAGGCACTCTGCTGGCCTACCTCGACGGCACCACTAACACCGCCCCATTTGGCAACATCTGGCTGGGTTACCTTTAGATGCCCTTGCTCCATGAATGATATAAACATCTGCTGCGATGTAATGTTCTCTCCGGCTGCGATCGGTATAGCGATGGAATCAGCCAGTTGTGCCCACTGCTGCAATGGTGCATCTGCACGCAGCGGTTCTTCGATAAAATCGATTGCGTGATCAGATAGAGCGGTCAATGTCCCGATAGCTGTCTGGACATCCCAGTTTTGATTGGCGTCTACCATGATCTTCAGACGGCCTTTAGTAAACGACTCAACATCGCGAAAGAGCCTGACGTCGGTTTCACGATTCAGCCCGACCTTCAGTTTTACACCTCGGTGCCCTGCTTCAATAATACTGCCCAGCGAATCCTCCAAAGCTGCTATATTGGGGGTACTGGCATATACCGGAATGTCCGCTAAGGGATTTTCAGCGATGAAATTTGCTAAAGGCAAATTCACACTGCGCGCAGCGAGATCGGCAAGGGCGGTGTCAATGCCTGCAAAGCAATGAATAAAAGGACCATACTCACCTGTATGAATGGCCATACGTGCGGTTACATCTTCCAGCTGTGACCGGCAGTGGGCATAGTTTCTAAAGCGCTCACCCATGATATACGGTGCTATAACATCTTCCAGTAAATTTAGACGCGCAAGGTTTCCTCGCTGTGGGAAGTTACACCAGATCTCACCCCATCCTGTTACCCCCGCTTTGGAAGTAATTGCAACCAGAACGGCATTTCGCACTGGCATAGATCCCAACGAAGACACCGGTCCTGCGGGGGGGCGTACCGATAGTGCGTAGGCCTCTATCCGATCAATCACTATCGATTCGGCTGCAATCGTTGTTGTGGCTGTGCTGATGTCTTCCATTATTTAACTTAGTAACCCACTAAGGTATTGCGTACAGATTGATTGAAATGCGCATCCAGTGCAGTGAGTACGTCGGGCAGGTCTCGTCTGGCTAAGGCACCGAGAATTGCCAGGTGGTCCTGCATGGCGGCCATATTTGTTTTTCGGGGCGGGATACGTCGGTGAACTTGTCTGGCAATGCGGAGTTTGGTTTGCGTGTATTCGTGCGCTTTGGCAATGGCTTTGTTGTTGAGTGTGGCCACAATGGTTTTGTGAAAGTTTCTATCAAGTTCAAGAATGTATTCGTTCAGTGATGTCAGATCCTCGGTATCTGTCAGGTCAGTCACTGCCTTTTGGTGTTTAACGGTTTGCCCTTCAATCCAGTCGTCTGACACATTGTCGATAAACGTCTCAATTGCGTGGGTTTCGATGATGACGCGAAACTGCATGTTCTCACGCATAAAATCAATATCTGGATAAATGATTTTGAAACCGGAGCGCGCTTTAACCTCAATCAAGTCCAGCTCCTCCAGCAACACCAGTAATTCACGCAGTGGTGAAAGAGACATGTCAAGAATCTCGCACAGTTCGTTCTGCCTTATGACGCCCCCGAGTGTGATGTCACCGCTCAGGATCGCCTTTACAAAGGTATCCAGATGGTTTTTATTCCGCGCAATTTTCATTTTGAAACAGGAGGAGACCACATGCACTTACGATACACATGCACATAATTATCTACTTAAATTAGATAGTCAATAGCAGAGGCCACTAGTTTAAATATATCTAAAGCTTGCTCCATCGGTATTATTCGGCTAATGTGCCCTGAAATGACGTTTAGCAAAGCATTCTGAGTCAAGATTGGTCGAACAATGGCTTACGTTTCACTGACAAATATCAAAAAACGATATGGCTCGGTTGAGTTATTCGACGAACTCAACCTGGGGATAGAGTCCGGCGAGTTTATAGTGTTTGTTGGC
The DNA here is from genome assembly GCA_964393885.1 of uncultured Granulosicoccaceae bacterium. GTDB lineage: Bacteria > Pseudomonadota > Gammaproteobacteria > Granulosicoccales > Granulosicoccaceae. Next base: position 39,524 of record CAYMVV010000015.1, on the reverse strand, counting down.
CCTTCCGGATCAGGCAAATCAACGTTGCTGCGTATGATTGCCGGGCTGGAAAGCGTCACCGATGGTGTCGTTGAAATAGACAATGAAGATGTCACCTATGACGAACCCTCTGATCGGGGCATAGCCATGGTATTTCAAAACTATGCGCTCTACCCACACATGGATGTCTACGCAAACATCGCTTTTAACCTTCGTCTTGCGAAAATTCCTAAAGAAATAGTTAATGAGCGCGTGATGGAGGCCGCTCGAATCTTACGACTGGAAGAATTACTGGCGCGTAGCCCCGCGCAACTCTCGGGAGGCCAACGTCAACGAGTGGCAATCGGGCGCGCCATCGTTCGCAAGCCAAAAGTATTTCTATTCGATGAGCCATTGTCCAATCTTGACGCCGCCCTGCGTACTCAAATGCGCCAGGAAATAGAAACCCTGCACCGCGAGCTGCAAGCCACGATGATCTATGTCACGCACGATCAGACCGAAGCAATGACTTTGGCAGATCGAATCGTCGCACTGGACTACGGTAAGATCCAGCAGGTTGGCGAACCAGATGACCTCTACAGCAAGCCAAACAATACCTTTGTTGCCGGCTTTATAGGGTCACCTAAAATCAACTTCCTGTCCGCGACAGTTACCAAAGCGTCGGGTCAAAATGCTGTTGTCAAAGTAGCCGGTGCAACAACAAATAATGACATCACGGTAAATGCATCAAGCCTTGCAACGAGTGAGTCAATTACGCTGGGTATACGGCCTGAGGAATTTCATCTTACAGACGATGTCAGGCCCACGGATTTAATTCTAAAAGGTCGCGTGCAATCAGCCGATCGACTTGGCAATATTACCTACGCCTATATAGATGTGGACAAGGGTTCAACACTTACCGTGCAGACTTTTTTAAATAGAAATATCAAGACCGGCTCTGATGTCACACTTAGCGTGTCACCGGAACGAATTCACGTATTTAATTCTGAAGGTATGCGCTGTTAACACATGCAATATGAATACAATCCTGAGGAAAATCCGAATATGAAAATTATACCAAAAGCACTGGTCTTTGCCTGCACAGCTGCCATGTGTGTTGGCAGCGCGTGGGCTCAAGACACAACAAAGCTACTGGTTTGGGGTGATGCCCCACGGGAACCTTTCTATAAGTCGTTCGACGAATCCCGCGATGACGTCGAGCTCGAATTTGTATCTATCGCGCGCAACGAGTTAATTCAGAAGTTGCAATTGGCTATTCGTTCTGGTGACGGTGTTCCTGACGTTATTTTTATGCCCGACGTCAACATGGCTGCGCAGCTGTCGACCCGCCGCTCTAACTACCTGATGGAAATATCCGACAAGGTAGATGCCGGCATCACAGACGGTTTTTATCCCACATCGCTTGCGCCGTGTGAAAAAGACGGTGGCTCGCTGGTTTGTCTGCGCAATGATGTTGCGCATTTTATGCTCTGGTATAACGCCCCTCTGATGGACGAGTTGGGCTTGAGCGTCCCTGCCACCTGGGAAGAATATGAAGCGGTCGGCAAGGCAGCAGCGGCCAATGACAGCGGCATTGTCTCTGGTGCCGCGGCGATGCACATACCACTCATGAACTTTCTTTACTCCAACGGCTGCGACCTTGCCGTACCCGTGGAGGGCGACTCGGAAACATTAAAAATAAATGCCACCGCACCTCAATGTGTTGAAGCAGCTCAGCTTGTGGACCGGATGCTGGACAATGGCTCGCTTGCTCGAGTCGCGCCGTTCGACCCTGAGTTTATCGAGCTGGCTAAAACGGGTAAGCTCCTGATGATTCCCGGCCCCACATGGTTTGGTGAATTTATCATCAAAAGACGTTACGAATTTGCCGAAGGCGTAACAGGCGTAGGCATGACACCGAAATGGGCCTCACAGGAAGAGCCACTGGCATGGAGCTGGGGCGGTGGTGTCTGGGGAGCCTGGAAAGACACCGAACATCCCGAAGTCGCGATTGACTTGCTTACCTTTGTGACTACCGATATCGACACCAACCGGGACGCTGTCACCATGCCCGCCTACCAGCCCGCTTCGGTTGAATGGGGAGCCGGATTTGATAGCTCTGGTTACTATAGTGGTGACAGCAACTTTCCAACCATGGTTGATGCGGCTGCAAATGGTCATCCGGGTTATGTTTCTTTACGTGTAGACACACGAGCCAGTTTTACCAAAGCGGTGGTGAATGATCTGGCTGCCGGCGCATCGTTTGAGTCACTGCTGCCGCAGCTGCAGGAGGAGTTTGTCAATGCAGCCAAACTTGCCCGGTATAAAGTAATCACTGAATAGCCTCATCGCGCTGCTAAAAATTCTTGGCAGCGCACAATCGTTGAATTGCCTCAATATGCCTTCCATCAACCATTCAGAACGACAAGCCCGTAAACGCAAAACAGCCAGGCGCAGAGTACTTGTGGCCTATGCGCTGCTAACACCCTATCTGCTGTTGATGATTATGTTCGCAGTCTTTCCGGTGCTATACGCCTTCGGTTTAAGTTTCTTTGACACTTTTGACATGGTTTTTTGGGGTCTGACAAACTACAAAGAAGCATTGTCTGATTATCGACTTGTGCCAGCCATCTGGAACGTACTGCAATACGTTCTCGTGTGGGTGTCGATGATGGTAATCGGAGTAACGCTGTTGGCCCTGCTTCTGGACACGCTGTCCTTACGCTCTGCCGCCATCGTGCGCTCTGTCTACTTCATACCGGGCGCAATAGCCTCCTCAGCAGCAGTTGTTTTGTGGTTATTCCTGCTCGACCCGATAGTCTCTCCATTTGGCTGGTTGTATGAACTGGTTGGCTGGGAGAACCGGCAAAGTACGATCAACGGTATGGGAGAGGTCTGGATTTTTGCATTGATGGGCTTTCTTGGTAATTCCGGTGGCTGGATTGTTGTACTGGGGGGGGCTTTATCCGGCCTGTCGAGGGAAGTCATTGAGGCGGCACGGATAGACGGAGCTAACGCATGGCAAATGGCCACTCGCATTAAAATACCGATGATCTCAAAGACGATTACCTTGATGGCAATCATGACACTGGCGGTCGGCTTGCAAGTCTTTGTTGAACCACAACTGCTTTCTTTGGCAGGTGGACAATTTGATAAACCCGATTGGTCGGTAACGCAATTAGCCTTCTTTTACGCGTTCCGTTTCGGCGATTTTGGCATCGCCGCTGCAATCAGTACCTTGTCGTTGATATTGCCTCTCATCATCGCCTTTACAATGATCTTTGCAACTCGCTTCTACAAGATCGACTAGCCCTCGATGGCAACGCTCAAACATCCAAAAAAACTGCGTTTAAGCAGCCTGATTATCTGGTCGGTACTGGCGTTTTTTATCGTACTCTACGGGGTACCACTCCTGTGGCTGTTGCTCGCCAGTACACGTTCAGAAAGCTCCCTTATCTCAGATACGCCAATAAGCTTTGGCAGCTTTGCCACAATGAAGGAAACCTATCTCAACCTCGCCAGCTACAATAGCGGTCAAATTTATACCTGGGCATGGAATTCAATCATCTATACCGTGGGTAGTGTCACACTAACACTGCTGTCCTGTATTCCAGCAGGCTACGCTCTGGCAATGTCCGAGTTCCGCGGTCGAAAATTCATACTTATCATGACACTGATTGCGATGATCACTCCGTCGCAGGCGATTATCCTGCCAATCTTTCTGGAACTAACCCTGTTGGGGTTAACCAACACATATACCGGATTGATTCTGGCGTCATCGTTCTTTCCTTTCGGTGTGTACCTGGCCTATATCTTCTATACAACCTCACTTCCTAAAAGTGTTGTTGAAAGCGCCCGAATCGACGGCTGTGGTCACTTTCAATGTTTTATCCATATGGGGCTGCCACTGGCCAAACCATTGGTCGCACTTGTGGCCTTCTTCAGTTTTGTTAACAACTGGAATAACTATTTCCTGGCTTTCATACTAATTTCTGACGACGACAAACAAAATCTGCCGGTTGGTCTGACCACGTTAATCAATTCCTCTGGTGCACTAAACCCGCAGGAAGCTGCTAATAACCTGCCAATTGGCCAGCCTGAAGCTATTCAGGCTGCCGTACTGGTCGTGTTGCCAATTATTGTGGTGTTTCTTTTCTCACAAAGTTATGTGCGCTCCGGTCTCAATGCCGGTGCGGAGAAAGGCTGATGATTGCAACTCGCAAGTTTACCTGTAGTAACCTGCCCGTTACCGAGCTAGGGCTGGGTTGTGCCACTTTCGCTTTTAATGCTTCACCACAGTCCATTGACGATGCCAGACAGATGCTTGCTAACGCATTAAGCATTGGCATTAACCACTTTGACACCTCACCATTTTATGGTCGCGGCCTGTCAGAACGACTGGTTGGCGACGCGTTGCGCGGTACAGCAGACTTGCTACTCTCTTCAAAGGTAGGGCGGTTACTGCAGCCCGATGCAGACGCATCAACACATATGCCATTTCGCGTGGCCTTTGACTACAGCTATGATGGCATAATGAAAAGCGTAGAACACAGCTATCATCGACTTGGCTTGAGCAAAATAGACATTCTCTATGCGCATGATCTCGGTCAGTACACACACGGCGATAAAGCCTCAGAACAATTGACCACTTTCATTGACGGTGGAGGATATCGCGCATTAGATGAGCTGCGCAGCACTGGTGACGTGAGTGCGATTGGCATAGGCGTTAACGAAGTCAACATTTGTCAACAAGTGATGGAATACGGTCAGTTTGATGTTTTTTTGCTGGCCGGGCGACACACCTTACTTGAGCGCAAAGGCGCGTTGGATCTGTTTGACTCATGTGAGAAGGCGGGTACAGATATTGTGATTGGCGGTCCGTTTAACTCGGGAATGCTGGTTGGTGGCAATACCTATAACTACCGCTCGATCCCCGAAGATGTTACACAAAGTTATCGTCAGCTGCGAGACTATTGCGCCGAACAAAAAGTTGCCATGGGTGCAGCAGCCTTGCAATTTCCATTGCGTCATCGGGTCGTAAAATCTGTAATTCCGGGGCCCGGGAATCCCGCAGAACTGGAGCAAATTTTCAGTTGGTATAACACCAAAATACCGGAAACATTCTGGAATGGATTGGACTCACTCGATGATACTTTATAAGGCCTCTGCTACGGCATGCGGAATTAAAACCTGCAATTAAATAATTTGTTAGAAGGAGAAGCCCTTGGTGCAACGTATGGGACGAGTGATTGGTATCAAACCGCAATGCATCGAACGGTACAAAGAACTGCATGCCCAGCCGTGGCCGGATATTATCGAGCAGCTAAAGCAGCGCAACATTCAGAATTTCTCTATTTTTCTACGCGAACCGGAAAACCTTCTTTTTTCATATTGGGAATATACCGGCACTGACTTCGAAGCTGATTTCGCGCGTAGTAAAGATGATCCGCGTACCCGACAATGGTGGGAGCTGACCGCTCCGTTGCAAAACCCGCTGGATAGCCGGGAGTCAGGAGAGTGGTGGGCACCAGCTGAGCAGATTTTTTTTGCGCAATAGAATCCGGGCTAATAGATGAATGCTCGGGTTTAAAAAATGAGTATGTTGTGTCCAGTCTGGAAGACCACCCAATAATCGACACCAGCAATCAAAACACCCATTATCAAGAATAATCAACAGAACAGCCAGACCACACCAGCATTCAACGTAAAATCAGACGCTGACCTGGCTCCGCGACGATCTGGCTGAACTCTCTGCATCTGACTGAGATTTTCCCGAGGCCGACAATCCGTTTTTTTTCGCTCTGTTGGCTTAGGGTTAGAAGACATTGCAATTGCCGGTGCGATATATCGCGCCACACTAACCGAACGGAGTAACTAAATCATGCATATCGAACCCTTTGGCGTCGAAATCTGGATGAACGAATGGGAGACCCGATGCGACTGGAACCTGGCTGAAACCTGCGTAGAAAGCCTGACGATTAAAGACTTGTTAGCATTGACCGGCAAAAATGAGGCAAGCCTTGCCGACTTACTGCCACTTAAAATGACCTATGGCGATATCGAAGGATCTGTTCGATTGCGCACAGCCATAGCCGCACTCTACGAAAAACAAAAAACAGAAAACGTTATCGTCACCCACGGAACCATTGGCGCCAATATGCTGGTTCATAAAACACTGGTTGCAGCAGGCGATCGTGTTGTGACAGTGGTGCCAACCTATCAGCAGCACTATTCCATTCCGGCCAGTATCGGCGCTGATGTCCATAAGCTACAACTAAGAGAGCAAAACAACTTTCTGCCTGATCTGGATGAACTGCGCAAACTTGTTGTTGGCGATACAGGGCTCATTGCGATGACCAATCCTAACAACCCCACGGGCTCGTTAATGGATCGGGCAATGCTTGAGGAAATCGTTACCATCGCCCGAGAAGCTAACGCGTGGATTCTTTGTGATGAAGTCTATCGCGGTACCGATCAACATGGCGATGGTATGACGACTTCAATTGCCGACCTATATGAAAAAGGTGTCAGTACCGCTGGAATGTCTAAAGCGTTTGCGCTTGCCGGCTTGCGTCTTGGCTGGATAGCGGGTCCGCATGAGCTGATCGAGAAAGTCACCGTTCACCGAGACTACGATACGATATCAGTAGGTGTAATTGACGATCATTTTGCCGCCCTGGCACTTGAACATCGCAACAGCGTGTTAGCGCGCAGTCAGGAAATAACACGTGGCAATCTCGCTCTACTTGCAGAATGGGTATCACAGGAACCACGCATATCGTGGGTAAAACCAAACTCAGGCACCGTCGCACTACTGAAATACGATTTACCGATGAGCTCCCGTGAATTTTGCATCTCCCTGCTTAAAGAGACCGGTGTGATGTTCACGCCTGGCTCTGTTTTAAATATGGAAGGTTATGTTCGTATTGGATATGCCAATAATCCTGATACTTTAAAAGAAGGACTTCGGTTGGTGTCTGCATTTTTAGCTGCGCAAAAGGTTGCAAACGCATAGCGATAGAATTAACTGAGAGGAAGAGAACACTCTGGAATCAAGCCACAAAAACACCGCGCTCCAGCTCAGAAAGTATTTCAGGTCCACCAGCACGAAGAATAACAATCTCTTCAAGGCGCACACCAACCCTCCCCGGCATATAAATGCCCGGTTCAATTGAAAAGACCATGCCTTCCTCAAGCACGGTCGTTGAATTGGCCACCATATAAGGGGGTTCGTGTATTTCAATACCCAAACCGTGACCGGTACGTGAGGTGAAGTACTCACTGTAACCTTCAGCTTCAATAACATCACGCGTAGCTTTGTCTGCATCACCACTTACACCATTTGGGGAGCCGGCTTCTGCAGCGATCAGCCCCGCTTGCAACGCGCGTTCAATGATTTCGTGTACTTTTGAATAATCATCAGGCCCGCCACCGACCACGGCCGTGCGTTTCTCCGTTAACGGGTTGGAACTGTACTTGGTTGGGAGACCCTTCGCTGCTTCTTATTACCGCAGCACGGGTTTCTGCAGCACGGGTTTCTGCAGCACGGGCCGAAAATTTTGAACACGTGTAACCAGCAGTAGAGAAGCCCTCTCTGACTCCCTGTTCACCATTTAGAATTGTTTAGTCTGACTAAATTTTAGTACTTGTAAACATTTCTTAGCCTGCCTAAAATGCCTCCACTGAGGGTGAATGATTCACTGCAGACAAGGAATTTTGGCTGCTATCTACACTATTGATAAAACGGTTATTGATCAATAACAAATCTGCCTCAAAACCTCACACACACGCTGCGTACTTCATTCACGGAAAACTATCCGGATTAAACAACTGCATCAATCCCAGCTTCGCACTTGTGATTAACCAGGCGTTATCTGCACGGATATAAATCGGCCACACCAGGATCATAACTATGCCAGAAAAGATACCTGCACCGCCCAATTTTTCTGAGCAGGCCTTTCATCGCCATCGATGTCATTCAAACTGGAACTACACATTCAGTGTATATGCATATATGTACACTGGTTGTGTTCGATCAGAACAACTTAATGGTTAAAAACGCGAAACGCCCTGAATCCTGGTTTATTCCTGACTTAAACACTGACAGACGGTTATGCACAGCTCAAAAACCATCCATATCATCTCCTGCCATGCAGAAGGCGAAGTCGGAGACGTTATCGTAGGTGGGGTAAGCCCGCCACCCGGCGATACTTTATGGGAACAGCGTAACCATATAGCAAGCGACCAAACACTGCGAAACTTCGTACTAAACGAACCACGGGGCGGTGTGTTTCGACACGTCAATCTCCTGGTACCGCCTGTAAATCCTGACGCTGACGCCGCGTTTATTATCATGGAGCCGGAAGACACACCACCGATGTCCGGTTCAAACTCAATTTGCGTCTCCACCGTCTTGCTCGACAGCGGAATCATTCCAATGCAGGAGCCAGTGACTAAAATGACACTGGAAGCCCCAGGCGGACTGGTGCGTGTTCACGCTGATTGTAAAAGTGGCAAAGCCGAACGCATTGTGGTTGAAAACGTACCTTGCTTTGCCGATCAGCTCGATGCAACACTTGAAGTTGAAGGCATTGGTACGCTAGACGTTGATACTGCTTATGGCGGAGACAGCTTTGTTATTGTCGATGCAGCCGCGCTGGGCTTTGATATCACCGAAGACGAAGCGCATGACATTGCCAGTCTCGGCGTTAAACTGACGAATGCTGCCAACGAATCACTTGGATTTAACCATCCGGAAATTGCAGATTGGCAGCATATTTCTTTTTGTCTTTTTGCAGGCCCGCTCACCGCAACTGCAGAAGGCTTGGAGGCGCGCTCCGCAGTCGCCATTCAACCGGGAAAAGTCGACCGCTCACCAACGGGTACAGCAGTCTCTGCGCGCATGGCCGTGCTTGCGGCACGCGGCCAAATGAACATCGGCCAAAAGTTACGAGCGACTTCTATAATAAACTCTGTTTTCGAAGGACAGATTGTTCGCGCAACACAGGTCGGCAGCAAACCGGCCATCGTGCCAACCATATCAGGACGAGGATGGATAACCGGCACCCATCAACACATGCTCGACCCAACCGATCCATGGCCACAAGGCTACCGCTTGAGCGATACGTGGGGAGTCAAATCCTGAATGTTTAAACTGTGAATGTCGGTGCATGACATGACAAGCTGTGTACGGGCTGTCAACAAGGGGTAATCGACACATTCTATCCATCGGAATGATCCCACCCGAACCAGGCCGCGCTCCCGGAACAGGAATCTAATGACAGATTTTTGCGTCATGACGTTGTGTTTGAGAATAAACTGTGATAATTTTTCCAAAACGTCATGACGGTAAAGAATTATGAAGGCCATTTTAAAAAACCACGCTGCTCTTTTGATTTCAGTTTCCTTTGTTACTGCTTGTGGTGGATCCGGTGGATCAGATACCTCATCGCCCGCCAGTGTAAGCCCGGATATATTGGCAGGTGACGAGATAACACTGGCTGTCACACCTCAATCAGATAACGATTCCGCTGACATCGAAAACGGTTCTCAGGGTGATGAGGTTGCATTGTCAAATGAAACAGGTGTTGCTGAAGATTCGGCAATAGCTGTGGAATTGCCTGTGCCTGCCGAGCCGGTTGCCGAGGATCCTGCAGACACAGGAACGGGCCAGGCTACAAACTCGGGCAGTAGCGATAGCGACGACGCTTCTGCTGGCAATAACGGCACTGATGAAGTGGTATCTTCGGCTGTTTTCCCAAACAGTGTCTGCGTTGAGCCTGGTTCAAGTTCAGTGAGCTTTGAGCCTTACTCCGCACCCAGAAACGGTGGTCACCAGAACGGTGTATATGTGCCATTTCCAGCGAGCGGATTTGGTTGGAACGGCGAGCAGCTGTGTGATCTTGAGGGCAGCCGGGAACTTGATGAAATTGAAGTGCTGGTACCCTATGTCGCAATACGACCCGATATAGATGGAAAAATTGCCAGAGATGAATGGCTAAGGGCAGCTAATGCAAGCACGATAAACTATGAGACACTGGGTAATGACATAGAAAATTTGCTTCGTTCACCGGTAAGTCGATATCTGGATGGAGCAGGTTACTCGGAGTGGTGGGCCATGCATGACGGTACAAACCTTTATCTTCGAATTCGGGTAACCAATGATGCTTCTTCTTCATCCAGTTTTTTTGACTCAGAAATGCCATGGCATGATGACAGTGTAGAACTCTATATAGATGGTGATAACAGCAAAGGAGAGTCATACGATGGTGTCAACGACTTTCAGGTGTTTGTTTCGGCAGACAATTATGTCCTGCCATATTTTGCCCCGTCTTCAGCTCCCGGGATGAGAATATTCCACAAGTCTACTGGCGGGAGCCTCTACAATATTGAAGTGGCAATTAATCTCGAATCTGTAGGGATTAAGATTGGTAAACCGTTTGGATTCGATGTCCATATCAACGAAGACGACAATGGTGGAGATCGAGATGCCAAGTGGGGCTGGTTTGAAAAAACCGGTTTCGACCGATCGTGGTTCCAGCCATCTGCGTTCGGCACACTACTGCTGACTGATTGTGAAAATCGTCAACAGTGCGGCAGCTATCAGTCGCTGTTGCCGTAGTCTTTAATGAGTTGTTTGTATCCTTGCCTGTAATCCGGATACTTACATTTGAAACCTGTATCAAGTAACAGCCGGTTGCAGCATCGATTGCTGCCGGCTATTGGTCTGGTTTTCCGCTTTTGTCAGCACAAGTATAGGACGCATAAACGCTATTTTTCTTGTCACCAACCCTCAGTCGGCGAACCACTATGGTTGGTCTCGCCAACCACCTCATCCTTTTCCCCTGCATGTACAGCGGTCTGCGCATTCGCGACATCATTCCCCGAAATTTTCGTCAAATCTATCCCCCTGCTGGCAATACCCAATATGACAGCGATGTCGCCGGATACCTGTTATCGTTCTAACATTGCGTTGCACTTTCTTCGCGTAGACCACTATGACTTCAAAAGCGTGCCTTGCTGCGAACGCTGACTATCGCTTTAGTAGTAGAAATTTCCTTCTAGGGGGCAGAAGTCGAATCAACATTGTGAGTTTGCAACCACTCTTCGCCTTTTTTATCTAAAAAGAAATCCATCCAGACATAATACAAGACCTCACCCTGCTCCACCGACACCGAATGCGTAGACCCCAAAGGGATATGAACTATAGAGAACTCCGGAAAACTGACTGTTGAGTCATCTGCATATACCACACAGTTATTTCTGGAAAGACCTAAAAACAGCTGCTCAAGCATCGGATGTTTATGAGGTGCTACTTTGTCGGGCCCTTTGGTTAGCACAGTACCCATAGCCACCCTGGGTATGTACTCATTTGAAAGTATGGTGCGACTTACTGTATTCAGACTTTTAATTTCTTCAGTATACGATTGACAGTCACTGAACTTTGCGTGGTAAACCGCTTTAACGTTATTCTCTGGTAATTTCTGTATCTCTATATGATCCTGATCTGATAGGCTGCGTGATATCTTCAGGCAATGTACCTCACTATTATTTGCAGCACTTATTTTAAAGTCTCTTACATTGTTTGGCAAAAATATGGTTTCCGGGACCAGCTCATAGTTGTTATCTTCAGCCAATATTTTCCCTTCACCCTTGACAAAAAGGTAAACCGTTCTTACTCCTTCTTGTGCAGACTCTGCTATCGTATTTTTAGCAACAATTGCTATGTGCTCCACATGTACATCATCTATCTCGTTTTCAAGGATAGTTCTGGAGTAAGACGCACTGTCTTTTAGCGCCTGTGTTTCCAGTATTTCAATTGGTATCTTCTGGTCTTGCATAACTACCTCGAGGAACATATATTTTCTTTAATTGGACTGGATCGCATCATCAAACCTTTTAAGCGCTGTCTGTTGACGGTTTTGACATCTTAATCCCGCGACTCTGGCACAACAAATTCAAATCGCGTTGCGACAGGCTGGCTGCCATCAAATCAGGGAACTCCTCTGGTGTACACGCAAACACGGGAATGCCAAGGGCCGCAAATTTTGATGCATTGCTCTTGCTGTAGTAGGGCTCTCCTTCATCGCTTAGCGCCAGCAACACCACCATAGAAAGCGTTAAGTAACCCGCAGCATCATTTAAACTGTTAGCGTCATGCTTGCGCAACTCCTTATCCAAATTTATCGCCATTACACGAGCTGCACTATCAACCCCGACACCCCTTTCAACAACACTACTGAATCACCTCAGGCAACCGATATCCACGTCGATAAACACTTCGAATCGACTCAATAGCCTGCTCCGTGGTCATATGATTTCCAAAACGGTCTGCATGCACGGACGGCAGATTAAAAGGCGGCACGCCATCGACCATCCAGCGTGCCAGAAACTCTGCCGAGCCACCACCGGTGCCTATACCTACGTTAAAACCACTGGCCATCCACAGGCCTGGATTGCTGCCCAGTGGGCCGAGCATGGGGAGACCGTCTGGCGTCCAGCACATCGGGCCGTTATTGACTGTTTTAATGCCTGCATCCTTCAACGCGGGTAATCGTTGCATCAGTTTGTCGAGATGCGGCATTAAGCGATCGAGTTCCGGTGCGAACAGCTCTTCGGTAAAATCTTGCGGAATACCGTCGAGCGCCCAGAACACCGGGTCACGTTCGTAGACGCCAGCTAAAAAACCCTGTTGCTCCTGTCGCACGCTGCACGACACGTCCGAGTCACGATAGGCTGGCACTTCCGTGTTCATCGATTGCAACGCGGGCACAGCCTCGGTAATCAGCTCGTGATGCTGCGTTGCATAAAGGGGTACGTTCAGCCCCAGCGGCTGCAACAGTTCACGCGCCCAGAACGATGCCGCGATCACTACGTGCTTTGCTGTGACGGTGCCTTGTTCGGTAGCCAGTTGCCAGCCATCTCGCACTGGCTGCAAACGATGCAACGGGTTTTGGCACTGCAGTTCTGCACCGTTGACAATGGCGGCTTTGGCCAGCGCCTGCGTTGTGCTGACCGGATCGACGTGGCCGTCTGTCGGTGTATGTGCCGCCCCGTGCAGGCCAGTGGTATCAAGACAGGGGTGCAGTGATTCGACAGCGTCGTTCTCAATGACCTTATAGGGTATATCCAGCGCTCGATAATTCGCTTCATAGCTGTGAAACAACTCGCGCTCACGCACACTTGTCGCCACACGCACTGAACCGGTTTGATGAAAACCGATGGGCTGACCGCTTTCTTTTTCTGCCTGTTGATAGGTACGGATGGACCCTGCAAACAAACGCGTCATTTCTGCATAGGGGCCAAAATAGGTGGTATTACCGGCTGCATGCCAGGTGGAGCCGGAGGTCAGGTTGCGACGCTCGATCAACAACGCTTCACGCCACCCCAGCTTAGTGAGCCAGCAGAGCACCGAGGCTCCGACTATGCCTCCACCGACGACGGCAACCTGGACGTTCTGCTGCATGGTGCTCTCGTTGTTATCGTGTTAAAAAACAGGCGTACAACAAAACACTGTGTTCTGTAACTGATCTGTCGTGCCGTAGAAAATACTGTCACAAAGTCGAGCAGATAGATACCGACAGGCGAATTCGTTGTTAACTGATATCACCGAGCATATCGTGTTGCGTACAATGATTGTCCCGCATCATGTTTGTGCCTTTTTGGCAATGGAAACGCTCGGTAATCGGCAACCTCGATATCCACTGTACCAGAGAGCGCCCGAAATGCTACGACGCCCGCTCATTCAGACTGGAAAGCAACGCCCGCAGTGCAGGCTTCAGTTTGCCCGCCATCTGTCCACCCAGTGACGCGAGCAATTCCTCCTCGTGCTGTTTGGCATCCTCTATTAAAGCCAGCCCTGTCTGCCTGCCCTTGTTTGTCAAAAAAACACGCACTCGTCTGCCATCGTCAACGTCTGATTTGCGGCTGACAAAACCGCGCTCATCCATCTGCGCTACGATGCGGGTGAGCCTCGACTGTTCGATCATCGCGTACTCAGCCAGCCTTGTGATCATTGCGCCATCGCGATCGACCAGTACTGCCAACACCCGCCACTCAATCACACGCAACCCGGACTGGCGGACTTTGGCGTGAAACTCTGCGCTGGCCTTGTCCGATGCAGCCGCAAGCAAATACAGCAAATAGGAGTCGACAAAATCGCCTGGCACGTCCGGGTCTTTCATATAACAGTCCGCTATCCGGATTAACAAAGAGGTATGTAAAAACTGCTTGACAATATTATATGAAATTTCATATTGTTTGTTAAAGTTTCTGGAGCAACATACAGTGTGGTCATCGACATTTGCCCGTGATTTAAGAACTGGAGGTTTAAAAACCCGTGGTTTAAAAACAGGAGGTTTAAAAACCAGCGGTCTAAAAACCACAGGTTTGGATAGACGGCAGCGTGCTGGTATGGAGGCTGTATGAGTCTGACCCTGTGTGTTTTGCGTAAAAACACGGTAACTGACCAAATTACCGAATTCACACTGGGATCACCTGCCGAACGCAACTCGTTACCGTCCTACACCGCCGGTGCACATATAGACATTGATCTCGGTGATGAAATCGGCTCGCGCTCTTACTCACTGATCGACTGGAGTGGACCACCTGCCGCACCGGACAGCTACACGATTACTGTACAACTCGAAGCCGATGGCGACGGTGGATCAAAGCGAATGCATGAACTGGCCGCGGGAGATTCCCTGTCCGCAACGACACCGAGCAATGATTTTGAGCTGGCTGATTCCACCGCACCGGCAATGCTTATTGCAGGCGGAATAGGTATCACTCCGTTGATTTCGATGTCCGCCTCACTGGCGCACGACAACAAACCGTTCCAGCTATACTATGCAGGCCGCAGCAAAGCGGTGATGGCCTATGCAGACAGGCTGGAAGACAGTTTTGGCGATCAGGTAAAGATTCATACTGACGACAATAATCCCTTGCCAATCGACACTCTGTTCTCAACAATCGATCCGGCAACACATGTCTATATTTGTTGCCCTGCGGGTTTGCTCGATGCCACGCGTGCTGCGGCTAGTGCCGCCGGTGTTGCAGCTGAACAGATCCATACCGAACTGTTTGCCACACCCGAAGCCAAATCTACCGACGTCCCTTTTGAAGTTGAGTTGAATAGTACCGGTGACGTCTATGTAATACCGCCGGGGCAAACTATCATAGAGGTACTGGAAGCCGCTGGTCATGATCTCATGTACGACTGTCAGCGTGGTGATTGTGGTATTTGCCAAACTACCGTTATCAGTGGCACTCCGGATCATCGCGATGTGGTGTTGTCCGATGAGGAAAAGGCCTCGGGTAAGGTCATGCAAATCTGTGTGAGCAGAGCGCACGCAGAGCGACTGGTGCTTGATTTGTAAACGGATGGCCAGTTACATTTTTTAACTACACAGTGCGATGAGCAAACTGGAGAGTGATGATGTCTGTACCCTATTCTCAAAACAAAAACAGTTCAGGCCACAATGCGACTCGTGATGCGACCCGTGATTCAACATACATTGACAGTTTGTTTAACGGTCATCAGGTACATCGAGACGTCTATACCAGTCAGGCCGTGTATCAGCTGGAAATGAAACACCTGTTTGCCAACACCTGGGTATTCGTTGGACACGAGAGCCAGACACCCAATAAAGGCGATTACTTTACCACGCAAGTTG
>CAYMVV010000015.1:0-23792 GCA_964393885.1 uncultured Granulosicoccaceae bacterium | reverse complement strand
GTTGGACACGAGAGCCAGACACCCAATAAAGGCGATTACTTTACCACGCAAGTTGGCAGTCAGCCGGTTATACAAGTGCGCCACTCGGATGATCAGATTCATGTGCTGCACAATCGCTGCCCCCATAAGGGCACCAAAATAGCCATCGACCGACAGGGCAATACCGGCAAGTTCTTTCGCTGCCCCTACCATGCCTGGTCGTTTAAGACCGATGGTTGTCTGCTGGCAATACCTTTAAAAAAAGGCTACGAAGGCACCAGCCTCAGTCAAACTGAAAATATAAAAGGCATCAAGCCGGTCGGTGCTGTACACAACCATCGCGGCTTTATCTTTGCCAGACTGGCGGATGAGGGCATTGGATTTGATGAGTTTTTTGGAGACAGCCTGTCCTCAATTAATAATATGGTAGACCGGTCCCCGGCTGGCAGGCTCGAAGTGGCAGGCCCGCCACTTCGCTATATGCACAAGTGCAACTGGAAGATGCTGGTCGAAAACCAGACTGATACCTGCCACCCGATGGTGGCACACGAAAGCAGCGCCGGTACCGCAGTCAGTATTTGGGAGTCACAGGGCAGTCCGGAACCAAAACCCCCGGCAATGCAGATCATTGCACCGTTTATGTCTCCGTATGAATTCTTTGAGGATATGGGCATACGGACCTGGCCAAACGGCCATGGCCACACCGGGGTTAATCACTCTATACACTCTGACTACTCCGCCATCCCCGGCTATTTCGAGGCGATGACAGAAAGCTACGGTGAGGAGCGCGCAAAGGAAATTCTCGATGAAAACCGCCATAACACGATCTACTTCCCGAACATTATGGTGAAGGGTCCTATCCAGCAACTGCGAGTGTTTATTCCACTGGCAGCGGACAAGACGCTGGTTGAAAGTTATATCTATCGACTGGTTGACGCACCGGATGAACTGCTCGCCCGTACCGCCATGTACAACCGTATGATCAACGCACCAACTTCTATTGTCGGTCATGATGACCTGGAGATGTACGAGCGCGCTCAGGAAGGATTACTGTCTGATGGCCTCGAATGGGTCAATATCCAGAGGTTGCTCACCGAGGAGGAAGACTATACAGAGGAAGCGGTAGATAACGGTACCACCGAGCGGCAAATGCGCAATCAGTTTGCGGCATGGGCTACCTTTATAAAATACTCAATGGATCAGTCTGCTATTAACACGCCATCCGGTGCATCGGCATGAGTACGGTCAGCAATGATGACCTGATTGACTTTGTCTATAACGAAGCACGTATGCTGGATGAGGGTCGCTACACCGAATGGCTTGATCTGTGGCTGGAGGACGGCCACTACTGGATGCCACTGGACTATCAACAGACCGAACCCCGGTTGATGACCTCGTTATTGCACGAAGATCTGTTTATGTTGCGATTGCGTGTTGAACGCCTGAACGGTGCACGGACCTTTAGCCAAAAACCCAGAAGCCGTTGTCATCATGTGATTCAACGGCCGTTTATAGACAAGGCCGATCACGAACAGGGCAGATACACAACCCATACCTCGATGCACTATGTTGAAACGCGTCTGGATGATCAGTTTCTGTTGGCACTGACCGCAACGCATGAGCTTGCGCTGGTCGATGATCAATTGCGTATCGCCAACAAACGGGTTGATCTGTTAAACAGCGATGCCGCGTTTGGCAATATTCAGCTACTGCCATGACTGACCATGCGGCTGGCAACAGCGTGTATGCCGCCTTTGCCGACAGCGCCAGGCGCTGGCCCGATCGCGATATTCTGCAGGTACTACCTGATACAGCAAGCGTCTACCAGATAGACCCGGGCGCCCTGAGTTACGGTGCGATGCTTGAACAATCTGACCGGCTGGCTGATTGTTTTGCAAACGCCGGCTATACCACCGGCATGCGAGTCGCACTGTTACTCGAAAACAGACCGGTATTTTTTGTGTGCTGGCTGGCGCTGAATAAAATGGGTATTTCAGTCGTGCCGCTCAATCCTGATTTGCGCGTTGCAGAACTTGAATATCTGATAGGTCATGCGGAAGCGGCACTGGCTATTGCTATAGACCCGCGCATTGCCGAACTTGAACAGGCAGCCCATAACGCGGGCCTCAACATGCCGGTTTTATCACCTGACGTGGTAGCTGATCCGCAAGGAACTGTTCGTACCGGACGTATGGCTCTACCCTCTCCCCGCTCAAGTGCTGTCGTTGCGGCCGGAGCGACAGATCCATCAGAGCGCGAGGCCGCCGTACTGTATACGTCCGGCACCACCGGCAATCCAAAAGGCTGTGTACTACCGAACACCTACTTTCTGCTGGCAGGCAAATGGTACGCGGAACTGGGAGGCATTGCTGATCTGCACACCGACGGTGAGCGTATGCTTACCCCGTTGCCGATTTTCCACATGAATGCGATGGCCTATTCGTTCATGGCTATGGTCACTGTCGGTGGTTGTCTTACTGTGCTCGACCGCTTTCATCCGGGTAGCTGGTGGCAGAGTGTCAGAGAATCACGCGCAACCTGCCTGCACTATCTTGGCGTCATGCCATCGATGTTGATGGGTGCCGATGCGTCTGCAGCAGATCAGGATCACACTGTCAGGTTCGGATTCGGTGCAGGGGTCGATCCGAAACTACAGGCAAACTTTGAACAGCGTTTCGGCTTTCCGCTGGTCGAGGCCTGGGCGATGACAGAGACTGGTGCCGGCGCGGTTGTCGCTGCCAACACAGCTGACCGACTGATCGGCAAGTCATGCCTTGGCGTCTTTGGTGCGCAGATCGAATATCGTATTGTCGATGAATCCGGTGAGCAGGTCGCCGCAGACGCGCCCGGTGAACTACTGGTCAGACACGCCGGTGACAACCCGCGCTACGGTTTTTTTAGCGAGTACTACAAGGACAAGCCAGCCACTGATGCAGCCTGGGCCGACGGCTGGTTTCACACCGGTGACCTCGTGCGCCAGGACAAATCACATAACGTGTATTTTGTCGATCGAAAAAAAAATGTTATCCGGCGTTCCGGTGAAAACATCGCCGCGGTAGAAGTGGAATCTATATTGATGCGCCATTCGGCCATCATTGCAGCGGCGGTTGCCGCTGTCCCGGACGAGATTCGCGGTGACGAAGTGTTTGCCTGCCTGCAGGTGCAGGATCCGTCAGAACAGCTGGCTGTCGAGATTTGCCAGTGGGGAGTTCAGCAGATGGCCTACTACAAAATTCCGGGGTACATTGCTTTTGTAGATACGTTGCCACTGACACCAACACAAAAAATACAGCGTGCCGAACTCAAGCGGTTGGCGGCGACGCTGGTCGATGATGCTGACACTATAGATACACGTTACTTAAAAAAACGGCAGGCTTTATAGTTTATACTTGGCGACATGCCCGTATCGGTACTTTAATCGAACGAGGCCATCCGCATTTATTCTGATCTGTCGGCTGATGGTCATGCGTCCTTGTTTACCCGCCCTTTGGTAAAATACGCGTAGAGCGTAAGTGCGATAAAAAATACCAGCGTCGGCAGCAAAACGACATCCAGCCAGCCGACCAATGCCGATAAGCCCACCGCACCGAATAGAATGACCAAAACAGGCGTAAAGCAGCATAGTGCGGAAATAACAGTACCGGTTATACCGGTAATCATCAGTTTTCTACTCATTGTCGGTTACCTGTCGCTGCTTATTCTATAGGACTATCGGTCAGAAGGACTCTCTATATCATCGAGTGAATGCATTCATTAATGAGGCTAGCGCCCCGATGGACTTTCCTGTGGAGACAACTTCCTTCTACCCGCAATCTTAAACCGATCAGCCGTGCCATATTCACGTAACGCAACCCCTGCACTAAAATCGCCAAACACCGGCCCGTGCTTTAACAAGTGACCGGAACAGCCACCCGCCAGCAACACATTACTGTGCTCTGGATGCCAGTCGCATATGAAGTGTGTATCCGGTGTAATGATTATCGCGTTAAATTTTGAATCGACGACTCGCTCCCCGACCAGTTCGGGAAATCGCTTTGCTATATAGGTGCGTGTGCGGGCCAGTGATTCACGCTTGACGATGCGCTCGTCGTTTTCGATGTCGATGACTTCGGGTATGACCACGGCCGCTTTCACCCCCGAGCCTTCAACGGATGGCAGACCAAAACTCCCCTGCCCGTGATCGATCCAGCAAGGCATGTGGGTTTGATCAAACGTCGACTTGCCGTCCGGCGTGGAGGTATAGAGCACGTTGATGCCCTGCACTTTGCCGATGGGCTTGATGGTTTTCGGATACATGTCACCCATCCATGCACCGGTACACACCACGATGACGTCGGCCTCAAGCGGCTTGTCGTTTAACATCAGGCGCTCGTCGTGATCGGTGGTTACACGCCCGCGCTCAACGATGCCGCCTTCGCGCTCAAACAGTTGCGCGATCGACACGACCGCACGATGTGACATCACCATACCCGACTCGGGCTCGTACAAGGCGTAGGCGATATCGGGCACCTGAAACTGCGAGAAGCGCTGTTCGACCTCGGCGGGGGTGAATCGGTGATACGGCACGCCCAGTTTATCGAAGGTGGCACTGGTGGCGTCTTCCCAGTGACAGTGTCCCTCGGTGGCCAGAATCAATGTGCCGTTTTCGTAGTAGAGCTTTTGACCGGTCTGCGCCTGTAATTCAAGCCAGCGCAGGCGCGCCTGGCGCACCCAGTCGGTATAGAACTCATCTCGCCCGGAGATAGCGCGGATGATGCGGTTGTAGTCTGTCGATGCCGCTCGTGAGTTGCCCGGCTCCCAGCGATCAATCAGTCTTACCCGGGCTCCGCGCCGACGCAACTCCAGCGCTGTCGTCACTCCGGCTATACCGGCACCGACCACCACCGCGTTGGTATGGCCACTTTTTACCCGGCCTGCCACTGATTTTGACGCATTTATCATGGTCTTCCCCTGTCGAGGCCGCGCACTGAGGTTGCGCACCGGACACCAAAGTCGATATAGTATATCGACAGACTGGATACTGTATACAGTGATTCGCGAGATACTGAAATGTACGCATCATCGGAGCCTGGCAAGCCACCGGCGGCCGTGATTACTGTCCGCAGTCAATCGCCAATACTTACCATTGCGCCTGACGGCGCGGTTGCGTAGCGACAACGCCAGACAACAACGTTACAGTAGCGGCTCCACAACAACATGATCGGCGTAGCAACCAGTAAACGCTGGCCAAAATCCGGTCTACAGTCTGCCACTCGATACGGGGGAATTTGCATTGTCAGCACAAGATTTTTCACTACCTGAAGGTACACACACAGTCTCTTTGGGTATCGGTGATCTCAATGGTGTTATGCGTGGTAAGCGCATACCGGCAAGTAACTGGGACACGATTTGCAAAAACGGCAATGCGCTGTCGATCGCAACCTATGCTGTCGATATGACCTGTGATGTCTGGGATACACCATATGTGAACTTCGACAATGGCTACCCGGACATGCATATGTTTCCGGTTACAAAACCGGTTCCGGTGCCATGGGAACCCGGCGTTGCATTTGCGATGGGTCGCACCGAGGGCATGGACCACAAGCCGGTACCCATTGACCCGCGTCAGGCACTGGTAGCACAGGTGGAGCGCGCCGCCGCTATGGGCTATGAAGTCAATATTGGCACCGAGCTTGAGTTTTACCTGCTTGACCCCGAAACGCTTAAACCAAAAGACAGCGGTATCCAGGTGTACTCTCTTGAGCGTGCCGCAGAGCTTGAACATGTGCTGGGCCCGATTCGACAGCAGATCAACGAGATGGGTGTGCCCATTGAACAAAGTAATCCTGAATATGCCGCCGGTCAGGTCGAGGTAAACATTCGCTATGGCGAGGCACTGCAGGCCGCAGACCGTGTGGTGATGTTCCGATCACTGGTAAAACAGCTGGCGCAACGCCACGGTTATCTCGCCACATTTATGTCCAAGCCGTTCTTTGAAGAATCCGGCAACGGCTTTCATGTGCATCATTCATTATGGCGCGATGGCAAAAATGCATTTTCAGACGGTGGCAAGTTTAATGATCTGGGTAAGTCCTATCTGGCAGGCATGCAGTCCAAAATGGCAGAGATGGCAGTCTGCAGTGCGACCACTCCAAACGCCTATCGCCGTCGACAACCCTATACGTTCTGTCCGATCAACACGGCCTGGGGTTATGACAATCGCACCGTCGGACTGCGTGTTATAGAAGGCAGCGACAGCGCGGTTCGCGTTGAGAAGCGCGACGGCAGCGCCGACTGTAATCCGTATTTGTTACTGGCAGCGGAAATGAAGGCCGGTCTCGATGGTATTGAACAGAACATGCAGCCAACCGCTGTCTGTGATGGCAACGCCTACGAGGCTGAAGATGCCACACCCATACCATCAGACCTCGCGTCAGCGGTGGCGCTGGCCAATGAGTCGAGCTTTTTGAAAGACCTGATGGGTGAACACCTGTTTGGTATTTTGATCAGTCAGGCGGAGCGCGAGCTGGATTTTATGTCACAACAGGTAACGCCGGTAGAAACCCAACGTTATCTGCGAAACCTCTAATGCGCCTGGCACGCGTCACAGGAACCGTTACCGCAACCGCCAAGCCCGACAGTCTTGTTGGTTGTACTCTGCTGTTACTCGACATAGTCGATGGCAGTGACGGCAAGCGCAAAGCGTCGCTGCAAAGTGGTGTAGTTGGCGTTGACACCTGTGGTGCAGGCAAGGGTGACCTGGTAATCATCGCAGAAGGATCAGCCGCACGACTGTCCGCCAATACATCCGGTGCACCGATCGATTGTGCGGTCATTGCCATCGTGGATACCGTCAGTCACTAGTTTCGAAAAATAGCTCCATCCAAATACAAGAGCCTATTTCTTCACTTCAAAGAACAATTTTCAAGAGGACAGCCACTATGGCAGCAGGACAAACAGCACTGGGTATGATTGAAACCCGCGGACTGGTCGCGGCAATAGAAGCGGCAGATGCGATGGTAAAAGCCGCCAGCGTCAGCATCGTCAGCCAAAGCAAATCAGGTGGTGGATTGATCGCTACTCTGGTTCGCGGAGAGGTGGGGGCCGTTAAAGCAGCAACTGACGCGGGTTCCGTTGCAGCCAACAAGGTTGGCGAGGTCATCTCCGTGCACGTTATTCCACGGCCGCATGAAGAACTGGAAGCCATCCTCAGCTCGTTGACCGATGCAGACTAGAACTCTCTGCGCAGAGCGGGCCGGCAACTATGGAGTTTGACGACTTTCTGCAGGCCGTCACTGATCGGCCATCGCAGCGCGAAGACCAGTCAAGGGCAGCTTTCGAGCGCGTTACTATTCTTGGCGGCAACACCGATGCCCGACTGCTGGCAGCGCTTTGCCTTGCCAACGGCGCATCGGTAAAACTTTTTTCCGCCTATGCATCCGAACTTGAAGCCATGCAAAGCGGAATTGCTATCAACGGCAATGGACCGGTCGGGCGCTATCATGTGACGGCCGAGACAACACCTGGTCATAAAATGGCCAGTGCACCTGTCAGCAGCTCGCAAAATAAATCTATTGTTACCACCGGCAGTCTCGACAGTTGTCTGGAAAATGCCGAGCTGATCTTTCTGACCGGCCCAATTCACAAGCAGCGCACCTACGCTATGGTACTGGCTGATCATCTGCAGGACGGGCAAGTGCTGGTGGTGCCCAACGCCAGAACCTTTGGCGCGCTTGAGGTAAGCTGGTTGTTGCAAGCGGGTGGTTGCAATGCCGCTATTACTATCGCAGAACTGCAGGGACTGCCCTGCTTTGTCGATGCACAGGGCACAGCACTTGAGCTGCAAGCGGTTACATCGGCTGCGGTATCCTGCATACCGGCCACGCACACCCGCAGCGTCGTCGATGCACTTTCTCCGCTGCTGCCAAACCTTACAGCCTGCACCAGCGTACTGCACAGTTCCTTTGCGGACTGTTCTGCCGTTGCTGAATTACCGGCTTTAATCGTTGGTGGTCCTGCACTTTCAGCGGGCGGTCCATCGATTCCGATGGGCGCTACCTCGTTACCGGAAAACGAATCCTTTCTAAATTTACTGGGTACACAACAGCTTGCGGTGGCGCAACTGCTTTATGACGAGCGCGTGGCAGTTGCGAGACGATTCGGCATTCGTGATCTGCCAGATTTCTCAAGCGCTATACACATCGCTGCAGGTGCTGAAAAAGGCGACGGACGCCGCTATGTACCATCACAGGCAATAGCGCTGGCAACGATACGAGATGCGGTTACCGGCTCTCTGTCACCGCTGCTTGATGCCGCCGCCAAAGCCGGTGTCGCAACACCGGTGACGCAATCCATGGTGACACTCGCCTGCGGTATTCTCGGTGCTGACATTTCCGCCAGCGGGCGTCGATTGCTAAACCTCGGTATCACCGATAACGCCTGCGACGATACCTACGCGCGTCTGTCGCACAGCGCCAAACACGGATCTGCGAGCCACGCCGCTGCAGAGGGCAGTTCCTGATATGGATAAAGACCTACGCTCTATCGCTGCTGCAAGGCAGGCGGCAACAAGTGCCTTTGCCGCTTATCAAAAGTTTCGCGAGTTCGATCCCTCGCAAGTCAACGAAATTGTCGATGCGATGGCACAGGCAATCGAACCGGAAGCCGCCCGACTGGGACAGCTGGCGGTGGATGAAACCGGCTATGGCAATGCACCTGACAAGCGGGTAAAAAATCTGTTTAACGCGCTGTCTGTTGCAGATCATTTGCGAGAAATCACCACACTGGGCCTGCTGTGGCAGGACCGTGTCACGCGGGTGGCGGCCTTTGGCGAACCGATGGGCGTGGTCGCAGCACTGATACCCGTGACCAACCCCACTTCGACAATTATCTTCAAAGTGCTGTCTGCTGTTAAGGCCGGTAACGCTATTGTTTGCGCACCGCACCCGAGAGGCATTGCCTGTGGTGTTGAAACCACCCGCGTAATGGCGCAAGCAGCGGAACAACTTGGCGCACCCAAAGGGTTAATTCAGTGTCTTGATGAAGTGACCATCGAAGGCACGGCAGAACTTATGAAGCATCGCCGTACCAGTGTGGTCATGGCAACCGGTGGCCCCGGTATGGTGAAGGCCGCCTACTCGTCCGGCAAACCAACACTTGCGGTGGGCGCAGGCAATGTACCGTGCTATGTACACGAGTCTATGAAAGATGAGCTCGATGAAGTGGCCGAGATGATTGTTGAATCAAAGTCATTTGACTACGGCACCGCGTGTGTCTCTGAACAGGCCATCATTGCTGATCGTTCCATAGCCCGCCAATTGCGCCACGAGCTAAGCCTGAAAGGTGCCTACTTTTGCAGCAACGCGGAAAGCGACAGACTAGGCGCTATCATCTTTACCAATGACCGCCAGATACATCCGCAGTTCGTAGGCCAGTCGCCGCAGGTGCTGGCAAAGGAGGCGGGCTTCGAAGTTACTCCGCGAACCCGTTGTTTGATTGCTGAAGAAACAACCGTTGGCTGGGAGCGACCCCTTTCAGCCGAAAAGCTAAATCCGGTGCTGGCTTTCTATGAAGGCAGAGACAGCGGCCACAGTATTTCACTTGCAGAGTCCATCGCAACGTTTGGTGGCTGGGGTCACACCAGTATTGTGCACAGCCACGACGCCGACGTGATCGCTTCATTTTCCAGACTGCCAACGGGGCGCGTGTTAATAAATACCCCCGGTATACACGGTGGCATGGGCTACTCCACCGATCTTGAACCCAGCTTTATGCTGGGCACTGGCACCTGGTCGGGATCTATCACATCAGACAACGTCACCGCACTGCATCTGATCAATATTAAAAGAGTCGCACACCAGCATCGACCGTGGCGTGACATCTACTCGGAGTATGCTGAATGAGCCAGGTAACCATCAGGGCACTGATGCAGATTGACAATCTGCAGCCAAAGTTTGCCGCCTATAACGGTGCCACCGTACAGGGATCAATTCCGCTGTCAGGAGACACTGTGTTAATCGGTGAGCTGGCGCCGGGCAATGGCGTGTTCTCGCTTATAGATCGTGCACTGAAGGCCAGCTCCTGTGAAGCCACCAGCCAGATAGTCGAACGCGAGTTTGGCTTCTTTATATTGCGCTCACCATCAAATGCAGAAGTAACCGCCGCACGTGAGGCGATTCTCGACGAACTTGGCGCCGCGTTAACAGACCGGGTAAAGCCGGAGATCGCATCGACACAGATCATTACCTCAGTGGAACCCTATCAGGCTCAGTTGCTCAACAAATGGCGCAGCGGGTCGTTGCTGGTGCCGGGTCAGACACTGGGCATCATCGAAGTACAACCGGCCGCCTATATTTCTATCGCTGCCAATGAAGCGGAAAAATCTGCTGACATCGATATCGTCGAAGTCAGAGCTGTCGGTCGCTATGGCAGACTCTTTATCAGTGGCACGGAAGACTCCGTTCAAACTGCCGTAGAAGCTGCAATCAGTGCTATTGGCGCAGTACAAGGCGCAGTACAAGGCAAAGTGGCGAGCGCCTCAAGCAAATGAGCACCACCGGTAGCAATCACGGGAGTAACAGCCGCACCAATAGCGGCCAGCGCCAGGTCATCGGTGCCGAGCAAGTCGCGCAGGCGCATGCAAAAAAACTGAAAGAACTCGAAATAGGCAAAAACGATATCGTCACTGATCTGGCGCGTGAGTCAGCGCAGAGGCTGGGTGTAGCGCTTGTAATCGGCCCGATAGCGCGGCCCCAGGTCGTCAGGGCTGACGGGGCAACACAGCAACAACGGCAACTGTTGCGACGCTCGCCGAAGTGGTCTGCACCTGCTCCGGTTACCCGACGTTGCCCACCGATAGACAAACTAGCCGTGGTTGGCGTTGGCGGTGTTGGTGGCAACATTGCACATCTGGCTGCCAACACCGAACTGGCTCGCCACATCGATTTAATCGATATTACACCGGGCATCGCCGCCGCCACTGCACTGGATCTGCAACACGCATCCGGTATCACCAACAGTCGCAGTCAGCTCTCCGGTGGCGAAGACATGAAGCTGATTAAAGATGCGAACGTTGTTGTCATTACAGCAGGCAGGCCCCGCACTACCGGTATGACCCGCAACGACCTCATTCAGGTCAATCAGCGTGTGATGTCAATGTGCAGCGAGTCTCTGATTAACCTGGCACCTGATGCCATTGTTATTATCGTTACCAATCCCCTTGACGAAATGACACTGGCTGTTTTGAAAGGCACCGGCTTTCCGCGTGAGCGCGTGCTCGGCATGGCAGGCACACTGGACTCCAGCCGCTTTCGCTTTGCACTGGCCGCCAGGGCCCGCTGCGATACACGCGACGTGCAGGCGCTGACACTCGGCAGCCATGGCGATGAAATGGTGCCCCTGCATTCACTGGCCCGCATCAAAGGCCGCCCGTTAACAGACAGCTTGTCAGAAGAAGACATCGCCGCCTGCGTACAGGATGCAGTGCACGGTGGTGGCGCTGTTGTGTCGTTACGCAAAACCGGCTCCGCAACCATTGCGCCGGCACATGCTGTCATTGAAGTGCTCCAGCATATACGCGGCGAGCGCAGCGGCTGGGTACCAGTATCTGTTTTACTGGATGGCGAGTATGGCTACAGCAATGTGGTGATGGGAGTTCCGGCGCATCTTGGACCACAAGGGCTGGTGGCAATAGAAGAGTTGCCACTGAGTAGCAGCGAAAAACAGGCACTGCATGCCGCGTTTGAAACCAGTCAGCGCAATCAGTCTGAACTGATTGGCTGAATCGTCACTCCGCAGTGCTATCGCTTCTAAAGTTCGACAACAGGTGATGGCACGACCGCAACAGGATGGTCGGTTTTGCCGTTCGGATAAGTATCCGGTAATTGCGATCTATAACATAGAGGAACTCCTGTGAAGGTAAATGGCACACATTATCGCTCCCTGTGGTGGAACCACACAGATGATGTACTGGAGATTATTGATCAACGCTGGCTCCCCCATGAGTTGCGTGTGCAGCAAGTGGACACATTGCAGGACTTTGCAAACGCCATTGGTGAAATGCGCGTGCGCGGAGCACCACTGATTGGAGTGACAGCAGCCTATGGTATGGCACTGGCGATGGCCGACAATCCGTCAACCGCTAACCTGAATGACACCTGGGTATTTCTGGAGAAAACCCGCCCGACTGCAATCAATCTGCGTTGGGCGCTTAATCGTTGTCGTGAATTTTTACAGCCACTACCTGAGGTGGAACGAGCAGGCGCCGCGCTGCAGCTCGCCCACGATATGGCTGAAGAGGATGTCGAGATCAACCGTACTATCGGTGTCCATGGCCTTGAGCTTATTCGACAGATTGCAGCGACCAAACCGGCAGGTGAACCGGTACAACTGCTTACCCACTGTAATGCCGGCTGGCTGGCTACTGTTGACTGGGGCACTGCAACGAGCCCGATGTTTCACGCACATGATGCAGGTATAGATTTACATGTATGGGTGGATGAAACACGACCGCGCAACCAGGGTGCGTTGACTGCGTGGGAGCTTATTGGTCACGGGGTGCCACATACCTATATCACCGATAACGCCGGTGGGCACCTGATGCAGCGCGGGCAGGTAGATATAGTTATCGTAGGTACCGATCGTACCACCCGTCGCGGCGATGTGTGCAACAAGATTGGCACTTACCTCAAGGCACTGGCCGCCAGAGACAATGACGTGCCCTTTTATGTTGCCTTGCCCTCATCGACTATCGACTGGACGGTAACCGATGGCGTGGCCGAGATTCCCATTGAACAGCGCAACGCGCTTGAGACTACTCACATACAGGGTAAGGCTGCTGATGGTCGCATCGAGTCGGTTCAGGTGTCACCACAGGGCACCACAGGAGGCAACCCGGCGTTTGATGTTACACCCAATCATCTGGTGACCGGGCTCATTACCGAGCGTGGCGTAAGTCAGGCGACGGCGCAGGGGCTGGCTGAGCTGTTCCCCGAGTTGGCATAGTGTCCAATCTTCGTAGATAGATAAAGAACTTCCGTATAGCCGTGGAAGCTCTCACGCCTGCTAGATCACAGACGCCATAAGAATGACGAAAGATACAACGGATATAATCCAGACACAATCCCAGAAATGACCTTTAGTATGCTTCTTATAACGCCATCGAGTCACAGGTAGACTTCCCTATTAATGGCTACTGTCCCTGGCGCCGAACTTTTCCTTTGGAGCATCAGGTGCAAGATCTGTACGACACGCATATGAAACAATAGACAATTTGGAACGGCAATTACTGCCACCAGCCAGGCTACTGGCCCGGATCTGCAATTGGAACTCCTCAGTGTCGGCCGCATGCCGGTTGCCTGCGGGCAGTTCTACCGGATTTTACTCCACGCCCAGGCACCCGGCTCGCGAAGTTTGATACAGTACAAATGACTTAAATTGGTCCTTTGTCGAACCCGATGGTCTGGCGTTTCCTTCTATACGGCAGCGCTTTGCGGCATCGATTTGCGGCATCGATTTGCGGCATCGCCTTACAGTATCCAGGCACGGGATCGAATCAAGGGATCGCGTCACGAGAGCTAAAATGAATTTTGATTACATCATCGTTGGCGCCGGTTCGGCAGGCTGTGTACTGGCTAACCGTCTCAGCAGCAACCCCGGGAATAGTGTTTTGTTGATTGAAGCGGGCCCCGAGGATAAGGCGCTGTCTTTAAAAATGCCTGCGGCGGTACTGTCTAATCTGCAGGGCACCAAACACAACTGGGCCTTTCAGGGAGAGCCGGAGCCTGAATTAAACAACCGCCGGTTGCAGCACGACAGGGGTAAAACACTGGGTGGATCGTCGTCGATAAACGGTATGTTGTATATCCGTGGACATGCACTGGATTTCGAGGGGTGGCGTCAATCCGGTTGTGAGGGCTGGAGCTATGCAGATGTTCTGCCGTACTTTAAAAAAATGGAATCCTATGGCGATCAGCACAGTAGCCGCAGTGGCAGCGGTCATAGTACCCGTGATGCGACCCGTGACGAAAATAATCGCGTCAACTATCGTGGCGACAGTGGCCCGCTGACGATACCGAAAACAAACCCCACCGAACCACTGGCCAAGGCGTTTATACAGGCGGGCAAGGAAGCCGGTTACCCGTTAACAGATGATATCTCCGGTTATTGTCAGGAAGGGTTCGGTGCGCTCGATAGTACGGTATTTAACGGGGAGCGATTAAGCACCGCTCGCGCCTATCTTGACCCCGCTCGCGGCCGATCCAATCTGAGCATAGTGACGCAGGCGCATGTACAGCGCGTTGAGTTTGATGGTCAAAAAGCCACCGGGGTGACTTACAAGGACAACCGCAATGCAGTGGTTACCGCGACCGCGAAAACCGAGGTAATACTGTGTGCGGGTGCGGTTGGAACACCTCAGCTTTTGATGTTGTCAGGCATTGGTCCTGCCAGCCATCTAGGCACGATGGGTATAGACACATTAATTGATCTGCCCGGTGTCGGACAAAATTTAAACGAACACCCCGACTTCGTTTTAAAGTTTAAGTGCTTACAACCGGTGTCTTTGTGGCCCAAAACAAGACCGCTTGGAAAACTGCTCGCCGGTATCCAGTGGCTGATCAATCGCAAAGGCATCTGTGCATCGAATCATTTCGATGTGGTGGGTTGTGTACGATCTGCCCCTGGAGTCGAGTACCCTGACCTGCAACTGGTCATCTCGCCTATTGCCGTTGATGACATTACCTGGGCACCTTTGCAGGAGCATGCATTTCAAATTCACGTTGGCTTAATGCAGGCGCACAGTCGTGGCAAGATAGAATTGCGCGATGCAAATCCTGCGTCACCACCCCGCATACTCGTTAACTACCTGCAGGACAAACGCGACCGGGAACTCATGCGCACCGGCATTAGGCTTATACGCGAATTAGTAGAACAACCCGCATTTGCGCAGCTTAAGGGCGCAGAGATTTATCCCGGTGCTGACGCGCAATCCGATGAGGAACTCGACCACTACCTGAATGAAGGCGTCGCGACGCAATGGCATTTGTCGGGCACCGCACGCATGGGTACAAGCACAGACTCCGGAGCGGTAGTCGATGCACATGGCTGCGTGCACGGCGTCAACAATCTACGGGTAGTCGATGCCTCTATTATGCCAACGGTCACCAACGGCAATACCAACTGCCCGACTATTATGATTGCCGAAAAACTAAGCGATGCAATACTGGGGAACCCTGCCCTGCCACGTATTGAAGCAGAATTCTGGACAAACCCGAATTACGCAACCAGCCAGAGATAACGTCGCTGGATCGATCGATTCGCCGGATAAAACAAAACGGTTACAGCAATAAAAATCGGCGCTATGATCCGGGTTACTTTCCGGTTGCAGGTTTTTCACATGGCTCGACGCACTCGCAGAAAGCGCACAGGCGCCGCCAGTACCGTTGCCGAAGCGCCACCCTATATAAAACGCCACCTGCCCTTTTTTGATCCGCTCGATGAAGAACAGCTGGTCAAAATCGAGCACCAGGTCGACTGGATGCTCGAGAATATCGGCTTTGCGTTTCGCGATGATCCACAGGCAATCCGTATCTGGAGGGAAGCAGGTGTCAGAATGGATGGCGACAAGGTATTCGCCGATGCTGTCTGGGTGCGGGAACAATGCGCCAAAGCGCCGGCAAAGTTCACCCAGTTGGCTCGTAACCCGGCACGCTCGGTGACGATTGGTGGTGACAACCAGGTGTTCGCGCCAATCTACGGTGCGCCGTTTGTACGCGACCTTGAAGGCGGGCGTCGCTACGCCACGTTTGCAGATTTCGAGACACTGCTGAAACTGACCTATATGCACCCCAATCTGCATCACAGCGGTCTGGTTATCGCCGAGCCAACGGATATTCCGGTATCAAAGCGTCATCTGGATATGGTCTATGCGCACATGACGCTCAACGACAAGCCTCATCTGGGTGCAATCACTGAAAAAAGTCGCGCGCAGGACAGCGTTGAAATGGCCGAGATACTTCACGGCAAAGAGACCATGGACAACAACGTGGTCATCATGGCCAATGTAAATACAAACTCCCCTCTGTTGATCGATCGGGTGGTGAGCGAAGCCATACAGGTGTACTCGTCTCGCGGACAGGCTATGGTGATAACCCCGTTCATACTAACCGGTGCGATGGGGCCGGTATCGACAGCAGCCGCTGTCGCGCAGGCGATAGCAGAGGTGATGATTACTGTCGCATTCGGCCAACTGGTTCGCCCTGGCGCACCGTTTGTGATGGGTAATTTTTTATCATCGATGAGTCTTAAATCCGGTGCACCGACGTTTGGTATGCCTGAACCTGTTTTATCAAACTATGTGATTGGCCAGATGGCCAGACGCCTGGGCTTACCTTTGCGATGCGGCGGATCACTCACTGCATCGAAAATTGAAGACGCGCAAGCCGCCTATGAAAGTGCGGACTCCATGCATTCAACCGCACTGGCAGGCTCTCATTTCACCTTACACGCAGCCGGCTGGCTCGAAGGCGGACTTGCCACCGGCTTTGAAAAACTGGTCATGGATGCTGATCGCCTTGGTGGCTATCAGAAGGTACTGGCAGGACTGGATATGGATGAGGATCAGTTCGCACGCGATGCCTACCAGGAAGTCGAACCCGGCGGGCACTTTCTCGGCTCTGCACACACCATGCGTCACTACCAGAACGCTTTTTATACAGCTGAACTAAGTGACAGTGAAAACGTCGAGAGCTGGGAGGAAAAAGGCAGCAAGGATATGCGCAAACGGGCTTATGAAAAATGGAACACGATGCTCGATAACTATGAAGAGCCCGCTATCGATCCGTCTGTCAGGGAAGCGTTGAATGCCTACATGGCAATTCGAAAAGAGGAAATTCCTGACGCGTGGTATTAGGACATGTCGGGGCCTGCCTGGCAACCAGACTCGCCGGCCAGTATACTACTAAGTGAACAGTTAGCGGAACCGAACCCCGGCGCAATGGCATTGCCGTTGCATTGCCCTTGCGTTGCTCTCGCGTTACCGCGGGTCCGACGACACCACTGTGTAATCCACGCTCCCCCTTCCGATACCAACCAAACAGTACAGACTATTGCTGGTACGATCGCTAATCAGTATTTTTTTTACTCCACCGGCAATCAATATGCTGATGATTGCAGCCGGTTTGCTATTGATTTATCGAATGCGACGTACCGGTATGTTGCTGTGTGTCGCCGGCCTTGTCAGTCTGTGGTTGCTGGCGACCCCTATTGTATCGACCGCACTGGGTCGTGTGATTGAAGCCTATCCTGCACTGGACATATCCTCGTTGCCGGATACCAGTAAACTGGCGATGGTGGTTGCCGGATCCAGTCACTTTGATTTTGCCGACGAGTATGGCGTGGCCACTCCGATTGAAAGCGGACTGGTACGATTACACTATGCGGCCAATCTGCACAATCGGACAGGTCTACGTGTATTGCTCACTGGCGGGCCGACGAACAAGGCACAGAAAATACACGCCGAAGTACTTGCCGAAAGCCTCTCCTCCCAGTTTGGAATAGAGGCAAAATGGATAGAGAAAAAAAGTGCCACCACCTGGCAGAATGCTGCATTCAGTGCTGAAATTTTACAATCAGAAGGCATCGATACAATCGTACTGGTAACGCAGGCCTACCATATGCGACGCGCTGCCATGTTGTTTGAGCTGGCAGGCTTTACGGTGATAGCCGCCCCCACTCAGTTGTCACCAAATTTTCCGTGGCACGACTGGAAATACTGGATGCCCAAGCCAGACGCACTGCAACTCTCTACTCTGGTATTTCACGAAACACTGGGGCTACTGTGGTACCTGTTCGTGTCGCCGGTTGAAAGTAAATTTGAAAATGAAGTGACACTTGGTGGCTGACAGCGATACGTGCGGCACGCTTTGTTTCTGATTTCAAAGCCCGGGGCCGGAAAAGCTTAAGCCAACCCGGGTGGCACCAGCACAAAATTACCCACGTGCTTTTTCTCCATGAATTCTCTCTGTGCCAGTGCTATCTGTTCAAGCTGATACACCTTCGCCAATACAGGTTTTATTTCACCTCTTTCAATGTAACGGATCAGATCCGCAAACACCGGTTCGTCCCAGGCGGTGCATCCAATCAGTGTGATATCTTTCAGGTACATATCGCGTATGTCGAAAGACACCATCGGGCCTGCAATCGCACCTGAAGACACGTACCTGCCACCGCGTTTCAAAACTTTAAACAGGGACGCAAAGCCGTCTCCGGCGACGTTATCAACCACAACATCGATCACATTGTCACCCAGCACTGCGGATAGTTCGGTGTTCCTGTGGAGTACCTGGTCAGCACCAAGCGCACGCACCCGATCAACTTTGCTTGCTCCGCAAATGGCTGTAACGGTAGCGCCCCGTCGCTTTGCCAGTTGTACGACAGCAGATCCGACACCACCAGAGGCACCGGTAACCAACACCTGGCTGGCGCTGCTAACACCAGCACGCCGCAACATGTTTTCAGCGGTGCCATAGGCACAGGGTATTGTCGCCAGTTCTTCGTCAGTCCAGTCGCAGTCGACAGTAAAGACTTCGCTCGCAGGCACAACCACAAACTGCGCAAATGCACCATCGAAGTCCGACGCCATCCAGATATTGTCCAGTGTGTTATAACCGCCCGGACGCATACAGGCGCGAACCAGCACTCGCTTGCCGATATCTTCAGCTTCCGCTGCACCACCCGGCATGACTGTGCCGCAACAGTCAGTACCCTGAATGAGCGGAAACGGGGTGGCTTCATTCCAGCCACCATCAGTCATTTGCGTTGACGCGTCTGCCTGCAGCGCAGACGCGGAATCAGTACTTTCAGTCACACTAGAGGAGTACCAGCCAAGGCGGGTATTTATTTCAGTGTTGTTGATACCTGCAGCAAGGACCTGCAACAGAATTTCATCTGGTGCTGGTTCGGGTTTGGGTACAGCGCGATACTCAAGCTTGTCGTAACCGCCGTTGCCAGTTGTTACAACGGCCATCATCGTTTGGCTTGATGCGGTTACATTAAAACGATTGACGCCTGTGTTCATCATGAGATACCTCATTGTGGCTTGCAGCGCGTTGCCCTGCTCTATTTGACGGTGACAGAACAATTTAGTGGTAATATTTTCCCTACACTGATGTGCTGCTTTGCAGATGTTACTAAACCATGCTCCCGTGAACGCTCCCGTGAACCCTCCAGTGAATGCTCCAGTGAAAACCTCAATAAATACTGCAGCGAATACAACGAATCACGGTCGAGCCTTTTAACAACAAGTGGAACGAAGAATCCGATGAACTCAAGCGACGGCAAAACCAGAGATCTGGTTTCAAGTATACCCGGAGCGGGCTGGGACTATAGCCTGTCGAGACATCCGTATCATGAAATCGAGCGCCCGCTGGGTCCGCATTACTGTGTTTATAACCGGCGCCACATGGCCTGTTGTTTCGACACACAGTCAACTGAAGAGGCATACTGGCTGCTGCGTCAAAAAGCAGCTCTGCTCAACACTGGCGAGTTTCCACTGCAATTTGAGGGACCGGACGCCGAGCGCTTGCTCGACAAACTGTTTACCAAAGACATCACCAAACTCAAGCCCGGACGCTGCGGCTACGGTGTGGCTTGCTACGAGGACGGCGGACTTATTGTCGATGGCATTTTACTACGACTGCGCGAAGATCGCTTTTGGTATGCACAGGCCGATGGCGATTTCTACAGCTGGGCGCGCGCGCATGCGACAGGCATGGATGTACAAATAAGCGACCCGCAAGTGTATGTCTCGCAGGTGCAGGGGCCGAATGCGCTCAGGATCCTGGAAGCCGCCAACAACGGTCAGCTACCGGAGCCCTTTGGCTACTTTGCCATCGCCCGCGTCAACTTTGACGGACAGGAAATTGTCGTCACCCGTACAGGTTACACCAATGAACTGGGCTGGGAGTTTTATACCGAACCACATCATGACGCAGATGCAATCTGGCAACACCTGAAAAACGCGGGTGAGCCCTTCGGGCTTGAAATCTTCGGCCTCGATGCGATGAATATCAGGCCCATAGAAGCCGGTATTCTCAATGCTGGTTCCGACTTCGATCACACCACAACACCCTATGACGTTGGCCTTGGTCGATTTATCGATGATGACAAGGGCGACTTTATAGGCAAAGCAGCGCTTGCAACGGCGAGCAGAGAGTTACGCCTGTTCGGTGTGACCTGCAACGGTGGTGAGCCATTGATAAACGCGACTGTGGAAGTGAATGACCGTATTATTGGCAAAGTGACTGCTGGCGCCATTTCACCTTTCCTGCGTCAGGGTATCGGTATTATTCGACTGGAAATGCCAGGCCTGGCAGATGGAGACACAGTCACAGTGGGTTGCAGAGATGGATCACAGCAAGAAGCGGAATTGGTTGAAATGCCTTTCTACGACAAACTGGCAGAAATCCCGCGCGGTAAAACAGTTGATGTCCCAACACGCTAGCCGGGGAAGGCTGCGCATCAGCAGCGTGCACCTATAGTCCGGTTATCGGCTAATCTTCGGATAAAACTGTACGCAGTGTTTCCGACGAATTGCTGCGCTCCGCAGATGATTTAATCGCAGCTATCGATCGATCATCATCCTTCAAAGATTCGCGCGCGACGGTGTATAAAACCAAAGCGGCAGCGGTGAGAGCGATACATAAAACAACCGGCACAAGCCGGCTTGTTGGAGAGCCGCACTTGGGACAGGTGGTATCCCTCTGGGTTATCTTAGTCTTGCACGATCTGCAAAACACAATTGCCATGCCGGAATCTCCGTACCGTTGGTTGTCTTCACCTGTTTCACAGATCGCTGCTCGGCGATCCTGATGTGAAATGCAGGTAATTAATTAAATAACTTTGCAGTTCAGAGCATTTGCAGTTCAGAGCAAAGGTGAAAGATCCCGATGAACTCGAATAATGTAAATAATCCGACCGCACTCCATGCAATTTGTCTACCAACCCCTCCTGTCCGCTTTTATTGATCCGCGAATTGCGACTGCTTATTGACAGAACTAATTGACCCGGCTGCCTGGCGCAGTCACCCTGGAGAAACCAATCGAAACCAGCAGCGCTACGCCATAAAACAGCCATTTGGTATGAATTGAGAATATGCTCAACTCGTCGCGTGGAAAAATAGTTCAACAGACGAGCTCGTTATTTATCTGGTCCGGCTATCTGACTTAGTTATTCCATAGTGTTTTCCAATATAGTTATCTGTAAAAAAACGGTCCCTACCTGAAGAGTCGTTTTCTGTTGCAAGCAGCAAGCTGCGGATGATTTGCATCGCGCTGCATACATCTGATTGGACAATAGAACACAGCTGAAGTTATATAGAATCAATCAACAAGTAATAACAGTAGTCCGGATGAACGATCCGATTTCGATGCGCAGTGAAGGAGTGATAAATGAGTAAAATGAAAGCACTGGTAAAGCCCGCTCCTCAACCCGGTCTGGTGATGGAGCAGGTTGACATTCCGGCTCCCGGGCCGGACGAGGTCTTGATCAAGGTAAAAAAGACGGCGATTTGCGGTACAGATGTACACATCTGGAACTGGGATGAGTGGTCCGCCAGGACTGTCCCTGCGCCGATGGTTGTCGGTCATGAATTCTGTGGCGATATCGTTGAGACCGGCACTGCAGTAAAAAAATTCAACTGTGGCCAGAGGGTGTCCGGTGAAGGCCATATCGTTTGCGGCACATGCCGCAACTGCCGCGCAGGCCGCGGACACCTGTGCCGAAACACACTGGGTGTCGGAGTAAATCGACCCGGCGCCTTTGCAGAGTACCTGTGTCTGCCGCAAGACAACATTGTGCCAATACCTGACGACATCACTGATGAAATTGCCGCTATCTTTGACCCTTTCGGCAATGCAGTGCATACGGCGCTGAGCTTCGACCTGATCGGAGAGGACGTGCTGGTGACCGGTGCCGGCCCTATTGGCATCATGGGTGCGCTGGTGGCTCAGCGAGTGGGCGCGCGCAAAGTAGTGATTACTGACATCTCGGACTATCGTATACAGTTAGCCAGGGACATGGGAGTACAGCATGTTGTCAACGCTGCCAGGGAAGACCTGGCGGACGTCATGGCAACACTTGATATGACCGAAGGATTTGACGTTGGCCTGGAGATGTCCGGGGCAGCACACGCCATGCGCGATATGATCGACAAGATGAACAACGGCGGCAAGATTGCCCTGCTCGGTATTGCCCCCACCGCGTTCGCTGTCGACTGGAACAAGATTATCTTCAAGATGTTGCAGGTAAAAGGCATATACGGACGCGAGATTTTTGAAACCTGGTACAAGATGATCGCACTGGTGCAAAGCGGTCTGGATTTAAGCGGGCTTATTACTCACCGAATACCAATTGATCAGTTCGAACAGGGTTTCGAACATATGATTAGTGGCGAGGCCGGTAAGGTGGTGATGGACTGGGTTTGATGCGCGTGTGTTCCAGACTGTAGTGACTACTTTGGTTTCTGGCTAACCCGCTTCTTCTCCGACTGTCAGCGCAACCATTCGTCTCAGGGTAAGTAACTTTTTGTTTAAGTCTGTCACTGAAGTCGCGTTGTGCTTCATTGCGTAGCCGGTGGTGGTGATCAGACTGGCGACGCTGGCTGGCGTTTCGCCACGCTCTTTTAAGATATCCGTACATGGCAACAACATCGACCTAACCAACTGCGTGTACTTCTTCTCACAATCCTGGATTGCCTCCGACACCATCGGGTGTTCGGCGGCAAACAGGTCGGCAGCATCGGGCATTGTTTCCATTAGCTCATAGGTTGTTATGATTGCATGGCGGAAAAATACATCGAGCTTATCCGCAACTGATTCACACGAGCGCCACTCATCTTTAACGCTGCCTATAGTCTGATCCGTGGAGTAAAAGATGACTGCTCGTAAAATGCCCTCTTTACTTTCGAAGCGACTGTACAGGGTTTGACGGGAAACTCCGGCTGCTTCGGCAATGTCGTTCATGGAGGTCCGCCGAATACCATGCCTGGTCAGCAACTCTTTGACCGCTTCCAGCGTTTGATCAGTTTGGCTTTGATCAACTTTATTTTTGTCTGTTTTTTCTGTCATATGTTTGCTTGCACAAGTCCGCTATTTTATACCACGAATACCCGCTGGTTTTAACTGTAGCTGCTGAATTTTACAAATTGACAATTTCATTCATTTTGTCTAATCTCGGTCACCACAGTCTTATTTGGAGATAAACCATGATCAGCTTTACCGTTAATGGTGCTGCGCATAATGTCGATGTGTCGCCCGACATGCCACTGCTGTGGGTATTGCGAGACGAGCTGAAAATAACCGGCACCAAATACGGTTGCGGAATTGCACAGTGTGGCGCCTGTACCGTACACATCGACGGCGTTGCCGTACGATCATGTCAACGCCCGGTCGGGGGCCTTGAGGGTGCCAGCATCACCACTATCGAGGGGCTTGGTACACCGGATGCCATGCACGCAGTACAGTCGGCATGGACAGAACATCAGGTAGCCCAGTGCGGTTACTGCCAGTCCGGACAAATGATGCAGGCGGCAGCATTGCTTAGCCAAAACGACAATCCATCGGACGAAGAAATAGATACCGCTATGGCCGGTAACCTGTGCCGCTGCGGAACCTATTCCCGAATTCGAGCGGCGATACACACCGCTGCCGCCAACCTGCAGAAGGCTTAACCTGCATTATCCACAAGGCGACTGACTAATTTTAGTTTCTGCCTATACACATAGAGCTTGGAGGTCTTTTAGAAATGATTTCTATCTCACACACTGTCTATTCGACACC
>CAYMVV010000014.1:77753-84329 GCA_964393885.1 uncultured Granulosicoccaceae bacterium | reverse complement strand
GAACTGAATGTATGTCATACGCTGGAGGAGTTGTCGCCTGATTGTCGGAACGATGTGAAGAAAACGCAGAAGGTATTTTGCCAGTTGGCTGATAACAAGGCAAAAGACCGTGCCCCGTTAGCTGCGCGACAGCACAGCAGCCTGCGGGGGTGTAATCTTTAATCTAACAAATGCTTTTGCTTTGCTCTTGCTCATCACCCAGGCGGGGCATAATCTCCTAGCAACGCTTAAGCAAAAACTCCATAAGCAGTGGCACTGGTCTGCCGGTGGCTCCTTTTGCGCCACCTTGCTTCCATGCAACGCCCGCTATATCGAGATGCGCCCACTTGTAGTCCTCTGCAAATCGAGAAAGAAAACAGCCAGCTGTGATACTACCGGCGGCACGGCCACCGATATTTGGAATGTCGGCAAAGTTACTTGAAAGCTGGTTTTGATATTCTTCCCAGATTGGCAGCCTCCAGCATCGATCTCCTGCATCTGCGCCAGCCTGATACAGCTCGTCTGCCAGTTCGTCGGTGTTACTCATCATTCCGGTTGTATGATGCCCCAAAGCGATGATAACGGCGCCGGTCAGTGTGGCAATGTCTATAACCACGTCTGGTTTGTATTTCGCGATATAAGTGAGGGCGTCACATAAGACCAGGCGTCCTTCGGCGTCCGTATTCAATATTTCAACAGTTTTGCCCGACATTGCTGTGACGATGTCGCCCGGTTTGGTCGCCTTGCCGCCGGGCATATTTTCAGCGGCCGCTACAACGCCTATAACATTGATCGGTAACCCCAGTTCTGCAACGGATCGCATGGCACCAAAAACACTGGCCGCGCCACACATGTCGAATTTCATTTCATCCATGCCAGCGGAAGGCTTGATTGAAATACCACCCGTGTCGAAGGTGATACCTTTGCCTACCAGCACCACGGGCTTTTGACTGGCTTTCCCTCCTTTATATTCCATGCAGATTAATTTAGCCGGCTCCTCGCTGCCAGCGGACACGCTCAGCAGCGCTCCCATGTTGAGTTTTTCCATTTGCGCTTCACTGAGTATTGTAACCTTCAGTGACTTATGCGCCTTTTTCAGCTCGCGAGCGTGTTCTGCCAGATACGTGGGGGTGCAAATATTAGGCGCCATGTTGCCCAGATCCCGGGCAGTTTGCATTCCGTTAGCAATTGCCACACCGTGCGCAATACCTGTTTCGATTGCCTTGTTTGATTTTCGATCACCGCTGTGAAGGGTCAGTTTCGACAGTGTGATTTTTTCTGCCCTGGTCGATTTATGTTGATCAAAACGATAGCTACTGGCAACCATTGCCTGTGCAACGGAGCGAGCTTTCCATTTGAGTCCGCGATCGGTCACATCAACCTCGGTAAGGCAGGTTGCAGCGTCCTTGATTGCAGGGTTGCCGAGTGCTTTTGCGGCAGCGTCGGACAGCTTGTCGAAGCCCTTGGCATCCACTGTATTGTCGCCGCAACTGAGCAGCAAAACCCGTTTCGCTGCAATGCCTGGCAACTGCTGCAACAGTACAGAGGCACCTAATTTGTTTTCAAGATCACCTTGCTTGAGAATATCTCGTATGGCGCCGGAAGCGGCACTGTCGAGTTCAGCTATACACCCTGTCAGCTTTTTCTGATTAGCCACTGGTACCACAAGACAGCCTGTTTTCAGTTTCACAGGATCTGTGTTTGACGAGATTATATTCAAAAGGTGTCCCTCTTACTTTACGCGGGTTAGATTATCGTTGGTTTTAGTGTGTGTGATCTGACATGTGATCTGCGAAAACGTTTACGGTGGGCAAGCCCGGTTTAGATTTACATTTCGGCGTGATGTTGTCGGGTTGATAATAGATATGTCCTGCAGCCGTTTTTTCGCATTTTTCAGTTTCTGCGTTAAGTTACCGTGATGCAAACCGGTATGGTGGACGACGAAGGTGGCTGCACCTTTCGTTGGATAGACAACGAAGTGTACCGACTGTATAAAGTTCAATGCTACCGGGTTTGGTATGCTGTCGCATCTTCTTTACAGCAACGAGTAGCCAGCAGGTAGTAACAGCGGCAATGTTGACGCGCTATGGTGTTTGGTTTTTTCGATGGGTTTGGGAACAATCAACAAACTATGACCGTCGAATTAGCGTTGAAACAGTAACTATTCGCCTCGATGATCGAAAAATCTGACTCAAAATCCCGCGTCCACGTTACGGCCCTCAGTCCCGGACAAGCTAAAAATTGAAACCCATGGTAACTGCGTAATGCTGAACGTCCTGGACAGGTATATCTTTCGCGAAATCTCGCTTACCTGGTTTACCGTCACCACGGTGTTGCTGGTCATTATGGTGGCCAATGTGCTCTCACGAATTCTGGCCAAGGTAACCGATGGTTCTGTGCCAGCCGATGCACTGATGCTGCTGGTCGGACTAAAGGTGGTCAATTTACTGGTTACCTTGATCCCGCTTGGTTTGTATCTGGGTATTCTGCTCGCGTTTGGACGCCTCTATCGTGATAGCGAAATGGCTGCTATTTCGGCTTGTGGAACCGGAGTCCGTTCGCTTTATCGCCCTGTCATTTTAAATGGTCTGATTGGTGTCCTGTTGATCGCATCTTTAACTTTCTGGGCGTCGCCATGGGCAGCGCGCCTCGAACGCCAGGTCAACGAGCGAGTCGCCAGTCAGTCCGTTGCCAGCTTACTTGGTGCAGGTAAATTTGTAGAGATTCTCAATGGCGAAGCGGTCGTATTTGCCGAATCGTTGTCAGAGAATAAAAATCAATTCCAGCGTGTATTTGTTCACCGCGATCTGGAAGACGGCGCCTTTGAAGTGGAGACTGCTAAATCTGCCTTCTATCAACGGGTTGATAGCGCGGATGGAAGCGGAGCAGTTCAGGAGTATATTGTGTTTGTGGATGGGGTCAGTCTGGTTGGTAAAGCGGGTGGCGATGAGTACCGTCGAACCCGGTTTGCAAGGCACGGTGTGCTACTGCCGAGTGACGCAGGAGAAACCCGCGCACTGGAAAACTCGGCCAAGTCACTTCGACAGCTTTGGCAAGCGAATGACTCGCAGTCGAGCGCCGAGATACAGTGGCGGGTATCTATACCATTGGCAGCGATGATGCTGGCTATACTCGCCGTGCCACTGTCTCATGCATCCCCGAGAGAAGGGCGATACTCGAAGATTGTTTTGGCGATACTGTTATACATTCCCTACGCAAACCTGCTGGTGCTGGCGAGAAAATGGCTCAGTGCCGGCGTGGTACCTCCCTGGTTGGGTTTGTGGTGGGTGCACGCTGTGTTTTTTGTAGTAGTGGTTTTCTTTACCATTCGGCGATTTGGTTTGAGTTGGGTTAAAGCGCGTCTGACCGGGTCACCGGTTTGAAGGTCCTATGAAACTGATCGTCAG
The DNA here is from genome assembly GCA_964393885.1 of uncultured Granulosicoccaceae bacterium. GTDB lineage: Bacteria > Pseudomonadota > Gammaproteobacteria > Granulosicoccales > Granulosicoccaceae. The sequence goes on along the minus strand of CAYMVV010000014.1, from coordinate 80,943 downwards.
ATACATCGGTAGTACAGTACTGCTCAATACGTTACTTGTGCTGGTGGTATTGGTGGCACTGACTGGTTTGTTCAGCTTTATCCGGGAGCTGGACGATGTTGGCAAGGGTGACTACTCGGTTGTCTCAGCCGGCTTGTATATTTTGCTCAAGATGCCCGGTACTGCCTATGAGTTATTTCCCTCTGCGGTGTTGCTTGGTAGTTTGCTCGGCCTTGGAGGACTCGCCTCTCATAGTGAGCTGACCGTTATGCGATCAGCAGGATTGTCGATGTTCCAGTTGGCTGGGGCTGTCGCCTTGAGCGGGTTGATGCTGATGGCAGTGGTAGCGCTTATCGGAGAATTCGTCATGCCGGCCAGCGAAAGCAGAGCGCATGATGTCAGGCTTGGCGCATTGTCGAAACGTGTATCGATTAAATCTAAAACCGGGTATTGGGCGAAATCAGGGTCTCTCTTTATCAATATCAAGTCTGTTCTCCCCGATATGACGTTAATCGATGTCAATATCTACGAGTTTGATGAGGGAGATCTTGCCAGTGTGACAAGTGCGAAGCAGGCACAACAACTGCCGAGTGGCGAATGGCAATTAACTGATCTGACCAAAACAAGATTTAACCCGACCTCACTGGATACTGAAACACTGGCGGCAGAGACACGCAACACGTTGGTTAACACCGAGTTGCTGCAGGGATTGTCGGTCCCGGTTGAGTCCATGTCGATTGCGAATTTACTGGCCCAGATTGGCTACCTGCGTCGCAACCAACTCGATAGCGACCCCATAGAGCTTGCTTTGTGGACCAAAATTACCAATCCACTGTCAACAATGGTTATGTTGATGTTGTCGCTGCCATTTGTGTTTGCGTCACAGCGAGCGGGGGGGGTAGGACAGAAGATGTTTGTCGGAATCCTGCTTGGCATCGGATATTTTCTGTTAAACCGACTTTTTACTCACCTTGGTCTCGCCAATGGCTTCTCGCCTGCCATTAGTACCTTTATTCCACTAACTATCTTCTCATTACTGGCACTACTGGGGCTAAGGCGTATTACCTAGGAGGTTACGCCCTTGCGAGTGATGCGCTGTCGCGCGGCCAATATGACATGCCCTTCAGGCGGACCTACTTTTCACTCTTTGCCACCGCGGGGGAAAAGTAGGCAAAAGCCTCTTTGCGGCTAATCAGCCTGGAGTCTGTCCGAGAATGAGGGTCATAGCGAGGATGTGAGATTTTGAGTCATCTCTTGTGATCGATTGAGGCGAATAGTTTTTCATATTTAACGAAATTGATCGTAAGAGATGGCCAAAAGACCGCATCCGCAGTAGATCATCATTCTCGGACAGACTCCTTGGGTTCCTTCGGAATTTTGAGAGTGATCGTGCAAGCAGATAGCGCTTGCAGCCATCCATGGCTGACAGCGCTCTTTACGCCATCGATGGCGCGCCGACCCACTTGCACGATCACTCTCAAAACTGATTAAACGCGGGTAGATCAAGATCTAAAGCAAGAGCAAGAGCGATTGTTGGATGAAAGATTACGCGGTTGAAGTCTGCGTAGTGAGTACGTGCCATGAGGAGAGCCTTACTCTGGAACTATCAAGACGCGTTCGCAGTAGCAGAGTTCTACAGCGCAGACTTCCAGCCTGTCCGAGAATGAACTATCTACGGCGCAAGTGATCTATTGGCTAGCTATTGCGATAAGTATCATCTATGAACAAGGCTGTGGTCGACGCTTTAACTAACCATTGTCAGTGTTGGATTGCCCTTTGGGTATATAAACAATCTTGCTGTCTGATAACCGATCGTGGAAAGCCAGTCGCTCGGAATCGAATACCAACCAAAGTAGACCCGCACCAAATGGCAGTATTGAGATAACTGCAAGCAGAAACCTTATAGTTGCCTCGCTCCAGGTCATTTCTGTCTTTGACTTCATAATCAGCTTTAATCGCCAGGTACGCATGCCCAGCGTTTGTCCGCCATGCGTCCAGAACCAGCAAAAGAACAGATAGCAAATTGCAGCCAGCGACAGATAGTAAAGCGGGTGGGTAACCGCCTGTCCTTTGTTTATGGCAACCGCAATAGCCGTTGCAACGAACAACACAGCCGTCAACAGGAGAGTGTCATACACTATTGCTGCAATTCGACGGATGATTCCAGCGGTGGGAAGGTTAGAGTCAGTCATGATGATCATAAGTAGAGAAAGTGCGCATGGTTTGTCAGTGACGCTGGTTAAAGTGGTGCGAAAAAGCGTATAAAGTTGTTTTCATCACACTATATTGCACCCGATGTGCTGGTCAAAGCTACCTGCGAGGCTGCGCGTCGGAGTCTCTACTGTCGCGAGATCACCCTTACATTGCATTAGTATTGAGCGTCTACGTTGCTTGTAGGTAATCTACGCTCTCGCTAAGACCCCGCGATCTACAGCAGATGTGGTCTTTGAGCCAGCAATTACGATCAAACTCGTTAAATCTGTAAGACTATCAGCCTCAATCGATCGAAATATCTAGCTCGAAATCTCACGCCCTCGTTATCATCTCTGTTCTTGAACAGGGTTTCTGGAAAGATGTTTCCATGTTATCTGAAGTTCACTATCAATCAGGGCATGTAAGGCATTAACGGGTACCTGGTAAACACTGATTTATTCAAACATCTTGCTGGTACTATGATTATGTTGTTTGTAACAACACTTAATAACGAATAAGTAAGATTAGTTTTAGCAAAGAATTAACATATACGAACCTTGTTTAAGGGTTCTTTCTTTAAATAAAACGCTTTTTTGCTGCTTATGGTGCTATTTTTGTATAAAAAGCGCTGTAAAACTATTGATTCTTATTGAAATCAATCGATTAACGATTATAATTCAATCGCCTACAATTCTTCAGGAGAACTAAATGGCTAGAACTAAAAAGTCTGCAGCAAAGAAACGCGGACGTCCGGTGGGTAAGAAAAAGTCTGTAGCGAAGAAGAAGTCAAGTGGTAAGAAGAAGGCCTCTTCAAAAAAGAAGTCTAAAAAGAAAGCATCCAAAAAGAAAGCCTCTAAAAAGAAGTTGTCCAAAAAGAAGACTTCTAAAAAGAAGATGAGTAAGAAGAAGTCTTCCAAGAAGAAGATGAGTAAGAAGAAGTCTTCAAAGAAGAAGTCCTCAAAGAAGAAGTCTTCAAAGAAGAAGTCCTCAAAGAAGAAGTCCTCAAAGAAGAAATCTT
>CAYMVV010000014.1:1791-77653 GCA_964393885.1 uncultured Granulosicoccaceae bacterium | reverse complement strand
CAAAGAAGAAGTCTTCAAAGAAGAAGTCTTCAAAGAAGAAGTCTTCAAAGAAGAAGTCTTCAAAGAAGAAAGCTTCAAAGAAGAAGTCTTCAAAGAAGAAAGCTTCCAAGAAGAAGTCTTCAAAGAAGAAAGCTTCCAAGAAGAAGCGCTAGCGCAAAGGGGTATCTGGCAGCAGATCCAGGATGGTTTGCTGCCATAGATCTAATGTTGTAACTAGTTGAAATGTATGAATTTTAAGTAAATTCGGCAGGAAGTCCATCTGTCTGGACGGGGAACTACTGTAATTTTAAAAAAAGCGACTGAAGGTCGCTTTTATCGTTTTAGAGCTCACCATTTATCGAGAAAGTCACACCTTTCTGCTTCATGTTTGGCCGCCGGTAACACAGGGGTAAAATACCTAGGTCGTCTTGTTCGCTTACTTGCAGATGGTTGGTGAGAGCCTGGCCTCAACCAGGCATAATGTGTTTAATTTGGATTTTCTTTCCACGCATCATGGTTGCACATAGTGTAACTAAAGGTAACAAGAGAGTGGGTCTGATATCGTTCTTCACAGACCAGCCAGCACGTCGAATGGCAAGACCTTTACTTTTTCACCGACTGATGCGCCGCTCGAGTGTTGCGGCAGGCAAATAAAGCAATTGGCCCGGCTGACAGAAGACAAAACGTGCGAATCCTGTAAGCCTGTTGTTGCCACCATCAATTGTTGTTGTTCGACACTAAGCCATCCACGCTGAAACTCGAATCGACCGGCTACCTTCTTTAATTCTGACTTGCAGGTTGCTTCGACCGGGATTGGAGCGGTGTACTGTTCGCCACTGAATGCTCGCAGGGCGGGGATAACAAATTGAACACAGGTGACCAGACTCGATACGGGGTTTCCCGGAAGACCAAAATACAACGCGCCGTTATTCAGTTTAGCTGTCACCATGGGTTTGCCAGGTTTCATAGCCACTCTCCAGAAAACTAACTCTCCGTTTTGTCCAACAACGTCTTTCACATAGTCGGCCTGGCCGACTGAGACTCCACCACTGGATAATATAAAGTCGTAGTGGCTGTGATCGTTAAGCAGTTGCTGCAACTGTGACGGGTCATCTTTTACGATGCCGAGATCAGTTGCTGTAATGCCACAGCGCTTCAGTAGTGATGTAATTGTTACACGATTGCTGTCATAAATTTGGCCCTCTGCAAGTGTCTCACTTCCTGTGCAAAGCTCGTCGCCAGTTGAAAAGATGCCGACGCGAGGAAGTTTGGTAACCGATACATCGCAAATACCCTGTGCGGCAATCAGCCCGCTGTCTGAGGGATTCAATCGCTGCAGCCTGGATACTAATTTTGAGTTACTCGCGATATCGTCTCCGGGGTTTCTTACGTACTGATGTTTAACCGGCTCTGCCAGTAAAGTCAGCTGTCCGTCTGACAGCACTGAGTTTTCTTTGATAACAATCGTGTCAGCATCTGCAGGGATCATGGCTCCGGTGGTTATTTCAACCGCTGTACCTGTAGATAGTGTGCCGTTGAATGGATGACCGGCGAGCGACTTACCTACTACCTTGAGCGACCCGAATGACGCGAGATCACCAAAGCGAATTGCAAAGCCATCCATTGCCGAGTTACGAAAATGGGGGATTTGCTGACGAGCAAAAATATCTTCAGCACTAATTCGATCTACACAGTCAATGACATTGACTGTCTCTGTTTCCGAGGTAGTCATTACCAATTCAAGTATGGCATTACGCGCCTCATCAACTGTCAGTGCAGTACTGGCTGCATCAGTGCCTGCTGATGGGGGATTTTTATCAGAGCTCATAGGTATGTATCGGAAACCATCGTGGATTGCGAGGCTGGCAACTTAACGTTAATCACAGGAGGATTTCAACTCTGCTTTGTTGAAATGAATACCCGCATTCCTGCATGGACTCTTTGATAGAGAGTTCAACCCAAAATCGGGGTATGGTCGTCGATAACCATCGAGTCACGCGATAACACAATAATAATACGAGATGCATGAGATGGCTTTATCTAAAACACAAACCGGCAACCATGAGATGCTGGAGCGTTTTCGACACTATTTGTGGCTTGAACGAGGCCTGAGCGAAAATACAATTCAGTCTTACTCAAGCGATTTACGATTGTTTGCGAACTGGCTGCATGATCAAAGTCTCGTGTTAAGTGAGGCATCAAGCGAAAACGTTTTATCGTATTTGGCAACACGGGTAGAGCTTGGTAACAGCGCCAGAACCACCGCCAGACTGCTGTCCAGTCTGAAGCGCTTTTACACACTTCTATGCCGCGAAGGTTTCATTAGTGCCGATCCTACGGCTCTGGTGGATGCTCCGAAAACCGGTAGACCCCTGCCTGATACCCTGAGCGAAGGGCAAATAGAAAAATTGCTGGCAGCGCCGGATCTTGAAACAGCAGAAGGCGTACGAGACAGGGCGATGCTTGAGCTTACCTACTCCAGCGGTCTGCGCGTGAGTGAGCTGGTTGGTTTAAGAGTGCAGCAACTCAATCTGTCTGCAGCCGTTTTGCGAGTTGTCGGAAAAGGTAATAAAGAGAGAATGCTGCCAATTGGTGATCTGGCGGTGGAGCAGCTGGAATGCTATTTGCAGGCGTCGCGTCAGGAGCTGTTGAAAGCCCGCGACGGTACAGATTTTCTGTTTGTTACCCGGCGCGGTGGCGGCCTGACTCGGCAGGCGTTTTGGTACAGGGTAAAAAAATATGCAGCTCAGGCCGGCATTCGCCAGGCCCTGTCACCTCACACATTGAGGCATGCATTTGCCACCCATCTGGTTAATAATGAGGCTGATCTGCGTGTGGTGCAGATGCTGCTTGGGCACAGTAGCATCTCGACAACGCAAATTTATACCCACGTGGCCGCCGAGCGACTGAAATCACTGCACTCGCAACACCATCCGCGGGGCTGATGACGTCAACCGGCAGCTTCGGGCGTTAAAACTGTATCCACTGAGCGTTTTTGGTTTTACAGGCGCAATTAAAGCTGAACCGGACTCGGTCACTACGGTCTACAGGGTAGCCATATTGATTCGAGTAGCGATTCGAGTAGCGATCGAGTAGCCCAACAATGATGAATGAGCAGATTTCTCATTCAAAAACCGGCGTGAAACCTGACTTCGGTATACAACCTGATTCACAGGAATGACATGAAACTAAATCAAATTCTTGCTTCACTTTGCATTTTTTGCATCTCCGGTGCGGCAACAGCCCAGGACGGCAAAACGCCTGAGGAGCAGTTACTCGAGTCGCTCGCCGTACTCGCGCCCGACCTGCCAGTCACGGCCATTGCCGAGTCACCGCTGCCAGGTGTGTACGAAGTGGTGAGTGAGGGACAGATCTACTACCTGACACCAGATGGTCGGTTTATGGTTGAAGGGAGCATTATCGATCTGGAAAATCGGGTAAACATCAGTGAGCAACGCCGTGGAAATCTGCAGCTGGAACTGATCCATGAAGTGCCGGAAGATCAAATGGTCGTCTTCAATAACGACGCCGGCGACGCAACCCGCTGGATTACGGTCTTCACTGATACCGACTGCGGTTTTTGTCAAAAATTGCACAGAGAGATCGATTTAATCACCGACGCAGATATTAAAGTCAGATATCTGATGTTTCCCCGTGCCGGAATGCAATCGGCCTCGTTCAGAGAGTTACAAAGCGTTTGGTGTTCCGATGATCAGCAAGAGGCCATGACTGCTGCCAAGACTGGTGGCTCAGTAAAAGAGTCTACCTGTGAGAATCCGATTCAGTCGCATGTCGATCTGGCTGGCAGGGTAGGCCTGCGAGGCACGCCGTTGATCTATCTTGATGACGGTACAAAAATCCCGGGTTATCGCCCTGCCAACGAACTCATTCGAATGATCGCTGAAAGCGAACCAATGGCAATGAAGTAACATTTGGTACGGTTAGGAAGGGCGTATCTTGTGGATGGTACGCCTGTGATTTAGTATCTCAGGTCTAGTGAGGGCAGGTAGTCGAAGGCCTTTGTTACAGCTAGTTACAGCGCATTAGACTCGCAGACATCGTACTGAATAGTCGGATCGAGCCAATTACGAAATACCTCTTTCGGCTTTATTCAGCCAGCTTTTTTCAGTCAGATTGCTGCACGACGGCTCCCTGATCAGGCGATGACGTCCGGCAGCAAGCTGCTGCGTAGCCTCGCAATCATATCTTTCAACTTCAGCTTGCGTCGTTTCAATCGACTGAGTGCCAGGTGATCGGTGCCTGGGCTGCAGGTTAGCAAGGCAACCTCCTGATCGAGTGCTGCATGCTCATTTTCAAACCTGATCAGTAGCTGTTGTCGTTCCTGTCGTTCAATGTCGTCGATATTGCTCATTGATTTACCGAAGTTTACTGGCTGGGGCCGCAGTCTAGGCCAGAAGCTGACAAAATTGTATCCCGTAGCCCACTTTTATATTCAACTCCTGACCCTGATCAGGGGTTGACTTCCTGTTTCGCGCTTTTCGCATGTAATTACATAGTGGTTTATTATGCGCATTTTGCCCTGGCGTCGTAGTTGTCGTGCGGATGCTGTAATCCATACTGGTTAAGATGAATCATAACTCCCCTCGCGCCAGCAGTGCTGACCAGCTACCGACTGTTCGATTCAAGTCAGCGCCAGAGGATTTCGTCGTCGATGAAAATCTTGGCTTCGAACCTTCGGGACAGGGAGAGCATATCTGGATCCAGGTTCGAAAAACGGGATGTAACACACGGGACCTCGTAGATAAATTTGCCGAAATCACCGGAGTCGCCGCTCGTGACATCGGATATTCCGGCCTCAAGGACAGGAATGCGGTCACCAGCCAGTGGTTTAGCATTCGTCAACCGCTACAGCTTACTCTGCCGCCAGAGATTGATCAGATTGCCGGAGTCGAGGTGCTGCGCAGGGAGCGAAGTGATCGAAAACTTCGCACCGGTAGTCATCGCAGTAATCGATTTATCATCATGCTGCGAGAACTGGCCGGTGATCAAAACACGGTTGAGACCCAGATCCAACAGGTCGTGCGGCGCGGGTTTCCAAACTACTTTGGCCAACAACGATTTGGCCATGACGGTCGCAACATTATTGCTGCACGGTCAATGTTTCAAAGCAAACGCAGAAAAGTTACTCGTTTCAAGCGTGGTATCTACTTATCTTCAGCCAGAGCCTGGCTTTTTAATTCCGTCCTTGCCAGGCGTGTTCAGGATGGTAGCTGGCTCAGCGTGCAGCCGGGCGATGTATGTATGCTGGACGGTACTCGCAGTATTTTTCAGGCGTCGGAAACTGAATCAGATCTGCAGTTACGTCATGATGAGCACGATATCCATCTGACCGGCCCGTTGGCGGGCGGCGGTGCGAGTCCGGCCAGTGCCGGTGTACTTGATTTAGAGCAACAATGTCTGGAACAAGAGTCAATACTGGTCAACGGTTTGATTGATGCTGGCTTAAAGCACGAGCGCAGAGCTCTGCGTGCCATTGCAGAAGGTCTGGTATTTCAATGGATCGACGGGCAAACACTGAGGCTGGAATTCAGCCTGGCTCGAGGCGTATACGCGACCGCTATGCTTCGCGAGCTGGTCGATGTGATTGAATCGTGAGCGCACTTAAACGGTTTAAACCGTCGATACCCTGTCTGGAACACCAGCGCAGCCTGCAGGCATACAATGCAAGTGCGACTGGCAAGCGTAAACGATAGCGTAGATTGATAAGCAAAGAGATTGAGTATGAATTGGTGGGGTAAGTTGCTGGGAGGTGGCTTTGGTTTTTTAATCGGAGGACCTATTGGCGGATTGATTGGTGCTGTGCTCGGACATAACTTTGATGCCGGACTCAAGCGTCTTGCTCATGAAGATGCCGAGGATATGTCCCCCGGTACACAGGAGCGTGTTCAGGCTACTTTTTTCACAGCGACGTTTGCCACCATGGGGCACCTGGCAAAGGCGGATGGCAGGGTCACCAGTGATGAAATCAGGATGGCGGAAAGCGTCATGAGCCAGATGCAATTAACGCCAGAGCAAAAACGCGTGGCGATAGATCTGTTTGAGCAAGGCAAAGATCCCTCCTACGATGTAAAAGCTGTCGTCGAACAATTTCGCATCGAGTGCCGCAGGCGTACCAACCTGATGCGTATGTTTGTAGAAATTCAGCTGCATGCGGTCTATGCCGACGGCACACTCCATCCGGCTGAAGAGAAGTTGCTCGGGGAGATTTGCGAGACGCTGAAATTTCCGAAGTTTATGCTGCGGCAAATGGAGATTCTGGTGCGTGCCGGAATAAAAGCGGGTCCGGGTGCGGGGTCTAGTCAAACTAAAAAGCCGGATCAGTCTATGGGGCTTTCTCTGTCTGAGGCTTATCAGTTACTGGGTATAGATAAAAACGCAGATAAAAATGCAACAAAGCGTGCGTATCGAAAACTAATGAGTCAGCACCACCCGGACAAACTGGTGGCGAAAGGTTTGCCGCCAGAGATGATTAAAATTGCCACGGAGAAAACTCAATCCATAAAAGCGGCATACGAGTTGGTTAAGGATCGTCGCGGGTGGTAGTGCGACAATGCTATTGAATTTAATCGTTGAAAAAAAGACGCTTGCTTACCTGTGCATCAGCCGCACTTACTCTTTAAGCCTGGGCATTAGCATAACGAGGTTGCACGGGCGGGTGCGATTGTCCAGTTGTTCGGATATGAGCTTTGACCATGCTGTTTTACAGGCACTCGGGGAACCTGGCAGTACAAAGAGGTAAGTCGCATTAGCAACGCCTGCCAGTGCTCTGGATTGCAGTGTGGAGGTTTTTATATCCTCATACGACAATACTCTGAACATCTCTCCAAAGCCCTCGATCTCCTTGTCCAGCAGGGGTGCAATAGCCTCCGGTGTGCCATCGCGACCGGTCACACCAGTACCTCCGGTACTTAACACCACGTCTATTTCTGGATTGGCTATCCAGTGGCTGACGGCCGCTCTTATCTGATAGATATCGTCTTTGACAATGGCTTTGTCGACACACTGATGGCCGGTTTCTTCGACTGCCTGCTTTAGCCAGTTGCCGGATTTGTCATCTGTTTCTGTACGGGAATCAGAGACAGTCAGAACGGCGATGTTTAAAGATTTAAATTGAGCGGAATCACTCATGAGCTGGGTCCGAACGTAATTTTAGGTTGATTGGGTTTATAATACCTGACGACTGTTAGTCTACTGTATTATTGTGGATCTGCGTTAGAGCGCAAAATTGTCATCACAACGAGATCATCATTGACTATGTCCGAGCGTCTGCAAAAACTAATGGCGCGTGCCGGTTTGGGTTCGCGACGCTCGCTGGAGGCGGATATAACAGGAGGTGAGGTCTATCTGAACGCGCAGTTGGCAAAACTCGGGGATCGTGCCGCAGTGGGTGACAGAATCCGCTACGGCCAGCGGCGTTACCGAGTGGTTTTATCCGCCAATCCGGATTTCAGGTTAATTGCCTACCATAAGCCAGAGGGCCGCGTCACGACTCGTTCTGATGAGCAAAACCGCCCCACCGTTTTCGAGCATTTGCCACGACTGAAAGATTCGCGCTGGATCGCTGTAGGTCGGCTGGACATCAACACCAGTGGTTTGTTGTTGTTTACCACCAGTGGTGATCTCGCGCATAAGTTAATGCATCCATCCTCGGAAATAGAGCGCGAATATTCCTGTCGGATCAGAGGTCCGGTGAGCGAAGAGCACTTGAAAGCTCTGCAGGAAGGTATTGAACTGGAAGACGGCTTAGCCCGGTTTCAACGCTGCTGGTTCGATGGAGGCACCGAGAACAATCAGTGGTTCCGAGTTGTTCTCAGCGAAGGCAGAAATCGTGAAGTTCGAAGAATGTGGACATCGCTTGGCTATCAGGTGAGTCGGCTTATTCGGGTGCGCTATGGGCCGGTAGAGCTACCCGGTTATGTCAGGGCGGGCAAGTTCGTCGATGTCAGCGAACATCTGGTTACCGAGTTACAGAAAATGACCGGTCTGCGCTCGATCAAACCGAGTTCCGGTTACAAGGGTGGTGGCCGTGTGGATACCGGCGCCCGACAAAGCCAAAAGCAAAGCCCAAAACAAGGCTTTAAACCGGAAATGCAAAAGGGCGATAAAGTGACCGGAAATCGTTCAGGGAATGCGCATGGCCTCGATGCCGCAGACGGCGGATCACAGTTGAAGCTTGTGCCAGAGACACCTTCGCGAAACAGAGCGCGCAAGCACGGTCCTGCCCGTGGTGCTGCGTCGCGTGATATGCATCGCGGAGCGGGTGCTCGTCGTCGGGTTGGGCGCAGGTAATTACTGATTACGCACGCGGCTATCTTGTAGCGCGGGTTTGTATAGCGGGGTGCATAGATGGTTAAGCCCATAGTTAACACTGTCAGGCAAAAAAAAGCCCGGCTGAAAAGTCAGTCGGGCAATTTTTGGCGGAGAGAGAGGGATTCGAACCCTCGATACGCGTAAACGTATACACACTTTCCAGGCGTGCTCCTTCAGCCACTCGGACACCTCTCCGGAACCTGGTTGTCTGGCAGTCAGTGCGCCAGCACGTATTTATAGAGGCATTATTATATACGCACTTTTACCTGCGTATTCTGCCCTTTACAGCTACTTGCCTTCGCTACCGCGTGGCGTATAAATGGGTGAAGGGAAAGAGGCGACATTGTCCGCCATTTCGGCAATCTTTGGCGTGCCGCGTTTTTCAACTTCGTCAATCCTGATGACGGCGTGCATTGGTATTATAGTACGAGCAACGCCTTCAAATTCGCTTTTCAGTTTTTCTTCAGACGGGTCGACAACCACCGTCGTATGCTCATCAAACAACAGATCTTCCAGTACCACAAAGCCGTAGAGTTCGCCCTGAAATGCATCTTTGGCATACAGTTCGTAGATCTTGTCCTGACTAACAAATCGTACGCGATAAACGTGTTCTTTCGGCATGTTTCAGGCTCTGATGCGGCTTGAGTAAATTCGTCAGCAGACTCGGCGGGCGATAATAACACAACCGATGTTATTTGGGAGCTGAATCTGAGGTTTGAATCACCTGTATGGTAGCAATGATCAGGGTGGATTTACCCCAATCAGTATAGCCGCTGTGCAGACTCCCGGCGCCGGCAGATTGTAGACTCAGACGACAGTTGAGGTTGGTGCGACGTCCAGACGCACAATAGTGTCGTCATTGCCAAAAACTGACGGGTAGTACTGACGCACCAGAGGGTCGTGTCCCGGAATGATATGGTCGATCGAACTTGCCAGTGTTTTCAATCGGCCAAATCCGCTCAACATGTTTTCCATGTCGACCACTATAGGAAACGCTTTGCCGGTTAGGAAATTCTCGTAGTAGTGGCTCGCATCTGATGCCAGTACCACCTGTCCGCGACTGGTGTTGACTCTGACGCATTGCAGTCCCCGGCTATGTCCCCCGAGCAAATGTACTTCAACACCCGGTGCAACCTGACCGGCACCTTGATGAAAAACCACTCTGCCGGAGAACAAGTGGCGGACCATATCGCAAACGTGCTCGCCAGTGAACGGGTATCGCAGTACATCGTGGCACATACACGGGCCGGTCGCATAGCTCATCTCCTGTTCCTGAAGATGAAATCGGGCGTTGGGGAAAGCCGTCAGGTTGCCAGCATGATCGTAGTGCAGGTGCGTTATGATCACTGTGTCAATCGTGTCCGGTTGCACGCCAAATCTTTTCAGTAACTCTGCCGGCTCTTCAGTTACCGGACGTTTGCGCGCCACTCCCTCCTTGCTGTCGTAACCGGTATCGATGAGGATGGTTCGCGAGCCGTTCTTCAGCAACCAGATGAAATAGTCCATATCATGTGGTGCGCTGTGATTGTCGTCGAAAAGAAAAGATTCATTGCGAGTTCGACCACCGCGCTCGGCGTACTTTAAGGCGTATATTTCCCATAGATCAGCCATCGTGATGTTACTCCGTATCGTTTGGATTGACGTATATAACCGGTTGATGTGTGGTTCTATATCTGTAGTTTTTTGCTTATTAAATCATACGCAGTGATTGTGATGCTGCTGATTCATAGATTGCTGTTTCCAGTTCAATGTTGACCAGATACGCTGCCGCGGTATTTTGCACAGGAGCATCGTTGATTAAATGCTCAACCACATGCTGCTGTAACAGGTAGACACAGTCGCCACCGAAGTCGGTGTCATCGAAGTGATAGCGGTGCTGTTGACTGGCTGGTTCGCCGCGTCGCCGCAAATGAATTTGTCCATAGCCATCCAGTGACAGACTGGCTTCCGATCCCTCTATCGACAGCGTACCCAGTGTTAGCCGGGTATTTCCTGCTGCGTGATCCAGCAATCTGTTGCCGTCGAAATGCGCTCTTAGACCTGAAGGGTAGTGAAATACAAAATAACCAGTGTCCTCACCGCTGATCACCGGGTTCAGTTTCTGCAGATCAGCGTACACCGCGCAAGGCTCTCCAAATAAAAAACGAAATACGTCAACCCAGTGAATGCCTGTTTCATGGATCATGAACTTTGGCATATCCCGGAAATAGGGCTGCCTGTCCAGGTAGGCGTCAGGGCCTTGTCCGTCTCCGGGTCTCAATTTGAATTGTGCGTTATAGATTGTACCGAGTCTGCCTTCGTCTATGATTGCCTTGATTTGTTTGTACCAGGGCTGAAAGCGAAAGTTCTCATGCACGATCAGCGTTTGATTGTGTTGTTCGGCCCGTGCGACAGCCAGTTGTGCCTGAGACAGGCTTTCGCAAAAAGGTTTCTGGCAAATGATTGTGCAGCTTGTCTGTGCTTGTACACAACAGGCGCATACCTGTTCAATGAGTGTCAGATGTGATGCCGGAGGGGTGATGATGTCAATAATGTCCACTGATCCGCTGTCGGATGTCAGTGCGTCTTGCAGGGTTTCAAATATTTTTACGTCAGTATAATTCTGTTGCAAAGACGCATGGGCTGATACATCGTTTTCAACGATGCCGATCAACTCTGCATTGTCCAGGCGTTGCCAGGCACGCAAATGAAATTGGGCAAAGTAGCCGGCACCCACCGCTACTACCCGTAGCTTTTTCTTCATTGTTTAGCCCGGTTTATTCATGCGGTGGCGCGCAGAATACTCACTGCTGGTTGCAAAAGAAAACGCTTTACACAACACGAGACTGTGGAACCCAGGATCAAGTGAAATGCCATTGATTTCATGAAAGGTCCAGCTTAGCTCGTGGCGAGGCAGTCCTGTATTGTGCTTGCTATGTCGTCGGTGCTGGCATTGCCGCCAATGTCGCGGCCTCTACCTTTTTCCTTGCCGGTGGCCTGCATAACAGCATTACGCAGACGTTCACCACAGCTTGCAGCGGCCTCGCATTGCTTGTTGTCACCCAGATATTCAAGCATCATCGCGGCGGAAAGCACCATGGCGGACGGGTTGGCCAACCCCTTGCCAGCGATATCCGGAGCGCTGCCATGACAGGGCTGAAAAACTGCGTGATCAAGTCCGATATCAGCCGATGGTGCAAGCCCGAGACTTCCCATCAAGCCCGCGCCAAGATCAGACAAAATGTCACCAAACATGTTTTCGGTCACCATCACGTCAAAGTCCCACGGAGACTGAACCATCTTCATTGCTGCAGCATCGACGTACATCGCGCTTGGTTCAATGTCGGGATAATCCGCGGCACACTCATAGAAAATTTCGCGAAAAAACCAGAAAGATCGAAATACGTTGGCCTTATCAATACACATCAGTTTGCCCGGGCGGTTGAGTCGACTGGCGCGTTGTTGTGCGAGCCGGAAACTGAAGTCAAAGAGCTTTTTTGATACCTCACGAGTAATGCGCAGGGTTTCGGTTGCGTACTCATCGTCGACGACGACGCCTTCATCCCTGTGCGCAAACAAACCCTCGATCGATTCTCTGACCAGCACAAAGTCGAGGTTGGCAGCGCGCTCATCTGTCAGCACCCGGGGGCCTTGAGGAAAGGTGAAAACCGGCCGCACGCCGGCATACAGGCCAAGCTCGAGGCGCAAATCTATTTGCGGCACCATTTCGGTGCCGTCGGGTTTGCGGATATGTGGCAATCCCATCGCCGACAGTAAAATGGCATCGCACTGGCGTGCGGCACGCACTGACTCCGCAGGAAGGGATTCACCACTTTGCTCATAGTGCCCCGCGCCGGCTGGCAGGGATAAAAATGACAAGTCAAATTCTGTTTGATTTGCTGTCGCACGTTTGAGCAAATCCACTGTTGGTTGCATGATTTCGGGACCGATGCCATCCCCGTCGAATACAGCAATCTTGAATGTTGTCATAGGACCTCTTCTAATCCAGGCGCCGCCAGTATGTCCAGGCGCTGCCAGTATGGGCACTCCTGCAACTCCGGGCAAATGACGGGTTGCCTCTGACGGGTGCACCAGACTGCTATTCCTGCCAGATTACAGGGATAGTCTCTTCGCTGGGTTGAGTCATCTATTAGCAAATGCGCAAGCAATATATCCGCTACGTAATGTAAAGTGTAAATAAAAAGAAACAACTAGTTTTCTTTTACTTACATACCCAATGGTGAGAACTTACTTTAAGTTGTGAAAATTTGGTGGGTGGCAAGCAAAGAAGCCATCGTGGTACAACGTTGTCAACGTCGCGAATGACGAGCAAAAACGGTATGGAATAAACCGTTGCTAAACAATATTTCAGGAATTGGGTGTGATGAATGTTTGAGTCAGTAGAGCTGCCGGTTTTAACACGGTGTAACAATGTTGTCGTTTTTGGGTCCGGTGAGCAAACGGATTGTGAGCAGTCTGTCGAGCGCTCGCTGGGTCGTCTCGCCGATTGTGGAGCGATCGGAACGTATCGATTCCACAACACCAATGAGGCAGACCTGGACGACGCGTTTATCGCACTGGCAAACATTTTTATATTTGTAATTGATCAGCAGGAACTCGAATCAGCCGGGTCAAGACGGCTGGCCTTTATGGCGCTGAGACGTAGCGTTGGTGGTGATGCGCTGGTGATACCGGTGCTCGCTCATGCAAACCTCAAGTTTGAAGAATCTGCACTGGCATTCCTAAAGCCGCTGGATTTGACGAGTAACGCAGCCACCACCGCGGCGACCAATGCACTGGAATTGCAGGTGATAGATTTCGCCAACAAAAATCAGGTAACTGTTAATCCCCTGCCACAGGTACTCCCGGTAGCCGCCGCGTCGCAAATTGCAGAGGCTGTCGATCCGTTACCATGCCACATGAGCGCTTATGACACGTTTATCGAGCAGTTGATTGCCAGACTGCAGATGATGCGAATGAATGATCGCAGGCGCAATCTAAATCTATTTTCCGAAGCATTGATGCAAGTGTTGGGTGCAGAAATGGTCTACTGCTACCTGCGTAGCAAAAACGGTGATCTTCATTTATTCGAAGCGGACTCTTGCCAGCCTGTTCATAACTGCTCGCCGCGCACGGTACACAGCGTGTTGGAAGAAGCGCTGGCGGGTTACTCTGATCAGTTGGGCAGGCGCTCATTACATTTGCAGAACTTTCTTCCGCAATTGGTAACAGCCAACGGTAAAGAAATCGAATGCATGGTTATCGTAAATGATCGATTGCCAAACTGTGGGGTTTTTATAGCGGTTGAGCGTGGATCTAATCGATATCCACTGACTGAAATTCTTAGCAACGTTATAAATACCTTGCATGATGCCCTTGCGTGGGCCAGGTTCGAAACCTTCGAGAAGCTTAAAGCCCGTGTGTATGATTCCCTGAAGCGTACCTATCATTTTGTTAGTGAAGATATGTATGAGGATCGCCTGCGGATATTTAATAATCAGCTCAAAAACCTGGGTGTTCACTTTGAACCCATGTTTCGGTTTGACAGGGCGTCTCAACGTGTTGATATATACGCTTACGAAGCACTGGCACGAGAGCATGCCGATTCCAACTCTGCTCCTATCGAAATCTTTAACACCGCCAGTTTGTGGGGAATGGGCTTTCAGTCGCAGCTCGACTGTACCCTTCTCGAGACTACGCTGACGGCTTACAGCGATCAATTGCATCGCTCGGGTATAACAGATTCCACAACCATAACGCCGTTGTCACTGAACGTTTATCCGGCAACTCTCAGGTCTTCAAGGTATCGGGAATTACTGTACAAGCTGCTGAATAGAAGTGCGGTGCTGCAGGGTAGTCATCTGATCATGGAAGTGTCGGAAAAAACTGTAGTCACCCCTGAGCTGCAAAGTGAGGCACGCAAGCAACTGCAGGAATATCATTCGGTGGTTACGCAGTTGGCTGAGTTAACCGGTGTTCGGTTTGCCATTGATGATTTCGGTGTTGGCAATGCGTCGTTGTCGAGGCTCGATAGCCTGAAGCCAAACTACGTGAAGATCGACCGCGACATTCTATCCTTCGACGCTGATATGGCAAACGCGCTTATTCGTTATTTGCTAAAAAGCCAGCATGAACGTGGTACTTCAGTGATACTCGAGGGTGTTGACATTCATAGTAATTTATCTCTGAGTGAGATAGTTAATGATATCGGGGTCATACTGATACAGGGTCACAGTCTCAGTAAAGCGGTCAGTCGCATTGATCCGCAATGGGAGCGTGATGTTTGTCATCGTGTTGAGTCAGAGCTTGGATGGTCTGTTGCCAGAGTCGATTCTACAATTGCTCCGCAGAACGGCATGCTGCATTAGATACTAGATACTAGATACTAGATACTAGCCTTGTTCTAACAGTTTCGTGTGTGTGCACTGTGCGGCTTGTTCGCACTTGGGGTTGAGGGGCGCTTTTTGCGTCCCTTCCTTTTTATGATGTGGTCAGAATGAGTTAGCCCGGAGCGTCCGCCCGCACAAGCACTGACCTTTTAAGAATAATGCGGGTTAAGTGCGTGGCGTGCTGGGCAATATTTGTTTGCGCATCTCATCCAGATCGGCATGTCGAATATCCCGTCCTTCGACCAGATAAATAACATATTCGCAGATATTACACGCGTGATCGGCAATCCGCTCCAGTGAACGCGCGCACCAGCTCATATTCAGTGCGTGACTGATAAGTGCCGGATGCTCCATCATGTGTGATATAAGCAGTCTGGAAAAATTGGCGTACTCTGTGTCGATTGCCTCGTCTTTGGCGGCAGTACTGAATGCAGCCTCGACATCCATGCGGGTAAAGGCGTCGAGTGCTTCGCGCAACATGGTTTTGACGTGGTCGCCGAGGTGACGTAAATCCTTATAGTAGTGCGGTGTGTCTTTTTCATTCGCCAATTGCAGACTGATTCGGCCAAGCTTCTCTGCCTCATCGCCGATACGCTCAAGGTCAGAAATTGTCTTGATAATGGCCAGCACCATGCGCAGGTCACTGGCAGCTGGTTGTCGGCGTGCCAGTATGCGAGTGCACTCCTCATCGATCTCAAGCTCCAGCTTGTTGACGGTTTTATCCGCTTCGCAAACTTTGTGTCCCAGATCAGAGTCGATTGACAGCAGTGCTTCGAGCCCGTCGTCAACCATCGACTCGACCAGTCCACCCATCATCATTACCTTGTGCTTCACATCGTTGAGTTCGACGTCAAACTGGTGGTTTGTGTGTCCTTCCGGATTGAATTGTTTCATCGCGTTACCCAGTTATCTGATGGTGAGGCAAGCTCGGCTCGCTTTAGTAAACTCTTGCGGTAACTCGGATTAGCCGAAGCGACCAGTAATGTACTTCTCTGTTAGCTCGTGCTTGGGATTGGTAAAAATGTCTGCTGTATTACCCACTTCAACCAGTTTGCCCAAATGGAAATACGCTGTGCGCTGTGACACCCGGGCCGCTTGCTGCATTGAGTGGGTGACAATAGCGATAGCGTAGTTTTGACTCAGCTCGTTAATCAGCTCTTCTATTTTAGCAGTTGCAATCGGGTCCAGTGCCGAACAGGGTTCATCCATCAGAATCACCTCCGGGCTGCATGCAATGGTGCGCGCTATGCACAGTCGCTGTTGCTGGCCTCCTGACAGGCCTGTGCCCGGTGCATCAAGACGATCTTTTACTTCGTCGTAAATACCGGCCTTGCGCAAACTGGTAATAACGATTTCGTCCAGTTCTGATTTGTTGCGGCTCAGGCCGTGCAGTTTGGGTCCATAGGCCACATTTTCGTAAATCGATTTTGGAAACGGATTGGGTTTTTGGAACACCATACCGACCCGCGCTCTGAGTAGTACCGGATCCGTGTCTTTGCCGTAGATATCATCCCCGTCGAGTGTCAGCTCGCCAGTCACTTTGCAAATGGGTATCGTATCGTTCATGCGGTTCAGGCATCGCAGCAAAGTGGACTTGCCACAACCTGACGGTCCTATCATTGAGATGACTTCATTGTTGGCGATATCAAGATCCACATCGAATATAGCCTGTTTGTCGGCGTAAAAAACATTGACACCGGTGGCTGACATTTTTGGATTGTCGACACGCGCCTGACCAACCGTTTCGCCGAGTGACGCTACGATTTCTTCAATGGTTTGCTCTTGCGCCGCATTGCCTTTTTCAAGGTCGATGGGGGCGATGTTCGCAGCAGTGTTTGAAGCAGCAGGGTTCGAAGTACTGCCTGCCGATGCAGTGCCGCTGTTGTTAGATGTCATGGCTGATCACTTCATCAATTAATGTATTGGTTATTCTGGTGCGCACGGGACTTAATCTATGTCTTAACCTATGTTTTAACACGGGCCAGCCTACCACTTGCGTTCAAATTTTCTGCGCAATATCACCGCAAACGTATTCATGGCGACAAGAAAAGCCAGCAAAACCATAATTGCCGCTGAAGTCTTCTCGACAAATCCTTTTTCAGGCAGGTCTGCCCACTGAAATATTTGTACCGGTAATACCGTGGCGGGGTCAGTGATTGCGCCTGGTACATCAACGATAAATGCGACCATGCCAATCATCAGAAGCGGGGCAGTTTCACCGAGTGCCTGCGCCATTCCAATAATGGTGCCGGTGAGAATACCGGGCAGGGCAAGGGGTAACACATGATGAAAAACAACCTGCAGTTTCGATGCACCCAGACCAAGTGCTGCATCCCTGATTGAAGGTGGTACGGATTTCAGTGCCGCACGGCTGGAAATAATAATGGTAGGCAAGGTCATCAATGACAGCACCAGGCCACCCACCACCGGCGCTGATCTCGGTAGCTCAAAAAAGTTGATAAAAACCGCCAGACCCAACAATCCAAAAACGATAGAAGGTACTGCCGCCAGATTATTGATATTGACTTCAATGATATCGGTCCACCGGTTTCTCGGTGCGAACTCCTCAAGATAAATAGCGGAGGCGACCGCGACAGGGAATGACAACAGCAGTGTTACCATCAAAGTCAGAATACTGCCCATCAGTGCACCGCGTATACCCGCCATTTCGGGCTCGCGGGAATCACCACGTTCGAAAAACGTTCGATTGAATCGCTGATCGATGCGATTGTCCTGTTTCAGTGTTTCTATCCAGCCAATCTGGTTGTCTTTTAAACGCCTTTTCTTCTCGGGAATACTCGCGTCCACAATTCCTTTCATATAGCCACTTGCATCATCTCCTGCGGGTAGCCAGACCGTTCTCGATTGTCCGATCAGATCAGGTGATTTCATTACATCGCTTTGCAACTGGTACTGGCCGCCTTTGCTGATCAGCTTGTAGAGTGCTTTTTTGTCCTTGCGTTTTTCTACCTCGGGGAACTGTGCAAGCAAGGCGTTTTTGATCACACCGTTGTAGTTGGCTTTACGCAGTTGTGAAATGTCGGGGTTGTCTCCCAGTCCGAGTGTCTTACTATCGAGAGTGACATCGAGCTGGATAAAGGTTTGCTGGAAAGCAGGCAGGCCATTTTTAGTGATGGTTACTATTAACATGGCCAAAAAAGAAAGGCTGGCCAGTATGGCAACTAAACCGTACAGTCGAAAGCGGCGCTCGCGAGCGTAGCGCTTTTTGATACCGGCTTTAACTCTTGCCGTGGTATCTGATCTGATGGCACTGAGTGCGTCAGGGTTCGGGTCAGTCGCGTTTGCCATGCCTGTGTCAGCAGCGCTCTCTGTACTGTTGTCGGCAACAGAAGGGTCGGTTGACGGCGGATCGTTACGGTTCATTCGTATTGCTCACGATATTTTCGGACCGTTCTCAATGCGATCACATTGAGTATCAGCGTAGTAACAAACAGCATCAGGCCCAGTGCAAAAGCTGCCAGAGTTTTCGGGCTGTCAAAGGCCTGATCTCCGGTGAGCAGGGTCACGATCTGAACCGTAACAGTGGTTACCGCCTCCAGCGGGTTTATTGTCAGGTTTGCGGCCAGTCCGGCGGCCATCACCACAATCATTGTTTCGCCAATGGCTCGCGACACCGCCAGCAATATACTGCCTACGACACCGGGCAGGGCGGCTGGAATAACCACTTTTCGAATGGTTTCAGATTTGGTTGCGCCCAGGCCAAGAGATCCGTCGCGCATCGATTGAGGCACTGCGGTTATAACGTCGTCAGACAGTGAAGAGACAAACGGGATGATCATAATGCCCATGACCAGACCCGCTGCCAGTGCGCTTTCCGACGCCACACTCAGGCCGATGGATTCGCCAAAGCCACGGATCATCGGTGCCACAGTCAATGCAGCAAAAAAGCCGTATACGACAGTGGGTATACCGGCCAGTATTTCCAGTAGCGGCTTCACCCATGAGCGAACTGCAGGGCTTGCATACTCGGCCAGATAGATTGCAGACATCAATCCAAAAGGCACCGCAACCAGCATGGCAATGGCGGAGATCAGCAACGTGCCTGCGAAAATAGGTACCGCGCCGAAACTGCCCGAACTACCAACCTGATCAGTTCGAATGGAAGTCTGCGGACTCCAGTGCAAACCGAATATAAAATCGGTGAACGGCACCTTGCCAAAAAATCGCAGCGACTCAAACAACACGGATAACACGATGCCAATGGTGGTGAGAATGGCCAGACAGCTACAGGCGATCAGGAAAACCATCATAGCCTTTTCAACGAATACTCTGGCTCTTGCGGATTGAGTTATTCGCTTGTATCCAAAGTAGGCGCCAAGCAGTCCTGTGGTAATTACCACGACGGCCCGCAGCCATCTCGAGAATTCCAGATGTCCTTTGTACTGCGTTGCAGCAGCTGAGCGCACCGGATCTGATTGAGATTGCGAGATATTGCCGACGGCGAGATTTTTTATATCGTTGAGGATTAGATTGAGCTCACCACCAGGTGCGTTCCTGAGCTCGTCTGGCAAAGCATGACTGACCAGCTTGCTTATTACCGTTGACTCAAGCCCGGCCCATAGTGCAAAAAAAGCAATGGCCGGTACGGCGCACCATATGGACGTTTGGTAGCCGTAATAGCGAGGCAGTGAGTGCAGTGGCTTTGCTGCTGTGGCCTGATTACGCATGACCGACGCTTTCGATCTTCCGATCCAGTACGCCGCCGCAAACATTGCGCACATCAACAGTAAAAGTAGATTATTGCTCACTGTGCAGACTCTTAAAGTGCGGGCCCTTAAAGTGCACGCTCGTAAAACAGGAAGAAGGACAGACTCCTGGCGCAGGTCGCTAATTTATCACACCACCCGCCATCAGGCACATGGCAGCGGTGCAGAGCACATGGCAAGGTAAGTTTGGCTCAGCAATCGATACGAAAAAACAACGCCAGAGGCGACTCTGGCCGCACCTCTGGCGTAGTTTTCGGAAGACCCGACTACTGCAATTGAGAATGTCAGATCTCGGGCATTACTTCCAGATTGGCAATCGACTCCGCAGAATTTGTACGCACATCTTCGTCCAGTGGAATCATGCCTTTGTCTGCCAGATAGCCTTCCTCTCCCCAGGACGTCTCACTGGTAAATTCCTCCAGATATTCTGCAATACCCGGAATCACACCAACGTGGGCTTTCTTTACATAGAAGTACAATGGACGAGACACCGGGTATGAGCCATCTGCAATGGTATCGAAATCGGGCTCGTTGTCTTCTATGATCGATGCTTGTACAGAGTCGCTGTTTTGATCGAGGAAACTGAAGCCGAAGATCCCCAGCGCATTCGGATTGGCCTGCAGTTTTTGTACGATCAGATTGTCGTTTTCACCAGCTTCGATGTATCGGCCGTCCTCTCTAACTGAGTGGCAGGCATCTTTGTACTCATCTTTGTCGGACTTTTTCAATGCGGCTATCCAGTCGAATTGCTTGCAGCCGCCCTCAAGTGCCAGTTCCGCAAACGCATCACGAGTACCCGATGTCGGTGGTGGTCCGAGAACCTCAATGGTTTTTGCCGGCAGGTCAGGATTTACCTCTGACCAGGTCTGGTAAGGGTTCTCTACAAGGCTCTCTGACCCGTCAGGATTTGGTACACGCTTGGCAAGTGCCAGGTAGATGTCGACCAGGGTCAGGCTGAGTTGGTCCTGCTCAACTGAATTTGCAATGGCAATACCGTCGTAGCCGATCAACACTTCAATGATATCGGTGACACCGTTTGCCTGACAGTCTTTGTACTCACTGGTTTTCATTCGACGAGATGAGTTTGTGATATCAGGGTGACCAACGCCAATACCGGTGCAGAAGAGTTTCATGCCACCGCCGGAACCGGTGGATTCTATCTTGGGTGTTTTAAAGCTGGTTGTTTGACCAAACCGTTCTGCCACAACGGTGGCGAAAGGGTAGACGGTTGATGAGCCGACGATACTGATTTGATCGCGGGCAGTTTGCGCCTGCGCCGGTGTGAAATACAGGAGTGTTGTCGCCAAAGCGAATAGCACCAGCGAGCGAATTAGCATCATTGTTTTCTCTCCGAAGCTCCATGAGCCTATAAGTAGAAATTTCCGTAATGGATTGATTGGTCACTGCGCACCCAAGCACGATATGGTCCGAGTGACGTATCTGTGCAGCCATTGTTAGAAGAGTAGTTATGCTACAACTGGGGATAGTGTATTAAGCCGATATGAACGTATGATGACAAGAGTGAAAATATCGGGTTTTTTACTTCTTTGCGTTTGTCCGGTTAACAACTGTTAAACCGTTAAAACATGTTTGCCAGCGGTCGGGGCAGCTGCTTTCTTCTTTAGCTAAGCTGATCTTGTAATAGTAGTCGATAGAACAGAGCTGCGGCGGCTTATCCAAGCCCGGGCAGTCTCCTGACCGCCTGGGTTGTATGGCTTGGAGCAATACCGGATGTTGCTATATCCGTTGGAGTAATTTCAGATGGAGCTAATTCGGACGGAGCTGTATCACCCGCAACATCCTGTGTGACGACCTCATCAGGAAACCTGATATCAAAGCTTGTGCCTTCACCGGGGTTACTGCGTATGTCCAGTACACCGCGATGGCGCTGGACAATATGTTTTACAATTGAAAGGCCCAGTCCGGTGCCAGAGGATTCCCGCGAATTTTCATTGTCGACTCGATAAAATCGTTCAGTGATGTGGTTGATATGGCTTGCATCAATACCGGGGCCGTTATCTTTCACCAGCAGTCGGGCACCGCCTTCAAAAGGTTGCCACTGGACCTGCACTTCTGTTAGATCGGGTGTGTGTAGAACGGCATTTTGGCAAAGGTTGGAACAAAGGCTTTTTATTTCGACTTCGCTGCCATGAAGAAACAATGAGTCGTTTACATCCAGTGTAAACCGGTGACTGAATGTATCCACCGTATTGCCCAGATCAGCGACTGCAGCTTCCAGCAGAGTGGCCATTGGCAGTTGTCTCATCTTCTTTGTATCCGGCTCTTGGTTCTCGAGTCGCGAGAGTGTCAGCAGGTCAGAGACAATTTCACTCATGCGCAGTGCATGTCGTTCCGCGATTTCAAGTTTTCTGCGCGCGTCCGCTGGCAGGGTTTCATCGGCAGCCAGCATTTCGAGGTAGCCGTTCACCACGGTCAACGGGGTTTTTAACTCATGCGACGCATTGGCAACGAATGCTGCTCTGGTCTCTCGCAACAAAACCCGCTGGCTCACATCGCGGGCGATAAATAAATAAAGGTTCTCGGCGTAGTTAACACAGCGTACAGCCAGCACCATTTGTCGGTTAACGGGTGACGGAAATTCAATTTCGCTATCAGGGTTAAAATTGGAAACGTAATGATGAAATTCCGGCGCCCGCACCAGGTTGTCTATGCGTTGCCCGCTATCACGAGAACCGCGAATACCCAGATGGCGATTGGCCGCATCATTTGCCCAGACGATTTCGAATCTGTGGTTAGTGATAACCGTGGCATCGGGCAGGGCGGACGCTGACTGATTGTACAGGGTGAGTATTTTCTTCAATCGCTTTTTGCGATTGCGATCGCTGGCTTTACGTCTGAAAATCAGCTGCTCGATGTGACCGACTACGCCGTCGGTATCCGGTACTCGGCTGCGCCTGGCACCGGATTGCAGCCATCCGTCAACCAAGTGTGCCTGCTGCAACAACCACAGGCAGTACAGGAAGTAGGCTATCGACAGACCTATCCAGATATTGCCAAAGGACAGACCAACGACGCCGCCCAGGATCGTCGCGATGATCAGTCGTGTCTTTTCACCGTAGCTAAAGGGAATACCTGCCATCTGCTGCTCGTGACCGTTGTTACAGGTCGTAAGACAAGTTCAAGGAAGTCACTGCTACGCCAGGGGTGAAGTTGCGTGGCAGTTGCTGACCTCGAGCTGCGCTCGAGCCCTGATAAGGGCGCGAGAGTTTGAGTCGGATATTTCGTTCAATTGAGGCGAATAGTCATTCATATCTAACGAAATGGATCGAAATAGCTGGTTTAAAGATCGCATCCGCTGTAGATCATTTATTCCCGGACAGCCACGTTTGCTCACGTTTTGCTGTAACTACAATTAGTAACCATGGGTAGTAGCGGGTAGTAACCACGATTAATCAACGTTCGGTGTGAGTCCATTATCTGCCACTTGCTGCGGATTATGGATGGATTGGTGCGCGTCGGCAACTGTGTTGAAGAAACATCAGCTGTTTTTCTGCCTGGCCGTTAATCGGTAGCCCACACCTCGAACGGTGTCGATGAGATCGTCTACGCCGTTGGCTCTGAGTGCTTTGCGCAAACGCAGTATATGAACATCCACCGTTCGCTCGTCTATATAGTGATTGACGCCCCAGACATGGTCGAGCAACTGAGTCCGGCTAAACACGCGATCCGGATGACTGACAAAAAATTCCAGCAGCCGGAACTCCGTTTGCGCTAACTCAACAGGGGCATCGTCGATCTCAACCCGGTGTGCCCGAGGGTCCAGGCTGAGGCGGCCGATCTGCATAACAGCTGAGTCTGCATGGCTCACAGAACGACGCAGCAGTGCGTTGACGCGCGAGCTTAACTCGCGTGTCGAAAACGGTTTGTGAATGTAATCGTCCGCTCCGGCATCCAGACCTTCAATGGTGTCGTTTTCTGTGCTGCGTGCTGTCAGCATAATAACAGGCAGCGATCGAGTCGCTTCGTCCGCTCGCAGTTGCCTGATGAGTTCAATGCCGGACGTCTGCGGCATCATCCAGTCGATAATTGCCAGATCCGGTCGCGCTGACGAAATCAACGCGTGTGCCGCCGCAGCATTGCGCGCCTCGGAGAGCGTAAAACCCTGCTGTGATAACGCGTCGCAGATGAGTTGGCGAATGCCTTCTTCGTCTTCGACCACAAGGATGTGTTCGGCCATTACTCCTTTGATCCTGTCAAGATAGCCTGTGTAGTGTATACCCGGTTTTGTTACCGTTTCACGACAACATTGCAAAATTCGACACGATGAGTCCTGGAGATCTGTACCGTGGCGCTTCTACGTCGTGGCGCTTCTGCGCCTGGAGCTTCTACGAGTTGGAGCAGTTGTGCATGGTGGTCTTGCAAGGTGATCAAAGGTGCCAAAACTTATTTGAGCTTTTCCTTGAAAGCGGATCAACAAAGCATGACAATGGGGATTCGGGCAGTTTGACTCAGTCTTTTGGTAGATGCCCGCCACACAATGAATTAACCAGGTTATGGTGTCTTGCATCGGCCCTCTCGCGACGATAAGCCGTGAACCCCGTCAGGCCCGGAAGGGAGCAGCGGCAGCGGTGGACTCGGGTGCCGGGATGTGGCTGGTGTGGGACGCCACCAATTGTATTCGTCGCCTGCAAGTTTTTCGACTGTCATTAACAGACAGGCAGTCACTCAGCCGGGATGTCGGGAATCAGGGCTGAAGCGAGGTGCCAAGGCAAGGTACCGAATCAGAGTGCGTTGCAAGGGTGGGAGATTTTGAGCCGGACACTGCGATCAATCAAGGCGACCAGTGATTCATCTTTACCAACAGTGATCGCAACAGCTGGCCAAAAAATTGTGGCCGCGGTAGATCGTTCATTTGATAAAACATGGTAGCGGCCCTTGGCTTATGAAGCACTGGCGCGTCGCTGGCGCCCACGTCAATTTAGCGAACTGCTTGGTCAGGAGCATGTGCTTCGGGCGCTGTCTAACGCACTCGATCAGGACCGTCTTCACCATGCCTACCTCTTTACCGGTACCCGGGGCGTTGGCAAAACCACAATCGCCAGGATTTTCGCTAAAAGCCTGAATTGCGAGAAGGGCGTCAGCTCGACGCCGTGTGGTGAATGCTCCGCCTGCACGCAAGTTGACGAAGGTCGTTTTCTGGATCTGATTGAGGTAGATGCTGCGTCTCGCACCGGTGTCGATGACACGCGTGAATTGCTTGACAATGTCGCCTATGCGCCCGGCAGCGGTCGCTACAAGGTGTACCTGATAGACGAGGTACATATGTTTTCAAAAAGCAGTTTTAACGCACTGCTGAAAACACTTGAAGAGCCACCACCTCACGTTAAGTTTTTACTGGCGACAACCGATCCACAAAAACTGCCAGTCACCGTGTTGTCCCGGTGCCTGCAGTTTAACCTCAAGCAGTTGCCTGCGCAGTCGCTGCTGCCGTATCTTGAAAAGCTCTTGAAGAGCGAAAAAGTCGACTATGAAACAGAGGGTGTGGCGCACATCGCACAGGCTGCTGATGGCAGTGTACGCGACTCATTAAGCCTGCTCGATCAGGCAATCGCCTATGGCCAGGGCCATGTTAAAGCGGGTGATGTTGAAGCCATGCTTGGGCGCTTTTCACCTTCTCGACTGTATGATCTGCTGGATGCAGTGGCCAATTCACAGGGGGCGGAAATTTTCACTCAGGTCGAGGTGCTGGCCGAGTACGTGCCCGACTACAACTTCGTACTGGGCGAATTACTCGCACTGTTGCATCAGGTTGCTCTGTTGCAAAACGTCGACAAGATAAGGCCGGGTGAGGCGCATGACGAAAAGCGGCTCAGACACTTTGCGTCGACTATTCCTGCGGAAGACATCCAGCTGTGGTACCAAATTGGCCTGATTGGCAGGCGCGACATGCCCTACGCGCCCAACCCGCAGCAATCATTCGAGATGACACTGATTCGGATGCTGGCATTTAAACCTGATGCAGGGGTAGACCAGGCGCCACGGCAACAGGCCGGTTCTGCAGCTGGTGCGCCCGCGGCCGGTTCGCAACACGCAGCCGTATCATCTGCGCCAGCCACCACAACTACTGCCACGCCGATACCTGCAGCAACCGATACAGCGGCCACCGCGCCTGCTAAAACCGATTCTGATGACGCGGCTCCAGTGGTTACCCCACCTGCTGCGGCGCAACCAAACCGCAGTGCTCCTGCCCAATCCACAGGGGCTGCTGCCAAATCCACAAGGGCTTCTGGCAAATCCACAGGGAGTGCGGCGGCTAACACCCCGTCCGCTGCAGTGGCGGTTAGCAGTGTCAACGCCTCTGCCGAAGCAACCGCTACCGAGGCCGCGCCGGTTCAATCACTGCCGCCAGCTGAACTGGACTGGAAGCCCGATCAGTGGTTATCCATCGTTGATGAACTGCCCGTGTCGGGTATGCCTTTGCAACTCGCTCGAAACTGTATGCTCGTGGCAGCATCCGATGATGCTGTGCATTTACAGCTGGACCCTGAATACGCAACGCTCGCCGCGCCTCGCTGGAAAGAGCGTCTGCGCGAGAAAATGTCTGTATACGCCAATGGCGAAGTGCAATTGAAGGTCGAAGTGCCCAGAGCGCTGGAAGGCAGCACGCCGGCGCTTGCTGCTAAGCTTGCCGAGGAGGCAAAGCTTGCGCAAGCCAGATCAGCAATAGCAGATGACCCTGTAGTACAGGAAATCTGTAAGCAATTCGATGGCACTGTCAGTACCGGTAGCATTAAGCCAATTCTGCCGGACGGTGAGGGTGAGGCAAGGTAGAGCTCACGCTTGATACTTTGTCGCCTGACACTATAAAGTGATAGCGAGGGTGTGCCCCGGGCAATGCAGCGTGGCATGTTCGCTGTTCGCTGCAAGTCTGATTCGCAGGATGCAATTCCGCTAACCGGATAACTACTCATTGAAAACGAAAAGGTATGGTTATGAAAAGTGGTTTAGGCGCGATGATGAAGCAAGCGCAACAGATGCAGGAAAAAATGCAGAAGGCGCAGGAAGAAGTAGCGAATCTGGAAGTCGAGGGACGCTCCGGTGGTGGACTCGTGACAGTTATGATGACGGGGCGCCACGAACTGCGATCAGTAAACATCGACGACAGCTTGATGGATGACAAAGAGATGCTTGAAGATCTGGTGGCGGCTGCAGTAAACGATGCCTGCCAGAGACTGGAAGTACAAACACGCGACAAGATGGCAGGTGCGACCGACGGTTTGCAACTGCCGCCGGGCATGAAACTACCCTTCTAGGAGCCTGTCCGAGAACCAATGATCTACTGCGGACGCGGTCTTTTGGTCAGCTATTTCGATCAATTTCGTTAAATATGAATGACTATTCGCCTCAATTGATCGAAATATCTGACTCAAAATCTCACGCCCTCGCTACGATCCTGATTCTCGGACAAGCTCCTAGTCTATTTTTAAACTGCTTCGTTTGAACTGCTCTGTTTGAACTGCTGTTTGCAACAGCGGCATTAACTGAACCGACGTCAAATTCCTATGGCTGAACATCTGTTAGATGAATTGGTAAATTCGTTACGGGTATTGCCGGGTGTCGGGCCAAAATCCGCACAGCGCATGGCCTACCAGCTGCTGCAACGCAACCGTGATGGCGGGTTGCGACTGGCGGAAATGTTAAAGCTCGCGATGGAACAGATTGGCGAGTGCCATGTTTGTCGCAACTTCACCGAAGCTGATATCTGCCGTATCTGCAGCGATACCAGTCGCGAGCATGGCAAATTGTGCATTGTTGAATCGCCCTCCGACATGGCTGCACTGGAAAAAGCAACTGATTATCGGGGGCTGTATTTTGTGTTGCACGGCAAACTTTCTCCATTGGACGGGGTTGGCCCGGAGCAATTGGGTCTGGATGTCCTGTGTGATCGCTTTGATTCCGGCGATATTTCGGAAGTCATACTGGCAACCAATTCAACCGTGGAAGGTGAGGCGACCGCACACTACATCGGCGAACTCGCCCGAGTCAGAAACCTCTCCGTGATGCGCATAGCTCACGGCGTGCCGTTAGGTGGTGAGCTCGAATACGTTGATGGCGGGACGCTGTCTCACGCGTTCGCGGGCAGAACTCAGGTTTCCTGAGTCAGATTGTTACGGGAATATCAACAGGTAACAGACGCAGGACAGTTGGTTGTTGCCCGTGCTACTGGCTCCCGCGCTACTGGCTCCCGCGCTACTGGTGCCCGCGGTATTGTTCACGCGGTAGTGTTAAAGGTACCGGCACCCTCGCTAATTAACCCGCGCTAGTCATAACGTTGCAAAGCATTGTAAACCCCGCTTCTCCTACTGCTCAGTGCCGCTATTATGTCTACTGGACTACCGATAGGTGGTATTGAAACTGCAAAACAGTTCAAAACACAGGCGCCGGATACATCAATTGCGTTATAGCTTCTGGCAAAAAAACTGTGGATAATTAGCCGGTTGAGCAGGAGCTCAACAGTGAGAGTCGGGGCGGGTTGTTTATCTTGTCGTGCTATTTCGCCGTTCTACCTCGCCGCAGCTCGCAAAGACAAACATAAAGCAGAGAGAACTCACATGAAAAAACATATTGCAGCGGTATTGTTTATTTGTGGATTGTCTGCTCCCTTGGTGCCTGTTTCCATGACGGTAGCAGCGCCAATCGACCAGGAAGTCGCAAATAGTTACAACGACGGCATTGTCCGATGCGCTAATGAGGAATGTGCCAGGTATTTG
Organism: uncultured Granulosicoccaceae bacterium; assembly: GCA_964393885.1. Taxonomy (GTDB): domain Bacteria; phylum Pseudomonadota; class Gammaproteobacteria; order Granulosicoccales; family Granulosicoccaceae. The sequence goes on along the minus strand of CAYMVV010000014.1, from coordinate 49,516 downwards.
TATGCCTGTTTCCGCTCTTATTCAGCCGGTCCGCTGCTGGAGTTTTTAAACTGCGGGTCCCATGCTGCGCGGCTAAATGACAATAAAGCGGTTGTCCCGCCGGCCTGAGACAGTAAATTGAGGTACCGGCAAGCTCGTTCACCCCGGTCATTACAAACTGATGACCGGGTGTAATAACGAAGTATTTCGGATAATCTCGCCACCGGACGAATGATCCGGGCTAGAATTACGGTTTATTCCCTGCAAGCTAAAAATCAGCATGCTGAAACCGAAAACCCGATACGAAGCCAACAAGCTTGGCAAGCGCTTGCGTAAAAACACCGCTGAAGCCATCGTTGACTATCAAATGATAGAAGATGGTGACCGTGTGATGGTGTGTCTCTCTGGCGGCAAAGATTCATACACCATGCTTGACATGCTGATCGGGCTGTCACGAAGCGCGCCAATTGATTTTTCGCTTACTGCGGTAAATCTGGATCAGAAGCAGCCAAATTTTCCAGAACATATTTTGCCCGAGTACCTGCAATCTCTCGGTGTTGATTACCATGTTATTGAGCGCGATACCTACTCTGTTGTAAAGCGTGTTATCCCCGAGGGTAAAACAACCTGCGGTCTGTGTTCGAGGCTGAGGCGTGGCACGCTGTATGGTTATGCACAGGAAAACGGCTTTAATAAAATAGCGCTGGGCCATCATCGCGACGACATCATAGAAACGCTTTTTCTTAATATGTTTCATGGCGGCAGCCTTGAAGCCATGCCCCCCAAGCTACGCAGCAACGACGGCAATAACGTTGTTATCAGGCCGCTGGCTTACTGCAAGGAAAAAGACATCGTAGCGTATGCTGAGCAGCAGGCCTATCCGATCATCCCCTGCGATCTGTGTGGGCAGCAGCCCAATTTACAACGCCAGTTAACCAAGCAGATGCTGCAGGAATGGGATGAGAAATATCCCGGTCGCGTTGAATCGATCTTCACCGCTATCAAAAATGTAAAGCCCTCGCAGTTGGCTGATGCCAATCTGTTTGATTTTGCCGGCTTGCGAGCAGGGGGAGACGAGGCAGGTGGTAAAGCGCCCAGCACAGATTCGGTAAACGAAAAGGTGCTGCAATGGATGCCCTCTGCTACCGGGCTAGCCTCGGCGCCACAGTCGCCATAGCTACGTTAACCTGTTGTCCAAAGCACGGGTTCGACGTAGGCCCTGCTATGCCAGCATTTTTTCGCCTTGCTCTGACAACTGTGGCTGTGAAAAGTCTGTTACCGAACTTTCCGCACAACCCACTAGTGCAGAGTGAGAATAATTAAAACCGAATCACCCTCCGCCGCACGCCCGGGAGATAACGCGAAGAAAGCGTTTCTTTACATGGCACTTGCTGTACTGCTTTTCCCGTTCATGAATGCAATGGTCAAGGTGCTGCGTGTGGATTTCGATCCGCCGATGATAATTTGGGCAAGATACGTATCGCACTTTGTACTCATGCTGGTGCTGTTTCTCCCAAAGCACGGCCTCGCGTTGCTAAGCAGCTCGCAACCGATGATGCAAACCGGTCGATCAGTTTTGTTGTTTGGTGCCACTGTCAGTTACTTCACCGCGCTAGGCTACATTCCATTGGCGACCGCTGCGATCATTGGCTTTACCTCACCATTCATTGTCACTGCCCTGTCGATACCATTGCTCGGAGAACAAGTTGGCTGGCGTCGATGGGTTGCTGTGCTGATGGGGTTTGTCGGTGCTGTTATTGTGATTCGCCCGGGCACTGATACGTTGCATCCGCTAGCGAGTCTGGTGGTAATTACAGCGGTATGCTACGGGCTCTACCAAATATTAACGCGTAAGATTTCGGCTGCTGATAACGCCACCACTACTATTACCTGGACGGCGCTTGTTGGCGCATTGGTCAGCACAATAATAGTACCGTTTTATTGGCAAACCCCCGAAACAATCAAACAGGTTGTACTGTTAACCGCGGCTGGTATGGTTGGCGGACTCGGTCATTATTTTGTTGTAAAAGCATTTCAGTTTGCTCAGGCATCTATGCTGGCGCCAGTGGCGTACGGACAAATTATCGGGGCAACGGTGCTTGGATTTTTTGTGTTTGGCGAGCTACCCGATGCGTGGACCTGGCTTGGCACCTCGATAATTATCGGCTGCGGCTTGTACATTGGCTACCGTGAAAGGATTATCAGCGGTTAGTGTTTTTTGCTTTTACGTGTCACAAGACAACAGGCGTGTTACTGACAGGGTTGCGCCGGCCCAGGCATGGGCATATTTTAAGGCCATAAAATATAGAGCTACTTCCATAGCATGGCAGATTCAATAAACACGAATAGCGAACTGTCGGCAGGTAGAATCCAGCTCGGCTTTGGGGGTGGTTGTCACTGGTGTACCGAAGCGGTCTTTGCTTCGCTGTCCGGGGTTCATCGAGTGCAACAGGGGTTTATCTGCTCGCATCCTCCAAACGACCAGTACTCAGAGGCTGTGTTGGTGGATTTCTGCGAAGATGAGATTGCAATTGAGGTGTTAAGTGAAGTGCATCTACGAACCCATGCCAGTTCCTCAGCGCACTCTATGCGAGATAAATATCGAAGCGCAATCTATGTGCATGACGAGGTTATGGAGAACCGATGTCGTGCCACAATAAAAACACTGCAGAACCAATTTGAAAAACCACTGCTTACGCAGGTGCTAAAAATTGCCGGGTTTAGGCTGTCCGCAGATCGCTATAGAGAATATTATGCTTCGAATCCGGACAGACCATTTTGTACCACTTATATTGAGCCAAAGCTCGACATGCTAAAACGAGAGTTCCGTACCTATATCAGCCCGCGCAAACAATCACGGCCTCGATAGCATATGCATTCTGGGAAATTGCATTGATTGGATTCAATAGTGATTGTTCTAGCGATGTTCTGCCTCATTGGCTTGATTATTGTTCGCTGATCTTTTTACGATAAGTAACGGCAATCACGCCCGACAATAGAAGGGTGGAGTTGACTTTATAAGCATGTTGTCTTATAAACAAACATGTCATGACGAATAAATAAGGTTGTTAATTTGTTTCAGCATTCACACAACTGCAAATTGAATCGATACACGATGCTTGTTTTGGCTGTCATTTGTGCGTGTGCCGCTGGCAATTCCAAGGCTCAGAACCAGAATCAGGGGCAGCACTTACCGCCCTGCGACGCGCAGGCTGATGACGCTGACGGTAATGGTTATGGCGGGGCCGATGACTCATGTCTGGTCACAGTAGAGTCAGTTGCTCCACCAGCAATCATTAGTCCTGATACTGGCGCACCAGCTGTGCTGGAGAGAGTATTCTGGACCGTAGAAGACTTACATAACAAATCGATTGTCTGCCAGCTCTATGATCTTCGATCCGGCACTGGTCAATATTTACCCTACGACTGGGAGGTTTTTTACAATCACTTTCTGGATGGCGATTCATCATCAATCTTCCTGGGGTCGGCACTGGAAGTGATCGAAAGGCCCGGGGTTGATCCGGAGGTAAACTTTGATGATCAATGGTATCTGGAAAACGGGTACTACCGGGGCGGCTCTTCAGCGCTAAGTGCGTCGGCTTATGTAGAGTATTCAGGAAACACTTTCAGATTCTGGCAAAGTCAAAGGGAATATTGGTCTTGTAGATATACCGGCGAAGAAAATCAGGCCAGGCCAGACAGCTTTCCTCCCACCAGTAATATCACTGATCTCTACTTCGTGGGCTGTGAAGATTCTGTGCCGCTCGGCGATGGTTGGGGTTGGGACGGATTTGGATCCTGTGTCTATAGCGATGATGAGAGCGATGACGGGTTCGAAGCCAATTACAGATATGTATCCGCAGACTATGTTGGCGCGACACAGCAGACATTACCGCTAGCTGACGCCGAGCCGGGGTGCGATTACAGCAACGCGGAACAGCAGGGAGGCTGGGGTTGGAACCCCATAAGTAATATGAGTTGCGCGCCTCTTGTACCAATAACTCCCGTGCCAGTAACTCCTGTACCAACAACTCCCGTGGCTACTGACGACACCGCGGCAGAGTGTATTGATTCTGACGGCGATGGCTGGGGGTGGAACGGGACTGAATCCTGTCTCGTAGCCGATACAGTCGACGATCAGTGTGACTATTCGGATGCTGATCTCTATGATGGCTGGGGCTGGAATCCTGTTACCAGACAGAGCTGTGCTCCGGTTAACTGAGTCCGGCTGAGAATTGCGCAATTTCCGCTGAGTAGCGAATCCTCGGATTTGCTACTTCAATTCAATGCTACTTCACATTAATGCTACTCCACTTCAAAAGTTAACGAGGCCCATAGTGTCTCCCATACAACGCCTCTTCCCTGGGCCAGTGCTTTGGAAGGCTTGCGTAAGACAACCATATCAACCAGGTAACTGTGGTTAGATTTAACCGGCAGTTCAACCATCCCGTTATCATCAGTACGATATAGCTCAACCACGACCTCGCCATTCGGCGCTTTCTCAAATAATTCTATCTGCGCATCAGGGCGCAGTTGTCCCTGATAGTATCCTGCTACATTAATACTGTCGTCAGGCTTCAGTGTATAAGGATTTTGCAGCGCAACCAGTTCAATCTCCAATCCAAAGTGCTGATCATTACCGACACCGTCTCCTACAGAGATCAATGATTTGGAAAATCGGGTATAGGCCTCTTTAAAGTATACCTCCGACAGGCCGCGCTCCTGATGGCGGGCCAGCATATTTTTAAAATCCTTATGATCTGCGAAGCGCTGAAACTTGTCCCACTTTGTGTAGGCGATTGTCGAAACCGGGCTTTCGTGGATAACGACGTGCAGACCATTTTGTTGTACATTAAGTGCCAGTGCAGGGTCATCACCGAGTCGAGGTGTAATCTGCTCAGTGTTTGTAGCATGGAAAATCTCGAATCGATCGGTGCTACCCTTGTGATACGAAACCGATGACCCGACAAAATTCTCTCCGTTACGCAGAAATGCCTCGATCATAGATTTCGGTTCGACTTGGTACTGTGTCGGCTCTATCCAGAACTCGTGCGCACTCGCGACCGGGGTGATCACAGTCGTCAATAAAAAAAACTGCAATAAACGTTTGGTTTTGAGCCATACAATTGAGCTATTCATGAAATTCTCATTATTTAAATTCTCACAGCTTTGTCGTGGCCCACGTTTGTCCCTGGCGCGCTTTTGCTGCGCACGCTTTTCCATTGCAATGATAACAGCGTGGATATTTCTGTCTACTTGCGGTCAGGTGTATTCGCACGAAATTTCCCCGTCCGTCAGCGACATAGAGATCAAAGGCAACACAGTCACGCTGGAGATACAGCTGAACCTGGAGTCGTTTGTTGCACGTATCGATTTGCAGTCGCTGGACAATACCGACAATACAGAACAAGCCAATGACTATGATCTGTACAGAGCCATGGAGCCAGATCAACTGCGAGATGCCTTTCGATCGTACTGGCCAGAGATGTCTGAGCGACTGGAGATCAAGGCACCTGATTCCCTGGCGCTTGAACTGACAGATATTACAGTACCCGAGCCCGGCAATATTGATCTTCCGCGCAAGTCGGTTATCAGCATACGCGCATCCGTCCCTGCCGGTTTATCAGGTGTCACTGTCGGCTGGCCAGCCGACTTCGGCACATTGATTGTGCGTCAACAGGGCGTTGAATCACCCTATACCGGCTATATTGAGAACGGTGGAGTCACAGATCCTATCTATAGTTCCGGAGGCGCGGAAAGAACCGCCTGGCAGAGCTTCGTCTACTACATACCGGTAGGGTTTTCACACATCATTCCCAAAGGGCTTGACCACATTCTATTTGTGCTGGGTTTGCTTTTTTTGGCAGCAGGGCTTAAACCACTGGTATGGCAAATAAGTATCTTTACACTCGCCCACACGGTTACCTTGTTTTTGGGTGCAATGGGATGGGTCAACATTCCAGCCTCAGTCGTCGAGCCATTAATTGCAGCTTCTATTATATTTGTTGCCGTTGAAAATATATTCGTCGCTACACTGCATCGTTGGCGGCTGTTGTTGATTTTCTTTTTTGGTTTGTTGCACGGACTTGGCTTTGCCAGTGTACTTGGGGAATTCGGGCTGCCTGCCACTCAGTTTATACCCGCGCTACTGGGGTTCAATGTCGGTGTTGAATTCGGACAGCTGGCGGTAATTGCCGCCGCATTTATCACTGTCGTTGTCTGGAGCCGAAATCGTTCCTGGTACCGACGACTGGTTGTTGTGCCTGCATCGCTGCTCATCGCACTGGTGGCCTGCTGGTGGTTTTTTGAACGCGTATTCCTGTCCTGAAGCCTGGCGGACCGGTTAGTGTCTGCATTCTCCTTGTTGACCGCTTAGCCTGAATTGAGAACTTGCATTGCCTGATCACTATTGTTAGCATCCTAACAATCATATTGTCATCGACTATTGGATAGCTTTCTTTTCACGACTTTTTTTCACCACTATCTTCTCACCACTATCTTCTCACCACGGCGTTCACCAATTGCTGCCACACGGCGATGGCAGGGTAACGTCCGCATGCTGCAGACGGTAGCCGTGCACGCGACTAAAGGGAGCTGGCTTTGGTTAAGCGATCAGGAAATCTGCTTCATCCTTTACTCCATGCAGGACATCTCGTGGAGGCCCGGCTGCGCGAGCGCCTTAACGAAGTGGGCCTGGGTCCACGCCAGGCGCGTGTGCTGGCTGCACTCAATCGCATTGGGGAGACTCATCAAAAAACTCTGGCCAAAGAGTTTGATATCACACCGGCCAGTATGAGCTCAATGTGTGACAGGCTCGCCGCTGCCGGCCTGATCGAGCGGCAAGTCGATCCAAACGAAAAGCGCGCTTTTCTCGTTCGCCTGACACCGGCAGGGGAAAGTAAGTCGAAGGATGTTCGTGCTGCATGGGCTGACATTGATGAGATTATTGTCAATGCCATCGGACCGGAAGCGACCGAATCTTTGGCTGACCTGTCAGGCAGGCTGCGGGATCGGCTGGGAGGCGTAATACCCGGCCAAGCTGTGAAAAAAAGACATGGTAGCTAGCCTGGATTATTCATGAGGATTCGGCGTCCAGAGGAAATCTGGCTAAACAGGTCGGCCAATCGTCTGAGAAACGTGGCCGGCCACGTGCCGAGGAGGATGGGCCGAGATGTGACGCCAGATTTCCTCTGGCGTCGGATAGACACACTGCTATTTGAAAAAGGTGCCAAAAAAGTGGTTTGGAATTGTATACATAGCATTTCGCTAATATTTACTTGTCGCCTTATGAATAATCCAGGCTAGGCCGCAAATGAATTTGGCTGGTCTTAAGTGCGCATCGAACTCGCTGACGATTGTCATCCTGCTCTGCGTATCCCTACTGGCGGGATGCACGGTAAAACCGCAGGCCACTCTGACGCCCGAGGCCAGGCGCCCGCAAACAGTGTCATCCATTGAAAGCCTTTCGCAATACACAACAGCTGATTTGTCAGCCGACGACGTTGTGGCAGATCAATGGTGGCGCGTGATTGGTGATGCCGAGATTAATACGCTCGTTGATGAGCTTCGCGTCGAAAGCCTCGCGCTGAAGGAAACTCGTTCGCGGATTGCACAGGCGCGAGAGCTTGCACTACAGGCGCGTTCTTTTCGACTGCCATCGGTTAATGGTTCTGCGGAAATATCGGGTAGCGGGTCGCGATCGCCAAATAGTTCTTTTGATTTAAGTGATGCCTATGGCCTGGGTCTTTCTGCAGACTTTAGCGCTGATATCTTTGGTGGTCTGAGATCAACAGAACGCTCGGCACTTTTTCAGGTCAGGGCGTCCGAATTATTGTTTCTTTCTGCTGAGCAGCAGGAAGTTGCCACGCTGGTGCGCAATTGGGTGGCCGCCTCAACACTTAAGCGGCAACTGGCACTTGCCGAAGAAACCGCGGAAAGCTTCCGCACAACATTTGACCTGACTGGCACGCGCTATCGCGCCGGATCCAGTGAAGTGTCAGCGAGCGATGTTCAAATCGCACGTCAGAATTATGATTCGGCTCTTGTCGATATTCCCGACTTGCAGACCCAGCTGAACGTTCAATTGTTTGAGATAGACGAGCAACTGGCTAGGCTTCCCGGGGAAACGGTTGCATCTTTTATTGGTGCAGTTGTCCCTGATCGGGATTTGAAGTTACCCATTGGAGTGCCTGCAGATCTGTTGGCAAACCGTCCCGATGTTGCCGCCGCCGAGCTTTCCTATCGTGCGGCACTGGAAGATGTAGGCGCGGCGCGGGCAGACCTTTATCCCGCGCTGTCATTATCAGCTGCTCTGACATTCGAAGCTGATAGTTTGGGTGATGTCTTTAGCGCTGAGACATTCATCGCCAATCTGATTGCCTCTGTGACGCAGCCCGTCTTTAACGGCGGGCGCCTGCGTTCCGAAGTACGTTTGCAAAGTGCGGAAGCAGAAGAGCTCGCTACTGTCTTTGCTCGAACTACGCTTGCGGCTTTAATAGATGTTGAGCAGGCAGTGGCTCAGCTTGTCGGTATCAATGAACAATTAAAACGGCTCGATGACAACGTGGAGTCTGCTGAGCTGTCCGACAAAATTACTCAAAACAGGTACCGTCGTGGTCTTGGAACGCTGTTGTCTATTCTTGAATCTCAGCGCACCCTGAATGCTGCGCGTCAAAATCTTATATTGACAGAGCAAGCCTATCTCAATGCGTATATCGATTTATTTTTAAGTCTGGGTGGCACCTGGTTTGATCCGGCAACGGACCCCCATAACACACTTAACAACGCGAAAGGAGCATAGGGATGTCTCTTGATGATACTGACCCTGCTGAGAAGCTGGTCGGAGAAGACGTGCCATTGAACCCAAAACCAAAACCGAAGCCGAAAGCAAAACCGAAAACTGATACTAAAACGCAAATTGCGGGATGGCTGCAAATTGTTTTGGTAGCGGCAGTGTTGCTTGCCGGTCTTGCTGTCAATGCCATTTTATCCAGTACGAGTACCGCTCCCCGACAAAAAGTGGCGGGTTCATCGACTACTCCGGTCGAGGTTATCCGCCCGCGCATAGAAGATAAACCGTTCAGAGTGTCAGGCTCGGGGGTGATCCAGTCTCGCAATGCGATTGATCTTAGCCCGGAGGTCAGTGGACGCGTTGTATCAGTGTCACCCAATCTTGCATCCGGCGGATCTTTCAAGGCCGGTGATGTGCTCTTTCGTCTCGACGATTCATCGCTAAACGCGGTGCTTGATCAATCGCGTGCAGATTTATCTTCTGCCGAAGCGGATTTACGAGTAGAGCGCGCTGAAGCGGCGGTGGCCAGTGACGAGTGGGCACTGGTCTACCCCGGTGAATCCGTACCACCTCTGGTCGCGCGTGAACCTCAAATCAGTCAGGCTGAAGCAGCGGTACAGTCTGCCAGGGCGGCGTTGGAAGAGGCGCGGCTCGATCTGTCTCGGGTGAATTTTTCACTGCCCTTTGATGGTCGCATTGTCTCAACCACAATTGAAGTCGGTCAAAACCTGACCTCGGGTCAGTCCTATGGAAGTGCTTATGACGACACGAGCCTTGAGATTTCAGTACCGGTAAGTGCCCGGGCGCTCAGTTATCTGCAGCCGGCTGAAGGACGACAAGCGCGAATTCTGGAACGCGACGGTCTGTCGCAGCGCACGCGAAGTTTTGCGGCAAAAGTTGTGCGTGTTGATGCAGAGCTTGATTCCGAGACTCGGCAGGCGACAGTCACACTGGCATTTACTGAAGACACATCTCTGCTACCGGGAACCTTTGTCGAAGTTGGTATAGAAGGGCCGATTATCTCCAACGCACACCTTGTACCTGAGCGAGCAATTTCCGAGGATCGCATCATATGGGTTGTGGTCGATGGTGTTTTAGCGCAACGCGAACCCCGGTTTTTCTTTCCCGAAGACGGTTTTGTTATTACTGAAGCGTTTGATTTTGCAGACGGCATTGTGGTTTCTCCACTGTTGGAGCCGCTCTCCGGTGCTGCAGTGGAGATACTGGAGCCAGCCGGGGCTGATGCAAAAAGTGAGTAGCAACACAAACTACCGAGGCGTTGTCGCATGGTTTGCACAGAACTCAGTCGCAGCCAATGTGCTTATGGCAGCGTTGTTCGTTGGTGGCTTATTGACCCTTGGCAGCACAAACTCTGAGGTCTTTCCGCAAATCGATCCGCGCACAGTGACTGTGTCTGTGGGTTATCCCGGAGCCACTCCGGATGAAATAGTTAATAGCGTTACCCAGCGTGTTGATGTTGCTGTTATGGGACTGGAAGGCGTTGACCGGGTTTCGTCTACTGCCACAGAAGGCTCCGGCGTTGTTACTGTTGAGCTTAAAGATTTCGCTGATGCGCAAACCGTAAAGGACGATATTCAATCCGCCATCGACAAGCTCGAAGCGTTTCCACCGGATGATGCAGATAGCCCCGAGATATCCGTCACCACGACAGTCTCTTCGGTGATGCGCCTTGTTGTGGTGGGAGACGTTTCTGAACGCGCTCTGCGTCAGGCGGCAGAAGATCTGGAGCAGGCCCTGATTGGCAAAGATGGCGTCAGTGTCGTCACCATGCAGGGCGTGCGGGACTTTGAAATATCAATTGAGATCCCGCAGTCCGTTTTAGAGCAATTCAATCTCGATATCGGTGATGTAGCGAATGCGATAGAGGCAGCCTCTGTCAATGTATCCGGCGGGACGATTCGATCTCCCGGTGGCGATGTTTTATTGCGCGCCAATACCGAGGCCAGAAGCGCCAACGACTACGGCAGCATTGTCGTTCTGTCGGAATTTGACGGTCGGCGAGTTCTGCTAAAAGACATTGCCACCATAAGAGACGGCTTCGCAGATGATGGGTTGATCAACACCTATAACGACGAGCCTGCTATTTTCCTGCAGATCGATCGCGCAGGCGATGAAGACGCATTCGCTGTTGCGTCAGCGGTTCGCGATCTTCTGGATACCTATCAGCCGGCATCGGGGGTCGATGTCATCGTCACCTCGGATGAAACCGAGTCGATCCTGGATCGGATCAATCTACTTTCACGAAATGGTCTGCTTGGCTTTGCACTGGTGTTTGTTTTCTTATCGCTGGTGCTGGACTTACGATTAGCCTTTTGGGCTACGGTGGGTATACCTACTGCGTTTCTCGGTGGCTTCATTTTCTTTACCAGCTTCACCACCATAAACATGATCACCCTGTTCGGATTGATTATGGTGCTCGGCATAGTAGTCGATGATGCAATTGTTGTTGGCGAGAGCATCTACGAAAAGCAAAGTCGCGGAACCGACAATGAAGCGGATGCAATTGTCGGTGCGCAGAGTGTGCTGGTCCCTGTGCTTGTCGGTATCGCCACAACGATAATGGTGTTCGCACCACTACTGTGGTCATCCGGCACGCTGGGGCAGATTCTGCGCCCCGTACCACTGGTGGTTATCGGAGTTCTTCTGGTTTCACTTGTTGAAGTGTTTCTTATTCTTCCCGCACATCTGGCGCACGGTAAGCCGTGGAGCGTCGGTCCGATGCTGGTCCTGCGGCAGTACATTGAAAATATACTCTTCGGCCTGCGCGACTGGGTGCTCATGCCAGTGGTGAGGCTTGCGATGCGCGCACCATGGGTGACAGTGTTTGCTTTTGTTGCGATGTTTATTGCTTTTACCGGATTGTTTTCCGGTGGACACGTGCGGTTTATTTTTTTTCCAGTGGTTGAAGGCGAAGAAGTAGTCGTCAATCTTGAGATGCCGGCGGGCACCTCGTTTGAGCAGACAGAACTCGCCATGAACCGCATTGTGGCGGCGGGCTATCAGGCAGCTGGTGGCGAGGGGTCCGATGTTTATCGGTCTATGTCGGTGACCATAGGCGGTGCACTGACATCCGGCTTCGGTGCATCGGGCACCACGCTTAAATCCGAACAGGCAACCGCAACTCTCGAACTGGCCCCGGCCGGTGAACGCGATATTGCTGCCGCTGAAATCGAACGCCGATGGCGTGAGAACGCAGGTGTAATTGCCGGAATCAAGAGTCTGACATTTACCTCCGCGGGTTTAAGCGGCGGCGCTGACGTCAGCTACGACCTGACTCATACTAATGCAGAGACACTGTTAACTGCCGTGGAGCGTTTGAAAACAGAAATCAATACAATTGAAGGCGTCAATGAAGTCGAGCTATCTGCGGAAGCTGGCAAGCGGCAGTTTGAATATCGTTTGAACGATATTGGTATCGCTGCCGGTTTAACAGAAAGTGATCTGGCACAAGCGATCCGCCGCAGCTATTTTGGTGAGGAGGTAGATCGTCTGCAACGCGGCACTGATGAAGTGGTGGTTTATGTCCGTTACCCAGAAGATGAGCGCCGTAGTCTTGCTGATTTAATTCAATTGCAAATTAAATTGCCAAATGGCGAAGAGACCACTCTGCCGACAATCGCCACCATTACTGAAAGCCGTTCTGAAGCCAGCATTGATCGGGTTGATGGTCGTCGTATTATCTCCATCACAGCGGATGTGGATGAATCGGTCACCACACCGACCGATGCCAACGGTGTCATTACCTCTGATTTACTGCCAGCGCTGGTACGTGACTATCCGGGGCTTGCCTTTTCGCAGGAAGGTCAGGCGCGTAATCAGAGGGACGATTTATCTACGCTTATGTCAAACCTGATGATTGCCATAATGGCTATCTATTGCCTGCTTGCCAGTATCCTGCGTTCTTATATTCAGCCGATCATCATACTGTCGGTTATCCCGTTCGGATTAGTCGGTGCGGTGCTGGGTCATATGGTCCTTGGTTACGATCTGAGTTTCTTTTCCCTGTTTGGTGTTGTTGCCCTGTCCGGCGTGATTATCAATGACAGCATTGTGCTGATTGACTACTTCAACAAGCTACAGGAAAAAACCCGCGACACCGCCGGCAACATTGCCAATGCCGTGCAAAGACGATTTCGACCGATCCTGCTGACGACGCTGACAACGTTCATAGGTCTTGCACCAATGATTTCGGAAACCAGCACTCAGGCGCAATTCCTGATCCCCATGGCGCTTAGCATCGCATTCGGGTCCCTGTTTGCCGGTGCAGTTATTTTGATTCTGGTGCCGGTTTGTCTGCTGGTTACTGTGAAGCACTGATGCCTGCATGGACCTATCTGCGCTTTCCAAATATTTCATCGCGAATCACTGGATAGAAATCAGTAAATGTACCGTCAAAGTGTGCTTCATTATTGTGGCAAACGACGCAGTCATTTCCCTCTGGAATCATAGAGGCTGCAGTCTCATTGCCAGAATATAAATAGAATGCTCTCTTGTCATTGAATCTTTCCTTATCTAAAAGATGGATTTCAAATGTCTCCAGACTACCCTGAACCATGCCATCTACTGCTGGCTCAGGCGCTTCAGAGATATTATAAAAAGACAGAGACAACATGGTACCGTCAGCATAGTGCCCCCGGCTTTTGAAATATTTGTAAGCAGATGGTTCCATTTGAACTATCTGTATTTTCCCGGGATTAGATATGCTAAAACTGCCCGCCCCATGTTCTTGTGGATATCCATGTCCTACCGAGGCGCCCAAAAAAATCCATTCATCTATATTTGCAGGTCGGATTAATGATCCACTGTCAGTGAAATTGGCTACACTGATTCTTTCTCTTTCCTTTACCTGGCTATAGGATGAACTCAACAGAAGTAAGCAGATACAGAAAAATAAGCACTGAGTAATTAACTTTTTCATTTGGAATTGCGCCTTTTCCGCGGGATTTGGCTACTTTTTCTACCGTTTCGATAAGAAAGAAAATCGTAATCTCTCAGGGCAGACTAGACACAAGCTGTATCTGCATTTTTTGATCAAAGGCACCTTTTACTATTTGAATTCGCCATTTAAATATGGCAGACAGCGAGCAACCCCTGAGCACTAGTCTTATCAATGGCCACTACCTTAACTCACCACGTGGCTATGACGTCATCCTGAAGCGCCTTGCTAGGATTGAGTTTGCATAACAAGCATAACTCGTTGCCGAATGGTTTTGACTTCAACTAGTGACATCCAGCAAATCACCAATGCAACAGAACAGGTGCACCCGATCAGGAGCGATGTTCCTATGCCGACACCGCCGAACGGGCTTAGTCTAAAGTACATCACCAGCAAGGCTCCCACCGGCAGTACTGCGAGAGTGGTAATCAACTCCGCAACATGCCCTGACCATTGGAATCCGGTGCCCGGCAACTGCCAGCGACTCAAGTTAATCGGCAGCCAGGAAAACCCGACCATCTCGTCGGCATGCTGATCTGACATCCGAGTGAGGTGAGACAGGTGACTTTTGAAATAGTAGAGCAGGGCTAGCAATACCAATGGTGCGGCCAGCACCAGCAACCGTCCAGGTACTGTGGTGCCCAGTATGGTTAGCGTGCGCTGCTCTGGGCCTGCGGCACGAATCTCATCTGCCAGGCGCAATGATAGAATGCCAAGTGATTCTTCGGCAAAACCCTTTGGCAGCGGGCGGACGTCGGGTAAAAACAGTATCTCGCCACCGTCGATCCGTATGATGGGGTCAAATCCTTGCTGAGACAACCATATGAGGAACGACGAGTTTGGGATGTTGACAACATCGACATCATACAAATGCTGAAATACAGGTATCGCGCCTGTGACTGTGACATCCGCCAGTTGAAAATCAAGAGATGCTATGGGTGTGGAGTCAGGCAGGAACGTGGTAAGTATTGGAGGATCATTGGTCAATGATGTGCTCGCATCGGTTACCCGTTTACCGGCTTTATTGTTGTCCGTCAGAAACTCCTGTAGTTCCTGCATCAGGAAATTAATATTTGGCACGGTTAGTTGTACATCCTGTTCTAGCGACAGACCATTTAACGCATCAAGCGACGTCAATGTGGCGGCGGAGACATTAGCGAGATTGGATTCGCCAACAAGAAACTGACCGATATGGGGTGTGCCTTCAAGTGCATCTGTAATCGAATCCAGCTCGAATATGAGATATTCATCGCTCGCTAGCAGATCGCGAACCGGTTTCACGGCCGGTATCACTCTGGTGGCGATCTCTTTATCAAGCTGTTCCTTAAGCCAGCCTTCATAGCCCAGGAAGTCGATTTCGATAAGTGCATCGATCGCGGCCTTCTGACGTACTTTATCTTCTGCCAGATACATTGACAAAGAAAATACTAGTACTGCAATGCTGACGCCGATGATCAAACGATGCAGATTTCGAGTAGATTTCAAGGCGTCTTCGATCAACTTTTAATTTCCTGTGGTTAATCGATGGATGCTGTTTGCTGGATTTGAGCCAAAGTGCGCCTCACGGTGGCAATTTGGACACAGCGCTATTGCTTTCTCGACTGTATCTTCGCCATCTTGCGCTAATGGATCTTTGTGATGAACTTCCAGGTATGGTGTTCCATCTCTCGCCCTGATAAACGGCGCAGGCTCATTGCAACCTTCGCAGGTACCATTTGCTCTTTCCAGAACTTCTGCGATAACATCCGGGTTCCGGTCAAAGACCGTTATTGTAACTGTTCTCTTTTTCGGTTTTTTCGGTGCATGCGCTAGTCGGGCTTGACGATTTATTGAACTGTCCTTGCGGGAATTGATTACTGCATTTTCGTGTTTGGCATTGTGGTTTTCAAAAGTTGTTACGTGTGTCTTTGCGTTGTAATAGTGTTTTAGTATCGTTAGCGCTTCTTTCAAAGTATGCACTTCGACGTGGATGTTTAACGAAGGCTTTATTCTTTGACTGCCTTCCGCTCTCGGATTTCGTCGTACGTTTGGGATGATATCGTCATAGTGCTCTAGTATTAAATGGATAGTTTGTTTTTTGTCGTAGAATGCGACCTGAAGGCCATCGCGCTCATAAATAGCAATCTTCCAATTATCGGTCTTTCCACCTGTGCGAGTATCGTTAGCATGACTACACCCAATGTCGACGAGAAATTCACGTAAGGATGCCTCGATTTCTTTGTCCATGTTCATTGAACTAAGCCTTAAAATATCCCATTCAATAATTCCATTCATCATGAGCCAGCGGAGAGCTGTTTAGAAGCGCCCTTCGTTCCGGCCAGTCAATCATCAACTTGTCCATCCAGCCACGGAATTTATCGTTGTGGGTTCGTTCGTGTAAATGCACGAGTTCATGAACCAAAATAAATTCAAGGCAAGCAGGGGGCTTTTTGGCGAGTTCCAGGTTTAACCAGATGCTCCCGGTCCCTGTGTTGCAGCTGCCCCATTTAGTTTTCATCTGTTTGATACCCCAGCGGCTGCATTCCTTGCCTACTTTCGGATGCCATTTTTGGAGTAGTGGCGGAATTTGTTCTGCCAACTGCTTGCGATACCAGCGTGCCAACGTACGTTCGCGTGTTGCTGTGTCGCTATCGGGGCGGGTTGTCAATAATAGTCTGTTGCCGCCACATAGGGTCACGTTCTGGCGTGTGCCATGTTCTACTCGAAGACGATATGCTTTGCCAAGGTAGTAGTGCGACTCTCCGCTGACGTAGCGTCGCTCGGTCTGTCTGGTTTGTGCCTGAAACTCCAGGCGCTGGCGTTTTATCCATCCGAGCTTATCTACGACTGCAAGGCGAATGGCATCTTCAGTGACGTGCTGCGGTACCGCGATACGAACCTTGCCGTCCGGTGGCAGGACAGAGAGATGCAGGTTCTTGATTGCTTTACGCTGGACCTGCACAGTGAGCCCGGCCACTCGGATACTGCTAACTGTCTCTGGCGTATTCACTGGTAATCAGACTGGTGTTTTACTAATGCAAGCAAGTCGTCAATCTGGTCGTCTGTAGCATCGGGTAGTTCCTTGCGCAGTGCACGTTTGACCTTGCGCTCCTTCATGCGATCACCCACCCAGTGGGCTTCTTTGGTGTAGCGCACTGCTGTATCGATGCGTACTGCCAGCAATTCATCTTTGCCAAGATTGTCATAGATCGCTTGCATCGCAGCGGTATTCAGGCTGGCAGGGTAGTTCGCGGTGTTACCCCCACCCGGCTTGCTCACCTGTTCTGCCAGTGCGGCTATTTGTTCCAGATAGTCCTGGTACTCAAGTACTTCGGCGCGGCGTTGTGCGATCAAAGCATCCAGTAGTTCAGACATTTTTTCATAGTATTTTGGGTTAACCGCCTGCTCTTCGATTATCTTCTTGCGAACGTTATTCTCTATGGTTTCTGCAGCTGCATTGCGATTTCCACCCATGGCTTTTTCTACTTCTGCAGCACCGCTGGCACCATGCTTCATCAGTAATTCAAGAACACCCAGTTCATGAAACTGTACAAGTGGCTGGCTATCACGAGCCTCTATGTAGGAATCCAGCAAATGACGCATCGCAGGCTCATATTGCTTTAAATCAATTTTTTCGTTGGCGGCCAGTTTCACTACATCAGATGCTCGGGTGTATACACTAACGTGTTGCTTTATTGCCTCTGTTTCATCATCACTGTAACCTGCCTTTTCCATTTCATCAGCCATATCCAGATAGGCACGGCCCAGCGCCCCGGCCAGCTTATAGAGCTTGATACGTTTGGTTTCATTGTTGCGCAGGTCATCCTTGCTTTGTGTATCGCCGCAGAAGTAGCGAATATAGGCAGCATCGTCTCTGGGTTGCATGACAGGCTCACATAGCGCTCGAACAGCTTCCAATGCATCATCCAGCTTTTCACGCCCCTTCTCGACGCGATCCGTCAGCAAGCCTTCTATATCTTTCTCATCGTATCCATCCAGCGCGTCATGGGTGTAATCAGCCACAGCACCTTCCAGGCTTTTGAACAGATCTTTATAGTCAACAATGTAACCGTAGCTTTTATCGTCACCATCAAGCCGGTTCACGCGGCAGATGGCCTGAAACAAGCCGTGGTCCTGCATTTTTTTGTCTATGTACAGATAGGTCGCAGAAGGTGCGTCGAAACCTGTTAGCAGTTTGTCCACCACGATTAACAGCCTCATTTGCGCCGGTTCGTCCTTAAAACGCTTTTTTACCTGCGTTTCAAAGTCTTCAATCTTGTACATGGCCTGATCTTCCGCCACCTCGAAGTGTTTGGATAGCATTCCACGGTAGATGTCGTACTTGCGGAGTTTTTCGGTTAAGCCTTCACCGGTCTCCTCCTTGGAAATATCTCCGGGCGACGGCTTATAGCTGGTGACAATGGCGCACTTACCAGCCAGTGGCGTACTCTGAAACATCTCGTAGACCTTGCAAGCCTGGAATACGCTGTCGCAGACCAGCATGGCGTTACCACGGCCTGAAGAGAGCCTTTCTTTGGTTTCCATATCGAACAAAATGTCCTGAACAATGCGTCCAAGACGTGCCTCACTGGAAAACAAGCTACGCATCGTGCCCCAGCGCTTTTTAATTTGGGTTACGGCGTAATCTGTGAGGCCATTGGTTTTAGATTCAAACCATTGATCAATCTTTTTTTGATTCCCTACGTACTGATCAATATCACGTGCTTCATAACGAAGATCCAGTATTACGCCATCCTTTACCGCCTCATCAAATTTATAGGTATGAATGTAGCGACCAAACACTTCAATGCTGCGAGCCTTGTCTGCCTTTAATAATGGTGTGCCGGTAAAACCGATAAAGAGCGCATTGGGCAACAGTGAAGTCATCGCCTCATGCAGGCTGCCCGACTGGGTGCGATGGCATTCATCTACGAACACGACCACATTGCCTTTGGCTTTGAAATCAGTCGGCAGGCTGTTGCGTAAGTCTTCTATGTACTGTTTGGCATCTTTCTCGGTCAGCTCAGCATCACTGATCTCACCCTTACCGCCAAACTTGTGGACTAATGAGCACAGCAGCCACGGAGTAGTCTGGTTGAGCTTGTCAATCAGGTCAGAACCACTTTTAGTACGCACAATCTGTTCATCAACACCGGTAAACACCTGCTCAATTTGTTCATCCAGTTCACGACGATCAGTAATTACAAGTACCCTTGCATCTTCCAGATTACTGCGCAGCCACTTGGCAAGCCATACCATGGTCAGTGATTTACCCGAGCCTTGCGTATGCCAGATGATGCCGCCTTCCTTGCGATTCACAAAAGCTTGTGCCGCGCGCACTCCATAATACTGATTGTGTCGAGGTATCTTTTTAACACCTGCATCAAACACCACATAATCGTGCACAATCTCAAGCAATCGTGCCTTATCACATAGAACGGCAAGATCACTGTCCAGCCGATTGTCTGCATTCACACCATCAGCAAACCGCTCATCCTGCTTCCACTGGTAGAAGTGTTTCTCTGGTGTGAGGATCGTGCCGTAACGCAAGCCTTCGGAATCATTGCCTGCTAACACCAGTTGCATGGTGGTGAAGAAGTTGCGGATGAAGTGTTTTTCCTGATTACTCCGGTTTTGCTGAATGCCTTCAGACACACTGACTGATGAGCGTTTGAGTTCCAATACACCCAGTGCAATACCGTTAATATACAGCACGATGTCCGGGCGTTTCTTGTTTTCACCTTTTACGGAGACTTCTTCTGCAATGGCGAAGTCGTTGTTGAGTGGATTGCTCCAGTCGATCAGGTTGACTGTGGTTTTGTGTTCACCAGCTCCGGCGCTTACTTTGACACCGTATTTAAGTAACTCGTAAGTGGCGCGGTTGGCGTCATATAGGTGTTTGCCTTCACCCAGTGCAGATGCGCGATCCAGTTCGCGTAGAGCGCGAGGGATTAGCGCATCATCTACGGACTGAGTTTTCAGCCAGTCGGTTAGAATCTCAGTTTCTATGTTGCGGTTGTTTTCACGGTCGTGCCAGTCACCCAGGTAGCGGTAGGCGAGTGTGTCTTGAAAGAACCGTATTACGCGGTTTTGAGTTAGCCTCTCTATCTGGCCGACTGAATCTTTCATACTAGACGGGTGCGGCCGGTTAGGAGTTGTTGCATCATAGCCACCTTGAGTTCGCTAGTTTTTTCAATCTGTTTCTCAAGCGTTGCTATCTCCTTATCCACATCCGAAAGAACTTCAGCAATTGTTTTTTGTTCATCTTTCTCCGGCAAAATCGCCATTAGTTCCTTGATTATTCCACCGCTTAAATTCTCTTGGCCGCCAGAATTACTTAGCTCGCGAAGTTCAAAATATCTATTCTGAAGGTGATAAAAAAGGTATTGTCCGTCCACTGTATTTCTTGGCTCTATCGCTGCACATGCTTGGTTTATTGTTGCATCAATTCCTAGTAGCCCAACTTTCCCTCTCGTTTTTCCCTGCCCATACATGGCCATCAGAACAGCGCCTTTCGAAATCCATTTTGCAGCAGAGTTAAAAAGACCGGATTCAGATATGTACTCGTCAACCTGAACTATCGCTTTCCAGCTAATAAGAGTTGTCGTAACCCAAGGAATATCTCCACCCCAGTAACCTCCGTTATCTCTACTTGGAGTACCCCCAGATACTACGCTGGCAAAAGTAGATATAGGCACAACCTCCCAATCCTCCGGTATCCGCCCCAACTCCGAATCCTTGTAGCCCTTGCCCTCGCCAAAGCCCGGCAAGCGGGTTTTGCCGGTCAGCAGTTGCTGCATGGTGGCGGTTTTGATGGCTCGCTTCTTCGTAATCAACTTTTCCAGCGCGGCAATCAGCGCATCTGTGTCGGACAGGGCTTTGGCTATTGCTTTTTGTTCCTTTATTGGCGGCATCGATACCTCCAATCTTTTGATAATACTTCCAGTTATCAATGGCTGACCAGAACCATAAATTATGTCATTCAGATTCTCGTGCGTTAAATACAAAAACCAGTACCCATAAGACTGCTCATTTTTAATTTGAACAATGATCGTGTTATCGGTTACGCCAAACTGTCCCTTGACATACTGGACAGTACCAGCATTAGCGCCAACCCTCGCCACCAATATGGCTTTAGTTGTTACTGCTAAATCATTCGTCCAACCAATTTGTCCCGTAGACCCGTATAGAACATGTTCACCTTGATTAAATTTTTTTGAACGTCCAGAGGATACTAGAGTAGTAATGTCACCGAAGCAGCATGAAATCCATTCAGTTATTGACCCATTTGTCATAGATCAACTCCCACCAATTTGATTAAAGGGCGTGATCGACAGACCAGACGATAAAGTGCAGGCACCTTCAATGGAGCTTCGGATAATTTGTCACCCATATACGATAAAATCCGGCTGATTTGAAAGAGGTTTGCACATAGCCATCACATAGAAACCCGCACTAATTCAATTTTAAGTTATTGTTTTTATTGAATCCGTTCAGTTTTCCCGCTTCCCAGCCCCCATTGCTATCACATAGCCATCACATAGAATCGGCGCACCACACTACGCAGCCCAGAACGGTACATACCGCATATAACGAGGGCCGGTGTCGGGATCGACCGCCTGTACCAGATTGGCATCGATGGCGTCCCGGATTATACGAGAGACAATCGCGTAATTCTTCTTATCTACTCCGAGCCTATCCCGAAATGAAGCATTAGTCATTTGCTCATTTGACTCATAACGCAAACAGGCGTGCTGATAGCAGGCGCGGATGCGATCGTCTCGATCCATATCGTTCAAAGATTTTGGGGCAAACAATGTAGCTTTGGTGTGCCGCGAGGTTTCAGAAAACTTGGGCGCCGGAAGCTGAAACAATTCAACCTGCGAAATCACTTTATCGATTCCACTCCCCCGCCGTTCACAGATTCCCATTCGGCGCATCAAATCTGCCAGGTCTTCATTTCTGGATTGCGGTGGCTCATCGATAAACCGCAACACTTCAATGAGTGGCTTACCGGGGTTAGTAAATTCAATTCGGTCAGCAAAAATTTCTACCATGGGTTCTGTGCCGCTGAGGGTAAAGTCCTGATGAACGAGCAGATTGGCAACCAGCTCACGAATAGCCAGTTGTGGATAGAGAGATTCTTTCTGGCGAAGCGCTTTTTCTATCTGCTCATTCTGCGGCAATAGATTATCAATGAATGACACAAGGCCTTCAAACCCGGATGCATAGCCACGCTTTCCAATCTGCTCCCGAAGCGTTTCTATGCGATTGTTACCTTTGTATTGAATAACGCGTAAAGCTTTTTGAGATAAGCGTTCGAACTGGTTCAGATCTTTAGCGAACAATATGGCGCCAAGGTTAGTGATGTCATATTGACCCTCCGCTCTATGCCTGATTACTTTTTCCTGTTTCAATCGCTGTAGAATACCTTGTCGATTATCCGGCAGAGCATGACCAAGTAATTCAAAACATACCGGATAGTCGATCAGGTTCAGTACATCGTCCGATGATACTGTTGTAAGTGCCACACCTTTCTCGAATGGCGTTGCCGCAAAACCAGCCCATAATGTTCGTTCTTTTTCCGGGTATTCCTTGAGCTTCTTTTTCAAGCTGCCAACCCGGATGTATTCCACTCCACTAAAGCTGACCGGTGTATGCGAAGCCGGCTGTATTTTGAAGATCACCACATTGAAAGATTCAACACTGCCCTCATAAATCTGAAAATCTATACGTGGTGACAATAAACGCAACAGCCAGTTTTCAAGCTCCTCATTACCTTGCCTGGTGAGGCGTGGCTTAAACGTGGTTCCAACAATATTGTGAGTAACATCTTCCACTCCCCACACAATGTATGCAGCACCTTTACCATGCAAAGCCGCAGAGTTAGCCAATGCAGACAAATACTCCCCGATATCATTCGGCTCAGCTCTGTTGTGCTTGAACTCCACCCATTCTGTTTCTTGCGGCAGGGCACGCAGTTCTGCAAGCAACGAGATGAGCTCTTGTTGATTCACAGATCAGCCTTCACTGGCAGTCTATCAGTCACCACCGTATGCCCATCTGTTTAAGATGTTTGCCGACAGTGCCAGACAACGCTTCCACAGATTGTTCTATCAATGGCAGCGGATCAGCGTAGCGTTCTTCTATAGTTTTTACGCGCTCGGCCAAACGCTGCGTGACCCGATCAACCGATCCGCGCACCGATGCAAACAATGTGGCGTGCCATTTATCGTCCAACAGCAAAGATTTCACTTCTTCATTGCTCAACTGCGAATACTTCTGTAGCGTTATTTCTGTTAGTGCTTCCTCGGCTGCTTTTACGGCCTTCCTGCTATCTGTCTGTGTATCCAGCAATTTTTTTGCTTTTTCAAGTGCAGCTTTTTCTTCTTTGTCTGAGGCTTCTTTTATCAGTTTGCCTAGCTTGCCTTTTACCAATTTGCCGGTATCACTCAAGGCATCCAGCAGACAGCCTTCATCACCGCCATGTTCTTCCAACAATGCTTCCAGTTCACTCTCGACAATTTCCGCTGCGCGTTCGGATTCTTCGATGTTGCCCTTTTGTTCGGTAAAGAACCGTTCAACAATCAGTTGTGGCGGAATCAGGTCTGCGATGAATTTTTGCTTCTTGTAAACAAGGCTTGGCGCTTCACGTAGCTTCTGGCCTTTTTCAACTTTGAGTTCTCGCAACACTTTGGCTACTTGCCAGCCGTCTTGCGCCAGCAGGTATACATCGTCCTGCAATGTCTCCTGCCAGTAGTCCATCAGTAACTGATAGATATCGTATTTATCCAGCAGCGGTGCATCGGCGAATCGTTGCAATAAATCTTCTGACAGCGTTTCGATCAGCGCGTGTGGTTCGTCACCGATGGCAATACCTGCAAGTGCCGGTTCATGTGCTTGCCACCAGTCTTCAAAACGCTGCATGGCGCTGTCGGCAAAGGCGGTGAACTCTGGGTGGTTGAGGATGGTGTCTTTAACTTGTGTCGGTTCGATCAGTGCGTCGGCATAGGCCTCACCCTTGCGGCGCTTGAACAGTGAGGCACGCAGCTTTGGTAGTACCTGCCAGTAGTTTTCCAGTGCATCGATATCGGCTACGGGTATGCCGCCACGCATGTGTGCGCCGAGGTCATGCAGGTCCTCAGGGTCGGAGCCGTCGATATAGCGCGGGATGTTGAGGTTGAATTCGTTGCCTTCGATTTCATCAAACGGTACCAGGCGCGAATAACGCGGTAACTCAAGCTGGCTGTTGAAGGCATCGACGATTTTGTGAATGTCTTGCTCACGCAAGCGGTTTTTCGGGCCGTCTTTCATGAAGGCGTTACTGGCATCGACCATGAACACCGGGTTGCGGTCACCGGCGGCGGATTTGTCGATCACGATGATGCAGGCAGGTATGCCGGTACCGTAAAAGAGGTTTGCCGGCAGACCCATTAGCCCTTTGATGTAACCCTGCTTGAGCAGGTTGGTGCGGATGACACTTTCGGCATTGCCGCGAAACAGCACGCCGTGAGGCAGGATCACTGCGGCCTTGCCGGTGCTTTTTAAAGATTTGAGTATGTGCAACAAAAAGGCGTAGTCACCGTTTTTGTCTGGCGGCACACCGTATTCGAAGCGGTTGAACGGATCATCGGTGGTGCTGAGGCCGGTGGACCACGATTTGAACGAGAACGGCGGATTGGCGACAGCGAAATCGAAGGTTTGCAGGCTGCCGTCCGGCTTGGTCCACTGCGGGGACGATAAGGTGTTGTCCTGCCAGATTCGGGCGGTTTCGTTGTCGTGCAGAATCATGTTCATTCGCGCCAATGCGGAGGTGGCGTTATCCATCTCTTGCCCGAAGATCGACAGGCCACGCGGAGCGCGATCTGCTACTTTGAGTAGCAGCGAGCCGGAGCCGCAGGTGGGATCGTAGACGCTCATGTCTTGCGAGGTATCGGCAGAGACACCAACAATCGACGCGAGAATGCGCGAGACCTCGGCCGGGGTGTAGAACTGCCCCTTGGACTTGCCGGACTCGGTGGCGAAGTGGCGCATCAGATATTCGTAGGCATCACCGAGCAGATCATCACCCGAGGCACGGTTGGCGCCGAGATCAATGCCGTCAAAGATCGAGACCAGATTCGACAGCCGGTCAATCATGTCCTTGCCCTTGCCGAGCTTGTCTTCGTCGTTGAAGTCGGCAACGTCGATCACGCCCTTCAGCTCGTTTTCTTCGGCCAGGGCAGCAATGATGGTGTTGATGCCCTCGCCAATGTTTTTCTTGCCCTTGAGCGTCAACATGTCATCGAAGCTTGCGCCCTTGGGGACATCGAGCAGGAAGTCAGGATCGTTGCGGGCCTTGTCTGTCACGAACTTCATGAATAGCAGGGTGAGCACGTAGTCTTTGTACTGGGAGGCATCCATGCCACCGCGAAGGGCGTCGCAGCTCTGCCAGAGGGAGGAGTAGAGTTCTGTTTTTTTTATGGCCATTGACTGATTCTAATGTTCCGGACCAGTCCGGATTGTATGTAATGCGACTTGTGGATTTCCTAAGCCGGGAGGGTGGCACTGAATACCACCCATATAGCGCTCGCCCATTATAAACCAGTGTAGCACTGCAGTTATTACACGATGAGAAGAGCGAGGTGTGGATTGGAACAGTGCGGTTGCGATGACGAAAATAAACAAGGACAACACTGTAATAATTAGCGAGCAAGCAATGATTACAGGTCGATAGGCAGGAGGCGTCAATTGAATCCTGGAGCCCAGAGTGCGTTATTGCTAATCCAGTTTTTTCGTCATGGGAAACGAGACTTTTCCATAGCCTTTCCGAAGTAATAAATCATCGCCGTTTTGAGAGTTAGAGGTTGGCGTTTCGAGGTGTTGTTGGTGTTCTATATGGGAAAGACTTATTGAGTAAAAGTTAGTCAAAGGAGTCAGTAAGCGATGAGCAATAGGCAGAAACTTACAGGGCGTTGATTGTGAGCCCAGGTCTAGACATGGGTGCCGTGTTCAATTGTTGGGGCAGGCAGTTAGAACTATGGCTAGATCAAAAACAAATTCACCGACCGATTTCCGGTCAGTGAATCTGGTCGGTTTGTTAACTGTCAGACGCAAAGCAGTAGAACAAGCCATCTCCACCGGACATTTTTAGTTTGTCCTGACTGCAGCCACGGCTTTTATGCACAGAATTCCAGGAGCTGCCTGGAGTGGTGCGTCGAAACCTGTCGTGATGACCGACAAATGCCGCACCGGCTTCATCACCACTGGTCCAGTTGCTGCACGTCATGTCCTCGGTCGGCGGAAATGCTGTGCCATCGAGTTGAGAGCCAGTGAGAATGTCGTGCCGGTTGGGTGTGTTGCCCATACCACCAGAATTTATAGTATTCCCGTTCTCGTTTAATGCGCCGGCATAGTTAATATTCGAGTTGTCGTAGTGCAACGAATCGAGGTTTGCACCGATCTGCACACCTTTTGCGTTGTGCCATGGACCATTGCCAATGCGATCTCTGGCATTTACGGCAGGTTCACCATCGCTCTCCTGCGTGCTAAGGTACGCGCGCCAGGTTTGATCGGTTGAACCCGCGGCCTCCGCCAGTTTCTGGCAGTGCTGATCCGCCCCGTCTAAGCCCCCGAGGTTTGCCCCATTGCCAGTACCAACGCTTGTGACAAAAAAGGTCATTGGTGGTTGCTCTTCTTCGTTTTGTTGCGCTTGTACCATAACAGTGGACATTGCAATTGAAGATCCAATCAATACAATTTTTGTCCTCTTTAGCATAATATGCTCCCTTATAAAAAATCACCCCGGGCGGTCAAATAAACGTCCAGGTGCGCACCCTGTGTGCTCGGTTACAATACCATAGAAACAACTTTCTAAGGGGTTCATCTGTGCGCAGCATATGTGCAAGGTTGCGCGGCTTGACTGGCTTGATCCACATATATTCGTGAAGCGGCGCGACTTTATGATTCCAGGCTGGTAGGTTGGTACATGTGGTTCTGTAAATGTCCAACGAGAGTCATTCGCCATACTGTGGTTCAGGCTGATTGCATGACTAAGACAATTCATTTCGAAGGGATAGCGGGTTCCGGAAAGAGCACTGCTTCGGAGCGTCTCTGCGATATTCTTAAGAGCAAAGGTGTAGATGCTGCCTGGTGGCTGGAGGAATCAGCAGATCATCCAGTAATGCCCGCTGAGCGAAGAGCTTTATCGAAGAATAAAGATTTTTCGAACATCTGGCTAGATGCCTGGCAATCGTTTTTAACTTCCCAATCCCAGGCAGTTTCTATATTCGACGGGTATGCATTTCAGAGTACCGTTCGCTTTCTCTTTGAGCAGCGAGTGCACCGAAGAAAAATAGATAATTACTTTCAGCGCTGGCAGGATCTCGCTCCTGATACCTCGATTACCTACCTCTTCGTCAAAAACCCCGTGGATCACTATGAAATTGTTCTCCGGGAGAGGGGGGCTGACTGGACGCAAAAATTATTTGCATGGGTTGAACGTACCCCGGTAGGCAAAGCTCTGCATTTAAATGGAAAATCGGGTTTTGTTGAGTTTTGGTCAGTTTATCAAGAGCTGTGCGTTGAGTTATTGGACTCGGCGTACATTGAGACCGAGATAATTGAGGCGCGGGCGTGGAACGACAAAGCCTTGGAGAATCTCGCTATACGGCGTGGTTTGTACTGATTCGATGCGTTAGCCTGGGGTATGACGCAAGGGACGCTTAACTAAGGTATTCTCAACGCTATTGCTGGTTCCACACAATCGAGTAAGCCGCCGCGATAGTTCGAGGCCGGGCGGCTAGTCGTTAACCGCCGTCACTAAGCAGTGCATCTGCCGCAGCACGGCCTGATAAAAATCCACCTTCAACACGAGGCCCGTCAAAGGCCTCACCGGCCAACACAATACGTGGGGTTGCTCCCCACATGACATACTTATCGGGCCAGCAGGTAACCGGATCGGCGTAACGCCAGCGTTGTACAGAGCTTGCCAACAGGTCGTTTGGGTCACTGGCATCCGCGAGGTGTTCTGCTGCAGCCTGCATTGCATAGTTCACCACTTGATCATCAGGTGCTGACCACAGTGCTTCGCTGCGCGCATTCGTGAGGTGAATGGTCACGGCAGGGATAGAAGAGATGCCTTTGGCGTGATTATCTGTAATAAATGCGAGATCAGGGTGGTCGACAAATTGAGCCGCACCTCTGGGTCCAAGGCCGGTCGAGTGGTTACTTGTTGCCAGCATTACTGTAAGAGTTGCATGGTAGTGAATTTCGGCAAGTCGCCTGGCGAGGTCCGGCGGCGGCAGTCGACCGCCGATTAATGTCGCCAGTGCCTGCGGTACAGGTGCAGTGTGAATCACGGCATCGTATTTGTGCTGCTTCAGGTGCTCACCGAGATTTATTACCGGTGTTTGAAATGCGATGTCCAGGCCAGCATCAGTGGCCATCCATTTACACAGACCAGTCATGCCGGTATTACCGCACCAGCGGGCATAACCATCTTCGTTCGCTGCGAAGCTTCTGGTCCAGACACGAACCGCGCCGGCCTGCTCAGCGGCAGTTAGCAGATTTTTAAATGCCTCGCTGCGAGTAGTAAAAAACTGTGCGCCATGATCGAATGTGGCAGTCCCGAACGGTGTTTGTAAACGACGTGATGCCATACGCCCACCGACAGCGCGAGACTTGTCAGTAATATGGATGTTATCCGGCGTAATACCCAATTCGAGCAGGCGTCGAGCAGCAGACAACCCGGTGATTCCTGCGCCAATTATCAGGGTTTTCATCGTTTAGTGCACCCTTACTGAATTCGAGTAGTTGTATTAATCAACCAGTGACAGGCAACTGTAAAGGGAGCCCACAACAAAAATCAACTCTGCATCCGACGTGCAATACGTGACTTCATCGCTTCATGTGCTTCTGCTGATCCATCATGGAAAGATCCAAACCACTTATCCAGTGGCACCATGCCATCAGCGTAATTCACCTCAAAGTACTTGTGGTGCAGATAGTGGGCGTAGTAGGAAATATCCATGCTGGAATTTTCTCCCGTCTGCATGCGATCGAAGCCGGTGTGCCCCTGAGCTGGCGCCAGCCCCAGTCGGGAGGCAAGGTTGATCATATGAATCGGGTGCGCGGGTATAACCAGAAACACCAATATTGAAGAGAAGTAGATGATGTGTTCAAGCGGATGCATCGATAGGCCTGACCACGGTCCGGGATTAGTGTTTCTGTGGTGGAGCTTGTGTGCCAGTTTGTACAGCGGTGGCCAATGCAGACTGCGGTGCGCAAAGTAGAACCCCACCTCGTGAACAAAAGGGACCAGAAAAAACAGCAATATAAAACTAATCGGGTGGGTAGAGAAATTGATCAGCGTAATATGGCCGCTGGCATAGGCCCAGAGTAATAGTACTTCATAGGCAGTCCAGATCGGTACACCGCTGACAAGCGTCCAGAACATATTGTCGGCTGTTTGATTGTTGAACAAAAAGATCGATGAATTCTCTTTAGGCCAGGCTTTATTGTACTTAAATGCAGTGCCTTGTCTGCGCCAGATATATAACCACAAATGCCATCCACCATATACCAATAGCGCCAGCACTATATTGCGTAACAGGATGACCGCAATCCAGTAACTCATGCTGGCCGAGAAAGAGGCCAGTGACGGTGTCAAAAACTGCCATATCAGTATGGCCGCTGCCGCGTACAGTACATTCCACGGCAGAAAGTAACCGGGAAACCCAAACATCCATTTAATGATCGCAGCTACTTGTGGAGGCCAGCTAAAGAAGGGCCCATAGCTGATGCGATCATTGGGCGACCAATTGCCGCGACGATCATTTTTGCCAAATTTTGATTCGTTCATCTGATGGCCTCATGCTGAAGTAAAATTGACGGTGCTGACGCTCTGCGCGAAGGGAGAAGGTCAATGTTAGCTTTTCAGCTGGCGGAGATTTTTTGAAATTCCCGGTGTTGTATAAATGAGTTGCATAATCTATAGGACGCAGGAACTCAATGCTGCCGCTCACACTGAGCGAAGCGACAGGGGCTCCACGCTATCTTAGCAAATCATATTGCCTTATATAACAATAAATTAGGGGTAGTAGTTTTGAGTTGGTCAGACTCAATCAGCAGGTCGAAATGCGACGCTCATACCCAGTGGGAGTTGATTTAATCAGCTCATTGCACGTATGTTGGTAACGAGGCAGTCAGGTCAGGGATGATGATGTTACCGACGTGTGGTCTGTCATGGTTGAATGCAGGAGGCGTGAACAGGTGGTTCTATGAAGGTTGACGATATTGATCGCAACGAATGCTGCATGTTTTTCTGCAAGGGCGTCGGTGGTGGGGTGGAAGCGTCGGTTGTTTGTTGATAACGGTCAGATTGACTTTACCTGTTTAGCCGTCAAAGTTGAGTGGCACCAATGCGATTTGATTTAATACCCAATTTTAGTCCGGGTGAAACCATACCCTGGCAGCGTTCGCTTGAGATGATGCGTGAACAAACCAGTCTTGCCGAGCAGGCGGGTTTTACAACCGCATGGTTTACCGAACATCATTTTGCGCACAATGGTTATATGAATGCACCTCCGAACCCGATCCAGATGTGCACACATATGGCTGCCCTGTTTCAAAAAATCAGAGTTGGTACTTGCCCTGTGGTGCTGCCCGACTGGCATCCGCTGCGTGTTGCAGAAGATGTAGCTATGCTGGATAACATGTCTCTCGGGCGGGTTGATTTCGGTGTTGCCAAAGGCATCAACGAGCGCGCAACCATTCAGTTTAATGTAGACGGTGACCGACGCGACAACGACAAGGTCATGCGGCTATATCTTGAGTCGCTTTCTATTATATTAAAAGCATGGACGAACGAGGCTTTTACTCATCAGGGGGAGTTTTATCAGTTTCCGGTACCAGGCTGGAAAGAAGGCAATCGCTTTTTTGATCCGCTGGATCCGCGTTATCATGATGAAGATGGCGAATACAAAGCAATGTATGTGCATCCTCGTCCGTTTCAGGACCCGCACCCGCCTGTCTGGCTAATGTCTAATGCGCCGCCGGCACATGATATTGCCGGTGCACAGGGGCAAGGGGTGATATCCATGGCGTCTGCACCAAAACGCACACTCGCCTGCTGGGAGCCCTATCGAGAATCATACAGTAAGCTTAAAGGCTTTGATGCAAAGCTCGGTGAAGGTGTCGGTGTCTGCGTGGCGTTTTATGTTGGCGAAAGCATGCAGGAAGCCACAAACACCATCAGGCCCGCTATAAACGCCTACTACGAGTTTCTGGGTGGCTCGCGCCCTGCCGGAGAATGGACGAAGCACGGATATCTCGATATCGGTGAAGAAATGACCACAGAGGATGAGGACTCTGACTGGTTTGACTTTCTAAACAAGCGCGGGATTATTGTTGTCGGTGATGCAGAGTTTGTTGCCGAGCGTTTCAGAGAGCGTCAGGCGACAACAGGGCTTGATCACCTGGTACTCATGCAACAGTATACCGGGGTTCCCTACGCTAAAATACTTGCGAGTTGGGATCGCCTGTTCGAACAGGTTGTACCGCAATTTGGTACCTTGTCTATTGCTCAATTAAGAGAAAATGATGGCAAGAGCAAATGAGTCGGCAAGAGCAAAGGAGTACACCGACAATGCTTGAAATCTGGGGCAGGCCGTATTCATCGAATGTCATACCGGTCATTTGGACTGCCAATGAGTGTGGCGTTGAATACAAACTGAAACTGGCCGGTGGTAGTTTCGGTCAGATTGATACGCAAGAGTTCGGTGAAATGAATCCCAACCGGCTCATACCCGCTATCCGTGATGATGGATTTGCCTTGTGGGAATCACATGTGATCGTGCGTTATTTGTGCAGCAAATACGCAGCGGGCACTTTGTATCCTGAAGATTTGCAGCAACGCGCTATTGCTGATCAATGGATGGAGTGGAGTGGTACCCGTGCATTTCCGCCAGTCATTCAGTTGTTCTTTGCCACTGTCCGTACGCAGCCCGAAGCCCGGGACCCGGCAAAGATAAAATCCCTTGCTGATGAAGCGGCCGATGTACTTGCGATACTGGATTCACATCTGGCGAGCCAGCCCTATGTCGCAGGTAATGAATTTACCATGGGCGATATTCCACTCGGTGCCGTGGCTTATCGTTACTTCAATGTGGAAGTAGCACGACCTGATCTGCAAAATATAGAAGCATGGTATCAGCGCTTGTGCGATCGTCCGGCGTATAAACAACATGTGATGCGCTTTTTTGGAACCAGTCCGACTGAATGGCAGGCGCTTGAAAAAGCCTGTGCCTCGGAAGGAGAGTAAGACATGATCGATCATTTAACATTTCATGAAAAATTCAGCCCACAGGAATTTGAACAGCAGTACAACCTGCGCCTTGGCAGGCCGGACTATGAACAGACGGTTATTCCCGGCTGGCTTAAAGACAGTGAATCTGCCAGAGAAAATCTCAATTGCAAAATTGATATCCGCTATGGCGACGGTGAAAAGCAAAGACTTGATGTTTTCAGCTGCGCAGATTCAACTGCCGCCACATTGCTCTATTTCCACGGCGGTTACTGGCAGCGTGGTGATAAGTCTATCTATAGTTTTATCGCTTCACCGTTTGTTGTAGCGGGTGTCAATGTGGTTGTCATTGGTTATGACCTGTGTCCGAAAATAACCTTAACAAAGATCACAGATCAGGCGCGTGAAGCGCTCGCCTATGTGTATTTGCAATCTGATGCGCTTGGCATCAACAAAGATCGCCTGTCTGTGATGGGTCACTCTGCCGGTGGTCATATCACAGAGATGATGATGGGCACGCACTGGCCTGCGTTTAACAACGGGCTGCCGGTTGATCTGATCAAGGCAGGTATTCCGGTGTCACCACTGAGTCTGCTTGAGCCTGTGCGACGAACTGAAGGATTAAATACAGGAATTCAGATGGATGAAGCAGAGGCAGAGTCACAAAGCCCGATGCTCAATCATCCGCCGGTGACAAACGCACCGCAACTGGTAGTGGTTGGTGGTAGCGAAACAGATGAATTCCATCGCCAGGCACTGATGTACTACGAAGCCTTCAATACCGCTGATCGCACCATGGAGCTATATCATGTGCCTGATGTTGATCATTTTGATGAGCTTAATGTACTGGTTAACCCTTCGAGCCCGTTTTTCAAAAAGACGCTGGCTTTAGTCAACCAATAAATACGCTTTAGAATTTGCAGGTGAATACTATGACTGATGTTTCGCGTGATCTTGTCGATGCAGTTGGCGATGCGTTTAACAACAACGATATTGACGCAGTTATGCAGTACTTTGCAGACAACGCAACGTTTGATCATGCTGCCGGGCCGGATGTACATGGAAAACGTTTTGAAGGGAAAGACGCCATTCGCAGTGTGTTTGCAGGGTTGTTTGAAAGCGTCGAAAGAGTGCATTGGGAAACGCTGGATTGCCACATTGCAGGTAACAAGGCCTATTGTGAATATCGAAGAACGGCAAAGCTAAAGTCGGGTGAAGAGCAGGATTTCCTGAGTGTAGACATACTGACTTATCAAAATGATTTGATTGTACACAAGGATACCTATTACAAAAATCGTACTGCTGGATAGGCATTGCTTTAAAATCAATGTTCCTGGATTTTGGTCGGCCTGAACTATTTGTCTATTGCAAAAATATACCCGGGCTCAACATGTCGACTGATAGTTCTACAATTAGTTCTACAATTATTCCTACAATGGATGTCTGCTAAAACCTGGTGTGTTGGGTGTCTGCGTAATATCTATGCGCAATCAAGGCGTAATACTGACAGCATCAGTTTGGGTTGTGTATATGCTGCCGTCGTCGAGAATGTAGGTAACCGTGAACACGTGCTGTGATGCCAGTGGATCGTCGATATCCAGAGTCATTGCAAGCAACAGTGGAGCCAGTGGCTGTGAGGAAATGTACTGGGTAATGGTTTCTCTGTTACCCGGACCTGGTGCGATGATTGAATCTGTGGTCGCGCCGTCTAAAGGTGCAGATACGTATTGCGAGCGAACTTTGAAAACGGAAGCCAGATTGCTCCCTGCCGGATAGGCTGCCGATACAGCGGCGTCACTGGTAATTGTGATGTCTGCGAGAGTCTGTTGCGAGAAAAACTCCGGTCCGGAACAGGTAATCGCATGGGCTTTAGCCACGAAGAAATTACCTATACGGGCGTCTATACGGGCGATCAGGGACTCAGGAACGTAAGTGCGGGAGGCTACAAATTGAGCGTCGGCAACGACCGCAAGCATGAATCGATCAGCCTGCACCGGTTGCGTCATCTGAATGATATCGTATTGGACCTGACCAAATTCGAGTTGAGCGTCGGATTGCGCGAGTAATGTGCTTTGGCCAAGTCCTGTGATCACCGTGTCTGGTGACACCGGGCAATCGAAATCATCGTCGCCACCAGTGCATGACGCGAGAACAGCGACGGTTGGTATCAAAAACTTCCGTAAAAGCTGTCGTGAGCACATAATATCCGTATCTTGATAGCGATATAAATTAACTATACACACATGCAATGGTTTAGTAAAAAAGCCCGGTTATGAGCTGTGTTAATTGCCTTGCCCGGATTATTCCGGATTTGAGTTCGACTGCCACACAAGATTGTTTCCACTGGATATTGCGTCCGCTCCACGACGCAGTGTCGGGACCAAAGTAGCAAACATCGCTGCTGAGAGTGATAAAGTAATCGCCGCACTCAAATTACTTTTCGCCAGGTATTAGCCTGTCACTGATCAGCCAAAGTGGTCACGCACATGTTACAATTCCAGTGAATAAGCGTGGAAATCATCCAGTACTCTTTTATAACCGAGTTTTTCGTAGAGATGTTGTGCGATTTTATTCGTATGGGCAGTTAACAGGTCTAGTCGATTTGCTTTGTTCTCCGTGGCCCACTGAGTAGCCCTGTTCATTAATTTCTCGCCCAAACCAGAATTTCGATAGTCTGCCTCTACGTAAAGATCATAGAGTATATATATCTTAATCGCCTGAACAGAACAGAATGAAGGATAGAGCTGAACAAATCCACAGGCTGTATTTTTATCGATTGCAAAAAATATATCCGACTCGGAGTTCTCCATTCTTTCTTTAATGAATCTGGTCGCGAGATTGTAATCAGGAGGGCATTCGTAAAACTGGCGGTATAAATCGAATAACCGGGCAACGTCTGAAAGATTTTGTAAATTAGCTTTTATAATATCCATTAGAGCAGTGTCTCATTGGTTGTGACTGGCTGCAATGGTCCGCCAACTCAATTTCACATAAGACTTCGGTAACGATGTACACCATATACTGCAGATAAATGAGTGTTTCCCGGGTTCCTCATAGATATAGACATAGTCATCGTAGACATGGCCATTCGTCTTCTATCTGCCTGTTTGGTTCGCCACGTGTCCGTTGCAAATCATTGTTCGAACGTCCGATCTGACGCTCTATTTCGTCCAGATACTGTTGACCGGTTTGTTTTTCATATCAAATAAACGCTAGTCCGAAACGCTTTTAACATAACAGTGCGTTGTCCGGAAGTAACAGGGAAATCATCATCTCTATTGCCGGGTGTTCGAAACTTTTCGAGCCGGTTAGCTGTCTCAAAAGGGAGGTATTGGCGTGTTACAGTGACAGGCTGGAGGGTTACTGATGAAAAGAATCCGTTGATCTGTTACCACAATAATCTGTTTCTGGAGCCTGTATATGTGCGAGCTGTTTGCAGTCTGTAGTTCAAAGCCGGCATCTGTTACCTACTCATTACGCGAGTTTGCATTGCATGGCGGGGCTACCTATCAAAATAACTCCGGCTGGGGGATCGCCTACTTTAAAGATCGGGATGCCATGCTGGTCAAGGAGGCAGAGCCTGCCAGTGATAGCCCCTGGGTAGATTTTATCGCCAGCCAGTCTATCGAGTCACGCTGTGTCATAGCGCATGTTCGACTGGCAACAATTGGCGATCCGGTTTTACACAACACACACCCATTCCGTTGTTCGTTAGGGCGACATACACACATATTTGCCCACAATGGCACATTGCACGGATTGCACGATGACCTCGACCACCGAAAAATGGCGAATAAGCCCCTCGGTGATACCGATTCCGAACTCGCTTTTTGTTCATTGATGGACCGCATGACACCGATCTGGGGTAGTGAGGCACCACCGACTGTCGAGGAGCGTTTTGCGGTATTCAGCGACTTTGCACGTGAGATGGCAGCCTATGGTTCTGCGAACTTTTTGTATGGAGACGGTGAGGCCCTGTTTGTACATGCACATCGGCGCATTTATGAAGAGGAGGGGGGATTTTCTGACCCCAGAGCCCCCGGGCTCTCCATACGTAATTGCGTTGCCTGCCAGCAGCAACCTGAATGGAGTGTCAAAGGATGCCACGTGTCACTGGCTGATCAGCAATCGATACTGGTGGCGTCGGTGCCGCTGGATGAGAGCGGCTGGAGTCCCTTGCCCGAAGGTGTGGCGTTGGCGCTCCAGGATGGAAAGGAAATAGCGCGTGTGTCGACGATTTGAGAGCACAGTTAGTCTTGAGAGTGCATGTAGTCATCAGTCGTCGGTTGGTTTGAGGCCAGCGTTTGTCTCATAATTCGACACAGGTGGTAGATGGGAATGACGCAAAGTAGTTTAATGGAACTATAATCCAGACGATAAGGTAAAACTGGCCAATGTGAATATTGATTCTTCAACTGAGAGAGATCTGACTCCGATTGTCTGTCAGCGCTGTGATTCAATTGTCGACATACCAGCGTTGCAAGCCGGGGAGCAGGCAGAATGTCCCATGTGCAGCGCTCCGATAGCTGTACGATCGCTTGGTGGTTCAGGGGTGTCGCTGGCCTGTGCGGTGGCCTCACTGGTCATGCTGATGTTGTCCTACCGATATCCTTTCCTCAGTCTGGGCTCAATCGGAATTACCCACGAAATATCACTGATCGAGGTACCGGAGATATTAGTCGCAAACGGGCGTCCGTTTATTGCGCTGGTTTTTCTGGTGTTGACAGTCGCTGTGCCAATTATTCTGATGTTGCTCAATATTTATCTGCTGATTCCCTATCATTTCTCGATGGCAGTGCCACCATCTGCCGTGTGGGCTCTGAAGTGGAGTCATCATCTCGGGCATTGGAGCATGGTAGATGTTTTTGTCATCAGCGTATTGGCCAGCCTCAGCAAATTGATTGGTCTGGCAGATCTTGAGTTTGGCGTGGGGTTCTGGGCTTATATGTTGTTTGCAGGGTTGGTACTGGTGTCGCTATGGCATTTTGATCGGGCACCGCTGTGGCACTGGATTCTACCGGACCTGCCCCATGTTCACGATCACTCATCGGCAACAACGGTATGAAGGAAGTTCATCGCAAAGCGTGGGAAATGGGTTTGCAAGGCTGCCATGTCTGTAATCGCTTTGAAGCACTGAGCGAGGCCCGTTGCGGTCGTTGTAATACCGCACTGCGAGCGCGCAAGCCTCAAAGTGTTCAGCGCACACTGGCGTTAACGGTGACAGCAACACTGCTGATGGTGCCGGCACATGTATATCCCATTATGAAAGTACAAACGCTGGGTAATGTGCAGGAAAGCACCATTGTTGATGGCGTGATCGCTTTGTGGCAACACGGTTCCTATCCCATCGCGGTGCTTATTTTTATGGCCAGTGTGGTTGTTCCTATCGGCAAGCTGCTGGTGCTCTTCTGGCTTGTCCTGAGCCGCAGGGGACTGTCACTGGAGGAGGCTGAGAAAAAAAGCTGGCTATACCGAATGTCACATATGGCCGGGCCCTGGTCTATGGTTGATGTTTTTGTGGTGGCGATGTTGGTGGGGTTGGTACAGGTAGTCGGGGTGATGCAAATCTACCCCGGGTTCGCAATCGTGTCGTTCGCTGCAATGGTGGTCACAACGATGCTGGCAGCCAACGCATTTGATGAAAGGGTCATTTGGGACAGAGTGATTACACAATGAGTAACAGCCGTCCGCAGGCAGGCGTCAAGCGTCGCAATCGTATTTCCGCTGTGTGGTTAATACCGGTCTTTGCGGTATTCGTCGGGCTGTGCTTTATCTATACCGACTATCAGCAACGCGGTGTGGAAATAGTGCTGAACTTTGAGAGTGCTGAAGGGATTGTCGCCGGCAAAACCAAGGTGCGGCATTTGAGTATCGATGTTGGACAGGTAACAGAGGTAGGGCTTAACGACTCACTCGATGCCGTGGTAGTGCGTGCGATTGTAGAGCGTTCGGTGCTGCCATTGTTGCGAGAGGACACACGCTTCTGGGTAGTACGACCACGCATTGGTGCGGGTGGTATCTCCGGTATAGGAACCTTGTTAAGTGGTGCGTTTATCAACTTTAGTCAGGGTGTCAGTGACGAGCCAGCCCGAACCTTTACCGGCGCTGAAGAGCCACCGGTCTCCCCGGCTTCGGCACCGGGAGTCAGGGTTCGCGTACGCAGCGATGACGGCGGCGATCTGCATGTTGGTCAGCCAGTGTTGTACAAGGGTTATCGAGTCGGGCAGGTAGAGGGGGTAAATTTCGACCGCGAATCCGAGTTGCTGGTGGCGCAGGTGTTTATTGAGGCCCCGTATCACACGTTGCTGAGTTCCAGATCCAGGTTCTGGAATATCAGTGGCGTGAAAGTCCAGTCTCGTGCCAATGGCTTTGAGCTTTCGACCGGGTCGCTGGAGTCTATCCTGATTGGCGGTATATCGTTTGACATACCACGAGGCGCGGTTCGGGGTGATCCGGTAGAGGACAATACAGAATTCGATTTATATCCGAGCCGGGAGAGTATTGATCAGGTTCCCTATCTGCATTCATTCAGTATGACAATGCTGTACAGCGGTTCTGTGCGAGGCCTGGTAGAAGGTGCGCCGGTAGAGTTCAGGGGCATTCAGGTGGGTAATGTTGAAAAAATAGGACTCGATCTGTTCGACCGTGCGCGTCTGGAGGAGTTATCACGAAATGCGGTAACGCCTGTGCCCATCGAATTGCGCATCGAGCCGGCGCGACTGTTGGGAGAGGACACCGAAGATAATATTGAACGAACCTTGCTTGGTATTACCCGCTCTGTAAACAACGGCTTGCGTGCCACGTTGCGTCAGGGAAATTTGATTACCGGTGCTCAGTATGTATCCCTTGAGCCACTTGGCGCAATTGGAGAGAGTACTATCGAGGAGCAGGACGGTCGCTTGATCATGCCATCGCAGGACGGCGGTCTTACCGCACTTACTGAAAAGCTGGGTACAACGCTGGATACCATCAACGAACTGCCATTTGATGAACTGATGTTGCAGTTGCAGCGAACAATGAGTGAAACACAGAGAACACTGCGGGCGGCAGGATCTGCGTTAACGGGTTATTCAGCGGATGCACCGTTGTATGGATCAGTGCAGGATTCGCTATCACAACTACGCGCAACGCTGCAAACGGTCGATCAGCTTGCAGGCGTGTTAAAAAATAAACCAAACGAGCTCCTATTCTCAAAACCGAAAGGTGCCGATCGAATTCCACGTGGAGTGGAAATAGAATCGGACCTTTATAAATGAGTTCCGGGGTGTCGTACGTGTGTCTATCATTGGTACCGTTTCGCAGAAAAGCTGCGAGAGCAGGTACATCGGCGCTGCAGACTGTCCTGTTGCTTGCCCTGCTGCTTGTGCTGTTGCCTGGTTGTACCTCGCGTGCGCCTGCCACACAGCAGTACTACACGCTCCAGCCGTTTGAGTCTGACGCGGTTTTACCGCAGGGCAGTGTCGGGGTTAAAAAAGCCGATTTACAAATCAATCGCGTAACGGTACCCGCGTATCTGGCTCAGGCAGGTATCATCACTGCCGACACCGAAGGTAAGGTAGAGTGGGCGAACTATCATCTGTGGGCCGAGTTGCCCGCGGTTGCGATCAAGCGCCATCTTGAGCGTTGTGTGTTAAGTGATACAACATCCGAAAGACAGCCACAACGAATCGACATCGAAATTCACCGCTTTCAGGGAGATGGTAAGGGCGGCGCTGTATTTGATGGTGTGTGGACCACGCACTCTACGGCCAATTCAGCCACACTCGGCACATTTTTGTTTGAGTATCGTCGGCCGCAAAGGGGCGATGGCTACGGGGCACTGGCGACGACGCTGTCTCAAACAGTCGAGCAGCTGTGTTTCGATATACTCGCTAAAACGCTCTGATCATTGCAGGCTCTTGATTATGGGTCTTGATTAACGGCTCTTGATTAATGCTCTTCAGCAACGGCTCTTCAGTAGTCGCTCTTCAGTAATGACACTTGTGTAACCGCTCCCTGTCGTGCGCATTGTCGTGCGCCTGGTCATGCTCCCTGGTATTGGTTCCGGGGCACGCTGCCTGTCGCAGGCGAGGTGGATCGAGCCAAAAGATTCCGTGTGCGGCTTATCAAAGTAAACTGACCTGTATATTGGCTTTGTAGTCGCTGTTAAACTCATGGCTTTTCCATCGGGTAGTGTGAGCGCTTTTATGCTCGCGCTTACGCGTAATGTCATGAGGCCAAAAATACATGCCAGAGTATTATGATGATGTAGAGGCGAGCGTCGATCGGGCGCTGGCAGTGCTTGGCAATCATATCGTCATGGGGGCGCCGCTTGGTTTGGGTAAACCCAATCAACTGATTAATGCATTCTATCGCCGCGCAGTTGCTAATCCGGATATCAAGCTGGAGATTCTAACCGCACTCTCGCTTGCCCGGCCAGTTGCGCGAAGCGAGATCGAAGCAAGCTTTCTCAACCCCTTTGTGGAGCGCTTGTTTGGTGACTACCCGCCGCTGGAATATCTACAGGATATCAAATCCCGCCGGCTTCCCGAGAATGTCACGGTCTCGGAGTTCTATATTAAAGCCGGGTCGATGCTCGGTGTATTTCCTGTGCAGGCCAATTACATTTCTACCAACTATACGTTTGCCGCCAGGGACATCAATGCCAGGGGAGTGAATCTGATTGTTCAGATGGTAGCGAGTCGAGAGGTTGATGGAGAGCAGCAACTCAGCCTGTCGAGCAATACAGATATTACTCTGGACCTGAATGAGATGATGCAAAGCCGCGCAGGAAGTGATTCACCGGTTTTGGTTATCGCGCAAATACATAATGAGTTGCCGTTTATGGTCAACAGAGCGCAGGTAACGCCAGACTATTTTGATCATGTAATTAAAAACGATGACTACAACACCAGGCTGTTTCCAGCGCCTAACATGCCGGTCAGTGATGTGGATTACCTGTTGGGGTTTCGCGCCAGTACCTTGATTAAGGATGGTGGCACTCTGCAGATTGGTATAGGTGCACTGGGTGATGCAATTACCTATGCAACGCTTCTGCGTCATCAAAATAATACAGTCTATCGTTCAATGATTGACGAGCTGTTGGGTAGCGAACATCAGTCTGTGCGTCACTTGATCGATATGGCTGGTGGCAATGAGGAGTTTAGCACCGGTTTGTACGGCTGCAGCGAGATGTTTGTCAATGGCTTTCTACATTTGCACCGCGCTGGTGTGCTAAAGCGCAAGGTGTTTGATGACATTGGTCTGCAATCACTGATTAATCAACAAATAATTACTGAATCAGTGACGAAAGAGACGTTGCTATCCATACGCAGGGCCGATCTTGTCGAATCACCCCTGACACTTGAAAACGTTCAGTGGTTGGTCCATTGGGGGCTATTCCACGAAGATGTAAAGTTCAGTGCAGGCAAGCTCATCATTGGCAAAAAATCTATTGCAGCGGACCTGGATGCCAACTTCGATGAAATTGTCGAGCATGCATTGGGTAGTCGGTTAAAGCATGGAATCTATATGCACGGTGGTTTCTTTTTAGGACCCACTGATTTTTACCAGTCACTGCAGGCGCTATCCGCAGAGGACAGAAGCGGTATTGGCATGGATAGCGTCAGGCGAATCAATCGACTGGATGATGTGCCCTTGCAATCGATGCAGCGTAAGCACGCTCGATTTATAAACACTGGCATGATGGTCACCTTGAGCGGTGCAGTGGTGTCTGATGGATTGGAGTCCGGTCAGGTGGTAAGTGGAGTAGGAGGGCAATACAACTTTGTCGCTCAGGCTCATGAGCTGGATGATGCACGATCAATCCTGTGTATCCGCAGCACGCGCGGGTACGGGCGCAAGGCAACGTCGAACATAGTGGCTCAATACGGGCATACCACCATTCCACGGCATCTGCGCGATATCGTGATCACCGAGTATGGAATTGCTGATCTGCGAGCAAAAACCGATGAGGAAATAATCATCGCCTTGCTCAACATTGCGGACTCGCGTTTCCAGCCGGAATTACTGGAAACAGCCTTGGCATCGGGCAAGCTTGCGCCTGACTATACTATTCCCGAACAGTATACGAACAACACGCCACAGCGCGTTGAAGGTTTCATTAAAAAATGGCGTGATCGTGAGCACTTCCCCATGTATCCGCTGGGTAGTGATTTTAGCGAAGAAGAAAAGGCGCTGGCCCATACGCTGCGAGAGTTAAAACAACTGGAATCCGAACCGGCAAAAATGATCAGGCAAACTGTGCGTTCTCTGCTAAACGAGGTCGACGAGGTGGAAGCCGGTCCTTATCTTGAACGTATCGGCCTGTCACATCCTGATACACCGAAAGAGAAAATCCTGCAGCAATTGCTGTTGCTGGAACTTGAAGAAAACGGCTACCTGAAACCGTTGTAGATAGGCTCTGTGTTAAACCGCTCTGTGTTAGAGACGCTCCGTGTTAAAGATGCTCTGTGCTAACGCGCCGATAGTATGTGCTTTAGTAATTAACAAAAACGGTTAATGACTTAGTCGCGTGAGTCTCTGGTCAAACTGGCAATGATACTGTCTATTGCCGGTAACTCAGCGTTTGCCTGATCTGAATTGTACTTAAAAGCCTGCAAGCGATCATAAATCTCGGCCGCCCCCTCATGGAATTGGGGTGGCAATGCTGCACTTTGCATTGTACTGGCGATCTCTCGCATCTCTGCGTTAAAGCGCCAGGCCTTACTGGCAGCAACCGCCCCTTCGGTTTCGCAGCGTTGCTCCAGGCCGGGCTGAGAGAGTGACCACTCCTTCAGTAAATGATCTTCCAGGCCCGCCGAGCTTGCCAGTGCTCTTGACAATAGCAGCAGTGCGCTGTGCCCTTTTGTATAGGATGCGTAGGCCATTTTAAGCACAGAGGCGTCGCCCGGTTTTTTGCTAATGGCAATACCGGGCAGCAATCCCTGTGCAAGTAAAGGGACGATTTCAGTTGCTTTTTCCCCGGAAAGATAAAGGCGAGTCGAGCCTGGCTTGCGCGCTGGTGGGCCAATAATTCCGCCATCGACGAAATCGGCACCGCTGTCTTCCAGCACCTGCCGTGTAGCATCAGTGGTGTTCGTAGAGACCGCGTTGCAGTCGACAAAGATGCCACTGAATTTATTGTCCACTACGCTATTTGCTACATCAAGTGCTGCATGTGGCGGGCAAACAGAGAATATATAATCGCTGTTTTGAACCAGTGCACTCAGTGATTTGACGTTCTCAAGCTGGCTGTCCGATGCCCTTTTTTTGGATGCATCACTACGACCGTCACCTGCCCAGACGACACGATGGCCACCAGCGACCATAGACTGGCCAAGTGTGCTGCCCATTGCCCCCGGATGCAGCAAACCAATTGTCAAGATTGTCATTATAAATCCCTTTTCCGGTCAGGTTGTCACCCGGCAGATAGTGGTGCCATCAGCACTATTTCATCTGTCGCGCTGAGTACGGTGGAGTCCCAGCTGTCGATTTGCAACAGGGTGCCGTTCAGGGTTACATGGCAACGCCCGTTATCTGGAATGCCAAGCTGGTCGATGAGCTGGCGAACCGTACTGTGCTCGGCGAGTGCTACCGTGCCCTTGTTGCGCGCGCTGCCTTCTGGCAAATACTTGCCAAGCAACCCGGTAGTTCTAACAGTCAGTTTCATCGCTAAAGTGTCCAACTGTGCCTGCGTAAAATTTCCAGTGAAAGTCAGCTGCCTAAAAAGTCAGAGGGTTTGTGCGGCTATATTCTGTCACTTTTTATCTGGCTGCTTTTAACTGGCTATTGCTGATTTTTTCGGTGCAGAGAATCTTGCTAAATCTAATCTGGTGAGACAGCAATAGCCGACTATCCAGCGGGCTGTCGCTATAACAAATTAAGTCTCGCCAGGGTGTCGATTGTAGGTTTGCCGTTGCTATCCCAGCCCCGCAATTCATAGTACTCGTCAAGCATCGTGTTGAGTTCGCACACTCTGCCCTTGGCGGTGCCCGACGGCGCCGGGTCGTTCAATAAACGCGGTGGCAAGGTATCGTCTGCGCGGCTAAAGCCTGCTGCCATATTGAACTGTTTTTCAATATTCCAGATGCGCTCGCCGATTTTTTGCAGCCGTTCAACGGTCCAGTCACCTTCGCAGGCGGCATCGATCTGTTCTGCAAAGTCCGCCATATCCCACGATCCGGAGGTAAACAGGCACAGCCCGGTTGAATCTATGGTGGCAATAGCATCCTGCGAATTTTTACAGGGCGCCGCTTTGCCGCTCGCACTCTGGTCTGCCATGTCTTCGGTGAAGACGTCGTGTTTCAGGTGACAGGCGCCACGATTGCTGGTGGCGTAACCCAGGCCCATGCCAGGCAAGGCGCGTGAGTCGTATCCTGCGAACTCCTGCCCTTTGACTGACATCGATAGCTCCGGATGTCCAAACTTCTCGCACAGTCGCTTCGAACCCAAACCGAGTAACTTGCCAAAACCCTCCTGCTTACCGGTTTTTTCAGCCATGATAGTCAGCGCTTCTGCGTTACCAAAGTTCAGTTCAACGCCATCGGTATCGGCGAGGGTAATGACACCTATCTCATACAATTCCATCGCCGCCGCCAGTGTGACACCGAAAGAGATCGGGTCCATACCGTGCTCATTCATCAGGTAGCCGGCAAAGGTAAGTGCGTCGATATCGTCCACGCCGCAGACTGGCCCGAACGCGTAGGCGGTTTCGTATTCAAGGCCACCGGAGGCATGCCAGTACTCTTTGCGGTTAACGATGGTAAAGTGATTTTTATCAATGTGGGCAACTCGCCCGCAGGCAATGGTGCAACCGAAACACGCCTTGTTGCTGATCAGGTTGGTGTGGCCGTTCTCGTTAGGTGTAACCATCGCTTCCGGGTTGATTTTATCTGTCCCTTCAAACTGCACTTCTCTGAAGTTGCGTGTGGGTAAGCCACCGAAGGCCTGCATGCTGTCAATCATGGCATTGGTGCCAAGCTCGGTCAGTTCCTTGCGTCCGTCGCTGTCGGCGAGTT
The DNA here is from genome assembly GCA_964393885.1 of uncultured Granulosicoccaceae bacterium. Lineage (GTDB taxonomy): Bacteria > Pseudomonadota > Gammaproteobacteria > Granulosicoccales > Granulosicoccaceae. The sequence goes on along the minus strand of CAYMVV010000014.1, from coordinate 4,529 downwards.
TCTGCCATTTACTCTTAACCGTTGCCATGAAGCGAGGCATATCATTTACACTGACGCCGATGGTGCCGTGCACTGCAATCGCTTTAAGATTTTTGGATCCCATAACTGCACCAACGCCACTACGGCCGGCGGCACGGTGCAAATCGTTGACTATGCAGGCGTAGCGTACACCCTGTTCACCGGCAACACCGATCGCGGCCACCTTAAGCTGCGGGTTTTGATGGCGCTGCTGAATGGTCTCCTCGGTGTGCCATACGGTTGTTCCCCACAAATCGTCCGCTGGCAGCAGCTCTACCTTGTCGTCGACTATATGCAGATAGACCGGGCTGGACGCACGTCCTTCAAGAATTAACATATCGTAGCCGGCAAACTTAAGCGATGCTCCGAACTTTCCACCTGAGTTTGAGCACGCGATTGCGTCTGTCAACGGGCCTTTGGTGACGACCGTAAAGCGGCCACTGGTTGAAGCCATGGTGCCGGTTAGCGGGCCGGTTGCAAAAATCAGCATGTTTTCCGGACTCAGGGCATCGGCTTTCGCATCCATACCTTCGAGCAGATATTTGCTTGCCAGACCGCGCTCACCGAGATAGTCCTCTGCCCACTCCATGTTCAACGGCTCTATGGCAACGCTCGAATTGGTCAAATTGACTCGGAGAATTTGCTTTTGCCAGCTCATCTGGTGGCTCCTGTTTCAGGTATTATTTTCGGACTTTTTTGCTTGCTTATAGCGGGTTTGCACAGCTGCGATTATGCTTATCGATCAGCTGTACACGATCGCGCCGGTGGGGCAGGCCTCGACGCATTTGGGATCGCCGCCGCACAGATCACATTTGATGACCTTGCCAGTCGCGCTGTTGTAGTTCACGGTACCGTAAGGGCAGGCCATTGTGCATACTTTGCAGCCAACGCATTTGTCGTCAATGACCTCTTTGGCGCCGGTTGTTTTGTTTATAACAATGGCATTGGTTGGGCAGGCATGCAGACACCAGGCTTCCTCGCACTGGGTACAGGTGTAGGGAACGGAAGTTTTACCGTGTTCGAATTCAAACACCTTGATACGTGACTTGGCCGGGTTGAACAATCCCTCTTTTTCCAGTGAGCAAGCCATTTCGCACAGCAGGCAACTGGTACACTTTTCCGGAATCATCTGTAGCGCTTTTGTCATTTGAGTTGCTCCTGTGTTACCAGCCCCGTGTTAACAGACCCGATGGGATAGAAAGCTTGTGACGAACAGTCTGAGCGTAGCACAACCCTGTCGGGCAGGGTATGCTGAAAGGTGTCAGACAGGAAGGTTGTAGCATGGCTGAATTAAACAGTAAGGAGCAGGTAATACAATGGCTTGAACAATGCGTTATTGGCCTGTCGTTGTGTCCCTATGCGCGTGCACCAGTGGCGGCCGGACAGGTCAGACTTGTTGTCTGTCAGTCGTCCGCAGCAAAGGATTTCGTCAGGTTAGTGCTTGATGAAGCGCACACTCTTAAAAACCTGGCAGGCGAAATTGAAACCACGTTGATTATTGCACCCAACGGGTTCGAGGATTTCCTGCATTTCAATGATATTGCCGGTGATGCCGAAGACGCTCTTGCCGAGGCGGAGCTGGATCAGGATTTTCAGCTCGCGAGTTTTCACCCGGACTATTTATTCGCAGAAGATGCCAGTGATGATCCCTCGCACTTTACCAACCGCGCCCCGTTTCCGATCTTGCAGTTGCTGCGAGTATCGACAGTGGCGAAAGCGGTGGATGCTGGCGATACCTCGTTGATACCGCAGCGCAATTGCGAGCGGCTACGAGCAATGCCATTGTCGAAATTGCGCGAGCTATTTCCGTGGAGTGCGCATTGGATAATTCACTGAAGCGCTAATAATACGCGACACAAGAACGAGGGTTGTTACGCTGCCAGTGACTGATTCTGTGTCACCTCTGTAGTGGTCAACACGGGCTTTTCAAACTGACCGTGCATCTCATCATCGGTAGCAGACGGCAGTTGTGATGCATCGATAAGAATTTGCGCAGGCTTCAGCTTGATCGAATCTGAATCAGTTGTGCTGGTGTTGGCAACCAATGACAAACGCGACACAGTGTCTGCCCATTCGTCTTCTGAACGGTGCCGATCCGGTAGAAGTGCAGCAGACAGTTTTATTACATCCGGTTCGAGCGTGGATGCACGCAACAATGATGAGTGGCCAGTGCCAAATTCACTCAAACCAAACCGGATTCCGAATCTGTCACTGCATGAATGCAGATGTTTTTTATAGCAGTGCAGTTCTGCTTCGGTCTCTGTTGCAGCGTTGCATACCAGCGTGTTTTCAGACAATTCCAGCACCACCTGTTCGCCACGAATGACAGCCTTCTCCAGTAGCTCCTGCAGGGTGTTGAGGTAGCTGTCCTGCAGCAGCGTATGTGAGTAGACCTTGATACACAACGGTTTAATACAATCGATGGAAATCAGGTTGGCAGCTTCGCAGACGTCCTTGTAGCGAAACGCGGCCTCACGCAACATATGAATGTCCAGGGTGGTAGTAAACGCTTCACCCCACAGTTCTGCTTGCTGGTACAGTGAGTGAGGATAACGGTCGTTTTCTATCAGGCTGGCAACAGATTGCCATCCCCATATGAATGCGTCGACAGGTGCCTCTGCTACAGGAGCCCCGGCCACAAGTGGTTCATCGATAGCGGAGCCATCGAAAGCATCGTCATTGATGGCGCCCAATGCCATCAATCTCTCGAAGTGCACGGT
>CAYMVV010000014.1:0-1691 GCA_964393885.1 uncultured Granulosicoccaceae bacterium | reverse complement strand
AGAATTTCAACAGGAAAGCGTTCAAAAATTACGCCACGGTCATGCGATGCCTGTAGATCAATTGCCGTGTACCTATCCCTGGTGTTTGTAGCCCATGGCCTGCAGCAGCAGACTCAGCAACAAATAAATGACACTTGCCAGTACGGCCCACACGGCGCCAATCGCGAAAAAGATATCCGGCGCCTTCATTAGCGTGGTCATCAACGAGTCCTGGTAGTAAAAAAACCATTGATGATCATCGGGAAATACCATTTCGTGCATGGCTTTAAAAACGTCGTGCGCGCCAACTGCTACGATGACAATGGCACACAGTACCGCGATGGCGAGCAGCGTTAACAGAGATTTGCCAATACCGGGCAGGGTGAGTTTGCCTAACCTGGCGGTAACAACTAACACAATTAACAGGATCAGTGCGGCCCAGCCAACCGGCACCAGCAGGTCGATCAGGTTGGCGACATCCTCCAGATGCACGGCTTCAGGGTCAGTTAACAACAGATGCGTCGTTGCGCCGTCAGAGGTTGTGTAAGACAGGGTGCGCAGTCCCTCTCCACCATTGTTTACGGCTTCTGAAATACCGGCAAACAGTTGATAGCGCGAGTCATAATCTGTGGTTTCGAAGCCGTTTTTGCCCTGGCGGTTTTGCGGCGCAAACTTTGCGATGTGCGCCTCTATGCCGAGTTGCTCATACCAGAAGGCATAGCCGTAGTTGAACGGTTGCATGAGTTTCCAGGCCAGCAACAGCGAGCTTGCAAAGCAGCAAATAATCACCAGCGTATGATGTAAGATTCTCAAAGACGTCTACTCGAGCGGGTTGGCCACTAACATGACTGACAAAGATAGCAGATACCGATTTGTGTTGGAAAAAACCAATGTTCGTGGCGTTGTGGTTAATCTGCAGGATACCTGGCGCGAAGTGCTGAGTCGGGCTGACTACCCACCCAATGTCAGACGCGTGCTGGGTCACGCTATGGTAGCGATGCCATTGCTGGCGTCAACAATCAAATTCGAAGGCAAATTAACGTTGCAGGCGAAGGGTAGCGGGCCTGTCGGCTTGTTGGTGGTGCAGGCCGATGCCACTGGAGGGCAGCGCGGGCTGGCGCATTGGCAATCGGACCCGCCGGAGTCACCGCTGAGTAAGATATTCGGTGATGCCACGCTAACCATCCAGATCGAGAGCGGGAAACGAGGTGAAATATACCAGGGCATTGTTGAGGCCACCGGTGATTCATTGCAGGATGCGCTGGGCCGCTATTTCGAAAACTCCGAACAACTGCCAACCCGGCTGATTCTGCACTGCAATGATCAACAGGCGGCCGGTATCCTGATCCAGCAACTTCCGGCGACCGCTGACCGGCCGATGACTGAGGATTCCGAAGAAGACTGGAATCGCATTTCGTTGATGGCAGCAACCGTAGGTGCCAGCGAGCTACTGGAGTCGGGCATTTCGGATCTGTTGACGAGAGTATTCAGTGAGGACGAGGTGCGGTTGTTTGATGCGGAGCCCTTGCGGTTTGACTGCCGTTGCTCGCGGGAGAGAACCGCCGGTTTGATTGAAGGCCTGGGGCGTGCCGAGGCGGAAGACATTCTGGCGGAACAGGGGCAGATCGAGATCATTTGCGAATTTTGCAACGCCAAACAGGTGTTTGACAGCATTGATGTGGATACGATTTTCCGCGCTAATGCGTTTACCG
>CAYMVV010000013.1:0-88540 GCA_964393885.1 uncultured Granulosicoccaceae bacterium | reverse complement strand
ACTGCTTGAAAAAGGTGGCAGCTACCGGATGATTTTCAGTCGGGTTGGCACCAATAACAATCGCCACGTCTGCGTTTTCAATTTCATTGAACGTGGCAGTCACAGCACCAGAACCTACATTCTCAAGCAATGCTGCAACCGATGAAGCATGGCAAAGTCGGGTACAGTGATCGACGTTGTTGTGCCGGAATCCCTGGCGTATAAATTTCTGAAACAAATAGGCTTCTTCATTAGAACACTTTGCCGAGCCAAAGCCCGCTACTCGCTTGCCCGTGTCCTCTCGCAGTGCACTCAAGCCATTTGCCGCAGCATCCAGCGCCTCTTCCCACGTGGCTTCGCGAAAGTGTGTCAGCGGATTGGATGGATCGACATTGAGGCCCTTGGCGGGTGCGTCATCGCGGCGGATCAGCGGCCTGGTTAATCGGTGCGGATGCGCTATATAGTCAAAGCCGAAACGCCCTTTAACGCACAACCTGTTTTCATTAGACGGCCCTTCAACACCATCTACCCATGCGATCTTTTCGTCTTTTATTTTAAAAGATAACTGACAACCGACACCGCAATAGGGACACACGCTTTTTACTTCACGGTCAAAATCTGCGCTGTCGCCAGCACCACTTTCATCGAGTACATTGGCAGGCATCAGAGCACCGGTGGGACAGGCCTGTACGCACTCGCCACAGGCAACACAGGTGGAGGCACCCATAGGATCGTCGAAGTCAAAGGTAATCTTTGCATCGTGTCCGCGACCGGACATACCGATTACATCATTCACCTGTACTTCGCGGCAGGCGCGAACACACAGGTTGCAGTGAATGCAGGCGTCGAGATTGACACTCATGGCCATGTGGGATGCGTCGAGCAACGGGATACGATCAATCTCGATAGCTGGAAAGCGGCTTTCGGAAACATCCTGCATCTCGGCCATTTTCCAGAAGTGCGATGACTTGTCGTGCGTGGTATCCCGTTCCGGCTGATCAGCTAACAGCATTTCAACCACCAGTTTACGGGCAGTATCTGCACGAGGCGTTTCTGTGTTGACGACCATACCCTGTGTCGGTGTACGTATGCAGGAGGCCGCCAGCACACGCTCGCCCTCGATTTCAACCATACAGGCGCGACAGTTACCATCAGATCGATAGCCAGTGGCATCCTTGTGGCATAGATGCGGAATGAGTGTATCGTTTCGTTTTGCGACTTCCCAGATCGATTCATCCGGCTGCGCGGTTACTTCGTTGCCATTCAATATGAATGTGATGAGTTCACTCATGGTTACACCTCTTCCGGAAAGTGTTTCATTGTAAGCAGAATGGGGTTGGGCGCCGCCTGACCAAGACCACAGATCGATGCATCGACCATTACATGGCAAAGCTCTTCAAGCAGGGGCTGATCCCAGGTCTCTTTTTCCATCAGCTTAACTGCTTTTTCACAGCCAACCCGACAGGGTGTGCACTGACCACAGCTTTCGTCTTCAAAGAAGCGAAGCATGTTCAAAGCAGCGTCCTTAACGCTGTCTTGATCAGATAACACGACAATTGCAGCCGATCCTATAAACGAACCATGTGGTTGCAGTGTGTCAAAGTCCATCGGAATATCATTCATTGACGCAGGCAGTAAGCCGGCCGAAGGACCTCCAGGTTGATACGCTTTAAAGCTATGACCATCGAGCATGCCACCGCTGGCCTCGATCAAATCAGTGATCGTCGAACCCGCTGGTAACAAATGTACACCGGGGTTTTTAACGCGCCCGGAAACTGAAAAAGAACGCAGCCCGATGCGGCCGTTTTTCTCAGTTGAATTAAGTACCTCTGGTCCTTCTCTGCAGACGCGTGCGACCCAGTGCAGAGTTTCAACATTGTGAACCAGCGTCGGTCGATTAAAGATGCCTACTTGCGCTACATACGGAGGACGGTGCCGCGGCAAACCGCGCTTGCCTTCGATCGATTCGATCATCGCGCTTTCTTCACCGCAAATATAGGCACCTGCGCCACGACGTAAATCAATATAGCCTTCGCTGACAATGCCGGCTGTTTCAAGCGCTGTTATTTCATCTCGCAATATCTGCAGTACCGCTGGATATTCATCACGCATATAGATAAAGCACTTATCTGCCTCAACTGCCCAGGCCGCTATCAGCATGCCTTCCAGAAAAAGGTGCGGGGTACGCTCCAGATAGTAGCGATCCTTAAAGGTGCCCGGCTCGCCTTCATCGCCATTGACAGCCAGATATCGAGGCCCCTCTTCGGCGCGAACAAAAGACCACTTTTTGCCGGATGGAAAGCCCGCACCACCAAGACCGCGCAAGCCAGACTCGGCAACCGTGTCCTGCACCTGATCCGGTGTTTTTTTACCGCCACGCAGGGCAGCCAGTTCTTCATAGCCGCCAGCTTTGGCATAGGCGGTGTAGTTTTCGTAGTCGGGAATGTGCGTGTGTGTATCGTCGGAGTCGATTGCTTTGTTGACCAGATCCAACGTCGCGTGATCAATATGGTTATGGCCAATTTCCAGAACGGGTGCGGTATCGCACCGACCCATGCAGGGAGCGCGCAGCACACGAATCTGCGCCGGGTTCATACCATCTTTTAGGTGTTGCAGGAGTTGCTGTGCCCCGGCCAGCTCGCAGGCGAGAGAGTCACAGACTCGAATAGTGGTGGCCGCCGGTGCCGGCTGGCCGTCTGGTATCACATCGAAATGCGCATAGAAGGTCGCTACCTCATGCACCTCTGCCTGTGACAGGCGCATTTCCTCGGCCAGTGCGTACAGATGCTGCGCAGACAAATGGCCATATTTGTCCTGAATCAAATGCAGATGTTCTATCAGCAAATCCGCGCGACGGGGCTTATCGCCGAGCAGGCTGCGCACCTCTGCCAGTGCGTCGGTGTCGAGTTGACGGCCCTTTGGCGTCACACGCCCCTTGCCTTTACCGGATTTCCAGACACCCGGTTTTAGTACCGCAGTTTCCATCTTTGCCACTCCAATGTCATCAGTGCAGTCGTCGGTGCAATCGTCAGTGCACAACGGGGTTTTCCCGCAGAATTGGCAGTAGTTCAGCCCAGAAGGGCGATAAACACAAATAGTTATTTTGAATGATGCAATTTGTTTTACTTATGATGAATGTCAATCACCTGTTGCAGCGCTTCAATGGCTGGCAATGCTGGCTCATGATGGAGCATCGCGAGTCCGATGGTATTCGTGACGACCGGGTCTTTCAATTTAAGGCTGATCGAGTTCTGGTCCAGAAACAGACTGTCGATTAATTTTTGCGGAGCAATAGTGGCGGCCGAACCATTGGTCACCTGTGCGAGCGCCGCTGTAAACGCATTGGTCTCCATTACTGGTGCGGGCAAAACCCCGGCACGCTCAAACACATGATCTACGATTTGCCGAAAGCGCATGTCCTTGCTCAACAGGCAGAGAGGCAGTGACGCCGCTTCGACCCAGCTGGCACTGCCTTTTTTACGCGGCGCCAGATGCATGGGAGACAACAACACGTATTGCTCTTCGTAAATGGGCTCAAAACGCAGGGATGCTATCTCCGTTTCGTCGTGGTAGGTGATACCCGCGTCAAGCGAGTAGTCAGACAAACCGAGAGCAATCTGCGCTGAAGTGAGCGACTGAATCTGAATAGTCAACTCACCGTACTGTGCACGCAGCGTAGTGGAAACAGACGCGGCAAAGGGTAGTGCCGTTGGTACAACACCAAGCACCAGCGCGCCCTGCAATGCGCCTTTGGATACCTCTATTTCCTGCCGTAGACCCTCGGCGTCAGTTAGAATTTTGCGCGCCCACTTTAATAACAGTTCACCATCTTTGGTGAAGCCGAGAAATTTATTACCACGACGGACGATTGGTACGCCAAGCTGGTTTTCCAGTGCACGGATTCTGGCCGAAAAGGCCGGCTGCGAAATACCGCAGTCTGCAGCCGCCCGTGTAAAGTGTTTGCGCTGTGACAGTGCGATGAGTATCTGCAGATCACGAATGTCAGGGTAACGATCCATTCGTTGTTTAGTGCGAATTATTCATGCGGTACATGGCGTCTTGAACACTCATTAATTTCACAAGGTATTTTTCTCTGTTGAATAACTTTCGAGCAGTTAAACCGACTGCAGTTACACCAATCGCAGTTACACCAAAAATAACGACGGGCTTTGCTGCACCGTCTTTTCAGCAGTTTGCCTTTCCGTCACTGTGCAAATCCTGTTTTCGATACAGTATAGCAACAGCGCTCGCACTGCCGGTTTTAAACTGAAGGTCACAACCATTCCAATGACACAGCTCCAATGACACAGCAATTGTTGCTCGGCTGTATTGCCGACGATTTTACCGGCGCCAGCGATCTGGCCAACACGCTTGCACGCGAGGGAATGCGCACAACGCAGTATATCGACGTACCCGTTGCCGGCTCCGAGTGTGATTGTGACGCTGCAATCATTGCGCTAAAAAGCCGTTCTATTGAACCCCGCCTCGCGGTCGAGCAATCCCTGCATGCGCTGCGCTGGTTGCAACAGCAGGGTGCCAGGCAGTTCCTGTTCAAATACTGCTCTACATTTGACTCGACACCAGCAGGCAATATTGGCCCGGTAGCAGAGGCACTATTAAACGAACTGCAAACACGTGCGGTGGTGGTGTGCCCGGCATTCCCAACCACCGGGCGCACAATCTATCAGGGCCACCTGTTTGTGTTCGACAAATTACTCAACGAATCCGGATTGGAAAACCACCCCCTCAATCCGATGACTGATGCAGATTTGCGAAGATGGCTTGGCCAGCAAACGACCGGCACTATCGGTCACATCGATCAGGCGACTGTCTCCGCCGGTGCGCAGGACATAGGCAAAGCACTTGATCGAGCAGCTACCGAGGGTCATAACCTGGTCGTCGTCGATGCTATTACCGACGATGATTTGCGCTCCATTGGCGCAGCATGCGCGCAGGCAAAACTGATCACCGGAGGATCGGGCATCGCGCTGGGGCTACCAGAAAATTTTCGCAAACAGGGTTTGATCGGCAACAGCAAAAGTGATTTCCAGCAACGCGCGGGATACGCGGCGGTACTGGCGGGCAGTTGTTCCGCCACCACACGCAGGCAAATAGAACACTACCAAAGAGGTCCGAAAATACCGCTACAGGTTGAATCTATTCTGGACGGATCACTGACACATGAACAACTGTTGCAACAGCTGGATATTGCATCGGAACCACTGATCTACTCATCCGCAAACCCGGCTGAGGTAGAAAAACTGCAATCAACATATGGTATTGCAACCGTTGCAGACGGCATTGAAGCATTCTTCGGCGATCTGGCGGTATCTCTGATTGACCATGGTGTGGAACGACTGGTAGTCGCTGGCGGCGAGACATCCGGCGCTGTTATCAGCGCACTGAAGCTTAATTCATTTGATATCGGGCCGGAGATTGATCCCGGTGTACCCGCTTTGAGTACACGCGGTGAGCACCCGTTAGCCGTGGCATTGAAGTCTGGCAATTTCGGTGGCGAAGCCTTCTTCTCCGACGCGATCGACGCACTGACATCAGCAAGCCAGTCAGCAGGAGAAAGTGAGTGAACGAGGCTAAACTACGCGACGAGATTTGCAGATTCAGCGCTTCACTATTCGATCGTGGTCTGACGATGGGCAGCAGCGGCAACATCAGTGTCCGGATAGCAGATGGCTGGCTGGTCACACCAACCAATGCCTCGCTCGGTAACCTCGATCCGGACAAAATCTGCAAGCTGGATCAGCACGGCCAGCATATTGACGGCGACGCGCCTACCAAGGAAGTGCCATTGCACCGGGCTATGTACGACACGGTGGAGAACTGCGGCGCTATCGTCCATTTGCATTCAACACACTCGGTTGCCGTATCTATGCTGCCCGACACCAACCCGGAAGACGCACTGCCACCGTTGACCGCCTACTATATAATGCGGGTGGGCCGCACTGCACTTATTCCCTATCATCGACCCGGCGATCCTCTTGTAGGTGATGCAATCCGTGGCCTGGCAGGCAAGTACACATCAGTCTTGTTGGCCAATCACGGCCCGGTTATAGCAGGTAAAACTCTGGAAGCCGCGGTCTACGCTACGGAGGAGCTGGAAGAAACATCAAAGCTTCACCTGCTGACTCGTGGCCACAATCCACGCATGCTGACTAAACAGCAGATCGACGAACTAACATAAGCATCGCAGCGCCTGACAGTTTTAGGCCAACACCAAACGTTTTGTAAACTACGGACCTGGAATGCCCACTTTTGCCGCAAACCTGACCACCATGTTCAACGACGTTGAGTTCATGGACCGCTTTGACCGCGCTCATGCTGCGGGCTTTACTGCGGTTGAATATCTGTTTCCATATGCATACGCAGCAGATGAAATTGCCGATCGATTGTTACGCTGCAATCTCGATCAGGTGTTATTTAACACACCACCGGGCGATTGGGACAATGGCGAAAGAGGGCTCGCCGCGATAACAGGCCGACAACAGGAATTCCTGGACGGGATCGCCACCGCGCTCGAATATGCAAAGACTCTAAACTGCCCTGGAATTCACGCGATGGCCGGGCTGTTACTCGACGCCTCTAAAGCAACCCAGTACCGCGACAACTATCTTAACAATCTCAAGGCGGCCGCAGATCTATGTGCCGTCGAAAATGTAGATTTGTTAATTGAACCGATCAATCCGATCAACATGCCAAATTATTTCCTCAATGATTTTCAAATGGCCCTCGACATCATTGACGAACTAGGGGAGCCCAATATCAGGTTGCAATTCGATATTTTTCATTGCCACCGCATATATGGTGAGGTAACCAGTTGGCTGCACAAGTGCCGTAATTCTATTGCACACTTCCAAATTGCTGGAACTCCTGACCGACACGAGCCAGATGTCGGCGATCTGCCCTATCAGGATATATTCAAGGTAATTAGTGAGATTGGCCTAAGTGACCTTGTCATCGGTTGTGAATACAACCCGCAGCAGCGAACCGAAGATGGACTCAAATGGATGAAATCGCTTGATGCCTGACCTGCATTATTCACGAGGCGACAAGTTAATAAAGGAAAATGTCTGTATACGTTGGCCTAAACTTGAATTGCAAAACTGTTATTAAAATTGCAGTGTGTCTATCCGTCATCAGTCGAAAATATCGCGTCACATCTCGCATGATCAAGCTCGGCACGTGGCAGGCCACGTTTCTTACTCGATCAAGCGACCTGCTTAGCGTTATTTCCGCTGAGTGACGAATCCTCATGAATAATGCAGGCTAATCCAATATTAAAAATGTGAATGAGCTAATTCGACTTGAAATCACTGCTAATCAGTATTTACCGTTTACTGCCCAAGCCCTTAAAAAGGGCAATTGTTCGGGTATTGTTTCCAACACACACGGTTGCTGCAAAAGTATACTTAACCAACCCCGACGGGCACTTCCTCGTTGTTAAGCCGGTATACCACCCGGGCTGGGACATTCCGAGCGGGCATGTCGATAAAAACGAAAGCCCGGATGCCGCCGCTGTGAGAGAGTTGTTCGAAGAAACCGGTATAAAGATATCAACTCTTGACCAACGCTCAGTGATTTTTCAGCCTCTGTGCAACACGATCCAGGTTATTTTTAGCGGTACTGTTGATCCCACACCCTCTGTCACACCGGACAACGTGGAAATATCAGAAGTCAGGTGGGTTGCGCGCGGCGAGGTTGACCTTTTACCACATGCTGAGGAAGCCCTGGATGTGCTACTGGACAAACGTATTGCGTACCATGTTTCCATGATCAACCCATAGCCGATCCATCGAGGACCACTAGTCCGTAACAGTTTATTCAGCTTTTTTCAGATTGCCGAGTAAAGACTCTATTCTCGGCACGGATATCTTATCCGCAACACCCAGCTCCTGGGCAAAAACGGACACCCTGAGCTCTTCAAACAACCATCGGATGTCCGTTGCCTTCTTAGCCGGATGTTCTACCTCTATGGACACCGCTTTTGTTTGTTCCCACACTGGCAACAGCTCGGCCCGTCGCCGTCTGTCCCGATCGGGTTCACGATCCAGGCTGTCAAGTCGTTTATCTATAGCGGAGAAATAGATCGGTAGTCTTGCCAGGCGAACTGCAGGTGTACTGGCTACGAAACCCGGATATATCAGGTGTGTTATTTGATCCTTGATATCTGCCATCGGCTCAACCCAGCTTAGAGAAACCGACCCACTCATGCGTTTCGCAACCTGTCGGTGAGACTCCAGCGTTTTGCCCAGCAAGGCACAGATACGATTTGCGGTATCTACCAAATTGCCAGAATATTCCTGTATGTTGCTATAAAACTCTTCACGCGTGCGAGGTAGAAATTCGTTGCAGTTGAAGGTCGTATCGATCGATGCGTCGACTATATCCTGCTTCAGGATTTCACTCTTGCCAAAGACTGCAAATCGCAGACACAACACATCAATGCCAGGGAGGTTTCTGATTAAGTATTTTATGTCTTTTTGCAGCACTCTTTTATAGAGCACTCGCAGACCCGTTGGCATCTCCCGAGCGGCCGCTTCGGGTGTTGCAAAAAGTCGCAGCGACACGATTTGATCCTCCTTTACCAAAGCCGGATACCCTTTCATAGTTACACCCTGGGTCTGCAAGTCGACAAATTCCGGCAGGTCACCAAAGTTCCAGTCCTTGAGATCGGCGCGTTCAAAACTATTTTCAGTATCACCGGCAAGTTGCTCTTCGATTTCTGTTTGATACTTTTTCTGCAGTAACACGATATCGCGGCCTTCCTCGACGCACTTGCCTTGCGAGTCGAGGATCTCGAAGCGCATTTGCAGATGAACAGGCAATTGGTCGAGCTGCCAGTCTTGAACGGTTAATCCGGACTGGTTCAACTGGCTGAGACTCCGGGTTAACGCTTCGGATAAGGAGAGCTCGCGATGAGGGTCAAGCACGGTTAAAACACGCTGCGCATAATCAGGGGCCGGCACATAATTTTTACGCATTGTTTTTGGTAAAGATTTGATCATCGCGGTTATTTTTTCAACCAGCATACCCGGCACCAGCCATTCGCATTGGGCGGGCTTAATTCGATTGAGCAAACTGACCGGCACCGACAGAGTGACACCATCGGTTGCTGCACCTGGATTGAAATGATATTTCAATGGCAGAACAACCCCACCCATCTCTATCTGATCAGGGTAGTCTGTTTTACTAACCCCCGGCTCGTCGTCTTGTAATAGCAGCTCCTTTGTAAACCACAGACCTCGAGGATGCTCCGCCTCGAACTTCTCGCGCCATCGCTCAAACAACGGCCCGGAGTATATGCCCTCGGGAACCACCGAGTCATAGAACTGGTATAGCTCCTCGGGGTCCACCAATATATCGCGGCGTCGACTTTTTTCCTCGAGCGTCAACACCTCATCGATAAGCTTTAGATTATGATGGTAGAACGCAGATCTGGTGTTGTAGTTTCCGTCCACCAGACCGTCTCGAATAAATATTTCTCGAGACTCATTCGGATCAATCGGTCCATAGTTTACCCGCTTTTTTTCAACGATCACCAATCCGTACAGCGTTGATTTTCTATAAGCACCAACTTGTGCTCTTTTACGTTGCCAGCTGGCACCGGAATAGCTGTGCTTGAGCAGGTGCTGACTTGCCGCTTCTATCCACTCGGGTTCAATGCCGGCAACGCCACGAGCATACAGACGCGTAGTTTCGCTAACTTCAGCGGCCATTATCCACTTGGCACCTTTGCCAAATACACCGGATCCGGGAAACAGCATCACCTTGCGGCCACGAGTGCCGTTATAGTTATTTCGATCTTCCTTGATAGCGACATTGCCGAGCAAGCCGGTAAGCAAAGCTCTGTGCACCTTGTCATAGCTGGCTTCTGTTGTGTTTTCGACACCACCAAGCTCTTTGACTATTTGTTGTAATTGTCGCCTGATGTCACGCCATTCACGCACACGCATATAGGATAGAAATCGCTGCTTGCACATTTTTCGAAACTGGTTACCTGACAGACGTTCACTTTGTACCTGACAGAACTCCCACATATTCACAATGGCAAGAAAATCTGACTTCTCGTGGTTAAATTCACCATGCAGCTCATCTGCAGCCGCTTGCTTAGCCATTGGGCGCTCACGCGGATCCTGAATTGATAACGCACTAACAATACTCAGTATTTCATTGACACAGCCCTCCTGCTTCGCTTCCAGAACGATACGGGCTAAACGCGGGTCGATAGGTAACCTTGCTATCGTGCGGCCCAGTTTGGTCAGCCGGTTACGTGTATCAACCGCACCCAATTCTACTAACAGCCTGTAGCCATCATTGATGAGGCGCGAGTCCGGAGATTCAACAAAAGGAAAGTCCTCGACCTGACCCAGGCGTGACACTTCCATTTGCAAGATCACAGACGCCAGATTGGTTCGCAGTATCTCGGGTTGAGTGAATTCCGGACGCTGCATGAAATCCTCTTCAGAGTACAGACGGATACACACACCCGGAGCTTCTCGCCCGCAACGTCCCTTTCGCTGATTGGCAGACGCTTGCGACACTTTCTCAATTGGTAGCCTTTGTACCTTGCTGCGAACACTGTAACGGGACATTCGAGCATAGCCACTGTCAACAACATAGCGAATACCCGGTACCGTCAGCGAGGTTTCGGCCACATTAGTGGCCAACACGATGCGACGGTTGCCATGCGGTGCAAAGATTTTTGCCTGCTCCGACGCAGATAACCTTGCAAGCATGGGCAGAATTTCAACACCGCGAAGCAGCCGACTGTTTCCTGTCTTGCGTGCCAGGTAATCTGCAGTTTCACGAATATCACGCTCTCCGGGCAGAAACACCAGTGTGTCGCCACTGCCAATTGACGCCAGTTCTTCGCAGGCATCGAGGATTGCCTGCGGTTGATCTCTATCGTCACTTTCGTCTTCGTCCCATGGACGATAACGCACTTCGACCGGATAGCTTCTGCCCTCCGCCAGCACGATAGGCGCATCATTAAAGTGGCGTGAAAAAGTATCGGGGTCAATGGTGGCTGAAGTGATAATAACTTTCAGATCTCGTCGCTTGCTCAATAAACGCTTGAGGTAACCAAGGATGAAATCGATGTTCAGTGAGCGCTCGTGTGCCTCATCAACAATAATGGTGTCATATTGATTGAGCCATGGATCCGAGTGAATTTCTGCCAGCAGAATTCCATCAGTCATCAGCTTTATATAAGTTTGTTTTGACAGCTTGTCGCTAAAGCGAACCTTGTATCCAACTGCTGCACCCAACTGTGTTTTTAACTCGGATGCAATTCGATCAGAGACACTTCTTGCAGCGATCCTCCTTGGCTGCGTATGGCCTATCATCCCGTTGATACCAAGGCCCGCCTGCAGACACATTTTTGGAATCTGGGTGGTTTTACCGGAACCTGTCTCACCACAAATAATAGTTACCGGGTTATTTTTTATCGCCTCTATTATTTCTTCACGGTGCTGTACGACAGGTAATTGCTCCGGATAGTCCGGTGCTGGCACAGCCGCCACGCGCTGCTGATACCGATCAATTGCAGCTGCGATATCCAGCCGCAGAGCTTCAAGGTCGGCGGCAGATTTATCAGACGACTTTTTGCCGATATTGCGTAAACGTCTACGCAGGGCATGCTGTTCGGACCGCATGCACTTGTCGATGTCACTGTGTATGGTCGAGGCTGCAATACCAGACATTCGATACCGTATTCAGGCTTCAGTCATGTGCGCAGGACCATGAATTTTTCCCGAGAGGCTGTCCGGGAATGAGGGTGGAGATTGTTATCTATCGTGCAGATTCAAGCTGTTGATACGTTGCGCGACGGCGCACCGCACGCAGGGCCGTAATCCTAGCTTTGAACTTTGATTACCAGGTAGCTTATACCATTACGTCCGAGCTTTGTTTGCGCAGTATGAAGCGCATCGGAATCATAGAACGGACCGATTCTAACCCGGTGCCATGCCTGTCCATCAATATCGACCGTTCGCACAAACGCATCCATACCGGATTGCGTAAGTCGTTCTTTCATGCGCTGCGCATCACCGCTTTTAGTGAACGCCCCGGCTTGCAGGTAGAAAGAGGTGGATGGCTTATTATGTATCTTTTTTATAACGGTCGGTTCCCTGACCGTTTTTGCCTTGCTCGATGGTCGCTGCGGGACCGGCTCACTGTTTTTCGCTACGATCTGGACTGCGGAACCCGCTGGCACCGACAGTGGCTTTACGCCGTCTGCCACTCCATCTATCACGTTGAGCTGTTCGGCGATTTCTACGGCGCCAGCGCGTTCATCGCTTTCCGCGCCGTATTTGCCTTCACTGCGAGAACGCTCAAGCTCCTGTATATCATTTACATTGACATTAGGTACGGCATTGTCAACGTCAGACAGTTTGTCGTAAAACGCAAATTGCGAAGCCTCTGTAGTCTTGTATTCCTCTATTGCGCGCTCGGTTTCGACCAGGGTGTAACGTTCCTCGGGCAATCGAGACAGAAACAGGATGAATCCCAATATAAAACCAACCATGACGCCTATCGTCATTAGCATCCAGCCTTGCCCCAGCCCGTACTGCCTGTACAGACGTGACAATGGGCCGGTCCGGGATGATTGGCCAGAGAGCAATTTATTGGTTTTTCGCGAGATCGATTTATTCATTTCCAGTCGCCTATTTCGCTTCGCTGGTTGCTGCAGCTCTACCGGCACAGTTCACCAAACGCGCACAAAGAGGGATCAATTACTACCTGTTGCGCGCAGTATTCATACCGGGCACCTGGCGGGCAACGTTGTATTAACAGCAATTTTTTACACCTG
Organism: uncultured Granulosicoccaceae bacterium; assembly: GCA_964393885.1. Lineage (GTDB taxonomy): Bacteria > Pseudomonadota > Gammaproteobacteria > Granulosicoccales > Granulosicoccaceae. The sequence continues at coordinate 75,735 of CAYMVV010000013.1, read as the reverse complement.
ATTCCATACTGCTCGGTTCCCTGTCCTGGTTTCACAATACTGTCCAATGCTCAACACCCTTACAGCGTACGCGGGAGCGCAGCACAACCCGTAAAAAGGCTTGATTTAAGTTAGATTTAAACATTGCGAGTAACGCAAAATAAACATTTTTTTCAATTTATTGTCAGTATCTTACGTCAGGTTCCTATTCTAACGCCTGAAGAGTTGTAACGGAAGTCAAAGATGCATCAAATTACCCGCACTACCTCAATGCTATAGCATAGATTTTCAATCTATCCACTACATCTGGTGACTTTTGTCAGGACGCTAAAGCATATCATGTGGATCTACATCAAGTGACCAACGTACCTTTCTTGCCGCAGGATTTTTCTCCAGCGCGGGTCTCAAGGTAGCCAATAGCTGATGGAGGGGCCCGCGATTCTCCGAACTTAATAAAAGCTGCGCTCTGTGGCGGCCGCCAAGACGTTCCATTGGCGCATCCGCCGGGCCCATAATATTGATCTGTGCAGCGCGCTTCTTGATTGACGCAGAGAGCCAATCTCCTACCTGCTGCAAAAAAGCTCGTGCCTCACCGGGCATAGCAGAGTCTGATCGTAACAAAGCTATATGAACATAAGGCGGCCAGCGTGCCTCTTTTCGTTCATCTAGAAGGTGATCAGTAAAAGATCGGTAGCCTTGCTGCAACAGGTTTTGCAACAGCGGATGATCCGGACTACGGGATTGAACGATGACACGACCGGGCTTTTCAGCTCGACCTGCGCGACCCGCGACTTGCACTATCAGCTGGCCCATTTGTTCAATGGAGCGAAAGTCAGCACTGAACAAGCCCTGATCTGCGTCAAGAATTCCAACCAGCGTGACGTTGGGAAAGTCATGGCCCTTTGCAAGCATTTGCGTACCCACCAGTATTTGAGCCTCACCTGCGGCCGCCATTGCCAGGTGGCGCTGCAGTTCCCCTTTGCGGCTGGTTGTGTCTCTATCTATACGCAACACCTTGTAGTCGGGAAATTTGTCGGACAGATATTCGTCTACCCGCTCCGTGCCAACACCCACATGCAGAAGCTTGCCGGATTCACAGTGCATACAGGACTGCGGAATCGAGCGACTGGCGCCACAATGGTGGCATCTCAGACTGCGCGATCGAGCATGAATGGTCATATGTGCATCACAGTGATTGCAATCGCTAATCGCATTGCATGCTTCGCACATCAATACTGGCGCGAAACCTCGTCGGTTAATAAATATAATCACCTGTTCGCCACGCGCCAGCACTTCACCCATACTGTGTAATAGTTCAGCAGACACACCGTGTTCTGTCTGCGCAGATCGGCTGTCGAGAAGGGACAAGCCGGGGCGGGTTGCAGCACCTGCACGGTTGTCCAGTTTATGTAAATCCAACTGACCTTTGGCGGCGTTGTGAAGGGACTCCAGAGAGGGTGTTGCCGATGCCAGCACAATCGGAATGTTGGCTGCTCTGGCTCTGACAAGCGCGAGATCTCTGGCGTGATAGCGAAATCCATCCTGTTGCTTTAATGATCCATCGTGCTCTTCGTCAACCACGATCAAGCCGAGCTTTGGCATCGGTGTAAAAACAGCTGAGCGCGTACCTATTAAAACCCTGGCCTCACCACTGCGAGCAGCCTGCCACGCAAGCAATCGTTCAGAGTCACTTAAGCCGGAATGACTTAGCTCTACCCGACATATCAGTGCACTTTGGATGCGACTGAGTAATTGCGGTGTCAAGCCAATCTCCGGCAAAAGTATCAACACTTGTTTACCGGCCTCAACGACTGGCCTGGCAGCGTCGATGTAGACTTCTGTTTTACCGCTGCCCGTTACTCCATAAAGCAACTGCGCGTAATAGTGATGCAGGTTTTCTTTAATCGCCCTTGCGGCACTGGCCTGCTGCAGGTTTAACTCTGGCGCGCACCTCACCCGTTCGAAAGCCGGCTCACCGGATAATCCCGGTTTAGCTGTACTGACCAGTTCCCTGGCAATAAGCTGCTTCATCGGCGCTGACCACCCCGCATCGTGCAGACGACATTCCGCGGCAGACCTGGGCAGCGGGCTCTGGTTTAAAAACGCCAGTAACCGCGCCTGCGCCGGTGCTCTCTTGAGAATGGCCGAACAATCTCCCGCACCAGCTTCGGTGGGTCTGTAGACGACAGGTTCCTTCGGTGTTTTGAAACTGGCTCTGCGCAATGCAACCGGCAATGCGGTTGCCCAGGCCTCTCCAAGTGGATGGTGATAGTACGCCGCCGCCCACTGAATCAAACTCACAATGTCCGCTGGCACTGGCGGTACCGTATCCAGCAATTGTTCGACGGATTTGACCTTACTCAGCTCAATTGATGGTTGCCCGAAACCCACCACAACACCTACCACTGTGCGCCTGGCAAAGGACACAAGGACCCGGGCGCCAACCTGGTACGCATCGATATCGCCAGTCGGCAAGTAATCGAATACTTGTGACAGTGGAACTGCAACAGCCACTTTTAAAACGCTGTCTGGCGCCGGTTGTTCAGCCACAAACCGTCCTGCCCAACCTGTGGATAACTCTGTGGAAAACAATTTGGCATGTGATAACAGGCGATAGCATTTTCACGCGGCTCATTTCTCTGCCAAGTCACATATGAAATTTATTATCAATATAAACAATGTGTTATCTACCATACCTGTATAACAAACATTAATAGCGAGAATGACCAACAAACAGTTGACTGCCACCAGCCCATGTGCATAACTACTGTTTAGAAAATGCAATTCATGATCTAAATATGTAACAGGAAAACTATATTCAAACAGAAAACGTATCTACACAGCGCTCGGTCGATCACCCGATTAAAAACTCTGCAATTGTGCCCGGTGCAGTGACTGAATGCTTATAATTGCTCGTTTACGAATGTCACCTGCGTGTCTCACACGATCTGACCCACTAAACCGCTCAATTTCTGCCCTTCAACAGTTTAACCCACAGGATTTCGTCAGCATGGCATACATCGGTGAACCGAACTATCAACATGGCTCTGCCTCACGTTTAGGGATATTGTTGGTAAATCTCGGCACCCCCGACGACACCAGTACACCCTCTGTCAGACGTTACCTCAACCAGTTTTTGAGCGACCCCAGAGTCGTCGAAGTACCCAGAGTGTTGTGGTGGCTGATACTACATGGCGTGATATTGCGATTAAGGCCATCACGCACCGCTGAGGCCTATAAAACGGTTTGGGACCCGGAATCCGGTTCACCCTTGCTTTCAATCGGATTGAAGCAAGCTGATCGGTTGCGCAGTCACCTTGAAAAGACCTTACCTGAACCAAAGGTGGCACTGGCTATGCGCTATGGCAACCCATCCATCGAAGATACGCTGGCGCAGTTCCGAGAGTCAGGTATACGGCGTATGTTGGTTTTACCGTTGTACCCACAGTACTCAGGGTCAACAGTGGCATCGGTCTTTGATGAGGTAACACGCCAATTGTCAAAGATTCGATGGATACCGGAGACGCGCTTTATCAACCAGTATTTTGACCATCCGGACTACATTCAGGCGTTAGCAGAATCGGTAAAGGATAGCTGGCAGAAAAATGGCAAACCGCAACAACTGGTAATGTCTTTTCACGGTATCCCGCAGCGCTATCGAACTTCAGGCGATCCGTACTTCTGTCAGTGTCAGGCGACCGCGAGACTACTGGCCGAAAGGCTTAAACTCGATTCATCGGCATATCAGGTTGTCTTCCAGTCTCGCTTTGGACGTGAACCATGGTTGCAGCCTTACTGCGACAAAACGATGGAAAAGCTGCCGTCAGAAGGTATTAAACATATTGATGTGATCTGCCCGGGTTTTTCAGCTGATTGCCTGGAGACGATCGAAGAGATAAATGTCGAAAACCGCGAGATTTTTATGCACGCAGGTGGTGAGAAATTCCATTATATAGAAGCGCTTAATGATAGCGCAGCACATGTGCAGTCATTAGCGGCAGTCGTGCATCAACACATTTCCGGATGGCCGGAATCAGGCAATCGCGATCCTGTGCCACTGGCCCCCGCCAATGATCCGATATCGCTTGAGGCCTCGAGGGAAAGAGCTATCGCGATGGGTGCACCGCGGTGAGATCAGCGGTGAGATCAGCAGTGAGATTAGCGGTGAAAACTGCAGTGAAATCAAAGCTCGAAGAGATTAATCGTGGAACCAACTAACCCTGGTATCACTGGCTGCCCATCGGCGCTTACCGCTTTTGCTTTCGTACCCAGCGTACCATGCGAAAAAGAAACAGCGGGTTACCGATGATGTAGCGCCGCCACAAGCGACCGGGTTCAAGGTAGAGTCTGTACACCCACTCCAGGCCGGTGTTACGCATCCACAATGGAGCGCGTTTTTTGTCACCCGAGTAAAAATCGAACAGCCCGCCAACACCCAGCAACAAATTCGTATCGATCTTATCGATGTATTGACGGATCCACTTCTCCTGTCGTGGAGCACCAAAAGCCACGAGCACAATGTTGCATTCGAGCGCGTTGATTCTCTCTATAACTTTGTCAGTGTCTGTCTCGTGGTTAAAATAACCGTGCTGCTCGCCGACAATCTCGAGTCCGGGGTAGGTCGATTCGAGATTAGCCTTCATGCGTTGACCGACACCTTCAGCCGCACCCAGCAAAAATATTTTATAGCCCTTTGTTTTCGACAACTCACATAGCGGTGGCAACAAATCCGTACCGTTAAGATTTGCAACCATTCTCTCGCCCACGAGACGACACGCTATGCTTATACCCGCGCCATCGGGCAGCACAATATTCTGACTGTTTAGCAGTTCCCTGTACTCACTGTCGCGAACACTGATGTTCAGACAATCTGCATTGATGAATGACACTGCCTCCTTGCGACCACTGAGAATAGTGTTTTCCAGCAAGGCGAGAGCCTGATCCATCGATATGTTTAGAAACCGGACGTCAAGGACGCTGATTTCCTGATGATCAGGCATTGAACTGACACACCCCGCTTCGGTTGTCTGTGAAGTTGCAGATAGGTTGCTCATTGGCTGCGTAGGCCCGATAAAAAATTTGCGCTTGTGATATTACTGGTGACTCAGCAAGTTCAAAAATGACGGACTGGTCAAGATTACTCACCTGCCTGCAATCACCCGTCATCACGGCTTCACCTCAAGCACCAACATGCCCCACGCTGAGTTGCATGTAAACCAAGGTTGCCGAAAAGACACACCATCTGACTCATAAATTGACAGCCGAGTTCAGCCGGCAACAATATTCAGGCACCGTTACGGAGACTTCATTCAACTGAAAAACTCAACTGAGCAACGTATTCATGTAACGACACACCACCTCGTATATTAAAGATCATGTTGAACTCAACTTTCTGGTGTCAAAGGTAAAACATCAAACCAGTGGCAAAGGTAAAACATCAAAAAACATCTGTACGCAGGAGGTGGGGCACTCTCTTCACATTCGCTTCCGCGTGCGTAGCCGTAATTATGCTCAATCCTTGAACGGGTGAACGGCTATCACCGATTGTTCCTGACTGCGTCCACTGCTCGTTTCCACCAGGGAACGACCAATTTTAACAAATGATGATCCACTACTCCATTGCACAGAAGACAACCGTAACTTAAGCGATCCCGGCCACCAGCAGTTTCCCGCCTGTTTTAAGGTTACACTATGTCGATAGTTCTAATACAACAGAGCTGTTTTCGCCAGGAGCTTTACATGTATTACTCTGCAGAAAGTTTACAATCCACTGCAATAAAAATACTGAATGGATTTGGCTGCAATGACAACGAATCTCTAACGGTTGCAGATCATTTGATCCGCGCCAATCTCAGTGGTCATGACTCACATGGCATTGGTATGTTGCCAATGTACGGTCAGCAGTTGGAAGACGGTAACCTGATTGCAAATCAGACGCCTGATTTCCTTCCAGTTGCAGGCGCGATCTGTATTGTCGATGCTAAAAGAGGCTTTGGACATCGAATGGCATTACTCGCTCTGGACCATGCTATCGACGTCGCCAGTCATCACAATGTTGCCGTACTGGGCTTGCGTAACTCCGGACATATTTCGCGAGCAGGCAACTATTCCGAGTACTGCGCGTCGAAGGGATTCGTATCCCTTCACTTTGTCAATGTGTGGGGACACCCGCCACTGGTGGCTCATTTTGGAAGTTGCCAGCCAGGGTTTTCAACCAACCCCGTCAGTATGGGTTTCCCTGTTAATGGCAAGGCAAAACCAATGCTGGACATGGCAACAAGCACAGTCGCAATGGGTAAAGTTCGAGTCGCTTACAATCGTGGAGAGAAGATTCCAACCGGCTGGGTTATCGATGAAGAAGGGCATTCCACCAACGATCCCGAGCCTATATGGTCGCGCCGTGAAGGTGCGCTTACCGCGTTCGGCGCACACAAGGGATCCGGGTTAGGCATTTTTGTGGAATTGCTTGCTGGCGCTCTTGCCGGTAAGGAAACTGTGGCAACCGGCAACAATATACCCAGAGGGGTGTTTAACAATATGTTGTCTATCGTCATCAACCCGGCAGGATTCGATAACACCAGCGATATCGAAGCGCGAGTGATGGAATTTTATCAATCTATTAAAGGTGGCAAGCCTGCTGATGGTACGAGTGAAGTGCTAATGCCAGGGGAACCTGAAGAACGGCGCGAGGTGGATCGGCGTAAAAACGGCATAGAAGTAGATGACGCGACAATCGAGCAATTGATGCAAACCGCTTCGGCTTTTGGCCTGGATACAAACGATTTGGCTGACACATTAGAGTCAGTATGAAAGACTGTTGTGAGCAGGGTTACACTGTTTATCAATATTTTACGTAGCTTCAGCGCAAATTTGCGGACAATAGAGGAGTTAAGGCGCATTGGTAAGCTTGCTCGCTATTTGCATTGAGGCCGGTTGCCTGTTTGCATTGAGAACGGCGAGCTAACGACGTTGGGAGAACAGCGAAGCCACCGGTGTTTAAACGAAATGGATCCTTGGCGATTTCATGTCGGTAAACATTCGTGTGATAGCAACGGATTTGTTAGATACTATGCAATTGTGGATATAGTGAATAGATAACCTCCAGAGCTATTCCAGTTTATTTGTTTGTCAATTTACTGGCTCGAGGCAATCATTTATTACCTCACGCGCAGACTCTACGAATCAAGAGATGCAATTACGCACGTAATCACATAATAATGAAGAGCAACGTTTGAAAATCTCTGCCTTTTTGCAGTGCTTCCGCTGTAGCAAACGCTACGCACCTACATGCACACGCGTATAGTCAGCCAATGACAACCATGCTGGTAGCATCAAGTGGCGGGCATTTTACGCAGCTCGCGGAGCTGTGGCCGCGTATTCAAGGGACTTCCGCTGATTGCGTGTGGGTAACGTTTGACTCACCGCAAACTCGTTCAATGCTGCAGGATCAGCAGGTAGAGTACGTGCCCTACATACGACCGCGTGGCTTTGGCTCAGTGCTGAAGAATGTTCCGTCTGCCTTTCGTTTAATTAGAAAGTACAAGGTCGATACAGTAATCAGCACCGGTTCCGCCATTGCACTGGCCTATTTACCGTACAGCTCGGTACGCGGCATTCCCACTCACTATATTGAATCCGCAACGCGTGTCGAGGGCCCGTCAGTAACTGGCAAAGCCCTGTGCCGTGTTCCGGGGATAAAGCTTTATAATCAGCATGAAACCTGGGCCGACGAACAGTGGACCTATCTGGGTTCGGTTTTCGAAGGGTTCAGCTCTGAAAGGCTGCAAGAACCACCAGAGAAAATACGTCGCGCTGTAGTATCAGTCGGTACCATGGAAGACTATAGTTTCAGAGAGTTTTTTGTGAAGCTGGCCAGGTACCTTATAGATGCCGACGAAGTTCTTTGGCAAACCGGATCAACTGACGTTACCGGCCTGAATATTGATGGCAAAGAGGTGGTGCCTGCACGTGAAATAGAGCAGGCCATGCGCGAAGCCGACGTGGTCATTGCCCACGCTGGTACCGGTACGGCGCTGACATCACTCAGAATGGGCAAACGCCCCATCCTGGTGCCGAGAGACAGCACCTTCGGACAACACATAGATGATCACCAATTTCAAACAGCTGCACTGCTTGACAATATGGGACTCGCCTTAAGTCGTAAAGTTGATGATCTCCAGCAAAAAGATCTACTTGAAGCAGCGAGCTATAAAGTGGTGCGAACTGACAAACCACGGCTGCTTCACTTATAGTCGTACTGCTCTACCGCCCAGTGCGCTGCAGAACCTGAGGTCGGCGATACCTGAATGCAAATCTCCAAAACACAGCTACCGTCAACGTGATTAAATGCCCTGCGTTTCATAGGTTGTTACACCGGACAATTACCAGCCAGACTTTACGAACATTAACAACCTGTATTTTTTTCTACCTGGCACCTGTTGGCTACAGCGCGGCAAACACAGAGATATCTACCAGCGAGTTCGAACGCGCGCTTGATCTGATAGAACAAACTCAACTGGAAATATTCATTAACTCTCCACCCGCATCAACGGATGATGTGTTAACTGAATTACAACATCGTCTCAATTCCACGCATTACCCGACCAGCTCGATATCCGACACTTCGCGAGAGATCACCATCATGCGCGAATTGTTATCGGAGACCATTGATAAGTACGATGACCAGTACGCGAACTACATTTCCCCCAGTCAGTTAAAAGCCTACGGAGAGAGGCGTTCAGGCAGCTATGTTGGTGTCGGCGTAAAATTCCGCTCGGTGACAGACGATTATCCACTGGTTATCGGGCCATTGCTCGGTGGACCGCTCGAGCACAGCAATATCAAGCCTGGAGACAGATTGATTGCGATCGACGACACTGACCTGAAGGGATATACAACCTCGAAGGTTACGCAACGATTGAAAGGGTCACCGGACTCTACTTTCCGGTTGTCCGTGCGTCGGGACAAACAACAACACACGATAATCAGTACGCGACGAGCAGTTGATCTGCACTATGCCCGATCCGAATTGCTTGCCAACAACGTCGGCTACCTTAAAATCAGCCGCTTTGGCGGAAATACGCACACACGCGTCGAGCGTTTGTTAAAAGCGTTGATTGCACAGGGCATATCCTCTCTAGTACTGGATCTGCGCGATAACCCGGGGGGGTCAACCCGGGCTGCGCGCGCAGTAGTCTCTATGTTTAGTAAGGAACCTCACGTTTATTGCGAACGGTACAAATCAGGCGATACCAGACAACTACCGCGTCATGGCCCCCACATCACAGACCTGCCGCTTACGGTATTAGTTAATGGTGAAAGTAAATCATCAGCAGAAATTGTGGCTGGTGCGCTACAGGGTTATAAACGTGCACTTATAATTGGTAGCCCGACGTTCGGCAAAGGGCTGGTGCAACGAGTCTTCAAACTCGCCGAGCCAATAGGCGGTGCTTTAAGAACCACCATTGCCATGTTCGGAACCCCGTCGGTTGGACTGATACATGGCAACGGGATTGTGCCAGACTACTATATTGAAACCGACGCGGATTTTATGTTCCGGGAGAGCGGCTCACTGAACATCAGCGATGAGGCGAGACAATATCAACGGCAGCTGCGCGAAGCGCAGGTACGAAAAGAATATAAAGATTCGGACAGCGCAAAAGCAGAACGACTGATTACAGCCGAGGACAAACAGTTGCAGGCGGCTATCGACTTTTTGACTAAAAAAAATGTGGGATTACGTTCTTCTAACGCCAGATAGAGCATCCGGGGGAACAGTATTGCTGCCACGCTCGGAAAACAGCAAGATCCCGTTGTGTTTAAACTCCTGCTACAGGCATGTCAGCCCCGCTATTCGAACTACAGGACAACATTTTATGTCTGATTTAAAGGAAACTCTCAACCAGGAAACGGGTGCGATCAGCTGGGCTGAGCTCATCAGACACTTTGCACGTGGCGTAGTAATTAAGGTGGATACCGATATCGACCTGATTGACGTCGCTCACCATATCGCCTCAGATAATACTGCTGAAATGCAATCCATGCTCAATGCAGGCACTGTCGCAAGAGCATCTGACGACGACGCAAAGGACTGGACCGATCGCAATCCGGATTTCTGGTGCGTGGTTACAGCACCCTGGGTTTTAGTGCAGGAGAAAACCAGGCCAGACCACATTCACTAGTGCCCGGTAAGCAGGATGAAAAAACAATTAAAACGATGCAGTTGGTGCGAAAGCAATGACCTCGATCGAGACTATCACGACACCGAATGGGGAGTGCCCGTTTACGACGATACAACACTGTTCGAGTTTCTGATACTGGAAGGCGCACAAGCCGGTGTGAGCTGGCATGTTGTTTTAAAGAAAAGAGCACATTACAAAAAGGTTTTTGCGAATTTCGATGTAAACAAACTGGCGAAATTCACCGATGCGAAACTCGAGAAAATTTTACTGGACCCTGGAATTATCAGAAACCGGTTAAAGGTATTTTCTGTTCGAACAAACGCCCGGGCTTTCATCGAGGTACAGTCAGAGTTTGGGGATTTTTCGAGCTATTTGTGGGGTTTCGTCGACGGCAAACCCATTGTTAACAAGAACCGCTCAATGAAAGACGTTCCCTCAAAAACCGCTCTCAGTGACCAATTGAGCAAAGATCTAAAGAAACGCGGTTTTAAGTTTATTGGCAGCACGATCTGCTACGCCTACATGCAGGGGATTGGAATGGTCAACGATCACCAAACCAATTGTTTTCGCTATAAGCAGGTATAAACGCTGAGAAGCTAGAAAACCCGCACTTGATTGCGCCCCGCGTCAGGTAAACATTCAGCAACAACGTTTGTTGCCGGACGAGCACTACCTCTCGTAGCGTCGCATCACCAGTGACGCATTTGTACCACCAAAGCCAAAGCTGTTCGACATCACTGTGTCGATATCAGCATTATCTATCCTCTCTGTGACAATGGAAATATCACCCGCTTCCGGATCCAGAGTTTTGATATTGGCAGATGCCGCGATAAAGCGTTCCTGTTGCATTAATAAACAATAGATAGCTTCCTGCACCCCGGCTGCACCCAGTGAATGACCAGACAGAGACTTGGTCGAGCTGACTTTGGGGGCATTGTCGCCAAACGCCTGCGCGATAGCGCGCAGCTCGGTGACATCACCGGCGGGTGTACTGGTACCATGCGCGTTTAAATAATCGATTGGCGTGTCAATATCCTTGAGCGCCATTTCCATACAGCGCACTGCCCCTTCACCAGAGGGTGCAACCATATCCGCACCGTCGGACGTGGCGCCGTAGCCAATCAGCTCTGCATAGATGTTCGCACCACGCTGCAACGCATGATCCAATGCTTCAACCACCAGCATACCACCGCCACCTGCAATGACAAATCCATCTCGATCTGCATCGTAGGCGCGAGATGCTTCTGTTGGTGTGTCATTGTACTTGGTCGAAAGCGCACCCATCGCATCGAAAAGACAGCTCAGGGTCCAGTGCTCTTCTTCCCCGCCACCTGCAAAAACGATGTCCTGCTTCCCTAGCTGGATCTGCTCTGCAGCGTGCCCAATGCAATGAGCACTGGTGGAACACGCAGAAGACATGGAGTAATTAACCCCTTTTATCGAAAACGGGGTGGCAAGACAAGCGGATACCGTGCTGCCCATTGTCTGTGTTACCCGATATGGCCCGACTTTTCTGATTCCACGGTCGCGCATAATGTCTGCCGCCTCAACCTGACTGGCTGACGATGCACCACCGGACCCTGCGATAATGCCGGTCCGAACATTGGATACCAATTCTGGCGACAGATTCGCATCTGCTATTGCCTGCTGCATTGACAGATAAGCGTAGCCCGCGGCGGAACCCATAAATCGAAGCTGTTTTCGATCGATGTGCTCTTTTAAAACGATTTGTGGAGTCCCGGCGACATGGCTGCGCATACCGATCTCGGCATACTCATCGTTCCTGGAAATTCCCGAACGTCCCTCTCGCAAAGATTGCGTAACCTGTTGTTTATCGACTCCCAGACAGGAAACGATCCCCATCCCGGTCACTACCACTCTTCGCACGAAGCGCGCCCCTCTGTTTGTGTTCTGCCTTGCGACCTGTCCGCCGGCGGCACTAAGATATTAATGGTGTCAGTTTTTAATTCAAGTCCGAACCAGTACCAGTACCGACAGATGACTACCCCGGTAATTAATACAACACGATGCAGTCTGTTGAACAACAGGTCTGTAAACACATCAATTAACTGAGTTTAACAGCCTTCCTGAGACTCGCATGCAAACAAGAGATTTGCCGCAGTTGATCAACCAGTCCGTAACGTTCTTGTTATGATCAATCGAGTAAACGAAACGATATGGCATCCATGCTGTTCGCCGGTATTACATCTACCCAAAATCCGTTCTACAACAAAAAAAGCCCGGTCTAAACCGGGCTTTTCTGGAACAACAAGTCAGCAGGTGACTTACATCATGCCGCCCATGCCGCCCATGCCGCCGCCCATGTCAGGCATTGGCGGTGCATCGTCCTTTGGCAACTCTGCAACCATAGCTTCTGTCGTAATCATCAAGCCAGCTACTGAAACCGCATTCTGCAAGGCAGAACGAGTTACTTTAGTCGGATCGAGAATACCCATTGCTATCATATCGCCGTATTCACCAGTCGCTGCGTTATAACCGTAATTTCCGGACTCACCGGCAACCTGGTTGACGACAACTGAAGGTTCATCGCCCGCGTTTTCAACAATTTGGCGCAGTGGCTCTTCCATTGCACGTCGGGCAATAGAGACGCCGTGCTGTTGATCAGGGTTGTCACCCTTGACATCGTCGAGTGCGGACACAGCGCGAATCAACGCAACGCCACCACCAGCAACCACTCCCTCTTCAACCGCTGCTCGCGTAGCATGCAGTGCATCGTCAACGCGATCTTTCTTTTCTTTCATTTCAACTTCAGTGGCAGCGCCGACCTTGATTACCGCCACACCACCAGCCAGCTTAGCCACACGTTCCTGGAGTTTCTCGCGATCGTAGTCTGAAGTCGCCTGCTCGATTTGAGCGCGGATTTGATCAACTCTGCCGCTGATTTCATCCTTTGCACCAGCGCCATCGACAATAGTGGTGTTTTCTTTGTCGATGTTCACTTTCTTGGCATTACCCAGATCTTCCAGGGTAACTTTCTCCAGAGACAAACCAACCTCTTCAGAAATAACCTGTCCACCAGTCAATATTGCGATGTCCTGCAACATTGCCTTACGACGATCGCCGAAGCCAGGTGCCTTAACAGCACAAACCTTAACAATACCGCGCATGCTGTTGACTACCAAAGTTGCCAGTGCCTCGCCTTCAACATCTTCAGCGATGATCAACAGAGGCTTACCTGCTTTCGCTACGGCTTCAAGTGTCGGCAGTAAATCGCGAATGTTGGAAATCTTCTTATCAAACAACAGCACGTAAGGGTCTTCCAGTTCAGCGCTCATGCTGTCCTGATTGTTGATAAAGTAGGGCGACAGGTAACCACGGTCAAACTGCATACCCTCAACCACGTCGAGCTCGTTTTCGAGACCAGAGCCTTCTTCAACGGTAATAACGCCCTCTTTACCCACTTTTTCCATCGCATCAGCGATGATGGATCCGATATTTTCGTCGCTGTTGGCAGAAATAGTACCTACCTGAGCAATACCTTTGGTGTCATTGCATGGCTGTGACAGACTGGCCAGCGATGCGACAGCTGCGGTAACCGCTTTATCGAGACCGCGCTTAAGATCCATTGGATTCATGCCCGCTGCTACAGCTTTCAGCCCTTCGCGAACAATACTCTGCGCCAGAACGGTTGCTGTAGTGGTTCCATCACCCGCGATGTCAGAAGTTTGCGATGCAACTTCCTTTACCATCTGAGCGCCCATGTTTTCGAATTTGTCAGCCAATTCGATTTCTTTCGCAACGGACACACCATCTTTTGTGACCGTTGGGGCACCAAATGCCTTATCCAGTACTACGTTTCGACCCTTTGGACCGAGTGTAACTTTTACCGCATTTGCCAGTACATCAACGCCATTGAGCATTCTGCTGCGCGCAGAGTCGGCGAATTGAACATCTTTTGCACTCATTGAATTTTCTCCGTGAGTTTATAATTTGGTGACAGAAAAAGTGACCGATTTAGCCTTCTATAACAGCCATGATGTCGTCTTCCCGCATCACCAGCAGTTCTTCGCCATCAACCTTAATTTCGGTACCTGAATATTTGCCAAAAAGCACTGTGTCACCGACCTTTACATCAAGAGCGCGAACATCACCGCCATCAGTGACCTTGCCATTGCCAATCGCTTTCACTTCACCGCGGATCGGCTTTTCAGTTGCAGAATCGGGTATAACGATTCCGCCTGCGCTAGTTCGCTCTTCTTCCATGCGCTGCACGACCACGCGATCGTGTAATGGACGAATATTCATTAATCCGGACTCCTATTTGTGTTTTAGACTTTGAATTTGGGTGCGCGGAGAAGGAAGTGTTAGCACTCCCTCTCAGCGAGTGCTAATAGTAGTGAATTAGCAACAGATTTCAAGAGCACGAAGAAGAAAATTATCAGTAAATCCACATGAAATTGGAAAAACGCTAATCCACTTCATCTATTGCCGGTTAGTGCCTAACCATCGACCACGAGGAACGTAGCCCCGACCAAGGGTATATCGCCGTTCACGAGCCTGTCGTTACAGTTGCTCTCAAGGGGCGGAGGTGTTGGCGCTATACGGAGCGTTTTAATTTAGTACACACGCCGAATATGCTTCTACACCAGCGTGCCCGAAGCAGTGAGTCATCGCTAGTCTTTACGAGTGAATTCCCCATCAATTATATCGCCCTTACCGGACGGCGGGCGTTTAGCGCTGTTGTTGCCTGATGCCTGCTCGTGTGTCGCCCTGGTTCCTGCTCCGGCCACACCAGCCGCCATACCGGCTATCGATACCCGCTTTGAAATAACCTTGATCAACAAGTGCCGGGTAGGCGGCAACAAACAGGCGAAACCAAAAGCGTCGGTGACAAAGCCAGGTGTCAGCAGCAACGCTCCGCCTATACCCAACGCCAGGCCTTCCAGCAATTGAAACGCCGGAATCTCGCCGCTCGCCAGCCGCGCACGCGCCAGAGTTGCCGTGGCAATGCCTTGACGCCTCAACATCCATGTTCCGAGCATAGCGGTCGCTATTACAATAGCTATTGTAGCAAGCGCGCCAATTGCAGAGCCTACTTGAATCAATAGAAAAATCTCAACAATAGGCATTGCTATAAAAAGAAGAAAAATAAATGGAAACAACGTGTTACCCCACTAATTCATCGCAGTAGTCGTTTGCAACAATTAAATTAAACGAACCAGATTGGCGTGAAAACACGCAAGTAGCTGTGTCTTGAAATCGATTTGCGCAACCAAACGTTAAAACCTATGGTCTACAAAACAAAACACTACAGAAATGTTATGAAAAAATTCCTGTCGGTTACCGTTTTTCTCGCTGTTCTGCCCTGGCTGGTACCACCACTGGCCGCGCAGTCGTCAGTGGCGCAGATTGATACACAATCGCTTTTCGGTGGTGACGAAGAGGAGCTGCTCGACCCGGAAACAGCTTTTCCCAAACAGGCGTTTGTTAACGACAGCGGCGAGTTGCAGGTCGAATTCAACATTGCCGAAGGCTACTTCCTGTACAAGGACAAAATCAAGGTCGAGTCAGAGCATGCAGTCTTTACAACCAGTTTGCCACCCGGCAAGCTGAAAAACGACGAATTTTTCGGGGAAGTAGAGACTTATCGCGGCCTGCTGACTTTTAACTCAACAATCGACACCCAAACCAGCGGTCCCATGTCAGTGATCGTTACGTCACAAGGTTGTGCTGACATCGGGGTGTGTTATCCGCCGCAGAAAACCACCTTAACTGTTGATATTCCCCCATCAGCAGTGTCCGCCAGCAATTCTTTGTCGTCATCGACAGCAGCATTTTCCACCGGCAGCGCATCTTCCACCGGCAGCGTATCTGGCGGCAACTCACTCTTCGATCAGCTTAATCCGGCTGGCTCGGATGTGATGGATCCGGAAGACGCCTTTGTGCTGCAGGTTGAACCTAACGATGGCAACTATGCAGTAATAAGCTGGAACATTGCTGACGGGCATTACATGTACCGTGACAAATTCAGCTTTGTCGTCACTTCGCCCGAGCAAACCGATGTCGCGTCGATAGATCTTACTCCGGGCAAACTGCAAACTGACGAATTTTTCGGGGAAGTCGAAGTCAACCGGAATTTCGCGTCAGCTCGAGTGTCGCTAAACAACCTGCCAACGAGCGGTGGTGCAACCATCAAAGTCGGTTACCAGGGGTGCGCAGACATTGGTGTTTGCTACCCGCCTCAATACAAGATTATCGAAGCATCGTTCAATAGCGATACGGCCGCCGCGATCACAGTAGCAGCAAATATCGACTCAACACCAAACGCCTCTGCGGCAGTTAGCACACCAGCCAGCAATAGCACGCAGCTCGTGTCCGAACAAAACCGATTGGCTTCGAGCCTCGCATCCGGCAATAGACTAACCACCATCCTGACTTTTTTTGGCCTGGGCTTATTACTGGCATTTACCCCTTGTGTATTGCCGATGGTGCCAATTCTGTCATCACTTATCGTTGGACAGGGAGAGAGCACTACACCCAGAAAGGCTTTTTCTTTATCGCTGGTTTACGTTCTGGCGATGGCACTGACCTACACAATCGCAGGCGTGCTTATCGGACTCAGCGGAGAGAATATTCAGGTAGCTCTGCAACACCCGGCGGTGTTGATAACGTTTGCATTACTCTTCGTTGCTTTGGCTGCCTCAATGTTTGGCCTGTACAAGCTGGAAATGCCTTCCTTTATTCAAAACAGATTGACCAACCTTAGCAACAAGCAAAAAGGTGGCAGCGTAGGGGGCGTGGCAACAATGGGTGTGCTCTCCGCACTTATTGTCGGTCCCTGTGTCACTGCACCACTGGTTGGCGCTTTGATTTATATCGGTCAAACCGGTGATGCGGTATTAGGCGGTGCGGCGTTATTTGCACTGAGTATGGGCATGGGGACCCCGCTGCTCATCATTGGCACATCCTTCGGCAAATACCTGCCGACTGCTGGCGGGTGGATGAACACAATCAATGCAGTGTTCGGCGTTATGCTGTTAGGTGTGGCAATCTGGATGCTTGAGCGAGTGATACCTGCCTGGGCCACAATGCTCCTCGCTGCAATGCTTTTGATATCTGTCGGAATGTACCTTGGCGCCTTTGACTCTATGTCGGAGCAGCCTAAGCAATGGAGAAAGTTAACCAAGGGGTTTGGCTATGCGGCTGTTGTCTACGGCACGCTTTTAATAATAGGGATAGCGACCGGACAAGGCACACTGATGCGACCTCTACACGGTCTTGCGTTAGCGTCACAGTCAACAGGGGTCTCACCGGTAGAACATGTAGCATTTACCAGAGTAAAAGGAGTCAACGAGCTCGACACTGCACTGGCCTCAGCCAAAAGCGCTGGCAAGCCTGTCATTCTGGATTTCTATGCCGACTGGTGTGTCAGCTGTAAGGAAATGGAAGCGTTCACTTTTACCGACCCGGTAGTCGCGGCAAAAATGAACGAGGCTGTCCTGTTGCAGACGGACGTCACTGACAATGACAAAATGGACAAAGAACTACTGCGTAAATTTAGTCTGTACGGCCCACCTGCCATTATTTTCTACACGCCGGACGGTGACGAACTCAGTAACGCCAGAGTGGTTGGCTATATGAACGCCGATAAATTTGGCAATCACCTTGATCAGGTTCTTTGATTCACACCCTGACTCTGTAACACACCAGGAAAAGAGCGTCTGCCAACGATTAGTTGGCAGATTTACGGACAACACTGGTAACGTTTACTCGGTCCCACCGACGAAGGTAATATCAGATTTCACGCTCTGCGATATAACCGTGGCGGCATTAGGCAGATCATTTTCTTCAACTTTTGTGCGAGCAGCCTGCTGGCTGAAATCCAGATCCAGCCAACGATTCATTAGTCGCTGTCTGAGTACAGGCTTTTCACATTGAACCATTACTGTCAGATCAAAATACTGTTTAAGTGAGCTCCAGGGCATCATGTTAAGCAGTAAGTAGTTACCCTCTACAAGAATAACCTCCACACTTTCCGGAATTTCCCGTGCACTGGCACGAGATAATTCGCGCTCCCGATCAAACACCGGCACCAGCACATCAACGGCCGGAGTGCTGGTGAGCCGCATCAGGATATTATTTAGGCCATCCACATCAAAAGTCTGTGGTGCGCCCTTTCGTGGTAACAATCCACGCTGTTGCAAAATGGAATCATCCAGATGGAACCCGTCCATAGGCACTACTTGGGCGCTTAGCTCGTATCGACCCTCAAGCTCAGCTTGCAATAACCCGCTAATGGTTGTTTTACCGCTCCCTGGCGGTCCTGCTACAGCGACCATAAACCTGTCATTGTTCTTGCGCGCAGATATCGCTGCCGCCAGCCCTTCGACCGTGCTTATTTCACCGGCGGACAAAGCATCACCTTCGTTGTGCTGCATAACGACTTCTCAAGTTGGTTCGCACGTTGGCGTGGATCCTAGCCTGCAAGGCCTCGGCGTGTTCTGGTCGATCGTTATTAATGAACAGGCTTCTGGTCACTGTTATAAGCATAATTCATCAGAATTGCCGCCTTCAACTGCCACATTTACCTGCTTTAATCACCGTATCTACAAATTATCGGAGACTTGCATGAGTGTGTTTTTACTGTTTACGTTCGGGGTTCTATTTTCGATAGCTGCGAACTGTCTGATTTTTTCACTGCTGATCCGTTGCCTTTCTCCCGCGAGTGATTTAACGCGCCTGCGATGACCAACAGTAATTAACACAGGAAGAATCAGTCAATGCCATTAACACGGGCAGTAACCCGGAACTGCCACCAGGCTCAGATTATCACCGTGTACTTCGACGTCGATGTTGTTTTACTTTCCACCATCGCACCAGTAGAGAGAATACCCCACGCCGACTCCTGATGGCCCAGGCCGGTCGCCATGCCAGCTCAGTCATTAAATCAATACGCCGCTGACCCGTTGCTGTTTCAAGCTCCTCGAGTCTTTGTTGAATCTGGGATTGCGTCAGATGCGGGCTGTCTGTCGGGTTGATTGGTGTGAGCGGCGAGTTCGTCATTTTCAGTTTGCTGCTTTGCAGAGTCACAGACAATTGGTTTCAAACTTTGCTATTTAGTTCAGGTACTCGCCTGGCCCTCCATAGCCCGCAGCTTGGCTCTAATAAATTCATGATGCTCTACGTAAAGAAGATCGGACAATTTGCGTATTGTATATTCTTCGTATTTGTCCAGATCCCCGTCGGCATATGCAACACGCCACATCTGCTCAATTAAAGCCAGTTTCTGTTCGCGGGTAAATCCACTATTTATCTGTCGAACATGGTCTCGGAAGGATATCGTGGTCTCCGCATCTCGCTTCGCCGTGACTATAATACTCTCGATTTCTTCTCGGTCTAACGAAGCGCTGGAGGACTTTATAGCACTGGCAATCATTGCGAGCTCAGCATCATCGATTTCGGAATCAGCTCTCGATATTTCGACCAGAAGCAACGCAGTTAACCGCTCCACCCAGTGCTGATCGGGTTTGTCGTCTTCTGCTCGATCAGTAGTTTGTAAGTTCTTTAGCCATTGCTGGAACATTAACTTTCCCTCGCTTCCTGATCACATACAAGCTGGAGCCCGTCCGAGAATAGATAATTTGATGCGTGCGCGTAATTGGCAACGATCAACCCTGCTTACACACAACAACATCAACACACAGAGCCTACACTGCTGTTAATGTCATGAGTAGAGCTGGTGAACAGGGCCAAAAACTGATGGTTTTTCAAAACTTCTAACTTCCACACATAAAAAGAGCCGACGCAAGGGTCGGCTCTGTGTACAACTTTCGAACTACGTCAAACAGTGTTAGATAGGGGTTACCTTGTTTGCGCAGGGTCCTTTTTGACCTTCACCCACTTCGAATTCTACGGCCTGGCCGTCATTCAAAGTTGCGAATCCACCGCCGGCCTGAATTTCTGAATGATGAACGAACAAGTCTTTGCCGCCATCTTCCGGTGTAATGAATCCAAAGCCTTTGTCAGCGTTGAACCACTTAACTGTACCTTTACTCATATTGCACTCTGTGTTCAGTGAAAATTAGTTACTACCGGCGCTATCACCATTACGGAGGCAGTATGCTTCGTCATTCGCCGCACCCGACTTCTTTTACTCATGTCAACAACAAATGCCTAAGTCAACGACAGGAGTTTGAGAGCACGAGCACCGAATAACGATCTCCGACTAATATACTACCTCACGGTCTGACTAAAAAGGCCTAATTCAAAATAAACCATACTTATTTGCATTCTAATCGTATTTTCGTCGAATTTAGTATAAAAGTCAGCTTTTAGCCGACAAAATTAATTGGGAGCAAACACCCAAACCTGGAATTCAATATGAACCGCACGATCTTGTAGTCGAGTGTGGAATGCGCTTAACGACTGCCATCCCTGACAATACCGATTAATACCTGTTCTTCCGGCACGCTCAAGCGACATTGTAGTCATCATAACCACATTGCTGCATGCAAAAAGGCTGTATATAAAAGCAACAAAGCTGGCCGCAGGTGTGCCTGTGCAGCAACAAGCAACGTACATTTGATGTCAGGCGGTTCTCCGTTGTTTAGCTGACCGGCCAGATCAGTTATTCATACCATGTAGCTTTATTCAACGTCCGCTGGAGTGTAGCAACTGCCAAATCTTGAGTGTTGTCGCCGGCATATCTACATGATTCAAACCGGTACGCCTTTGCAAGGCGTTGACGATAGCATTCATTGCAGCCGGTGGGGATCCAATAGCCCCCGCCTCTCCAGCGCCTTTGATTCCCAAAAGATTGTTCTTGCACGGTATGTTCTGTGTTGAAAAATCAATTGACGGCACCGTGTCGGCACGCGGCATCGTGTAATCCATAAATGATCCACTGATCAATTGACCATTATCGTCGTATACAGTGTGTTCGAGTAGAGCCTGCCCAAGTCCCTGCGCGATGCCGCCATGCACCTGCCCCGCCAACAGATTTGGATTGACCACATCGCCAAAGTCATCCACCACCTTGTACTGCACTATTTCGAATTGGCCGGTATCCGGGTCAATTTCTATTTCGCAAATATGACAGCCATTGGGGTAGGTTGCTTCCTCGGAGGTAAAGTCCTCTTCGGTATCCAGCCGTGGCTCCATGCCTTTCGGCAATTTTGATTCATCTCGTGCGGCGCGTGCTATATCGAAGAGGTCCATCTGCATGTCGGTGCCAACCACGGTGAAAGCGCCATCGGAAAAATCGATGTCGTCTTCGGCAGTTTCCATCATATGCGATGCAATTAGCCGTGCTTTATTGATGACAGCGTCGGCTGCGACCAAAGCGGAACTACCGCCAATAGGTATCGATCGCGAGCCGCCGGTAAAACCACCGGGGGTGCGGTCCGTATCACCCTGCACAAAACGAATCTTGTCAACCGGTATACCAAATCGATCTGACAATATCTGGGTAAATGCCGTCTCGTGTCCCTGACCGTTGGTTTGACTACCACTGAGCAGTGTCAGGGTATCGTCATCATTGAATTCAATTTTCGCAGGCATACCACCTCCACCGCCGCAACGCTCAATGTAGACTGACATTCCAATACCGCGCAATTTCCCTGCACGCGCTGACTCTTCCCTGCGTTGCTCAAACCCTCCCCAGTCAGCGCTTTGCATGGCACTTTCCATAACTGACTGAAAATCGCCACTGTCATAGGTGTTACCGAGCGGCGTGGTATAGGGCATTTGCTCAGGGCGTATAAAGTTGCGTCGTCTGATTTCATCAGGCGGCAGCTTGTGATCATCAGCAATCACATCCATCAACCTTTCGATTAAATACGTTGCCTCTGGCCGGCCAGCTCCGCGATAGGCATCGACCGGCACCGTGTTGGTCATCACTCCAATCACACGGTTGTATACCGCCGGTATGCGGTAGCAACCGGGTATCATATGACCTCCGGAACCGGTTTGAATATAGGGACCAAAATTGGAAAGATAAGCCCCCATATTCGCAAGCGTTTTTACTCGCAGCGCCTGGATGACGCCACTGGAATCTGTGGCAGCCTCGACATGGCTGACCAGGTCGCGTCCATGTACATCACTGACAAACGCGTCTGATCGAGTGGGTAAATAACTAATATTAATACCCAGTTTGCGCGAGGCCCAGGTGACCAGCACATGTTCTGCGTAGAGGAATACTTTCATGCCGAAACCACCACCGACATCTCCGGTGATACAACGGATCTTGTCAGCATCAACTTTCAATACCTGTGTTGCCAGTGGACCCAGAATAAATGAAGGACCCTGAGTAGAGCTATGCAGAGTAGTACGATCGGTGACGCTGTCATACTCGGCGTAAATCGGCCTTGGCTCTATAGAATTCACTACAACGCGATTATTTTCCAACCGCAAACGGGTGATATGCGAGGCTTTGTCGAAAACCTCGTCGACAGCAGCCTCATCCCCCATATGCCAGTCAAACGCCATGTTGTTAGTCATGTGCGGCCATAGTTGCGGCGCGCCTTCATCTGTGGTCGCCTCGGTATCAATCGATACTGGCAAATCACGATAGTCAATCTCGATCAGTTCAGCGGCGTCACATGCCTGTGCTGCGGTTTCGGCGATTACAAGAGCCACGGGCTGGCCGACAAAGCGGACTCTGTCACGTGCCAGCGCCGGCCATTGTGTATAGGCCTGTTTACTTCCATCACGATTATCCAGTTCTGTCAGACACGGCAAGTCACCGATCTGATCAGCGGTCAAATCCTTTTCAGTCAGCACGGCGATGACCCCTTTTGCACCGCTGGCAGCGTCGGTACTGGTAATGCTTAACTCAGCATGCGCTCGGGCTGAGCGAAGTATATAGGCACGAGCAGTTGACGGGTCGACGCTGTCATCGGTGTAGCAACCAGTGCCAGTCAATAGCCGTTGATCTTCGATTCGGGCGGCATTTTGGCCGATGCTGAATTTGATCAATTCTGACAATCCTCCAGGAGAGTTGTACATATTAGCAAACTCGATGAGGGTCTGAAATTTAACTCAATACAGTGTATTTGTTTTAATCAACAAAGATATACCAGAGTCCCTTTACTGCAAGGCATCCGCCATAGCCTTTGCATCCAGTACAGCCTGAATCCACTGTGCCGGTTTTTCTTGTGGCACGTTATGCCCGGCATCGCGAAATACCCGGTACTCATGCAAACCAGTGAACTTGTTTTTATGATGCTCGGTGCTGGGAATCACTGTGTTAACGTCGCCATCAATGGTAATTGTGGGCACCTGGATATTCGGCTGAGAACTCAATTGCCGCTCTATTCCAACTAACGAGGGATCACCGTCAACCAATCCATACCGATGTCGATATGAATGGATCACCACATCCACAAAATCCGGGTTCTGTAATGATGCCGCAGACCGATTGAAGGTTTCATCATCAAACTTCCACGTTGGTGACCACTGCTGCCACAATAACTTTGCTATCTCGTTACGGTTTGCCTGCAACCCGTTGCGACCACGCTCGCTATGAAAATAGTACTGGTACCAAAAGCTTGATTCCTGAGCCGCGGGTGCGGGCTGCATCGACGCGGCGATATCCTGGATATTGTAAGAATTGCCCGACACCAACGCATGGACCCTTTCAGGCCATAGAGCAGCCACTATACATGCGGCACGGCCACCCCAATCGAATCCACCCAGTACTGCTTTATCGATGGAGAGGGCATCCATCAACTGAAGCAAATCATTTCCAAGTGCCGCTTGCTCGCCAGAGCGAACTGTTTTTCGTTCGAGAAATCGGGTAGCGCCATACCCGCGAAGGTAAGGAACGATGACCCGAGCACCTTGCGCAACCAATGGTTGTACACAATCGTCGTAGCAGTGCACATCGTATGGAAACCCGTGACTCAGGATGCAATACCAACCATTGATGTCTCCATGGTCGTGGTACGCTATCGATAGTTTGTCTGTTCCCGTGTTTTTTAACGAGATATCCGCCTGTGTATCCATCCCAGCCTCTTACTCCAGCCTCTTTATGGTGTTTCACAATTAGCTAAAAGACTGTCATGAAACAATACCCGACATTGTGATCAGTCTGGAATATTAAATTGATGGCATAGGAACAAACTCAATAAGATTCTGAGCAAATCTGCGAATCAAACACAAGCAACGCTTCAAATCCACACAACCCGATATCGATAGTTCTTTATCGCCACATGGGTTCTACAACTTGAAGGCAAAACGCCATTCATCGCGCCCAGCAAACGCAATTGTATTTACGTTACATTGAAGATACCGATGTATCATTTTTTATACATTTAAACTCAGCCAGATCTTACTGCCATGACTCACCAAGCGTTCTGTGCGCTGTTTGCAGCAAACTTTGCATATATACATATACATAGATAGAATGCACTCAGGGCGGAACCACATTACAACTAAGAAATGGAAATCTTGAAATTGTTCTCATTGTTCGAACGGCCTAATTTCCGACTAATTTTTTTAAGACTCTCGCATGTAATCTGTAGTGATTAGGCACCAAACGTGTCATCGTGAGCGCACATACGAAATCGCGGATATGTTAGGAATATTCCGTTCCTTTAAAATATGGAGCTTCTCCTTGCGTGAAATGTTCACAGTGACTTACTCGCGCGGTCGATCACATTAGTGTAGTTTTTTCTTATAAGTACGGACAGTATTCAAGTGACTGGCAAAAGCAATCGCCGCCGCTATAGCAGCATACTATATAGAGATGTTGCAACTAGTAAGAAAATAGCGACGGACCTGGCCAAATACCACTCATTTCTACAGCCTTCCGGGCAAGTAATCAATGCACAATTGAGTTGGTTTGATACCACTACCACATGTGCAATATGCCAATAATGCATCCAATGAGACGTTTACCGTGATTAGCACTAAAGGATTGCACTATATTTTTTACGTATTTATCGGTGTAATGATTGCTAATTCCACTTTAGTAACCGTTATAGCCCATGGTCCGTCAGCAGTCGTTTCTAAAGAAGAATTGAAAGACGCATCACCATCCGAAATATATTATGATTCAATAGCTATAGCTGATACGTCAATGGCCCCAAAAATATTTTGGCCTCTCGTCTATTTCATCGTAGCAATCTTCGCTTACAAAACAGGATCTGTATCCAAGGCATTTACAGAAGCACCAATCTTTTTGATCGGTTTTATAATACTGATTTTCGCCAGTACATTATGGTCCGAAACACCAATAGAATCAGTCAAGCGAGCTGTTCATTTTCTTGGCAAGACTCTAATCGCCTATCAGCTAACCAGGTATCTAACACTCAATGGAATAATTACCTACCTTCGCGATTGTCTATTTATTGTAGCGATAATTGCTGCTGGAACAGCGCTACTCTACCCGGATATAGGAATACATCCCGAGGGCAGAGAAGCCTGGAGAGGTCTTTATACCAACAAAAACGCCCTCGGCCACAGCATGGCGCTTTACTCTATTCTATGTTTACACTTTTTTTGCAGATCTAACTATCTTTCCTGGTTTCACGGCATCACACTCGTATTGTCGCTGCTTGTTGTCACCCTGTCACAATCCGCGACCGCAATAGCTACTTTGGCAGTAGCTTCATGTATTTATTTTGCTGCATTTGTTTCAAAACTTGACGAAACCACAAAAAAACGACGAGCAAACACAGTCATTGTCGGCGTTATGCTCTCCATAGTTTCCGCATACCTGGTTTACAAAAACTGGGAATTTTTTGTCTCTCTGCTCGATCGTCGCCCTACCCTCTCTGGCCGAACACTAATTTGGGAAGGTGCATGGGAGATGATACGTGAAAGACCGATTATTGGATATGGCTATTTCGCTGCTTGGAGTTCCACTGACATATGGTCACTCTATGCAACGACTGGATTCTGGACACCCAGTGCGCACAATGCGTTTATTGAAAGCTGGCTGGATTTAGGCATTATTGGTGTTACCCTTTTCGTATGCTTTTTGATTTATACAATATTTCTTTGGGGGCGCAAGTATCTTGCCCTGGGTTCAACAGACCTGTTAATCACTGGTGTCCTGTTCATGATGCTGATTTTATTGGCCATAACAGAGGCAGCACTCTACAAATCACGTGAAATTAACTGGTTTATGTGGGCACTGCTGTCAATACATTTTTGGCAATCTCAATCCAGCTTAAGAACAAGACTTATAGACCGATTTGCAAGATTCTTTCATCTTGATTCACTTCGGCCAGAACAACCATCAATTAACATGACCATAGAACATACAAAACATACAAAGGTGAAAAGAAAAAGGAAACGGAAACGACGAATAAGACAAGCCCACACAACAGATGATCAGAACACCTCTGTGGTATAACTGGAACCAGCCAGTTGGTCATAGTATACAGGTAATTCACAAGCAAATAGCCGTAGTAAAATATTGGCTAATACACTTGAAAGTATAGAAATTGTAAGCACAGCTTCATTAATAAACAGCGCCTACCATCGCATTGAACCGCAATAAAAGGAATTTAAGGCATTATGTATTTGAGAAAAGTAGACTCCACATGGCAAACATTCAAACTGTTTACAGTATTTTGGCATCGCAGCAAGATGCAGGTACACCTGAAAATAATTTTTGGAAACGTTCCGGCACCGCAAAATTAGTACATCATGTAGTATCTGATATTGCATTTTTTCACGCATCCATCGCGATTGCGTTTTTTCTATCACTTTACATGAAACGAGCGATAGATCCCTACCACCCCCACCCGTCACCAACAGACCTTCTCCACCTATATCCAACGTTGTTCCTTCCACCACTAGTAGGGCTACTGTTGTGGAGCTACAAAAAAGGTCACTACACCAGATTCAAGGCAATATGGGATGAACTGCGTGAACTTACAATAATCTGTCTAACAACACTCGGAATTGTAGTTGGCGGCCTGTATCTATTAAAATTCGAGTTTTCCCGATCAATCTTGATAAGCAGTTGGCTGTCGTTACTAATTCTAATACCAGTCGGACGCAGCCTTACGAAAAGGCTTCTCACTCTAAGAGGACTTTGGTTCACCCCAACTCTGGTTATAGGTACCGGGGAAAATGCCATTGCTGGCGCATTGGCTATCGAGAGTGATCCAAATCTGGGGTTCCATGTTTTGTCCATCGTAAATTTAAATGGTTTAGCCCGACAATTAGAATCTGAATACGCGAGTAACAACGCATCGCGCCATGTTTCAGACCATAGTCATGAACTTCATCGTGGCAACCACTCATTGGAAAGACAGAATGTGGAAGCATTTGATCCTTTGAACCAAACTACAAAAAGCTATACCGTAATAAGGGGCATAGAAGCACTGAAGAAAACACTAAAGATCCATCCGACACCGTATATCGTGTTCGCTCCAGAGTCTGGGGATTTTGGTACGCATCGTGGTCTCTTTGACGAACTTATGGTGAGGAGAAAATCCTTCAGCGTTATTCCCGCGTTAACAGGCGTACCGTCAGCATGCACGGAAATATCACCTATATTTAGACAGGAAACGCTCCACCTGAAGATAACAACAAACAGATTAGAGAATTCAATACCCAAAAAACTTAAACGGTATTTTGATATTACTGTATCGGCACTCTTGCTGATAGTACTGTCCCCGTTGCTCGCGATACTTGCACTTCTTATCATGTGTGACGGCGGAAACCCTCTTTTCGGACAAATCAGGGTTGGACAAAACGGAAAGCTTTTTAAATGCTGGAAGTTCCGCTCCATGCATCCTGATTCTCAAAAACTACTCGGCGATCTCCTTGCAAAGGACAATGAACTCAACAACGAATACAAAAATAATCAGAAAATCAAAAAAGATCCGAGAATCACTAAATTAGGAATGTTTTTACGAAGATTCAGTTTTGATGAACTACCACAGTTGTACAACATTCTCATTGGGGAAATGAGTTTTGTTGGACCCAGACCAGTACGCGAGGATGAACTGGTACAAAAGTATGAACAGCGATCATCATACTACCTGACTACACCTCCGGGCATTACCGGACTCTGGCAGATCAGTGGTAGAAATGATCTTGACTATCAAACAAGAATATATCTTGATACCTGGTACGTGCGGAACTGGACACTTTGGTGCGACCTGCAAATCCTGGCTAAAACATTTCGGGTGGTTTTATCCGCAAAAGGCGCGTATTAACAATACAGAGGCAACGCTACGCCTGGCATGAACTCAGGACTGCGCAAGCTTTCGTTTTAAGCGCCCCCTATGAGCAAACATAAATAAATTGCTGGCACAGCACCAACAATCAAGTTACGAACTAAACGCTGAAGCACCACTACTGAAGATAATCTATAGCAATTGTCAATTCGATGTGTGACCAAATAATCATCGCAGAAAGTATATTCCTTTGAATCAAATCTTAAGCACAATTTTCTTCAACACTTGATTACGCATCCCACATTTATGTTTTATTAGGAATAAATGAAAAGTAGCCCGTCAATATCAGTTGTGATAATCACATGGAATCAACTTGAATTACTCAATCGTTGTCTCGAGTCACTCTATTCGCAATTTCAGTTTGAGCATGATGAAATCATTGTCATCGATAACGGTTCAACTGATGGTACCAACGATCTGATAGAGAGTAACTACCCTGCAGTGCGGTATTATCGATTAGATAGTAACTTGGGAGTTGGAGCTGCAAGGAATCGTGGCATAGTTGCCAGCCGCTGCGAGTACATTATGACTCTTGACAACGACGCTTATTTACAAACCAGCTTTGCCTCTCTCAAAAAATCTATCATAGCTGCCTATAACCAGGAAAAAATGCTGGGTGTTCTTGGATTTAAACTGTGCTTCCCAGACGGAAGTTATCAATTTAACGGACGTACATTTCCCGGAGCCATGCAACCACTGGCATCACGAGTATCATTTCTTCTGAAATTCAAGTACTTTCAAAATCTGCTAGATAAGCACAAGCGCACCGATTTGCAGTTTCAACAAAGCGGTATGCACGAAGTTGACTATTTGCTTGGAGCCAACCAGGTATTCAGGAGAGAGTTATTGGTACAAACAGGTTTATATGACAATACAATTTTTTTCGGTCCTGAGGATCTTGAGTTGTGTTGGCGATTTAAAAAGCTGGGACTACGAAATATGATTCAGCTGTCAACTGTCATAATTCATGACTACCAACGTCGAACCACTAAATTTAGCCTGATTTCGGTAAAGCACTTTCTCGCGTTCTATAAGACCTGGTACAAAATGAATGTATATCGTACTCCTCACAACAAATCTCAATAGTTCTCTAACCATGTAAAATCGCTAAATATTTGGTCAAGAAATATAAAATGTCCAACAAGTATTCTTCCAGGCATCAAAGCGTATACGCAACTTACGATTGCAAATAACCCAGGGTGACAACTCTATTCTTTATTATTGAAAATGTATTTATGTACGTATTAATTATTTTCCTGCCTTTAGCAGAGCATCCATTTTGAGAAATATGATTACCAGACTATTATAAAATTGCGGTGTATATGCTCGAACCGCTCTACGAATTAGCAAACGAAGTGATACCCCACCCTTGATATATCCCATGCATAGGTCAATTAGCGTTTTTACTGGCCGGATTCTGCCAAGGTGTTTTGATAAGTAGGTAGCCCGAAATCCATAATAGCCCTTGTTAGAGAAATATCTGCGATTTTTTTCAAGCCAGTCTTCAATTTCAAGTCCATGCCCTCCTCGTGACAGTCTGCCATCTGTTTCCGAGTCATCATAAACGACCAGAACATCAGGGATCATAAAGATCTTTTTCCTGGCACCTGCCAGTCTCACTATATAGTCGATATCTTCACCAATTGACAATGTATCATCGAATTTTATTTTTAAAGCAACAGAGCGCCGAACTACAAAAGTAGATGTCGGAATAACCTGGTATCTTGAAAACATAAACTCGGTAAGTACTTCGTCGCATCCCAGAATTTGTTCTGGTATTTGCCATGGCACACCGCTTATTCTATTCTGTTTCGCGCGAGATACAATCAAGTCTGCATCAGTTGCAGCTATCACAGACCTGATCTTATCAAGTTTCCCTGGATAAAAATAATCATCCGAATCAAGAAACGATATCCAATTTCCTTTGGATAAAGCCATACCTGTGTTTCTAGCTGCGCTGCTACCTGCGTTGGTCTGTCTAAAGTACCTGATGCGCGAATCATCAATAGAACCAACTACCTCCTTGATGCATTCGGTGGAACCATCGTCAACAACAATCGCTTCAAAACCAGCATATGATTGCCTTACGCACGACAATAAAGCGCGGTGCAAAAGCTCACCCCTGTTGTAACAAGGAATAACTATTGAAAATAATGGACTGTTACTATTTGTATCGGACACTTTGTATGCTCTAGATTGCGTCATCCACCGACGGTCTACAATCTGTTACCCAACCGGCATCAGTCTCATAACCCAGATCAACCAACCCTTGATTCGCAAATTTCGAAAATCTCATTTTTCGTCGTAAATTCCAATTTCTCCATTTCTTTACGGGTTTAAAATTTGCCGGCTTATCTACAGGCTCCCATGTTAGTTTCCCATCCTTTCTAACGCTGGAGGAGCCTTTTAATGGTAGGGAAGCAGCAGATTCAATCAAGGAACTATCAGCAGACAGTCTCAGATACTTGTACAATTGTCCGATTGAAATCTTTGGATTTGAGATATAGTCTTCATATCGAAATACGTGATAGTCACTCTGTGAGTTTGCAATGTAGGATGTCACGCATTGAGCCGCGGCTGCATACTCTCGGGCGATTGCCGCTTCGCTTCTCATAAAAGCCCTATCACCCCGCCAGGAGTCGACCGTGGATTGCAATATATCACGGCCGTCCCGAATTACAATAACCAGCCTGTCACGCGGGAATAGAACATCAAACAATTCGAGATGTTGAACGCTTGGCATTTTTAGAACAGCCGTTGTCCCATCATCTAGCCTGGATTGTAAATCTCTCATCCAGCCTGAAACTAAAAACGCCATCGTCTCAATACCAGAAATATTTTTAGCAACTTCTCTGTGGCGAGCAACTATCATTGAGTAAAATGCGTCCATGGCTCTGCTATTACAAAGTACCGGAAACTCACTGATTCCAAGTTGGCGCCCAATTACATCGGGATGACAATCAACAACATCGTGTACAAGGTTAGAACCACAGCGAGGTGTAATACCATGCACAAACACTACCGGAGGATAACTGTCCCCTCGTACATTGAATGCAATGTCCCTGGCACGAGTGCCGTTAGTTAACCAGTGTTTTGGTGTATTATAGTAGCCGGAGGTAATGTGATTGATCCGAAATATGCGTCTTATTATCCAGGGGAGTTCCTCGACCCTGGTTCTCGCCAATCGCCATAACCAATAATCCATACCGACAAGATCAGGCCTATTTTGTTTTATAACATTTGGATATTTCATTTTGCTCTAATACTTTAACTTGAGTACGGTTGGATACACTTTCTATTTATCAGACTTGTTATCAGACCCGGGGTTTTGAACTAACATGATAACGAGAACCGACGCGTCAGTAGCGATGGACTAAAATACTGCCAGGCTACCTGTAGAATTCCAGGCAATAAACAGGTTTTACTGACGCTTTATTTTTGAAATTCTTTCTCAATCATGAAAATAGCAAAACTCCAATCGGTGCAAAGTACAATTGCCACGTTTTCTAAAATTGTGATAACACATCGTACACAGTGCGACAGTATTCTGAATATGCCCAACACCCTTGCTCACTTCACAAGTGGCAATGCCACAGACAACGTTTTGTCTTTTCTGATATTGACCAGTAAATAAATGATCGAGATTGATCCGAACACGAAAGCACAGGTACTCATCGTTGTTATAGTTACAATAAGCCCAAGCTTGAACACACTTGAAACTACAATCAAAGGAAACAGAACCGCCACCAGCATCACCACCTGTACCAGCAACACCGGACGCAACTTCTTTGCTGCAGAAAAAGCACCAAGCAGAGGTCGCAACAACATTATAATCAAATATTTCGGCGCTAAATATGCAACGAGTACTCCCGCCATTGCCCATTCATCGCCAAATACTATCGGAAATATTACTGGTGATACAATTGCCGCGACCACTAAAATAGAGAATGTTGCCAACCATATAGCCAGCAGACTTGACACTATGACACCATACCCATTTGTACCTGCAGTTTGAATGTTAGCTCCGACATTTGTGCGAAGCACTGTGCTTGCCGCGTTTACAAAGATCCCAATTGGGCGACAAACAACCAATAGTGCAATTGAATATTGGCCTGCGATTTGAGGTCCAAAGTAGTAGCCTAAATAAACAATTGGCAAATACTGGGTAACAACATGACTGAATTCCCCACTTGCCTCATAAATTGGATAAGATCGATATTTCCATGCGGTAGATAGATGGGACAAAACACTACAACTCGCTGTACCAGTCGCCCAGTAACCCCTGGTTTTCTTTATCAGCCTGGTAACACCAATAGTACTTCCGATGAGTGAAGAGCACAGTAGCCCAATTACACCAAATTGCAAAAAGCCGAACAATATTCGACTCACCACCAAACCGAGTCCACGACTGAACTCGGCTACTGACTCGTCTGCGTATAACGAATAGCTTGTAGCATATGCTTTAAACACCCAGTACAAACAACGTCCTAAAAAAATCCAAATTATTATTAATGCCAGCAATACCGGTGGAACAGA
The DNA here is from genome assembly GCA_964393885.1 of uncultured Granulosicoccaceae bacterium. Taxonomy (GTDB): domain Bacteria; phylum Pseudomonadota; class Gammaproteobacteria; order Granulosicoccales; family Granulosicoccaceae. Next base: position 42,878 of record CAYMVV010000013.1, on the reverse strand, counting down.
GTTGACTAACTCTGACTGACTGAAAATGCCGCGCGTAGTCCATACTAAAATAGTCCCGCCGATTGAGAAGATAACTGAGAGTCCTATCGACAAAAACAATAGCCTCTTGCGCTCGACGTGCTCTCCAGCTGTGACAAAACTACGCTCATAGGCCAATGCGCTTACGACCATCGTAATCTGTACTATAGATTCTATGCTTTGTAATACTCCAAACTCATAGGGTGTAAATAGACGTGTTACGAGTGGCAATGAAAGCAACAGCAGCAATTGCGATCCAACCCTGCCAAGAACCAGAACTCTTACTTTTGAGAGAAAATCTACAGTCTGTGAACTGGTTATCGTTGCAGTTACATTCTTCCAACTGTTTTTCATATAATGAAAATATAAATCCGTAGCCGCGAGCTGGTTTGAAAGCGTGGCTATTTGATCGAGATGACATCAAGTGAGCACTGGAGTTTCGTGTAGCAGAGATAACTCGAGCGAGTTATTATCCGACTTACCTTTTGGGAGATCCTCGAATGACATCAGGTTTACATTTGATTACCAAGTCCGCGACTAATCTGCCTTAGTAATTGCGGCATTGGGCTAACACAAACTGAGAGATATACACATTGCGACACACATAAACGCCTGACCGGTGAAAATATGGTTATCGTCTTGCCTTTTGAGCTTCTTCTATCTTGGGACAAACTCTTGAGACAAACACAACAGCTGCGGTATTTCAAATACCCACACGGATTACTTCTCGCTTAGTCTCTGCACATTAAATAAGCCTAATAATACCACATCGCCTACCTTGAAAAGTAGGCCAGATCTGTCGAACATGGTAAATCTAATGAGGATTCTACATGTTGGTAAGCACGGAATGAGTTGACTTTCTTTAATTCTCGCGCTGCTCGATAACAGCGAGGGTGTTGGTAAATCTTTTTCACAATTGACTGCAATCAGCTGAATGTCTTCACGCTAACGTTCAGCTCAGGCAAAAATCCTTTTGCTGGAAGCCGCGCTACAAAGACCTGCTGCCTGCCTCTCACTAGCGGAATTTTTAATTCGTTACAAACTCAGAAAGTGTCTCTTAGAAAATCGTCCAACAATCTTGACTCAGAGAGGGTTACACCTGCCAGTATGCAGTTAAGACAAAACCTCACTAACGCCTCAGGAGGCCTTCGCTGTTGGAATGTGTCTGAGATCATTTTTCATTAAAATCGAATGTACGGTATAGTAACAACAGCAGGAACTACCGTTCCGATGGAACTCGTATCCACATTTATAACTAACATCAACCATAAACAAGATCAACCATAAACAAGATCAACCATAACCAAGATCAACCATAACCAAGATCAACTATCGACTCGATTGTACTACCTGATAGACTAGCGAATAACCACTATGAGAATGTCAACAAAGCATGGCTTTGCCTTTCTGTGCATGCCTAAGTGCGCCTCAACATCCATTCTAACGGCTCTCAAAGAACATACCAATATTGCGTTAAGGGGTACTCCGGCTTTAAAACATATTGACTTCCGAACCTACACTAAAACAGTTCTTCCACTTCACAAGCTGCTACACCCGACGACTGAAATTAAAACAATTTGCATGATTAGAGATCCGCTTGAGTGGATAAACAGCTGGTATCGTTACAGGGGCAGAGAGGAATTAAAAAACCACAGGAACTCTACGGCGGAAATTACATATCAGGAATTTATTGAAGAATATATTTCCGATGGTAAAAGAAAGCCCTTCGCAGATCTTCGCACGCAGTATAACTTCTTGCGTCAAAAGGACGGAGGTATCGGGCCTGATTACGTCATACCAATGCATCGGTTGGACATTCTTTCCAGATTGCTGTCAGAAAGAATAGGCGAAGATATCATTTTTGGTAATAAAAACGTTTCTCCCACGATGGATTTCTCTTTAAATAACAATGTAGAGAGTAGACTGAAAGAATTTCTGGCAAATGATATTGCAGTGTACAACTACATAGAGCGTCTTGGGTTCTTTGATAAAGAAAAACATTCGCAGTGCAATTTTGCAATACACCATGATGATTAACTTACTAGTGATCCTGGCCTCAAAGAGTCAATGCAACACTTCAATATATTTCTGAACGAGGATTTGTACGTCCATATTTTTTTCGCAGTCTTGAGTTTAGATTTTGACGACCCTGTTCAACTACGTTTGTAAGAAATGAAATCAATATCGATATAGCGCTGCAATGGGTTCCCGGTGTTGTTCTGGAGAGTAACTGACTAAGCTTCGCTCGTAGCACGTCAAATTGTGTTGCTTCGACATCCAAATTAGTGGATAAAAAATAGAATCTCGGTTATACATTCTTCACAACACCCTGTAATTTCCATCAATTGATCCCGTGTGGGATCTGATCATTTCATACCCTTGCATTCCTGACGCTAATTCATCGCTGATACCCCTATATATCCGCACTCCTGTTTCGCTTCATCACTAATAGATCTTCTTATACTGCCCAGCACTATGTGGATCGCCCTGGATTACGCTAGGGCGTCGTTCACCCGATTCAGACCAGGGTCCATTTAGAAGCTATATCTGCACGAAGTGCAGGTAAGACCCACACAGAGCGATTTTTTTCATATTCAGTGGCCGTTTACGTTGTCAGTTCTGATGATTTGCGGCATGCTTGGCATACGATCACAACGGAGGAAACCCATGCAACATAGACTCATTGGTGCGGCGATGGCCGCGACACTCGGTACCATGCTCGGTACAATGCTGTCCGGCAGCGCAATCGCTGCTGATGTCACCCTGCGTATCTCACTGCAGTTGCCGCTTAAAAGTCACCTCGGGCAAAACCTGGTCATGTTCGAGGAAGAAGTGGAAAAAAATTCAGACGGGGCAATTGATGTAGAAATCTACGATTCTGCGCAACTATATAAGGACAAGGAAGTGCCCGCTGCGGTGGGGTCCGGTGCACTGGAAATGGGCGTCGCATCGCTGACCCGTTATGTGGGTGACATACCGGCAGTAGACATCTTCTATCAGCCATTTTTGTTTGATACCGCCGACAAGGTCAATGCCGCTGTCGCCAAGGACTCTCCGGTGCGCGGCCCCATTGACGAGGCGATTCAGGATACCGGATCCACCGTGTTGTGGTGGCAGGCATACGGAGGCGCGATCATGCTATCAAAAGGTGGTGCGATCAAAACGCCGGATGACATGAAAGGCAAGAAAACGCGGGTATTTGGCAAAACACTGGGCGACTTCGTTACCGCTACCGGTGGTGCGCCAACTTTGATCTCCGGTTCCGAGCAATATCTTGCTTATCAGCGCGGCACTGTCGATATCGGTATGACTGGTGTCTCCGGCGTCAAGTCACGCAAATTGTGGGAGGTGATGGACACCATCACCGTGACAAATCACGCCGACATCGAGTTTGTGGTGATCGTAAATACCGAGTTCTGGAACTCGCTGTCCGATGATCACAAAGCCATCATCAGCACCGCGGCAGCCAACGCCGAAGCTGATGTCCGCAACCGCATGAGCCAGATTGAAGCCGATGCCTACGCCGCTGCCAAAGAACAGGGTATGGAAGTGTACGAGCCCGCCGCCGCTGACCTGGATGCCTGGAAAGCTGCCAGCCAACCCGTGTACGAGGCGTACCAAAAAAACGCCGGTGAACTTGGCGCACAATTGCTAAAGGCTGCTCAGGAGCTATAGACCAGGCCGAGGAGCCTGATGGTTGTTTAACAAGGTCGGCAATCCGGATTTAACACCGGATTGTCGGCCATGGAGCAGACGTTTCCCAAGGCTGCGTCCGCAGCCCTGTCACCTCTAATAAATAATCACATTACTATGGCACTTTTTCAGTCTGTCCTTCGCGCGGGGGCCAGTATTTCGGCGACGCTGTTTGTATTGTCAGGCGCGATGCTGACCTACGAAGTGGTAGCGCGCTACTTCTTCACCAGGCCGACGATCTGGGCGGCAGAGCTGTCGCAGATGTGCCTGATCTGGGGTTGCATGCTGGCGATGCCCTGGATACTGGCAGCGGGTCGACACATTCAGGTCGACGCTGTTGCGCGCTTACTGCCTGCCGTCGGGCAGCGCTGGCTGAACAACTTTGTGATGTTAGTGATTGTTGTGTTTTCGGCGGTCGTAACCTGGTACGGGTTTGAAATATTCTACGACTCGTTCGAGCGCGGACGCACCACCGGCAGCATGTTGAATATTCCCATCTGGATAAGCGAGCTGTCTATCCCAGTCGGATTTTTTCTATTGATGTTGCAGGCATTGCTTGAGTTCTTTAAAGGCCTTAGCGTAACTGAAAACACAGAGTCGATAACATGACTGTTGCAATTATACTTGCCAGTCTGTTTACCTTGTTATTGGCACGGGTACCGGTTGCACTGGCGCTGGGTACCATGGGGCTTGGCATGCTGGTGATCGGTGGATTTTCACCGCTGATGGCACCGCAGGCCATTTTGTCTACTCTGGATGGCTTCATATTACTCGCTGTGCCGTTGTTCCTGCTTATGTCGAATGTATTGCTAAAAGCCGGTGTAGGTGCGGATTTATTTAATGCCGTAAACGCCTGGGTTGGTCATTGGCCCGGTGGTCTCGCGGTGGCTACCATCGTGTCGTGCGGCGTGTTCGCCGCTATTTCCGGTTCATCGGTAGCCACAGCTGCCACCATTGGTACCGTCGCCATCCCTGAAATGATCAGTCGCGGATACGATCGTCGCTTCGTTTATGGATTACTTGCCGCGGGAGGCACGCTGGGGATTTTGATTCCCCCATCGATTCCGATGATTGTCTATGGCTTTATAACCGAAGAATCAGTGATCGCATTGTTTTTAGCAGGTGTGGGGCCGGGGCTTGCACTGGTTGTATTTTTCGTTGTGTTTTCGATGCTGCATGCACGTTTCTTTCAACCCGGGGCGACCGGCAAGAAAACTCCACGTGCAGATCGCTGGAGGTTAACCCGACGGGCATTTCCATCGTTGCTGCTGGCACTATTAATCATTGGCGGTATTTACTCCGGTGCTTTCACTCCGACTGAAGCCGCAGCCGTCGGCTTTGCCGCGGCGCTGCTGATTGTGGTGTTTTTTCTGCGCACCCTGAGCGTAGCTGACTTTTTTTCTGCAGCATTCGAGGCAATGGTTACAACGGTCGCAATCCTGCTGATTGTGGCAGGTGCCAAAATATTCGGTAAAGCGATTGCACTGTATCGGATTCCACAGGACATCTCGATGTTTATTGGTGAGCACATCCAAACACCGTTGGCATTCATCCTTGTTGTCAGTGTTGTGTTGTTACTGATGGGGCTGGTATTCGAGGCGTTATCGATGGTATTGATTATGACGCCCGTATTGTTACCCGCAGCCATGACACTCGGTTTTGATCCTATCTGGTTTGGCATCTATATGGTGATCATGGTCGAGTGCGCACTGATCACACCGCCGGTCGGGTTGAACCTGTACGTTATACAGTCGGTCGCCAACGCCAGTTTGGGCGATGTATCACGCGGCGTCTGGCCGTTTCTGTTGTTGATGATGCTCACCGTGGTACTGCTCTATTGGTGGCCCGATCTGGCTTTGTACATTCCGTTTAAGTTGTAGCAGTTCCAACTGGAAACCATACCCGGCAACTATACGGCCCCGGCAAGCCGAAATTATCCGTTTTACACTGATGAGCAAAAGCTGTGGCTGGCCGGGCACGTCATCAAGGTCTTTGCCCGACAAAAATAAGAGAGCAAACACCGTAAACACATACTCCAATTGGGCGATTCAAAAATACGAGCACCCGAATACAATGATCGGGTAAAAAGGAACTCCATGCTCCCCGATTGACGATCAGCGACGCAGGTGTATCCAACATATTCGCAACCCAGACCTTCACAGGAGGATACAATGGGAAATTTCATTCCGAATGACAGCGACCTTGTGTTAGATGCTTTACCGGAAGATGTTATCGCCTCTATGGAGGTCAGAGACAGGGCACTAAATGATCTGGCCCACACAGGACCTGGTGGCCTGGAGTTCCTTGTGGAGGACGCACTGAAGTGGCTTCCAGGCCAAACGGTACGTGTCGGCTTTTTAGGTGGGAGCAACGAACTACATAGCGCAATCGCAACAGAAATGAGCATCGTTCAGGATAACTGCAACCTGACTTTCGATTTTAGCGACGACGCAAACGGTGAATTTAGACAATGGAGCGAAAACGACACCGACTACAGTGCAGACATCCGCATCAGTTTTAACAAAGGTGGCTACTTTTCGCTGGTAGGCACTGACAGTATAAATCCGAACATCGGTTCACCCAATGGCACGATAGGTGGCCGTCCATACCAATGCAGTATGAACTTCGGCGGGTTCGATATTCAACGCCCTTCAACATGGCGAGGTACGGTCAAACACGAATTACTGCACGCATTGAGTTTCCACCATGCCCATCAAAACATGCGCGGGCCTTGTGAAAGCGCTTTCCGCTGGGAAGACGATACAGGCTATAGGCCAACACGCGATTCACGTGGCGTTTTCGTTGAAGATTCCGCCGGGCGCAGACCGGGAATCTACACCTATTTAAGCGGAGAACCGAATAATTGGTCACGCGCTAAAGTAGATCACAATCTACGAACTGAAGAATCCCCGGACTTAATTGCCGGTAGTTTTGATCGACATTCAATAATGCTCTACCGATTCCCCGACTCCTTTTACAAGACAGTGCCCAGCGCGTGTCAGCCAGCCGGTAACGGACAGGATCTATCAGAAGAGGATATACGCGGACTGCAGCTTTTATACCCCAACCAAATTGCCAGTGTGGATACAAGGGTACAGAAGCAGAATGACCTGCTGGACGCATTGGGTCAAAACGTTGCAGCAGGGGGACTTGAGTCTATTCATACCGAATCAACGTCCCAAACGCAGGATGACATTGAAACGCTAAAGGGAATATTGCAACGAAATCTGGAGGCGGTTGGGAGGAAGTGAAATAAGAACCTTTAACCCGGCAACAGCACACACGCCGGCAGTACCTTACTCCTTACTCTGCATACTGAGAGAGGCGTGCTTCATTAGCATACGTCGGTGAACCAATACTACACCTAAGAAATTCGCCAGGCATGAAGAAATCCCCAGTAGTTTGGAGGAGATCCCGGCACACTCATTCGGCAACACTGCCATCGCATTCAGTTGACCCGGAAATATAAATGATAAACAAGGTTTTACGGCAACCCCTGCATCACCCTGTCAATGCTAATGCCCTCGTTACGATAGTAAGTCTGTTTTGAAGACGAGCCAGGCTCTGACAACCAGCCGCCACTATGGTGCAACGCAACCACATTCCACTGCTCATCAAATACCGGAGACCCAGACGAACCCGGCAGCGTATCGGTGAGGTACTGAACGCGGCCATCACCGACATGTGCGACAGCGTTTGCAGAGATGGATATTTGCTTCGGGCCGCCGCCGGCATGCTGAATGATATTGACGTGATCACCTTCCCGTACGGCGTGTTCCTTTAATTCAAGTGCCCCCCACTTTTCTTCCGGATTGCCTTTTAATCGAACGATTGTCCAGTCGTCTTTTACTGATGTTTTAAAATAGTCATCAGGATCAAATTCTGTAGTCTCTTTGGGCGCATCAAGTCCGTCTACTGTCTTTTGATAGTTAAACTCCACTTTAGCTGCTCTAGCCGCATCAGCAGTTCCAAGAACATGATTATTGGTAACCACTAGACTGTCATGTGTTAGAAACCCGGAGCCGGAACTGCCGTCTGCATTTACTATCCGCAACACTGCCTTTGATCGTTCGACACCCAATTGCAGATAGCTGATATCAACAAGCGTGCTTTTTTTGCCAATGATTTTTTCCAGCTGAGATCCGCCTGGTCCGTTCCAGTCAGCCTTATTTATATCTGGCGCCGGTACCGGAGGCGGAGGCGCGCCAGCACTGGCGCGTTGTAGCGCATCATTTTCCGGATACTCACTTAGCGCAAAATCAACAATGTCCCCGACTTTGTCTTGATTCCTTGCATAGGTAAGAATGTTGAACCAGTTGATCTGTGCATTATCCTTAAATGCTATTCTGGTTTTATTCAGCCCAACTGCCTCAACGAAACGTACCGAATCTTCCTTCTCAAAATACAGATTAGCCAATATCTCATTGAGCGCATGTATCGCCTGCGGTGTCCAGTCAGTCATTAGTTCAGTACCTGATGTGTTGCCTGCACCAGTTCGGCAATCTTGTTATATTCCATAGCCGCACCAACCAGATTTGATGATTCGTCAGCTTGCGAACCGTTTTTACACCACTGTTGATGACGCAATCCAGCCAGATCCGAAATCTTCTTTAGAAGCGCTATATCCGAGGCGCTATTAAGCTGCGCAAGCAACGGCGCAATTACCGATTCGCCTTTCAGGTTATCTTGCACACGCTTCTCTATTTGTTTTAACACCTGGTTTTTCTGCTTACGCATCTCGGCCGGGGTTGCAAATTCGGATTCCCACATGGGCCGCGCAGTATCAGCCGCGAGTAAGTAGCTGCCGTCTCTGTCATTCAGTTTTCTATACTTTTCGAAGAACGTCTCCAGTTCGCCACGGTAACCTGAGTCCACGGAGTCCGCTGTCGCGTATACAAAGTCGAGTAGTTGTGCATTTTCCGCCCAATACTCCATCACCGTAAAAGGGTGTATCAGAATCGACGCCCGGGTATCTGTTACCTGCAAAGTGTCAGGATTATCAATTACGGCGCAAATTCGAGGCACCCCCTTGATTGCCGGAAACTCTCGCAGCCAGTTGCTCGGCATTTCCCGAACCGACGCCTCCCCGCTAATGACGATACCTTCTTTCAGGTTGTGATGGTCCCACACGTCCGGTGAGATCAGAACCGGCACCCCGGCGGACGCGTTTAGCGTAGTTGTAAGATTCGCCAGTCGGTATCCACTTTCCGAGGGCGTCAGCTTGATGGTGCCAATGCCACCGGTTACTTTCTGCGATTTGCCAAGCGGCGTGTAAGTAACCCATTTATCGGTACGGCTTTCGATATTCTCAGGCGCCATATTTCTAAAACGCTCTGAAGCACTGGACCAGTACAAGCCGGGTATGCGGGCAACCCACTGTGTCAGCGCTGCCTGGTCAATGTATATCTTTCTTGAGCTGATTGGCGAGCTATCGTCAGAATCAATACCGACATAGTCCAGCCAAAACCTGCCGTCTTCATGGTATCCATAATAATCAGGAGTGCTTTCACGAGGTAGGCCCGCTTCGACTTCCACAAGTGGCAGATCCGCGCTCTGGTAATTGACCAGAGACTCCAGCGCATGTGCGCTAAGTACTGCATGTGTTAAATCGGTGCCTTGCTGTGTCTGCTCTGTCGTCATTATGTAAACCTTATGTGGTGTCTTGACGTCAGTCTTATCGGAACTGCCCCGGTGTTTTCCTGAGTGCTTAGCGGATCACGATCAGCAAGGCCGTGAAACGAGAGGCCACTATTGGTCTCGATGGACCTTATGGGTACTTGAGTGGCAACGCCCTGTCGGTTGGTGAAACCGCCAAAAACGAATTCATCCTGCGTAGGCAGCGATGCGGTTTGGTCCATCTCATAGCCAGTGGCCGACAACTGCCCGGTATCATCATGCATAAACGCAATTATTTTCCAAAACTTTACTGGCACCTGAACTCCGTAAAACGCTTTATCGTCAGGGGCAAAGTAAGGACCGGTAAAAACCGAAATTTTCATGTCGTCCTGGATGGCATTGTCCAGTGCGTAGTCTTCTAGCTCCAGCCAAATAGGGCTGTTAAATGCCTGCATCTGCGGCGCGGCATTGGTCACATGCATGGTATCGCGGTCACCACGCCTGGCAGTGTCTCCATCGCCCCAGCTCGGATCGTTACGGCGCGTCATGTGGCCGCGGCTGAATCGGGGCGGGTTGCCGTAGCACTCTTTTTTAATCTGAAATTCCTCGGGAATTCTTGGATCAAACTTCCACCCGCCTCGGGGGAGCTTCTGTACTTTAGAACCATCGATATTGACGGCGCTGAAAAAGCACAGCCTGCGGTCTCTATTCATGACCACCGAAAAATGCTGATATTTAAGTTCCGTTTCGGTGTTTCCATCAACAGAGAATGACAGTATCCTGCCCGGTGCCTCGACCACTGTCGGCAACGGCACCACGGAAGCCTTATCGTGCCCTAAGAACGCAGATTGATAACCAGCGCGGTCTCGATAGTCTTCTGGCCGCGCTTCCGTGATATCTTCAACAACATCATCGTCCGCATGGTCTCCGGCATGGTCTCCGGATAGAGGCGTCATGTCCGCAGAAACCGAGGCAACATCAACCGGTGTGCCACTGAAAGGCTGACCGATTGAAACGCTTATAGTTAGCGGGATGGTGACACTAACTGATTTCTGCGTTGAACTCTGATCTGCTGCAACGCTGTGTGACGCTTGGTGCTGAGCTACCTGCAAAACCTCAGTTTTATTATCCGTGCCATGTTGACGCCGGGTGGAAAAAGATGACTGCCGACCGGACAGCGCACCCTGAAGTGCGCGTTCAACGATATCACTACGAACCGCATAGTTCGACACCATGAAAGCACCACTAAAGTGAAGGCCCAGCACCTCACCGGTTTCCAGGTCTATGACCGCAGAGCCTGAGTTTCCGCCCAGCGTCGTACAATTGTGCAGCAATCGCACGTCCTGCAACCCTGATACACAACCTGGAGCCAGGCATTTTTTATTGTACCTATGGCCAAATATCCGCTGCATCAGATCAATTTCGGGGATCCTGCTGTCAAATGTCGGATAGCCAATGGTTGCTGCAAGCCTGGTGGTTCGGGGTGTCCTGGCCAATGCAATCGGCGTAGCTAATCCACCGTCAGTCTGCTCAACCTCAAAAAATGCGACATCCGGCCCTGGAGCGGGAACAATGTGGAGCGGCCTCACCAAGCGAAAGGACCGGGTTTGCGGGTTGTCTAACTCTTGAAGAAAATCAACATCAGCATGAATGGTTCCCTGATCACCCACGGTGAAGCTATAGCTTTCATCTGATTGTTGAACAAACACATCTGCTACATGGCGATTAGTGACGATAATCGAATCGCGAATCAGCCAGCCGCTACCAACCCATTCAAACCCTGTATTTTCAAGGTTGATTCGCCCAACCGATGGAATAACCGGATCTAGCACTGGTGCTGCATCGCTGATTCGCCGCTTCCACAACGCGCTGTCTGTTTCATTATCAAAGTCCAGTACGGTCGTATCGTCTCTGATACTCAGTACCGGCCTCAACCTTCGATGGGTAATACTTTCCAGATCTATCGATACATCGACACTATCGGGGGCCCTTGCTACCTCGAGGTTCGACTCTGTAGACCTTAGGTCAGCTGCCTCGGTAGCGAGCTCAGTGTCCTGTTCCGCTAACAGGTGGTTTAGCTTCCTTAGCTTGTCGAGTTTCTCGGCAGATTTCTGCATCACACCATCCTTTACTGAAACCACATCTCATAAAAAAACCGCCACGATACTGAGTCGAATAACACATGCGCATGCGCAAACTTCTATATTTGAAACCGCGGTTTCGTTTCGATTATACGTTTCCTATCCTGGCAGTTAATCGTATAGATAGTGTATTGACAATTATCTCTAAATTTACTGTTATCTATATACGAGAATCGGTCTGGCTAAGTTAGTTTCCGAACATGCGTTCGGCTACTTACCAACCTATTTGGGCAATATCTAACTCAATACATGCAAAAACAGCAGAACGGCAATGTATGTTTAAAACCAATGATATTGAGCAAATGATAGAGCGGTCCATAAGCATCGGGCTTGCCTGAAAATAATCACACTGTCAGAACAGCGAAAATATATGGACCAGAAATTCAAAGACGAGCGCCTCAGGGAATACCTCGAAAAGGTTGCTCCCGGAATCTATGACAACCGCCACTCCGGCCTTGAAGGCATGCGAGGGACAGACCAGGAACTGTCCGGGTTGGAAGGTGGCCTTGAAAAGCTCGCGTCAAACCAACCCTTAACGTCAACCGAGAGTGCTGGTCTCGAAGCCATTGTGCATAAAAAATATCGACCTGCGCTACTCGTCAGAAAAAACACTTTCGACGAGCCTCCAGCCCCATGGACTCACTTTGGTACTGGTATCAATAGAGAAAACATCGAAGGGGCAATACTGTCAATCGGACGCATTGAATTGCCCGACCACAGCGGCATTCCCTATGGGGGAACCGGTTTTGTCGTTGGCGAAGGCCTGATTATGACGAACCGACATGTCGCTGAGATTTTCACACGCGGACTGGGATCAAGAAATCTGCGTTTCAAAACAGGCATGAGTGCAGGTATCAATTTCCTTAGAGAACACCAGCCATACGCTGTACCACCAATACAGGACAATGAGCTGAGTGTAGTTAATATCGTCATGATTCACCCTTATTGGGATATGGCGTTGCTGCGTGTCGAGGGCTTAACCGCCGCGCAAAAACCCTTATTGCTTTCGACAGAGCACACCGAAAATTTATCCAACCTCGATATCGCCGTTGTGGGTTATCCAGCCCAGGACCCACGTAACGACATTGCTCTGCAAAACGAGATTTTTGACAATGTCTATGATGTCAAGAGACTGCAGCCGGGCAAACTGGAATTACGCGAGTCAATACGAAGCTATGGCACTGATGTTCTGGCGGTAACTCACGACGCCTCAACACTGGGAGGAAACTCTGGTTCGGCGGTAATAGATGTACAATCCGGCCGGATACTGGCACTGCATTTTGCAGGGCTTTATCTCAAAGCCAACTACGCGGTACCCACCTATGAACTAGCGAGGGATCAACGCGTAGTGGACGCTGGCGTCAATTTCAAAGACAGCATTACTACTAACGCAGATTGGGCACACCGCTGGGATATGGCAGACAAGACAGGTGAAACCGCACACACGGCGGCGCAGAGCTCCGGTCAACAAGCTCCACCATCGAGCAACGGCATAACAGTTAATACAAATCCAGGTCAAACCGGTGGCACACACAACTCCATCTCCGTCACGATTCCTCTGACGGTGACTGTGTCGATTGGGTCGCCTGTACAATCAGCAGCACCGGGTGTAGATACACAGAGTAATAATATAAGTAGCAGCCCACAGCAGGAAGGGATATTTGGCAGCCAGATTGACGAGACAGAAACTATAAGGGAAGCCTATCACAGGGCAGACGCCCGGCTGATTGAACAGCCCGGATACTCCACCCCGGCTGCACTGACAACAGCGGCTGCCAGCGCTCTTGTGTACTCAAATGATGTTGCGCTGATTGAACAAACTTGTACACAGGAACTCAATTTTGATTCCTGCAAATATCTCAAACAAAAAAACACTGAGTGTTTCGTTGCTCAGTCTTCTGCCACAGTACTGGTTTGCTTCCGCGGCACACAAGGGATCAGAGACTGGATTGCCAACTTGCGGCTCAACGAGGAATCTACACAATTCGGCATGGTCCACGGCGGGTTTCTGAGAGCGTTCCACCATATTCGGCCGCAGCTTCAAAAACTACTGGATGAATCAGTTAATAACAAAGCGTTGGTCCTTACCGGTCACAGCCTTGGTGGTGCTCTGGCAACTATAGCCGCGTCGGAATGGAGAAATGTCTACCCAATTAGATCTGTGTACACATTTGGACAACCCGCAGTTGGAGACCGGGAATTTCAGCAATCGATGGAACATCGCAAGGACAGTTTTTTTCGAATAGTTAACGACGATGATATCGTCACCAAGATACCACCCTTCTATCGGCACGTCGGCCAACGGGTCAAGCTGCCTTCAAATCGTCAGCTTGGTGCGGCGCGGGAGTCTATACCACTTGAATCAACGTCCAGCGACACAATGCTACCCGAAATCGACTTCTATCAATTGCAGGAGCGCCTGTCCCTCGAAAGCCAGTCCGTAGGCACAGAGGGGTTACTGCCTAGTTTCTCTGATCATAAAATAGCTAACTATTTACATAAGCTAATAAGGCAGATAGAAATATCCTGACTTAATGTCGACGATTAGCGAATAACGCGTACATGCAAACTGTAGCGGCTGACAACATCGAACCACTTGTCTCAGTAGGCCAGTTTGATTTCATTTTGCAAAACTCTATCGATTAATAAATACATATGACCGAAAGACTACCCGGCAACCTATTAGAAGAGATTGCCGATGCTCTCTCCGGGAGCTTCACCAGAGATGAGTTCGAACGTTTAGTCAGAGTTTCCTGCACTACACAGCTAGATGAAATCAGTACTGCAAGTAATTACTTGTCACAGGTTTACGATTCGGTAGATTGGGCTCACCACCGTGGCTTGATTGAATCGTTACTAACTGAGTCTATCGAAAGACGACCAAACTCGGAACCCATTTTGAAGGCATTGGCGGCTTACAATGCCTGGCAACCAACTATTGTGACCACGCAACCAAGGGCCAGTCGACCAATGGCCCCGAGACCAGTAATAAAGAACTCACCAGCATCAGTAAATCCCGCTTCCTGGGATATCCCGTGGACCATGCTCATAAGCGCCGTGGTCGTAGGCTCAATATCGATATCTTTTCACAATAGCAGTGGCTGCTTTACACCGTTCTGCCAATCTGGAGATGAAGCCGCTCAGTGGGAGAGAATAGCGATGTCTTATTGGGCTGTACTGGGCCTGTCACTGGCATTCGCTCTGGCCGGCGCCATCTGCTATTTCTATGTTTCCAAACAACACTGGTCCAGCAGACCAAACGAAATTCCTTTTCCCCGCTTTAACCGATTAGAGCAGGATAACCGCGATCCACGCCTCAGCAAGCTAATAGTGGGAGCCATATTGATTATCGCCTCCTTTGCTTTCTATTCAAGCAGCTACAAGTATTCAAAAAGCAGAGTAGGCGTTTGTGAAGCGGGAAACATCAAATCCTACGGACACAGCTTTATAAGCAGCAGAATTGAAACCATCGGTAAGCCAAAGTATCCGCTGGCCAGAACTCATATGGTTAAGGAGATGGATTGCGAATCGGGTAATCTTTCACAGGAATATATCTGGTATTTAACGGATATTATAATTCTGATTTTCATCTTCGGGGCACTTGTTTTCTGGTTAATTTGGTTCAGATTGGTTCGTTCTAAAACGACGGCATCGAAAAGCCACCTGTAATGTCCAAAGTTTTCACTACTACATCTCTTCCTTGTCTATATGAAATAAAGCGATTCTGAAATGAAGAATAATCAACGAAAAGCTCACCCGACGAAATCAACAATGTCGCTTGCGATAGCAGCAATT
Source organism: uncultured Granulosicoccaceae bacterium (assembly GCA_964393885.1). Classification (GTDB taxonomy): domain Bacteria; phylum Pseudomonadota; class Gammaproteobacteria; order Granulosicoccales; family Granulosicoccaceae. The sequence continues at coordinate 27,615 of CAYMVV010000013.1, read as the reverse complement.
TGCTTTTTTGGTTTTAGCGGTGCGGCAAACGGTGAGTCGGTTCTCAGCGCAACACTTTCCCTACCAGTGTCTGAAATCAAGGAAAAAGTTAGCTCACTCTTGCCATCACCGATATATCAGCTGAATCAAAAACGCCAAACTTGTGTACCAGCAAAGTGGGCCAGTACAAAGATTCCCGAGTTTAGGGGCTTAAAGTGGTATACCAAAACAATAAAAACTAAAATTTCCCCGGAAATTACATGCGATATCTCAGGCATCGTCAGAAAAAACGGAGACCTTACAGTACGTGTGGTTAACGATCATCTGGAGGTTCAGTTACCAATAAACCTCAGTGTGACAGCGAAAGGCCGTGGCACAATTGGCAGAAACATAAGCGAAACCGCCAAAGGTGCCACCACAATCACTGTAAGGGCGAGACCCAGCATTGACAACAATTGGCGGATTCATGGCGGAGTCGACATCAACTACAGATGGGATAAGGCTCCACACATTGTGCTATTCAACATCATACCAATAACCTTTGCGTCAGAAGTGAACCCCAAAATTAATGAACTTATCAACCAGTTGGTTAATGAAGATCTGCCTGAAGCTCTTGCAGAGATAAACTTGAAAAACACGGTATCTGAGGCCTGGAATGACCTGCAGAATCCGATTGCCCTGGGGGATTCCGGTGTGTCTGTTTCACTCAACCCCTCGTCAGTGACATACAATGGCATCAATATAGACCAGAAAAAACTGCATACACGTCTCAGCATAGGTATGGATCCATTGGTGACCGACACCGAAAACATACAAACAGCTCAGGCTAAACCACTACCAGCCCTGTCACTAGATCCGGCGACACCCGATGCATTTCAAATCAACCTGCCGGTACGCGTTGGCTACGAAAAGCTCAATGAGTTAATTAATTCAGAAATTACTGCAGCAGATGAGAATTCAATCACTGTACTGAATATCGGTAACAGTGACGAAAGAGGAAGCGAGAGCCTGTCTATTGTAAAGGCCACGCTTGAGCACTCAGAGGAGCATTCGGCTATTGCAGAAATCACATTTAAATACCGGAAGTCAGACCGTTCGACCTGGCTTCGCAGAGTGATTGCATTTTTCACTGGCGATATCAATCTCGATGGTGTTATCCAGGTATCTCCAGACTTCACCATCGATGAAAGCAACAAGCTAAAATCTATATCAGCCAACCTGATATCCGTTGATACCAATAGCAAGATAGCTGATGTTATCGGCAATTTTGTTGCCAGCGATATTTTTCAAGAACACTTAAGCGAGCGGCTTTCATTTCCTGTAAAAAATGACCTGGAAAGAGCAAAGACGCAATTGGAGGCAGCAATCAACGGACAACTATCGAAAGGTGTACAGATCAGCTCGAACCTGGAAGTACTTAATGTGTCTGAAGATATTAACTTTACAACCGAAGGAGTCGAATTGAACCTTGGCCTGGGGGGCCGATCTTCAATAGCATTCGACAGATCTGTATTCTAGTGTACTGTAACCTTCAAACCCTACAAATGAGTCGTCTGACAAAGTGCTGCAGTTTTAGCCGAATTAATAGCTATTCTGGGGCTTAGACTTCCATTCTCGATCCCGATGCACTTTAATCGACCGCCACTTCGTGAGTTCGGCATTTAGCCTGCAACTGCGTTGCAGCTGACAGCAACGTGTTCGACTAGACGCACAGCTAGTGGGCCGTTTTGAAAGTTCGGTAACACGGCTCGAAGCCACAGTCACCATAGCTGCGTTTACCTGTTGTCCAAAACCTGTAGTCCAAAGCAAGGGTTCGACGTAGGCCCTGCTATGCCTGCATTTTTTCGCCTTGCTCTGACAACCGCGACTGTGAAAAGTCTGTTACCGAACTTTCCGCACAACCTACTAGCTAGAATTGCGGCAACTGTACCGGCAACAAGGTATCGTCAAATCTACCGCTGCCCAGATTCCCATGCTTGTTTGACTGCCCCCAGCAATAAATAAGGTCATCAATAGTCTTAGCACAATTAAACGATTCCCCGGAATCTATCCACTTAAACTTTTTTTCAACTCGCGCTGCCGGCACGGGCCTGGGGCTTCCCTCAGTGGCCCCATTACCAAACTTGCCAAAGTTTGCCCCCCAACAACGAATTTCTCCCTCTCCGACAATTGCGCAAGTGTGTGTATTGCCACCATCGACTTGCTTAGCAAATAATCTGGGTTGGGTATTAACCGGGGTCGTGGCAATTTCTTCGCTATTATCGCCGAGCGCCCCAAAAGAATTTTGTCCCCAACACGAGACATTCTGGTCTGCTGTTATTGCACACGTGTGTGACTCGGCAACACCCACCCAGACCGCTTTACCAATACCATAGACAGTAACCGGAACATTAGATGACCCACTACCAGAGGATTGGTCTTCCCCAAACCCAAGTTGACCTGCATGGTTCGCCCCCCAGCACTTGATGGTCCCGTCATTGCCTACCGCACACGCGTGCTGCTTTCCGGCAACTAACTGCACAGCCGATTCCAGGCCGGCTACTTTGGCGGGTGTGCGGCGCTCATCGTTGTCGCCCGTGCCCAATTGACCTGAGTGATTTGACCCCCAACAATAAACACTTCCACTGGAAGTTAGTGCACAACTATACTGTCCGCCACTGGCGATCTGAATGGCATTATCAATGCCCGCTACCGACACTGGTTCATAAGCATCAATTAGACTGCCATTTCCAAGCTGTCCTTCTGTACCCGCACCCCAGCATTTTATTTCACCCGCTCGCAGCAGCGCACATGTGTGTGCATCCGGCGAACCCACAAAACGTCCTGCACCGGCGGAGATCTGCGTAGCTGTGCTAATACCATTAACCGGGGTGGGTGTCGCGGAATCCTGATCTCTGCCATTACCCAACTGCCCTCTGTTGTTGGCTCCCCAGCACCAGACCACACCTTCTTTTACTGCACAGGCATGGTTGTCTCCTGCGCTTACCGGTTTCGCGTATTTAGCATTGAGCATGTTTATCGTGGCTGCATCATAGGCTGCAGCCTCTTCACCGCCATCATTCATTAACGCTCCACTGCTCTGACAATTCACCTGCAGCTGCCCGATCCGCGCTACACCCGTCACAGCGCCGGGCTGGTTGGGTGCCGGCAACATGAGTGTGCGCTGCCTTAATCGGTTCCACTCTGCACTGTTCCCGGGTAGTTTGCCATTCATCGCGGTAGTCGGGCCCCGCAGATCAATACCCGGTCTGGCCGTACCCTGGCCGACAATCGACCCGATCTGCCCTTCGAGATAGCTACCATTTAAACCGATAACATCTCGCTCACCGTTCCATATATTGTCGCCAAAGTTGGCAAAAGACAGTTCTGACCGTAAGCTGTCACCGCTGTTCTCGTGACGCACCGTCATTTCTCCCTGAACTTCGTGCAAGCCCATGGCACCACTGTGTACCAGCTTCGCCTCCACCGACAGCGGCTCACCAGTAGATAGAGTTCCATAGTCCTCGGACAGCGTTGCGCTGGCTGTTATTGCGCATGTGTGCTGGACCTGTTGATTTGATTGACTTGTTGCTGAACCGTTATCAACCAAAGGCTCCGTCACAGCCGTTGTACGATCATCTATTGGGGATTGGGGGATGGTTTGTGAATTGTTACTTCGCATTTGCATCGAAATATAGCCCGCCAACCCAACAATCAGGAGCGCGCCGCCAATCGCAACAGCAACATAAGCCGGCACTCGGCTCTTTACTGTACGGCCGAGCGCAGGACCAGTTGAGTGCTTTTTGTCGGACTTATCCGGCTTTGCGGGCTTAGCAAAATCCGACTGGCCTGCAGTGGTGAAGTCATCCCATCCCGGCGCCTCCCCATCAAGGTCATTGCGAATGAGATGAACGGGAATACCCTGATTAAACCCCGTGCTTTCCCCTGTGCCCGCATGACCATAGTTGTGAATGGCCACTAACAGAAGCTTGCGCGGTGTTTCCAGACTCCACTGGAAGCAAGGCGATCCGGAAGATCCACCCGAAGTATTGGCCAGATACCTCAGACGAGTACCAGAAGATGGTTGGGCGGTTACCAGCGCACCACTGGCCGCCCTTATCCCCGCTCCACCGGGGTGCTGCAAAACATATACATACTTTGTCGAATCGGTCTGTGGTAATGCCTGCGGTAGCTCCAGCCAACCACGTTTTATAGTTGCACCCTGCACCACTTCAACCAGCTCATCACCGACATGCGCATCCAGCCGGAGCAATGCGTAGTCCAGCTCGTTTGCTTGCGGATGAACTTCGCTCTGAATATGGTAGCTCGAATCAAACTCGGCAATGCTATACGGACTGGAAGCGAGTACCTCAGCCACACTGTACGCCGGGCCAATCTTCGGACCAATATCTGTCGATCGAACGTCGAACCGGCACTCCAGATTGTGCAGCTCTACATTTTCCACCACATGGAAACTGGTCAGCGCCAGATTAGGGCCTACCAGAAACCCGCTGCCGATGGCGCTGGTACCCTTAACCGTACGCATCAGGATCTGACAGACATGACGCGAAAAGCCGTAGACCTCCGATGGTGGCGCGTCATAGGGCTGCGAGTTCACACTGACTTCGAGGTTCTTCTCCAGACCACCACTGCTTTCCGGTGCCTTATCAGAATCGTCGTTGCTGGTCATAGCTTCCTGATTGTGATTACCTGACCGATGGCAATCACCATAGCCTGCCGGCTAGTCTACCCGCTCTACATGAAGGTGCAAAGTACTCCCCCTGTATATATATCCCTGAACGAACGCCAGCTGCCACCCTTCAACGGGCGGATCAATCCTGACAATACAACGATAGTTATACGCCCCAACCATGAAACCGCCATTGCGCTCAATTGTCGAATTACCAGGTTCAGCCGGATCATATAATCTTGGCGTTTCCCCGCTAAAATCCCTCAGCTTCCAGTCCTCATCGTCTACATGCCGGTCCCTAAACCAGAACGGAACTACTATTGAGACGGCCTCATTAACGCTTTCATCAACAACCGTGTCTGTGTAAAACGTTATTGCATGTCCGCCATTACCTGAAGGGTCACCCAGACCAGTGAGTATATCGTGAGAGTCATTTTTATCTGTTGGCTCACCGTTGTCCGGGGTCAACAAGACATTTCGTTCTGCTGTTGCCTTTGACGTATAGAAACGCATGTACTTTTCAACGGTATAGGCGTGCGACATACCGGGATTACCACATGACGGCGGATAGAAAACATTATCAGCAGCTACTACAGTGTTAGTGTTCAACGCTGCAACAAACCCCGTCATTAGTAATACTAATTTCAATTTTCCCATTCTGCTCCTCCCAGGTGACGTCAACATTAGCATCGACGAGACAAAGCTCTCTACGATTAGAACTTCAGCACCTGGCTAAGGATGGAGTAATAATGAGTCACCTGTCATCACCTGTTTAGACCAGCGCTGAACGATATTCTCCCCCGGCAACGCCGTCTTAGTCGGCAGCACATACCGCACGGAACCCCAGCCACTCAGCTGTTGTGTCGGGCTTTATATACATAAAAAAGCACTGCGCAGACGGTCAACGCTATCACCGGATGTGCCACTTCTTATCACCCATGTTGAACAGGAACCTCCTACTCGCGCAAGAACTCGAAGCGAATCGTCCTCTGTCTGATATAACTCAGCAAAAACAGCATTAAGATCGTGCATCAATTTTTCTCCCGACAGTTACTGAGGCTCCGCTTCCCAATGCCACACCAGCGCTTGCTCCGCTGCGCGCCTGTGCGTCATGCCTGATGGCATCCGCCCCAACCTGAGCTAATGACCTCGGACAAGACGAAAGCCAAGGTGGAAGTTACGAAAGTCCGGCGTGTTGGCGTAACGCAGGCCAGAACGCAGATCCACTGCGTCGTCGTCCCAGCAGCCACCGCGAACCACACGGAGGTCCTTGTCACCGTCATACCAATCCTGACACCATTCCCAAACATTGCCATGCATTTGATACAGACCCCAGTTATTCGGATTGTAGTGCTTCACATCCACTGTTCCCCACCGATCATCCCGTTTGCCCTGAATCCATCCAAAGCGTGCCTGGCTGTCCTCGATAGCTTCTCCGAACACATAAGGTGAGTTTGTTCCAGCGCGACAGGCATACTCCCATTCTTTCTCCGCTGGCAATCGGCACTTTAGCGCGCCAACTTTATTGTTTAAAACATCGACAAACCGTCTGGCATCCTCGAAAGATATGGTGTCAACAGGCCTGGAGTCGCCGATGAACTGCGACAGATTCTCACCAGTCACTGCTTTGTACAACACCTGTGTACACGGTGTGTCAGCCAACCAAAAGCCGTCTACGGAGACGGTCTGCTTTTTGTTATCCTGCAATTCATCACCCATTAAAAAAACACCCGGTGGAATCCAGCGCATGACCTGCTCTATATCATTTACCTCAAACGCCGACCAAAGCCCGTAACTGTCTTCACCCCATGCGCTCGCCCAGCTACCGGGAAATTGCTCAGGATACAGTTGACGCGAAGCCTGATTCTTCATGAGAGAAGGAGCGATTGTCTGGCACACCGATCGATTTCAAGCACCCGATGACCGGATAGAAATTGATTGAGCACCCGAACCGACTCTGCATCTGCGTTAGTTGCAATATGAAAAAACGCATATTTCATGATGCCTCCACCGTAGCCGCGGAGCGGTGGAGGTCGGGTGGCGACGAACGGTCGACTCTCGCTTGCTGCTGACCTCGGGCAAGACGAAAGCCAAGGTCGTCGTAACGGGAGTCTGGTGTGTCGCCGTCACGCCGGCCGGAACGCTGGTACTCTGCGTTGCCGTTCCAGCTGCCACCGCGAACCACGTGGGCGTCTCCGGCTTCGGCGCCTACCGGATCAACCTCGCTGGTGCCTCGATAAGGTCCAAGCCAGTCACGGCACCACTCCCAGACATTGCCGTGCATTTGATACAAACCGATATGCGAGGCGGGCAACGCTTTTACCCCTATAGTTGATTCCCGATTTTCACCCATGGCGCCTCCAGCATACGGATAGTTACCGTCGTAATTGGCCTGCTCGGTTGACACGTTCGAACCGAAATAAAAGGGTGTATCGGTGCCCGCTCTACAGGCGTACTCCCACTGCGCCTCGGTGGGCAGGTCAAAATCGTCGAGACCGTAGTCGGATAATCCTCGCAGAAAACCTTGTACATCGATATAGCTGATGTTTTCAACCGGCCGCTGATCCCCTTCAAACTCTGACGGGTTACTTTTCATTACGGCAGACCACAGAGCTTGAGTGCAAGCCGTATCTGCGAGCCAATAGCCAACTGTTAATTCAACTTCATGTTCCTGTTCAACGCAGTTCAGCGCATAGTTTTCATTTACTGCTTCCTTCAGAGCTTCAAAGACTCTACTCCCTTTGCCACCTCGAATACCGCTACTAACCAGCCGTTTTAACACCCCCTGATCGCCACGCAGAGACGCCGGGCTATGCACACTGCCTTCCTCCGTTGTCGGTGAGCCCATTATAAAGTGACCGGGCTCAATCCATCTCATGCGCTGTATGACTCCCCCGACCGTAAACTCAGCCCAGATGCCGTATTCGTCCTGACCAAAGTCATCCGCCCAGTCAGGCCATTCTACGCTTGCACCACTGGCACTTTCGACATACAGACCTTGTTTGTTCCGGTATATAGCAGTTGCCCACGACGGCCGAACAACCTGAGCCATTGTCAGTTTTTCTATATCACTTTCGACGGTTAGCCCGGATGCCTGGCTCGCCGAATTCAACTCTTTGGGGCCAGTTCCGTCGAAAAAAAACGGGGCTGCAAACTGCAAATGCGATTGCAAATCGAGTCGACGGGTTTGATATCCTAAGGCAGTATTTTCTACAACCGAGACTGGCAGTCGACCAGCCCTTATCGTGGCGATGGGACTATCAGCACCAGACGGTGTTACACGTAACACGAGTTCGTCACCGCGCTGACACAGAACGTACTCGTTGACCGCCGCTACCGGCTCTTGCAGAAACTCTATTGCCGCCTGATTGAGCCCCGCAGGTGGATTTCCCAATGCGTCGAGGTTGGCACAGGCCCAGGCCAGTGCCAGCCGTTCATCATTCCAGGCCAGCGACGGTAGCCTGGCCCCGCTGCGACCGATGAATGCTTTAAGGTCCTGTAACTGATCAGTGTCGCGGACCCGGAACAGTGAGCGTGCCAGTGTTTCAAGCCTTTCATGCAAGCGTTCGCTGGTAATTTCGCCATGTTCGAGAAGGTCAATGCCAACCAGCTCCTCAAGCTCAATCAGCGGGTTCAGCCCGCGTCGGTGATGCGCGAGTACCGCCCGATAACGCTTCATCAGGTTTTTGTCTGATCGCGCCAGCATCCGAAACCGTTGCCTGTAGTGTTGTAGTGCTTCTGAATTGCGTTGATTCAGTGAACAGGCAAGACCGTCTCTGACAACTACAGGATTGTTCCACACTGCATATTCAGCACGCGTATCTGCCTTTGTGGCCAGACACTCCTGACGGATATCACGCAGTAGTGCAGGCGTTACATTCAGCAGGGGCGCAATCAGCGTTAGCAGTGATTCGGTCGCGACTTGTACTGATACGTTTGCAACCAATCCGCCAAAGTTCTCATAACCTGACTTCATAAACACTGGCGCACCGGGTAACGGTGACAGCACCTTCACGCGGACGCCGTTGTTCAACAAAAGCGCTGTAAAGCTCTGCCACGCGCTTCGGGTAGTTTTAACCGGTGACAGGGTGCCTGCATCAGTCAGCAGATAGAGCGTTTGCCCGGGGTGAGGCAACTTAAACTCTGCCACCTCTCCTTTAGCAGCGTGTACATTAAACGGAACCACCGTTGGCAAACTGTCAAGATACATGGGTGCGACAGACTCGCGGCCACGCCAGCGAGTCAGCTCACGCACAATCAGAGCAAAGTCGGCTCGGAAGGGCATTAGCTCAGCACGACAATCAACCAGCAGTTGAATCCGGTCGTGGTAGCGTTGCTGTCTCTGCAGTGGAAGCTCGCGCAACACCTCAAGACGCGCGCTGCCATCGACCAATCTACGCACATCAAGTTTGCCAGTGCGTTTTTCCACCCGGCAGATCCGCCTCAGCAAAGGCCACAGTTGCGACGCACTCAATAAACAGGCTTGCTCAGGTGAGCGCCCGCTGGCGGTGGGCGTTTTATGCCAGATATCATCGCTGTTGCTCCTTATATACTCCGGTACTTCGCGAGCCGATTGCTGTTGCTCCGGGCTGGCTCTATCGCGAGCAGTAACTCTCCAGTAGCTGGCTGACAACGCTTCGTTAGGAATGTTTTCGGTTAACGCCTGCGGTTTTGGCGGATCTGAGGCGGGTTTAACTTTCTTCGAGCTTTTGTTGCCCGGCTTTTTCTGCGGATGTGTACTCGTCAGATCGAACTGAAAAACCGCAGCTAAGGCATCAATCTGTACTTCGTCGAGCTTGTCCCTTGCCAGCAGCAGATCCGCACGGGATACCACACCGGTTTTCATAGACTATGGCTCTGGCGTGTTTTGGTCATCGGGTTGCTTTTTAAGCGCAAACCGGCTCACCCACACAAGATATTCCTCTTGCTTTTGTGTATCAGCCGGGGCCATTTTTGACAACGCGCTGAGCATGTCGAGAAATTCCGCCTGTCCCGGCGGGGTGAAACCCGCTGCTGTGGCACGCTGTCTGTCACTAATCAGAAGATCTGCAGCGCGTGCAACGATGCTGTCTTCGCAGGCATACTTATGCACAAGTGCCCGATCCTGTAACCACTGTTTCAACACAGCGTGATCTTTCGGCAGGTCGAGCTGCAGAACCAGACATCGTCGCACAAACGCAGCTGGTAGCTCGCGCTCTTCATTGGTGGTAATGATGACCAGCGGCGGTTTGTTACCGCAGATTACCGGCTTGTCTATATAGGGCACCTGAAACCCGGTATTGCCAAGCGATTCCAGTAAACCGTTGGGTACATCACTGTCGGCCTTATCGATTTCATCAAGGAGCAGTACACAGCCGTGGTCGGGGCTATATTGTTGTTGGTTGGTGTCATCTGCGGCAGGTTCAAAAACCGGAATCTCCGGAGGGCTGGTGAACACCCGCGCCGCATCGCTCTGCTGTTTAGCGGTTTGCCAATTGAAGGCCCACCACAGCGGACCGGGAATAATATAGTTCTGCTGGCTTAGGCCACCCCGTTCATTAGAATCGCGCAGCGCCTGTGCATCCGCCAGACGCGCCACCGCGTCATACTGATAGCGCAGATCCTGAGGCTCAGTACGCGAGTCAATTACACAGGTAACCAAAGGCGCACGTAAACAATGTGCGGCCGCACGCGCGATCTGGCTTTTACCGGTTCCGGGCTCCCCACGCAGCAACAGGGGCCTGCCTGTGACATAGGCCGCCCACAGCGCCATCGACGCCTCTTTGGTGTATTCGTGCGGAACCGCTTTGAAACTACCGGTAGCCGGCAGAACTTCAGACCCCTGATCTTTGAAGATATTAGCCCCCACTGTCACCTCTATCTGAGTTACCACCGTAGGGAATATGAATTTCCCTCAACAGCGCCCTTAGTAATCCGGTTAGCCTGTCACCCTCGCCAAACCGGAGCGCATCAACCTCCTGAGAGGGTTTGCTGTGCATGACCGGCAAGACTTCTCCCAGGTCTCTACGGAGATTCTTAAAATGATTGTGTGCGAAAGCATCTTCGTGCCCACCGCCAGTTTCCATCACCAGGTGCACCGGATCGCCGCCAAGCTGAACCCCCTCAATAGTCCCTCTGAGTATATTTATCTCTTTTTCCGTGAGCACACTGCCCTGTGGCTTTACGCGATCACCAAATACAAACTTGTTCCATATTGATACCAGCAATCGATTGTAGCTTTCAACCTCGGAAGCGCCGCCTTCCACCAAACCGTACCTGATCTGCGATGGATCATCATGTAAAATGTCGTCTCCTGTATCCGCGAAACCAGCGGCTTTGCCAATCAACGCACTGACCGCAATTGCTGCATTCAGATCAGTGCCATGAGGTACAAAAACAACGGAACCTTCATTGAGAAGCATTTTGTTCTCTGCCAACCAGCCAGGATCTACCGACAACAATACAGCCCAACCGACGATGCTGTGCAGCGCTTTTGCCGAATTCTCCAACTGCTCTGGTGGCGGACCTGACTCGCGGTAGGCTTTATACGCAACAATACTGGTTTTAATACAGTCTGCCACGTTCGATTCAGCACACAGGTTACTGCAAAGTTGCGAAACCTCACAATTTGCAGCCTCTGCCAGTTTTTCTTTTATACCCTGATGATCCTGTTTGCTTAGCTCTGACTCAACTCTGTTTTGTACTTCCTGTTTTAAATCTGCATAGAAGCGCTTGAGATCGACTGAAACAGTATCAGGCTGTTGTGGTGATGCGAGTGGTGGCTTTGGCGCTTCAGTACTATCGTTAGTTGCGGAGTTGTTCGCTGCGAGGATTGAATCTCTGACGGATTTTACGTCCTCGCGTTCAGGGTGCGCGATCGCAAGGGTTTTGAAGAATTCTTCGATGCGCTGGTTTCTCTCTAACCAGCCCAGAAGGTCAAACACCATCTGCTGGCGATTCCCGTTCTTTACCACGTCATCAAGGTTTTTATTCAGATTGAAACGCATAAACTGCTTCAGCGCCGAAACATCGAACATCGACGTCAACAGTTCTTGGGCCTGCTGTATTACGGGTCCATCAATAGGCTTGTTTACAATGGTCTGCGCAGAACTTCCCTGCACATCACCGGATGCAGCCCGACCTGCGGCAGGAGAATCCAAGCTATCGATATTGGCAATTCGATCATTGTCGGAGGCATCATTACCGTTAGTGTCTTTTTCGAGCGATGCCTGAGCCTGTCGTAGAGAAGCTTCGTGTTTTGGATAGTCTTCAATTGCGGCTCTAATCAATAAATCCGTTTTACCCAGATTTTCTGCCTCCGCAATGGCATTAAACCAAAAGTTCTGAGGAACATCGGCTGACTTCACTCGTGCTATGTCGATCTCGGCTCGCGTTAGTATTCGGTGGTAGTTCTCTTTATCAAAATATATTTTGGCCAGAATTTTCGCTAGTTCATCCATATTTTATCGACCGTTATTTCCACTGCAATCAACTTGCTGCTAACTACGTGATTAGCAGACTCAAGTTGCCCTCTGCACGCTTTTTACTGCTCACTCAATACCTCTCACTGTTTGCCGAATAAGGACCATATAAAGAATCCTGCACTGCACTACATTAGTATGTCTATGTCCTTATTCGCTTTCACTGCATCGACAATCTTTAGAATCGGAATACCCTGGTTATAGTGCGCCAGCCGATCATAGTTGGGGTCGCCGGCATGGTGAATAGCAATGAGTTCCAGCATGCCGTTAAACACGGGGCTGCCAGAGCTACCCGATTCGGTGTTTGTGCTGTAACGGTAACGGTTTTCCATAACACTCGTGATACCACTGGAGTCCATGGCGATCTTTAACGGCTCACCGTCCGGATGTTGCGCAATAACAACTGTGGTCCCGTTTGTCACCTCAGGGTGTGGCACAGGACGCGTGAAATACCCACGCGCCCCGGCCTGTGTAAAACCACCCGCAGGTGAATCTGCGACCGCTCTGCCGCTGGCGGGTGTTGCGAGCCGAATCAGCGCATAATCCAGTTCGTCATTGGCAGCGAGCAGCGTTGAATTCGGCGTTGTGTCTGCCCTGCTATAGGGGCTGAAATCTACCAGCCAGTCTGAATCGAACGGAAAAACGATTCCGGCATTAACCTCAACGCCATTGTCAGCCTTTTTGTAGTCAAACCGGCAACACAGCGCGCCTCGATCAGCACCGGAGTCGATCTTATCTTTTAGAACATGGTAATTCGTTAGAACCAGTTCCGGACCAACGAGAAAGCCAGTGCCAAGCGCTTTGTGGCCCTCTTCTATGCGACAAACCCTGCCTTCAATTTGTGTCAATCCGGAGGACCAGACAGAAACATCAATGAAACCCTTTTCAGGCCTCACGATACGCTGTAGCTCTATTTGGCTGGATACACGGGCTCCAACGCCAATGTGCATTGATGCCTCTCTCAGACCCTGATGCTTTGGGTTGCTGAGCAAAGCCCCCTGAATCAGATCGGTGGTCCACCCCTGCATTTCTGCCGCTTCAACGACCTTAAAAACTATATCTTTCTTGTTTTCTCCAATAACAATATTTTGGAGAGTTTGATTAGCATAAAACTTAAGCAATTGATCAAACTCATTGACGGTAAAGGCGCTGACCAGCGACTCGTTGAGTTGTTTTAGCTGACTGCCGTCCAGATTGAGACTACTCAATTTTCCCTCCCGCCAATGCCAAATATTTGCCCTGATAACTGCCATTAGCAGCCCGCGCTAAAGGCGAAATCTACGAACACCAAGATACTAACACGCAAAAATACATTAACGACAGGAGGTTTCAGGAAGATCCGGCGCGTCGATACACGCGCTTCCAATCAACTATTGACTAAACGATACCCTGAAGATCAATGTTGTCGATGAAGTCATTTGCATGCGCTGCAACCTTTTGCGCAATTGCGGGTGCAGTTGCCCTGAACAACGGTTCGTTAAGGCTAAGGGCCGTTTGCCCCTGACGCAAGGTAACACTTGACTCCGACAACTTCAGAAACAGAATCTGAACCAGTTGGGTGCGGCTGTCCAGCCCGAACAACGCCAGTAAAAGTAAGGGCTTACCCTGTGCGTCAGCGCGCACATGAGCAATCTGAAACTGCCCACCGAACGCTCGTTTTGACACCCGCTCGAACAGGGTAATCCAGGGTCGATCTATATGAACATCTGAAAGCCCTTCAAGCAACTTGACAACAATTGGCGCTGCCGCACCACCTGCTGCCAAGGCAGCAGTAACAAACGGGATAATTTCGTTGTGTACCTCGGCACCCTGTCCGCTGAACTCCTGAATTGTCCACTCAGCATTTTCAACAACCCAACCCGTATTCTTAAGCACAGTTACATACGATTCATACCATTGCTCAGAGTTTTGCGCGGGGTTGCCTGTATTATCTGCCGCAAGTTGCGCAAGCAACAGTGAATTGCTAATGTCCTTGCGCAGATCGGCAGTTACACCACTGGCAAACTCTGCTATCTGAGAGCCTATGCTCAGTAGCTGATCATTTTCAATGATCTGTGCATCTGACGCGGAAGATTCGAATGCGGCTCCCTCTGGTGATGGCGGTAACTCCAGGGCCGCTACAAACTCAACTGCTGATTCAGCACTTGTCATCACTCATCTTCTAACTGTCTATAAATCTAAAGGGCGTTAAAAGTGCTATACGGGCGTACCAATGCCGAGTTCACCGAGGACATCGATTTGCGCCGCAAAGTGCTGGCGCAAATCGTGAACGATTCTGTCAACGCGAACACCCTGGTTGTTCAACCATCTGCCGCTACTATTATCCTGAGCACCTCCTGCATGATGTAACGCAACCAGTCGCCAGAGGTTGTCAAACACTGGCGAACCGGAAGACCCGGGCTCAGTATCCGCTGTGTAGCGTACAAAGTTTTGAAAGAGTGCACTGATTTCGTTGTCCTGCAGCGCAATCTCCTTGCGCCTGCCAGCAGGATGCTGAACAACGTTAAAGTGCTGACCAGCAAAGTAGCGCACGTTTGGCTGTAAGGGAATCCATCCCCAACGCTCACCAGCTGAATGTGTTGTGTCAGCAATACCGACAGGCGCCTGTTTTCGCAGCTCGAGAACCGTGTAGTCAAGACTCGCATTGGTATGAAACACCCCTGCCGTATCATAAAAGTAGCTTTCCGTGGCCTGCTCAATGCCCTGCATACTAAGCTGATAGTTAAATTGCACACGGATCTTCTGTGCGAAAGCGACATCGGGAATCACATGGTTATTGGTGATAAAGAAATCATCGGAAACCATAAAACCGGTACCCCAACCGCTACCAGCAGGCAACCCACCGGCCGGGGCAGTCAACACCACTCTTGCAACCGCCCTTTGTGTAATAGCCCCCTGCTCCAGGAACGAAGCAGGCAAAAAGTTACTGTCACCAATGATGCGCTCGAGAGCTGACCCTGTTCCAATTTCGGACTGCCTGTCAGGCAATGCGACAGGCTCCCCGGGGCTGTTGAACTCAGTAACATTTCGCGTTGGCGGACCGGCCAAACCCGCAAGTTCCTCAGACATCAGTTCAATTTGCCCACCCAGTGACGAATCTTCCCGGGCAACCCTCTTTGCGAGGTCGCGTAGTTCCGCAGCGGCGCGAGATACAGTATCGGCATCAGACATTGCTAGCTCCTTTCAATCATAGAAAACCACCTGTTGCAGTGTATTAGAGATTGAAGGCATTGAAATCCCACAATTAGAGTACGAGAACCACCATAGAAAAAAGCGATCAGCACCATCTATTTTTTAAATTTACTGCTGACTACCGAAAATTTCTCGATTTGTTATTGGCAAATTGACGGTACGTTAACGATTTGCCAACGCTTCTCTGGATACTCAGCATCAGACAAACAGCCGATCGTTCCATCGAATGCTTGGAACTCATAGGAAGTCAATGGAAAACGCGAGTATCAATACGTTTGCTTCAACAGGAAACCGGGGAGGAATAGCGCACGCTATCCGCAACGGCGAGAGCGCAATCCACTCGCCCGCAATTGCAAGTGCATTCATTGATACGCTATGCCCCGGCGGGGGAATAGATGTTCGGAAAATCAGCAAATCCACTGAAATTATCGAAAACAGAACGCAAATTCAACTGCCAAGAACTTCCAGAGGATTGTATAAGTCCATACCCGATTGTACTATTGTCTACCGGGTGTTCTACCGAACACAGTGTATTCAGGGTGCATTAGGGCATGACGCAGTGGATGCAGTGGATACAGACGCAGTCAAAAATCAAAAGCCCCGAATTTGTGTGCTGGGGCCCCTCAGGCTAGTCAATCTATCAGGCGATGATTGCACCCCGTCCGGTGCCATACGCAAAACGCTATTTGCAATACTGGCACTTTCTCGAAACGGCACCCGCTCACGCAGTCGGCTCCAGACACTGGTGTGGGAAAATTCTCCGCAATCACAAGGTGCAGCCAATCTGCGAACGGCGATAAGTACGCTGCGAAAGGAACTCAGAAATGGTCTGGGATTCGACCCGATTACTGCTGATACACAATCGGTTAGCCTCGATTTAAGCTTGTTCGACATCGACCTGCGTCAGGCGGCAGATACCTCCCGAGAAGAACTGCTGTCCGGACAGTTGCAGATACTTGAGGGACTCCAGCTTCGCAGCAGGGACTGCGAAGAGTTTGAAGACTGGCTAAGATCAGTTCGGCAACAAATGCCAGATTTCCTTGAGTTGCCAGGTCAAAGCCAGCCTGACAGTACGATGATTATTACCCCGTCTGTCACAACGCCTGCCAGTGATAACACACAGGGTGCCAACCAGACCCGTGCAATCGGTTTACTGCCGGTCATCGTTACACCTGTCGATGAATTGCTTAAACAATTTGGCAATACCATGCTTGATGTTATTGCCACGGATCTGACGTCTCTTGCGCGAATAGATGTGTACGACTACAGAGATGAATACGCACATACCAATTTAACGGATAGTGGTAGTGGTGCGGATGTTCATTTGCGATTAAAGATTCTGATTGGCGCTGGGCAATTTACTGTTCATTTCTATGCCTACGTTGCCGCAACTCAAAAAATCGTTATTGGATCGTCAGTCACTGGAGAGATTGCAGACGGACTTAATCTTGGCAACGATACAATTCTCGGTTTCATTACACAAAATGTTGACCGTATGTTGAATTGGCTGGAAAAGCCAGAAAACATCGATACGCTTCATCCGGATACTCCATACCATATCCTAAATACGATGTTTCGCTATGAACCAACCGCAATTGATGCCGCAGGTCAGTTGCTGTCTGATGCGATCACCACATCGCAAGAGCCAGTGTACACAGGTCTGTTAGCCTATCTAAACACCTTCAAGGTCGGAGAACACTGGGGCAAGTACGATAGGTCAGTAAAACTTAATTCAGAAGAGCTAGTTAATCAGACACTTGAACAAAATCCGATCGACGGAGTGACTCTCGCTACAACAGGGCATGTTCTTGGCTACACATTGCATAACCATTCACTATCCGGTGACCTGCTTCAGAAGTCTATCAAATTAAATCCAACTATCGCTTTTTGCTGGGACCATCTCGCCCTCCATTACCTCTATATCGGAGACTACATAAAAGCAAAAAACGCCGCAAAGCATGCAATCCTGCTGGGGGCATATAGCCCATTTAGATTCTCTTACGAAACTACTATGTGCATGATTTACACACTAACCGGCGAGCACAAGAAAGCGGTTGAATACGGCAAAAGGGCACTATCAAGACGTCCAAATTCCGGTGCGGCACTGCGATACACAACTGTGAGTCTTGCGTTGTCCCAATCACCGGATATGTCCAGAGATTACGCTGAAAGACTACTCCAGCTCGATCCTGAATTTTCACTCGACTGGCTCGAAACCGGTCGTTGGTCACTCCCATCCAATGATGCAAAAAAACTAATAACCAGAGGCCTAATTCTCGCCGGCATTCAATAACACCAAACTTTCTAGCCGTAGACTACAAGGATAACTTTACATGAGCGAAATAGCCAAGAAGTTGGAAGAGAACGAGCTAATCACGTCAGGTAGTGAGTTTGCCATTGTACGAACCACGCATCCTGTAACAACAGAAAATACTGACACTACAGAAGGGTATGGGCTCGAGTCTGTTTTTAGATTGGAGAATCGCACCACCCTAAACAGGAACCGAAACAGAAATCGAAACAGGAATCGGAACCGAAATCGAAACAGGAACCGGAACCGGAACCGGAACCGGAACAGAAATCGTAATAGAGATATTCTGGCAGCAAACTCCGGCGCAGCAATGCTTGCGCCGTGGAAAGAACGGCGGTTACTCCACAGCTATTTTAGCGAATGGCATGATCTGCCTATCCCGCTACCAGACACCCCGGCCGAATTAAGAAATCAGTGTGTGGAGCTAATGAGAAAGCAACATCTGCTCTATACCGATGAATACTCAATACGGCAGGAAGAGATTCTTGCTGAGGCAGATTTCGAGTTATCAGGATACATGGAGCCACTCGGCTCTTCGGATTCCGGAGAGTTCCCTGAAACAGAGGCCCTGTTCACGATGATCGCCGAAATTTGCGAAGAGGTAGGGTTGCGGTATAAGGAGCGTTACAGCGTCCCACGACCGAATATGCTTGAGCCGAGGCTGTCAACTTTTATTCCGAACCCGGCCCACGCTTCCTATCCAAGCAATCACTCATTTCAATCGTTTAGCATAGCTTTCATTTTCTCCCGCGTATTTCCGGAACACCCCGGCATTTCAGAGTTGTTTCTTAGTGCACGACGAATCGCGGAAAACAGAGAGTGGGCAGGCTTGCATTATGCGTCAGACACGCGCGCAGGCCATATGCTTGCACGGCTAATTACGCCCGTACTGGAAAAGGTACTCAAGGAACAAATGAGACGTTCACAGCTTGAATGGCTGTAACTCAAAATAACTCGGGATAAACACAATGAATATGGAATATAAAGAATCGTCTGGTGACTATCCGTACTACAACGCTCTCTGGCACCTGCAATCGATTGGCGTACTTGAACTTACCACACACAAAAGTGACGCCTGGGACCTGGCTGAAACAACCAACCAGGAATCAACCGTCGCTCTGATCGATGTATCTGTCGCGGTAAACCACCCCAATCTTAAAGAGTCCATTGACACGGAACGAACGATTGATTTTTTCTCCGCCCCTTTGGGGGCTTTGCCATACAGGGCTAAATCAACGGCACAGACAAATCAGCCACCGCAACAAGACATCGGCTTCTCATCAGTAGATTTACCCAATGAAGAGTACACGAGCAAACTGGCAGTAGAAACCGGCATTGAAACCAAACGATTGTATGACAACCTGCTCTCACGACTGAAGGCCCCGTCTGCCGCTCAGTCAAGCATTCAAGCTGCGAGTTCAGAAGCATTTTCTGCTCATGGGACGGCAATGGCTGGCCTTATTGCAGCAAAACCAGCAGATGTACCATTCATGGCACCGAAGTTCATCGAACCCATCAGTAACAAGGCTAAAAAAGCACTCAACGCTACCGCTGCGGCGCTACCATACGCCGGGGTAAATCCTTATTGTCGATTAATTCCTATATCGACCAGCCTGGAGCCAGACCCGGAACAACTGCTACTGTCATTCATGTACGCGTCACTTGTAGGAGCAGATGTAATAGTTGTCCCACGAGAGATCTACGACCCGAACCGGTCTCCGGTGTCGCTGTCATACACATCAAAGGCTGCAGTAAAAGAGGAGGTGGATCTTGTTGAGTCTATTGCACGGTCTTCATTGCAGCACACTGACCATCTTTGGGACGAGCTTGCCGGCCTGATTGTCAATCTTTCAAAGCAGATACCAATCTTGTGCGCAGCGGGTAATGGTGGCGACGAACGCCTGGTATACCCAGCTTCTCTTGCTGCTGAAGACAACGGTGTTATTCCCGTTGGTGCGAAAACAGCGAGCGGCAAATTGAGTGCCTATAGCTCCCTTACTGCACTCGATGCAGTCTACGCTCCCAGTGGTGATGGAGAACGACTGGATCAGGATTTACAGAGACTCGACATAATTACGACCGACTTTGACAGAAAACTGCACTCATCAACCTACTCCGGGCACCTCGCAATTGATGGTCCAGGCGATCCGGCAACAAGTTCAAACGGCGCATTCACTGTTCAGAATCTTATCAGTACGGATGTACCTGGTGACTACGGGTATAACGGTAGCGATGTTGTGGAGAACAGTGACTCAGAAACCGTATCCAGTTTCGGATCATTCTTTTGCGAATTCAGTGGCACCTCTGGTGCTGTAGCAATTGCTGGTGGCTTCCTGTCACTGGCCTACCTCACTGGCAAACTTGGCCAAACCGACGGGACCACAGGAGTCGATGCCAAGAGATTTTTGAAGCGCGCGTCCACAGAAGAAGATCCACAAAAGCAGTATCAAGCAGTTGTTAACTGGTCCCGGATCGCGTAGCAGGAGCTTTCAAGAGCGAAGTCATTTAACCCACGTCATATTCTTGAGTAACCATCCTTCGTGAAACTTTTGCGAAGAAAGGAGCAGAACATGAAAAGCACAGTCAACGCTGCAACCACCCGGACACCGGTTGCAGCTATTGCCATTCAGAAAAAAATCGCAGAACTAACCGGTAAACTTAACACTACACAACTTCGAGCGCTGCTTACCCACGCAGAGAGTTTCCTTTCCACTTACAATACAAGCCAAAAGTTGAGTGAGCGGGAAGAGGAAGTATTGCTCTTAATCAGCAGAGGTTACAGCCGCCGAGAGATTGGCTTAAGCCTTGGCATTACATCGAATACTGCCTCGACACACATCGCAAATATTTATCAGAAACTAGGGGTGACAAATATCGCCGAAGCAACTCGTTACGTAATGCAGCGTAACCGGCGTTTTGATTAAAAGACTTCACTTTATATTACGGATTTACGGCTGTCTTTTGGCGGCCGCTAGGACTCCGTGGAATGCACCACCTGATGGTTATATACCCCAAACGAAGTTACATTAGCAAGATTTGTAAAACGACCCTGTGAAATGGTCTGTTTGAAACTACAGGAAGCACATCAGTGTCTCAAAGCTACGAACTGCGGGTATTAGGGGTTCTACGCTATATTTACAAAAATCCAGCAGGTGATTTGTCGCTGGATGCGTTGGCAGATGTGGCGACTATGTCGCGTATTCACTGTCATCGGGTGTTTCACAAGCAATGACCGGGGAAACCTGTGCGCAGACGTTGCGACGTATTCGCATGTATCGCGCTTCGTCGTGGCTGTTGTACAGCGACAGAACCGTTGCCAATATTGCCACTGCTGTGGGTTATCCCAAGATTAGATGCCTCAGCCGTACCTATGCCGAGACTTGTGAAATGCCTCCTGCCACGCTTCGCAAAAATGGGTTTCGCAAAAATGGCAAACCCGGACTTCCCAGAGGCCACTTCTTGCACCATTGCTGCTAACTATCTTTGACCTAACTATCATTACCGAGTAAAAATCGCGCAATTTCAAAAGCAATTGGCTGACCGGTATGCGACTCATAGAACGAGTAGGCAGGGCTTGGGTTTACTTCAAAGCAATACCATCGGTTGTCCGGAGTTTGTCGCAGATCTATTCCTGCCAAAGATAAATCGAGCCGTTCTGCTAACAAAATTGTTGCTTTTTCTATTTCAGGAGGCAGATCAGTGGCCACTATTTCTCGACGATCATTGCTCTGATTTGAATAACGATAATCAACGGACTCTGTTTCTATACGTGATGCGAAAACACTTTGACCTACCACATGCACCCTGATATCGACACCAGGTATTCGCTCCTGGAACTGCACCGGACACACGCCCAGTTTTGTTAGATTGTTAAGATCACCCTTGCTTACGGCTCGAACTACAGAACGTACTGAACTTGCGGATTTGTAGATAACCTCTTTGCCGTTATTCCAATGACGGTGAATGAAATCTGTCGCAAGACCTACGGAATTGGTGATTAAGGTCTCCGGCGTTAGTAATCCACAATCAAAAATAATTCTGGCCTGATAAGGTTTCGAATTATTAGTGGTCATGCCGCTTGTACGGTTTATTACACGCGCACCTGACAAATCAGCGAACGCCGAAAATTGCTGGCACAAAGCATTAAATCTAAGTATTTTCGGATTATTCGCCTGTAGATGCGAAAGATCCGCAAAGCTATGGGCACTATGCAACCTATGATAAACTGCCGTTATGTCAGATAGAGCAATTACCTCTCGATCAGGCACTGCAAGAGTGCCAGACAATGTCGCAACATCCAACTCTAAACCAGTACGTTCAAATTCCCTCTGATCTAACAGTGTATATTCGACACCCAGGTCATTCAGCTGGCAAATTACGCGCTTGATCGGGGGCTCGTCCGGCAATCCTGCAACGATAATCACCGCTTTAACCCAAGACTGCGTATCAGGGCGGGTGCAATACCAGGCCCAAATCTGGCTGGGTTAAACGCGGTCTGCACTGATACAAACTGTTCTGTACGCTGCTGCATAGCTTGTTGCCGTCTTAACTGAACCTGAAACAGATCAACACCTGAGAGTATTCTGAGCTTGTAGAGCGCATCCTCGATTTTAGCGGACAATGATGCTCCAAAAATGCCCTGTTCCATCACCAGCAGGTCAACTGTATCAAAACCACCATAATCGTTGTATCTTGTTGCACCACGCTCAGAGTCTGTTTGTGATACCAACGGCAACCCTGCCCTTAACGCCAAATGCTGCCAGACAATATCCTGGTGGAATTCACCTGAAAGGCTGGTTGCTGTAGAGCGGTTGAGCACGACACAAGGTAGCGCAGCTATCCATGCCGCCATAATAGCGGTCATTTCTTGCGCCATATAGTCCCGGTCTTCAACAGCAACCCGCGATAAATGTCTGGTTGGCGGAGCACTGATAAGATTAATAGCGCCGCGTATGTCCTGGTGACCAATGGTATTTCCATTTACAAGGCGAACCGATGCACTGACTTCGCCGCTGCTATCGTGGTAGCAAAACTCTCGGGTATACATCAATTGCTCTGGCGTCAGCATACACACATCCAATCCGGACAACTCCCGCAACCAGTTTGCGAGAGTTGTTGCACCCGCGTCCGTCGATTCACACAATAGGGCGATCATTGCAATTAAAGATTTTCCGTTTCCTTATGATCCTTCTCGGCCTTCGCCAACGCCGCCTGAGCCTCAGGACCATCACCAGTACCGTCATATGCTGAGTGCTCAGACTGAGCATAACCCTGCGCATGATGTGTAAGATCCGGGCGGAGGTCTGACGTTATAAAGTGAGACAGTTGATCCACTGTATTCTCGAGAGAAGCCAGTCGGCTATCGATGCTGGACTGGTCAACAGGTGTAGGCTGTTTAAATCTGTCTCGATCAAACTCAAAGATATCCTTTTCTTTATCTTTCTCTTTAAGTTCTTTCTCTTTGAACTCCTTAAACTCCTTAAGATCTTTCTCTTTTAACTCTTTATGCTCCTTGAATTCTTTCTTTTCTTTTTCTTTCTCTTTAATTTCCTTGAACTCCTTAATCTCCTTGAATTCCTTTCGCTTTACGATTGTGGGAAACGCACAATCGTACAAGGCACGAATATCAGGGCGATTGCCTATTCGTTGAGAACCGGGTCTGCCCGGCGCATCGGTCTGCTCAGCGCCAGTGCTGTGTAAGCAACTCCTTACCCTTGCAGGTGTCAGCACTGAAGATCCACGTGCTTTTGCCATTCCCTGCAAGCAACCGATCGCTCCCACCACTATCGGCGAGGCAGATGAAGTGCCCGAAAAGGTATCGGTGTACCACAAGTCTTCATCGGAGCCGCCTTGCAGACTTCCATAACCGCAGGTGGTTACTTCCCGGCCCCAGCCCTGAGCATCTATCGATCTGCCGTAGTTCGAGAAGTCAAGTCTAGAGCGATCGGGGCCATGGGTGCGCCCGTGTGTGCCGGGAGGAGGAGCGCCTGCACCAACCATGATGGCACCGCTATCCCGATTCGAACGACGGAACGGATTCGTCCAGCTCGTTGGAAAACCTGATGGTCTGGTTTGATAGATCGAGTCATCGAGATTTTCCGCACCGTTACCTGCTGCCTCTACCACAATAATTCCCTTTCGGGTGGCAGCCAGTATCGCGGCAAAATCATCCTCCCACCACTCTATAGCGATATACCCCTTTTGATCCCCCCGGGATTGAAAGTTGTGTCTCGGCCCAGGCCTGTGCAATTCTAGCAAAATGATATCGCCGGCTCGTAAACGACTTGTCGCACCGCGAATTGCCTGTGATGACCCAAGACCACCAAATATCGACACCGCCGATGCAATAGCCTGATCACATATTCCGGATACGCCGAAGCGGTTGTGATCCCCGGAATATTCACCTAGCACCGCAGTGCCATGATTACGCCACCCCAGATCTGAGGATTCAGATCCGCCAACCACACCACCCTGTTGCAACCCCAGGTCCTCATGACTAAACCGCCAGGCACCCTCAATGTCAATTATTCTTATATTCTGTCCGCGCCCTCCGGATCTCGTCCATGCCCAACGCGCATCTACACCTTCCGGAGAGGCATTGAGATACCCCTGCCGAGTAATAAAACTATCTGTTATCGGAGGTGCTTCACCCGGCAACGCCTCAGTATCTTCCATAATTGCTGGTGGTTCGGCGCCGGGTTTAACATAAGCTGCCTCAACGAAACCTAACTCACCCAGCGCAGCAGCAGCTTCTTCTGCTTTTTCTTCTGCTACGATCAGTTTGTAAAAGCTACTGAGGTTCGGCATAGCCACCTCCGACAAACTACTTTCCTCCAGCATTTGGGCCTCGACGCGTTCCTCTGTCGACCCAAATAGCGGAACAATCTCAGCTTTAAATTTTTTAAGCAGTTTAGATATATCTGAAACATTCTCATTTGTCAGACTCTCCAGCCGGCCAGATGATGCACGAAGGTCAACGCCTTCTCTTATAACTGCAATAACCTCGCTGGGTGATGCACTTGCACCGCTCTTTTCCTTTGCCATTTTCAGTTCTCCTTTTCATAGTTGGTGGAGGAAGCTAAGGTGCTTCGTCCATCGGCTTAAGGTAGGCCGAATCGATATATTCTTGCTCTGTAAGTTCCTTAATTATTCGCTCTGCTAAATTTCTGCTGTCGGTCAAGATAATCGCGAACCGCTGTTCTTCGCCAACGGCCAGTGAATTAATACGCAGCTGTTTACGGCTTCTTTCAAACCATTTGTTGAGACGAGCTGCAGCATACATATAAAGAGCAGGGCACTCAGATGTTGATTCCGTATCTGTATCAGGTTTTAGAATGACGTTGATAATGATAGGTTCAGACATTGTATCAACCAAATCTTTCTGCGTTTTAGATGAATCTATTAGTTAGAACTGTTATACAATCGCTTACCCCACAGCACCATACTCTATATAAGTGAGTCGAGCGCATGCGTTACCTCACAAAGGCAGGACGGAGTAAAGCGCTAAGCTTTACTCACTTATATCTACCACTATGCGGCCAAGCTCCGTGCGATTTTTCATTCGAGAAATATCAGGTATTTTTTTGTGTCGTAATAAAGCTCGGTATAATAATGAGCTGTAGATGCAAGAAGGGTTTGCCCGAGAGGTGCTGGAGTCAATCGCTTCATTGTATGGCACAGGGAAATCGATCAAAGGCCACACGGCGCAGCAGCGTTGTCAGATCAGACAGGCTGGAGCAGGCCCAATACTTAAGCAGCTTAAAGCACGGATGCGAAAAGTCAGATCCGAGATCCCCAAAAAACTACCGTTAGCCAAAGCGATTTACTATGCACTGGCACGATGGGAGACATTGGTGCGCTACGTTGATGATGGCAGGATCGAAATCGATAACAATGCGATTGAAAGACAGATTCGTCCGGTAGCGCTGAGGCGCAAAAACTATCTTTTTGCTGGTTCAGATGCAGGGGGCGATAGAGCAGCGATGATGTATGGCCTGATCAATACGGCAAAACTAAACGGCCTGAATCCAGAGGCATATCTTACGCATGTGCTATCGGTTATAGCGGAGTATCCCGTGTCTTGTGTTGAGGAACTGCTACCGTGGAATGTCAAAGAGAAGATAGCAACTTTGACACATTGAAAAGAGAGTCAGCGGTAAGACAAGAATCTCGAGTTTATCAACTCTTGAAACACAACAGTCGAACCGCAAACTCTTGCGCTACCATAACGCAAGTCACTGGCCGAATCGCACACAATAAGAACTGAATGCCCGTATATACGGCTGCGGTCACATTGCTGTGTAGGAATATTACTACATCGGAAAAATCAAGTGTAAGTTCCAGACATAAATGCGACGTCAAATCTACATACAGCTATCGGACGCTTAAAATCAATATCTGGACAACTCCACTGTTAAGCGGTAAAGCGCTTGCGTCAAACGGGTCTGATATTCACAAACGTCTTGTATCTTGCAAGCGCGATACCAATTCGCCTATGTCAGAAATTAAATTCAAATGCAATGTGAATCGTACAATCCATATATAACTATCGTATGTAGTTAACTCATGACATTCAATTACGGAATACTACTTGTGTCATCAAGTATCGCATTGATGTTAAAACCCTGATTACGATAGTACTTGGTTGGTTGGTTTGGATCCGCAACACGTTGACTGTGTAGTGCCACAACATTAAACCAATCATCCAAGACCGGAGAACCAGAAGAACCATAGTCTGTGTCTGTTAGATATTGCACTATTGTCTCATCAATACGCTTAATTTGGTTATCGCGGAATGCTATTTCCTTAAAACGGCCCCTTGGATGTTGAATGATATTGACTCGTTGATTTACCACAGAGTTTACGCCATGACGCAGATCAAAGTAACCCCATTCGTCGCCTGCTTTTATTCCATCTTTATGCCTTACGCGACAAATACTATAGTCAAGGCTGGGATTAGCCTCGAACAAACTATCGGGATCACACTCCCATTCATCAACATGAACAGGTGACCCTGAAGCAGTTAAACGATAGTTGAACTGTAATATAGCTCTCGCTGCATCATCCGCATTTTCGAAAACATGGTGGTTAGTGATCATGATATCCGCCGCAATCATAAACCCAGATGCAGCTCCCCCGGGAAGCTTTACACGCATTACACGCTTTGCTGCTGTAAGCGCTTCCTCAAGCCACCATATTGACTTAAAATTTGGCTCACCAATTGGCGCTTCAACCAGTGTTGGAGAGTTTGGCAAAGTATTTACTGTCTCACCACCAAGCCAATCGAATCCGCCACTACTTGTACCACTGTTTACCCAATGTGGTTGCATTTATTTCTCCTTATACGAATCTGGATACGCATGTTTGTTGTGCATGGCACTTAAAAACTACCACGATTTAACTGCTCGTTACTAAACCCGGAAAGATCAGGATCAAACCCTCTACTCCGACTCCTGCCAATCATTTTTCTAAGAATGTAATTCATAGTATCAGCGTCGTTGTCGAACTCCCCGTGATAAGATGCCTTACACTTGTATTGTTCACTATTTCTATATTTTTCCCCACTCAACACATAGTCAATTTTGTCAGATAGTTTACAAATAGGATCATCTAATATTTTTACAACTTCTTCCTGCCAGCACTCATCCAGAGCAATAATTGGCGCAGGTTTCTCGTCATAAAACGAATTTGAAACAAGACTCGCCAACGATTTACCGTATGGTGCCATTGCCGGGTCCATACTTTTCTCACTTGTAGGATTTAGATTAAATACCGTAAGGCTTTTTGTAGATATTTGCTTACAAACTGTCTTCAAAATATTTCTGTCAAAGTACCTACTTCTACAGCAAGGCCCAAGCAGACTGACCGTACTAATGTTAGTTTTACTTAGCTTGTCATTATCATTTTTCAGCCGTGTAAATAATTCACCTAACATAAAAACACCCGCACTATGATGTGGTCTAATGGATTGGTACCACCAAGTTGAGTGATAATACACTCAACCG
>CAYMVV010000012.1:0-90490 GCA_964393885.1 uncultured Granulosicoccaceae bacterium | reverse complement strand
GTCAAACTTTGATGGCCTCCCCAGCAAAGCTGGGGGGACTCCCGCTTTCGCTAGGACGTGGGGGACAGAGGACAGAGGACAATGATCAGCTGGTGTCAGACGCGTCCTCTATTTTCTGATTTACTGTCGTCTGCACGTTGGCCTCCGGCAGGGAATGTCCTGTTAGCTGCGCAGCAGCGCACCGCCCACTGGCGCGGATTCAGCTAGGTTGGCACAGGCGCCTGCTCATGCAATAAACCCTCAGATCTCAAATCACTCCACAGCGAAGCGGGTATGTCCAGATCAAACCAATCGAACAACAGACTCATCTCCTGTGCGGAACGCGGCCCCGGAATCACACTACACACCACCTCATGTGCGAGTGGAAATTGCAACGCAGCAGCGGCCAGTGGCACATTGTGGGCCTCGCACACTTTGCGAATTCTACTGGCTTTGTCGATGACATCGTCGGGTGCCTTTGCGTAGTTCCAGGTGTCACCACCGGCCAGAATTCCGCTATTAAAGGGGCCACCCAAAATAATAGATGTTTTAGCCTCGATGCACGCGGGTATCAAATCATCAAGCGGCGACTGCTCCAGCAAGGTATAGCGACCCGCCAGTAAGAAGGTATCCCAGTGACCGTGCTTCATTGCCTCGATACACACCTCACGCTCGTTAACGCCAAGCCCGATTGCCTTGATCGCACCGCTGCTGCGCAGTTCATCCAGTGCCTTGTAACCGCCGGTCATTGCATCGCGCTGTAGCGGTGCGTTGGCTTCAGCGCCATGCTGCATTTCGCCGATGTCGTGCAGTAACAATATGTCGATATGATCGAGACCCAGGCGCTGCAGGCTCATTTCATAGGAACGCATAACACCGTCGTAGCTGTAATCGTAAATTTGTCTGAACGGAAAACAACCGGGCCACTCGACTGCCTCGTGCTGCGGTGCCGGCCCGGCCTCTAGCAGACGCCCGGCCTTGGTTGACAGGATCCAGTCCTCGCGCAGCCGCAATGCATCACCGGCCAGATGCTCACTTCTGCCAAAACCGTAGAACGGTGCCGTGTCTAAAAAATTAATGCCACGGCCAAGCCCCTCTTGCAGCGCACCACGATGATCTTCAATCGCGACGGGGCGGTGATTGCCTGCCATTGCCGCTGTACCCAGGCCCAGCTCGGTCACCTCAAGCCCGGTTGCGCCAATCATTCTTTTCTTTAACGTCATGTCAGGTCATCCGCAATTGTCATTCACACTGTTGTTGCACACTATACATTGAACCTTGAGTGTCGCACCATTGAAGAGGCTCCTTCAATACGAACAGACTCATGCCAAAATCCATCGAAGTCAGCCCTGAACGTCTGCAAAACAAAGGCAAACTGGGGTTTCCCGATATACCGCTGTATCAGTACACCGTTGACATAGGCGACGAACTGGAAACACGCGGCAGCAAAACGCTGATCCGGGTTTTGCGACACATGCTGATCGTACGCGAGTTTGAATCCATGCTGAACTCGGTTCGCAGCACCGGTGAGTACAACGGTGTGTCTTGCCGGTATGCAGGCCCTGCCCACCTGTCTGTTGGTCAGGAGGCATCAGCCGTCGGCATGGCACTGGCGCTGGAACCCGATGATCACATCTTTGGCAACCACCGATCACACGGTGAGTTTCTGGCCAAGGGGCTGGCCGCCATCGACAGCTACAACGAAAATCAACTCGGTGAGCTGATGAGTGCACATGGCAGCAGCGTGCTGTTGCGTGCAGTTGAAAGTACTCTGGGTGGCAGCGGCAAGCAGTTGTCAGAGCACTTTCTGCTGTTTGGCTTTTTATCCGAAATACTCATGCGCGCTACCGGCTTTAACCAGGGTATGGGCGGAAGTATGCACGCGTTCTTCCCACCGTTTGGCGCCTACCCGAACAATGCCATTGTCGGCGGCTCCGCTGGTATTGCCACCGGCGCTGCACTGCGTAAACAGCAGAGCAAAGATGGCATAACCATCAGTATCAGCGGTGACGGCTCTACCGGTTGTGGCCAGGTATGGGAGGCGATGAACTTTGCCTCCATGGCTCAATTCAGTTCGCTATGGAAAGACGCTGAGGCTCGGGGTTTGCCCGTGCTGTTTCTATTCAACAATAACTTCTATGCCATGGGCGGACAAACCATCGGTGAGACCATGGGCTGGGACCATCTGTCTCGAATAGGCGCCGGTATTAATCCAGCTGCCATGCATGCAGAAACAGTAGACGGCACCAATCCACTGGCGGTAGCCGACGCTGTCGCCAGAAAACGCACGCTGCTGATGCAGGGCAATGGACCAGCCATACTGGATATAGAATGCTATCGCCAGTCCGGTCACTCAACGTCTGACGCCAATGCCTACCGATCGCGAGAGGAAATCAGTGCTTGGGCGCAGCACGATCCGATTGAGCGCTATGCAAAGTCGTTGACCAGTGCATCAATACTGGATGAGGCCGGTATAGAAAAGATGCGGGCAGAGGTGATGCAATTGACTACCAGTTTATTGTGCGTGGTTAACGACACGGACAACGCGTCATCGGTAGACATTGTTACCAATCCCACACTGATTGGTGATTTGATGTTCAACAATACGTCAATCGATCTGCAGTCCACCTCAGCCGACACAACAGTTGATCTATCCAGCTGCAGTCGTATCAGACAAAACGCAAAAAAAGCACGCTTTGGTATAGACGAGGCGGGCAAGTTGTTATCTCCTATGCGCGCCATCACCTTGCGAGACGCATTGTTCGAGTCGATCCTGCATCACATGCTGCACGATGATCGGCTGATCGCCTATGGAGAAGAGTGTCGAGAGTGGGGCGGCGCTTTCGGTGTGTATCGTGGCTTGTCAGATTTGTTTCCACACTCGCGGCTTTTTAACTCACCTATTTCTGAAGCCACTATCGTGTCGACGGCGGTAGGCTATGCCATGGAGGGCGGGCGGGCGCTGGTCGAATTAATGTACGCTGATTTTATCGGCCGCGCCGGAGATGAAATATTCAATCAAATGGCCAAGTGGCAGGCAATGTCAGGCGGTGACCTGTCAATACCAGTGGTACTGAGATGTTCGATCGGCAGTAAATACGGTGCACAGCACTCGCAGGACTGGACGTCACTGGTGGCACATATACCCGGACTAAAAGTGGTCTATCCGGCCACACCCTATGCTGCCAAAGGCCTGATGGCCTCTGCCCTGTCGGGCAACGACCCAGTGGTTGTATTTGAAAGTCAGCGCCTGTACGACAAAACCGAAACTCTGCACGACGATGGCGTGCCTGAGCAATACTATACGTTGCCATTGGGCGAGCCCGAACTGGTTCGCAAGGGCGACGCTGTAACCCTGCTGAGCATCGGCCCTTGCCTGTATCCGTCCATTGAAGCCGCCAACAAGCTCAGCGAAACATACAACATTGACTGCGAAATTATCGATGCCCGATCACTGGTGCCATTCAACTACGACGCGGTGTTGGCGTCAGTAGAAAAAACCGGTCACCTACTGGTTGTATCGGAAGCCTGCGAGCGCAACAGTTTCGCCAATACACTCGCCGCCAATGTCACGCGCTTCGGATTTGCATCGCTAAAGGCTGCACCACAAGTACTGGGGGCGCCCAACTGGATAGTCCCGGGTGCGGAGATGGAATCCAGCTACTTCGTGCAGCCCGATGATATTATCAGTCGCATAGCGCGCGACTTTTATCCCGACCAGGGGATTGAGGTAAATACGATTCGAACCTGGAATGAACTCGAGCTTGCACAGCGAGGGCTGTAATTTCGCAAGCGGGTTAAAACCATTAATTGCCAGTCTGGCCAGAGCGCACCTTCTCACAGGTCTTCATACCCTGTGCCGGGCTGATACAATACGTCGATTAATCGATCGGAGAGTCAGTTGGATGGAAGTTCCAATAAAAATGCCCAACCTCGGTAACGAAGTAAACGAAGCGCAGATAGACGAGTGGCTGGTAAAAGTCGGAGACGCAGTCACCGAGGGTCAGCAGATACTGTTGGTGACAACACCCAAGGTGGCAATGGAACTGGAAGCACCGGCAAGCGGTATTCTCAAGTCACTCGCAGTCGATGCAGATGATATTGCTGAAGCCGGCGATGTACTTGGTGTTATCGAGGCTGACGACTGAATCATCGGCCAGCAACCCAAACCTGTGACCTGAAAAATGCCCTCACTCAGCAATGCCCTCACTTAGCATAGATAAAACCATGCAATGCAGTGGCGGAGATGGGCCACCCGTCGTATTGGTGCATGGCTTTGGCGCGGACAGTTACTCGTGGCTGGCCACCGCACCAGAGCTGGCCAAACACGCAAAGATTTTTACCATTGAGCTGCCCGGACATGGCAACGCCTGGGACATACCGCTAGCTGATGGGCTTGCGCTACTGAGCGAGCAAATAATAACGCCTGCAGTAAATAAAGCCGCCCGTGAATGCAAGGCACCTGTGCATCTTGTCGGGCACAGCCTTGGTGGCGCTCTGGCCATGCTGGCTACGGCTCACGATTCAACACAGATTGCATCGCTTAGCCTGATCGCCCCCCTGGGGCTGGGGTCAGGTGCAAACGCAGACTTCATAGAAAAATACGTCGCACTGGACGATGAAACCGCAACGCTTGAGCTATTGCAGCGCACGGTATTCAATGAGCGGCTGATCAGCGGCCAGCTAATCAAACCACTGCTGTTGCATCTGGGCAAGGACGGTGTGCGGGCAACATTGCAGACACTGGCACAGGCGGTACTCAACCCTGCAGATGACCTGTCGCTGGCTGTCGAGCGGATCTCCTCCAGCGATTTACCAAGACAGGTGATCTGGGGGATGAACGACCGCATCATTCCACTGGTCAAAGATGATGAGAAGCGCTTTGGCGGATACTGGCATACACTGGAAAATTGCGGCCATCTGCCACATATCGAAATGCGGGTTCAGGTCAATCGATTGCTGCTTGATATAGTACGCCGCACAACCGGTGTATAATAATCGACAAGCGTGCGCGCACTAACAACAGCGCTGTCATTTCTTTAGTCAAACTGATCAAGAGTCCTTTATGTTTCTATGTTGTGGCGATGCCCTGTACGATCTGTTTATCGTTGAGAGCAACAACAGCTCCCCCAGCCACGTAACCCTGTCTGGCGATATCGGTGGTTCCCCATTGAATGTTGCCGGCGGACTGGCGAGGCTCGGCCATCAATCGAGGTACCTGACGAAGCTGTCTGGTGATCTCTATGGTCAGCGGATGCGCGATTTTTTTAAGCGCAACAACATCGATGCGAGCCTTTGCATTGATACCGAACTCAACTCCACCCTTGCGATTGTGGAAAAACAGGCAGATGGCTCTGCGCGGTATGTTTTCTACACCGACAACACCGCTGATGTCAGCCTGCAACAAGACGAGCTGCCCAATCCCTTACCCGAAAGCATACGGGTAGTACATATTGGCTCCTACTCGACAGCAGTCGATCCAACCTCCACTACCCTGATCAAACTGACTCAGCGCGAAGCCGCCACACGAGTGATCAGCTACGACCCGAATCTGCGCCCGTCGATTGAACCGGACATCGACCGCTGGCGCGCAGTGTTCGACGCGCATGCTGCAAGCGCCAATCTGATAAAAGCCAGCGACGAGGATATCGAAACGCTGCTCGGTAAAAACCGCGAAGATCAGTTTGTTGCCAATTGCTTTGATCACGGCGCACAACTCGTTTTTATTACACGCGGACCCGACGGCGCCAGTGGCTTTAAGCCCGACGGCACGCACCTCAAAGTGCCCGGTGTAAAAGTGGATGTACAAGATACGGTTGGCGCTGGCGACACCTTTCAGGCCGCCACCCTGCACTGGCTTCAAACAGAAGGGCACCTGACTGACAGCAATCAAATCGAAGGTGAGGTCGATATAAAAGCCAGCATGGAATTCGCGATTCGTGCGGCAGGAATTACCTGCACACGTGCGGGCGCTGACTTGCCTACGCTTGAGGATCTGAAAATTTGAGCAAGTGGTAACCGCCCCCGATACAAGGGCGCAATGACCAGGGAGGCAAGGATTAAAAATTCAAGCGGGTCATCCGCCCTTGCGGCCCCTGCCCCACAATTCTGGTGACACACCACTTCTTTAGCGGCACAATCTGATCACTAAACGATTGCGGAGTCACCATGACAACCTCATCGACCAACGCGCTGCTGCGTGATCGCATTCTGGCGAACGAAACTATCACCGGTGCCATGGTGTTCGAGTTTCAGGTACCCGGCATGCCCGCCATCCTAAGCCAGTGCGGCTGCGAGTACGTCATCTACGACATGGAACACTCAAGCTTTGGCTACGAAACCCTCAAGTGGTCGACCGCCGCCTGTCGCGGCTTGCCTATTCAGCCTATGGTGCGTGTGCCAACCACCGGCTACAACTGGATTGCGCGGGCACTGGATGCAGGAGCTGAAGGCGTGATGGTGCCAATGGTTGAATCTGCAGCGCAGGCAGAATCTATTGTAGAGGCAATGCGCTATCCACCGGCCGGTCGTCGCGGTGCGGCATTTGGCTTTGCTCACGATCACTATTCTGACCAGCCAGTTGCCGCGAAGGTAGAGCACGCCAACGCACGCAACCTGACAATCGCGCAAATAGAATCTGAGCGCGGTGTGGAACACGCCGATGCGATAGCTGCTGTTGACGGCATAGATGTCATCTGGATTGGCCACTTTGATCTATCGAACTTCATGGGTATCCCCGGCCAGTTTGACTCACCCGTCTTCAACCAGGCGGTTGACGACATCGTCGCCGCAACACGCAAACACAATAAGGCACTTGGCTTTATGGCCGGCGATGCCACATGGGTGGATTGGGCAAAAGAAAAAGGCTTTAACATGCTGGCCTGCGGCACCGATCAGGGTTTGTTCGCCGCGGCGGTCAGGTCAATGGTGGGGCTGATGAAAGACGATGGATCGGCCGTATGACATTTAAGATTGGCCTCACCCGGGATTTGCTAGACCCGAATGGAGTACCCTCGTTTGGCGAGTCACCACTTGCTGTTCTGAATGAAATGCCCGATATAGAGTGGGAATACCTCACCGAAAACTGTACAGAAATTACGCCTGACATAGCAGCAGCCTACGATGGCTTGTATGTAAACTCACCACAGGTTACAGCCGACAGCGTTGCGCGTGAAGATTGCCGTGTCAAAATTGTCGCACGCCACGGCGTGGGCTATGACTCGGTCGATGTAGCAGCATTGGCAAAAAAAGGAATCACTGTAACCAATACGCCCTACGCGATCAGACGGCCGGTTGCCGTTGCGGCAATAACGATGATTACCGCGCTCGCAGGCAAGCTGCTGATTAAAGATCGGCTCACACGCAACAATGCATGGAATGAACGCACCGCACATATGGGCATTGGCTTAAAAGGACGCACCCTGTGCATCATTGGTGGCGGAGGTATCGGTCAGGAACTGTTACACATGGTCGCTGCATTCGAGTTTAATCTATTGGTAGTAGACCCGTACCAGGACGCCACAGCAATGCGGTCACTGGGTGCGAAGCCAGTCTCACTGGACGATGGACTACGACAGGCAGACTTTGTTGTTCTGTGCTGCCTGTTAAACAACGAGACTCATCATTTAATTAACGGCGATGCGCTGGCAAAGATGAAACCGAACGCCTATCTGATCAATATGGCTCGCGGTCCGGTGGTTGATGAATCTGCACTTATCGAAGCGCTGCAAAATAACCGGATTGCAGGTGCCGGACTGGATGTCTTTGAGCAAGAACCCACAGCCATAGATAACGCTTTACTGACCATGGATCAGGTTATTTTGACTCCACACTCACTCTGCTGGACAGACCATTGCTTCGAGGACATTGCAATTGAAGGCCTTGGTTGCCTGGCGGATTTTGCCAATGGTAAAACACCCGGATCCGTCGTGAGTGCCATGTAGTGAAAGCCTCACGAAAAACTCTATTATTAGGCTCTATGGAATAAATTCTTTGTGTATGGTGCTTTAACTTTAATGAACATCGAAAGCCTTACCGATCGTGCAGACTCAATCTGCCCCAACCGGAATGACCATTGCTGCCACTGCGGCAATCAATAACAATGAAAACACTGATTACCCTGCTCACTCTGGCAGCATTGCTCTACACGCTTGCGGCCCTGGCGATGTATCTACTGCAGCGCAAGCTGATTTACCACCCAACGCCCGAGATTGTGCACACACACGACGAGCGAAAGGTAGTCGTCGATACCGACGTCACCCTGCGAGTGATTGTAACCAACCCTGACAAAAGCGATGCAGTCATTTACTTCGGCGGAAATGCCGAATTAGTCGCCGGTACCGCATCCGAACTGGCTGCCGCATTGCCGGAAAAAACCATCTACCTGGTAAACTACCGAGGATACGGTGGAAGCGACGGCACACCAACAGAGACACACCTGTTCAACGATGCAGAAAAGATATTCGATTCAATTGCCACAACAAACGCAACACAACACCAAAGCATCTCGGTTATCGGCAGAAGCCTCGGCAGCGGCATTGCCAGCTTTCTGGCCAGCC
This sequence comes from uncultured Granulosicoccaceae bacterium, assembly GCA_964393885.1. Taxonomy (GTDB): domain Bacteria; phylum Pseudomonadota; class Gammaproteobacteria; order Granulosicoccales; family Granulosicoccaceae. Next base: position 81,953 of record CAYMVV010000012.1, on the reverse strand, counting down.
GTAAACCGGTCGCACGTCTGGTGTTGATCACACCCTTCGACAGCATCCTGAGAATCGCGCAATCTGCTTACCCTATATTTCCCGTGCGCTGGTTACTCAAAGACCAATTTGAATCAGATAAATATGCCCCGTCAATCAAGGCGCCGGTATTGGTGCTACTCGCTGAAAATGATGCGGTTATTCCAATGAGCTCATCACAGCGGTTGTTACCTCTGTTGCCTGACAGCACTCAAAGCTATACTTTCGAAAATACGGGGCATAACGATCTGCAAACGCATCAGGGTTTTTATCCGGCGATTACTGAATTTCTAAACTCGCCTGACTGAATTACTGACAGGCTTTGAAGCCTTCATTAAGATAAAATCTATTCTGGAAAAGCTACAGGGTGACGACATGCTCGAGTACCTGACTCTCATTCTGGTCTGCCAGCTCATCGGAGAGTTCACCGTAAGCACGCTGCAATTACCGTTTCCAGGGCCAGTTGCCGGCATGCTGTTACTGTTCATTTTCCTGACAATCAACGGTGGTATACCGCAACAACTGGAAAGTATCACCACAGCCATGCTGAACAACCTGTCATTGCTGTTCGTACCGGCCGGTGTGGGCGTCATGGTGCACTTTGAACTACTGGGTTCTGACGCTATTCCACTTTCAATTGCGCTTATTGCAAGCACCGTATTAACAGTTGCTGTTACTGCGCTGGTAATGACTTTCCTGAACAGGAAATCTGGCACTGGAAACACGGGCTCAGGAAACACGGGCGATGAATGAGCTTAAGGATATCTGGGTTTACCTGAGCGCCAGTCCGTTACTACATTTAACACTTACGCTGGCAGCCTTCGTCAGTGCATCTGCACTGTACCGACGATTGAATATGAACCCGCTGGTTAACCCGGTACTACTGAGCGTTATCGCAATAGTCATCATTCTGCACTTCACCAATACCAGTTACGACACTTACTTTGAAGGCGCACAATTTGTGCATTTCCTTCTTGGCCCTGCGACGGTGGCACTTGCCATACCATTGTACCGACAATTCGAACGCGTACGTCAATCCGCAACATCAATACTCATCAGTCTTCTGTGCGGCTCTGTTACATCTGCTGTCAGTGCTGTCGCTATTGCATGGTTGCTCGGTGCAAGCCCGGTTTCCATCGTGTCAGTGTCACCGAAATCAGTCACTGCACCGGTCGCGATGGGTATTTCTGAACAACTGGGCGGTTTGCCGTCGCTTACCGCCGTTATTGTTATCCTGACCGGAATTATCGGTGCAATGCTCGGTCCGCTAATTCTGAACCTGCTTAAGATTAAGGACTGGTCAGCGCGTGGCCTTGCCATTGGTACAGCCAGTCACGGCATTGGAACTGCCAGAGCCCTGCAAGTGAACGAAGTTGCAGGTGCTTTTTCCGGACTTGCCATGGGCCTGAATGCACTGGCAACCGCAATTCTGCTACCACTGCTTTGGAAGTTGTTTTTCTAACGGCATAAACGATCAAGGACAGTTTATGAGTCAATCTGGATCCTACACATTGCCGGACTCTCGACAAGCGGCACAGGCAGAGCTAGACCGGCTGGCCCGACAGGCGAGCTCCGGATGGGATAAGGAATCGCGAATGTTATCGTGGTTTGGTCTGAACGACGGAATGTCCATACTTGAAGCTGGCAGTGGTCCCGGCTTTACTACCGAGCGGCTACTGACACTCGTGCCCGGCAGTTCCGTTACCTGTCTCGACATTGATCGCAAGCTGCTGGCGCAGGCTAAACAATACCTGCATAACAAAGAGTGTCGCTACGTTAACTTAGTTGAAGGGTCCATAGCCCATACACCATTCGCAAGTGACCAGTACGATGTTGTATACGCACGCTTCCTGTTTCAACATCTTACCGACCCTGCTACAGCTGCGAGGGAAATATGGCGAGTATTGAAACCAGGTGGCAAGCTGATCATAAGCGACATAGACGATGGACTCTTCGGCGTTTTCGAACCGCCAATACCGGAGTTCACACCAGTGCTTGACGCATTCGGACAGGCGCAAATGACACGCGGGGGTGATCGACATATTGGCCGTAAGCTATCGGGTATCCTGCAACAGGCAGGTTTTAGCACTATAGATCTGGAAGCGCTCGGCTCGCACAGTGCAAACCGCGATCTCGATTCCTTTTTGCAACACCTGAACCCGGACCGCATGCAATCCCTCGTGGACAGCCAGCAGCTATCACAAGCAGACCTTGATGCATTTAGAACAGCACTGGAAAACTGGGCTGCTTTGCCTGACGCTTACACACTTTGGCTCAGCCTGATGATTTGCGCTGAAAAACCTTCTATGCCTTAGCCATCAACCTTTGATTCGCAATAACTCTGCAGCAGAACAATCTATCCGATACGCGACGCATCATCGAATCAATAGCTTGGTGCAGTTCGTTTCTCTCACAGCACCCTACGTCAGGAAGGAATCCGACAACATTGCTCGCAGTAAATACGGCCTATAGATCGTAGGGAGCTCTGAGTGGTGCGAAGCGCACCAGCGTTGAGTGACATGCGACTCATGTCGTTAAGCATTCACTCTGTCCGCAATAGCTAAAACGCGGTACATATCTCGCAACACCGGTTTTTCGATCAGCTTGCCGTCTATCACCACCAGACCGGTGTCAGCTTCTTCGAAGGTATCTATGATTCGGCGAGCGCGCGCTACTTCATCAGCCGTTGGCGTAAATACGTCGTTCAACGCTGCAATTTGTTTGGGATGTATCGAACCCTTGCCTGAGAACCCCAGTGACTTAGCCTGCTGCGCTGCCACCACCATGCCATCCGGATCGTCCAGGTCAAGATAGGGTACGTCAATGACGTCAAGCCCGGCACTGGCTGCCGCATGCACCACCCGGGAACGCGCATACAACAATGTTTCCCACGTGTTTTCACAACGCAGCTCTGCTGCCATATCTACCCCACCAAAAAGCAGTGCGTCAATTCGGCTACTACTGTGCGCTATATCAAATGCGGCCTCCAGGCCATGGTTCGTTTCGATAATGATATGCAGCCGTGTGTTGTGACCTCGCTCTGTCAGTAAATCATCAAGCCAGATCACCTCTTGCGGTGTGCGCACCTTTGGCAGCATTAACGCCGGTGGCGGCGTATCTGATGCCAAAACCGCCTGCACATCCGCCAAACCAAAGGCTTCTCGCAGGCAGTTGATACGAACGACACGCTCCACGCCATCATCAGCCTGTGGTTGCTCAAACAGTGCCAGTGCGGTTTTTCTGGCCTGCTCCTTGTCTTTCGGTGCAATGCCATCTTCCAGCTCAACACACACAATGTCTGCACCAGACGCCAGCGCCTTGGGAAACATCTCGGGCCGCAGACCTGGTGAAAAAATAAAACTGCGACGCGGTCGTACGATGGGTGTGTCAGAAGTTGTCAAGTCTGTGTCTCCTAAAAAGTTACATGCGCAGCATCATTAAAAACCAGCAACGCCTGCAATGGCCGAACAGATCACCCCAATGGGGTATTGACGAGTCATGTTCGGTTTGCTGTGATGTAACCGGACCAAACAAGGAGATTACAATGGGCACCATGGACCAGGCCAATCTTTTTTTCGATGCCTGCGAAACCGGCAAGGGCTGGGAGGGATGTAAGGCATACTGCAACTCTAACGCAAGCTTTACCTGTCAGGCAGACGCACTCGCTGATGTTACAACCGTAGAAGCCTATTGCGAATGGATGAAGGGGCTGTTCACCCCGGTCCCGGATGGTCGGTACGAACTCAAGACAATGTCACACGATGAGAATCGCAATATAGTTACCGCCTACGCGGTATTTCATGGCACCAACACAGTCGACGGGCCTGTGCCAGCAACAAACAAGACGGTAGCCGGAGACTACGTCTATGCAATGCACTTTGAAGGCGACAAGTTGTCTCATTTAACCAAAATATGGAACGATGGTCACTCGTTAAAGCAGTTGGGCTGGGCCTGATTCGCTACCGGCATTGCAATGCCGGTAGTATCCGATAGCAATTTAATATCAAGCACATTCCCAAACACCGCCTATCAGGCTAAGTGTTCTATTCAATCGGTCCATGCCCGGCGGTGCGTACGAACCGACACTGACTACCGCTGCAACGGCCCGTGCCTCGACAGAGACAGGAGAAGAGAGAAGAACTTCGGCTATTTATTTAAGTATTACGCAAGTTACACAGAGTCTACGGTATTTTTACCGTTACACCAGCCACCACTACTGGCAAACTGATCAGAAGAATCCAGTTTGGTAACACGGGGTTGTAATACAAGTTTGTAACACGGGTTTGTAACATGGGTTTGTAACACGGGCGCCAAGCGAGATGCTGCTACAAATTCGGGCGCGCGAGTACCGAGCGAGAGACTCAATTCCGCCAAAGGTACACTGGCAGGCATTGGTAACTCAGTAATCACCCTGTTGGAAGACGACCAGTGTAGTAGCCGGATTCTTAAAGTCAGATCCATTGCACTCACTCTATACAAACGGGCTGAGAATCGATCGACAAAAAAGCAACTTAAATTGCTATCTATATTTAACGGAAGCAACATAGATGTCAGTGAACGATGTTTGTTATTTCAGGCTATACGGACCATCCCGGATTGCCGGCTTTAGAAGCTTGACACCTCGAAGTTGCCCACGAATAACACTGAACCTGGCCAGATTTCAAACGACAATACACCTGTACCTACGATCTCGACATCACCTGCCCGCATTGCCGGACATAACCGGACTCAACAACACTGCCACCGATAGAACATGCGTCAGGAAAGCCCCGGGTATTATTGAAAAGGGAGGTGAATACAAATACCAAACCACCGCAACTTTCACCACGACAGCAAAATACAACGCGACCGACTCGCTGTCGGGAAACTTATCGTGAAAGTTGCAGTCTGGCTCGAACAACTGGGTTTAGAGCAGTATACGAAGAGCTTCCTTGAGAACGAAATCGACGGGGATGTGCTGGTCACTATAACGGCAGATGACCTGCGCGATTTGGGCGTCGCTAAGGTTGGCCATCGTCGCAAGTTGCTGAACGCGATTGCCGCTCTTTCAACAGATGTTGATGTAGATACTTATTCACGATCGCAATCAGTCGAGGTAACAACCACCGAAGCCGACCCCACTGCCCTTGCGATACCAATTTCAAGACCCGAAGCGGAACGTCGTCACCTGACCATAATGTTCGTAGATATGGTGGGTTCAACTGAACTGTCTACTCAATTAGATGCCGAAGAAGTCCGTGAAGTCATTACCGTATTTCAAAATACGGTTGCTGGTGTAATAAGCCGATTTGAAGGATTTGTCGCACGATTTATGGGTGACGGTGTACTTTGTTATTTCGGCTGGCCACGCGCCAATGAAGACGATGCCGGACGCGCTGTGCGAGCTGGCCTGTCGATTATCGAGAGTGTTAAAAAAACCAGTACAGCGCACGGCACCCCCCTGTCTACCCGGATTGGTATCGCATCCGGCCTAGTGATAGTGGGCGACCTGATTGGCAGCGGCGCGTCCGAGGAAGCGGCAGTGGTCGGGGAGACACCAAATCTGGCAGCGCGTCTGCAAAGCCTTGCCGCACCGAATCAGCTAATCTTACCCACAAGTACCAAAGCCTTGTTGAATAACGTATTCGAACTGGAATCAACAGGTTTTCATTCGTTGAAAGGAATTGCTGAGCCAGTTGAAGCATTTGTGGTCAGCGGGGAGCTGGTGCAGGAAAGCCGATTCGCAGCACGTGTGACTGGCAATGCAACTCCACTGGTGGGCCGCGGTCAGGAACTGGACTTTATTCGCAGAGGCTGGGCACAGGCCATGGAGGGGCACGGTCAGTTGATACTAATCAGCGGCGATGCCGGTATTGGCAAGTCCCGGATTGTTCAGGCCGCGATCGATGAGATCAAACCATATGACCACGTGCGCATTACTGCTCAGTGTTCACCGTATCATACTGAAAGTGCTTTTTATCCGATCATTCATCAGTTGCAATATGCCTCCGGCATACGGTCCACCGATACACCGGTGGAAAGATTGCAAAAACTGCAATCGCTACCCGGCATAGTACCCGAAAACATCGCCTTAATAGCGGCGATGATGGGTATCGATGCGAGCGCCGGATATTCGATGCCAAAACTGACACCCGCGCAACTGCGGGCTCATACCATGAGCGCACTGGTAGACACGCTGCTGCGCCAGGCAGAGGAAAAACCGGTACTGGTAGTTTTTGAAGACCTTCACTGGATGGACCTTACAACACAAGAGTTTCTGGGTCTGGCAATCGACGAAACGACGAATCGCCAGATACTGGTGCTCGCAACCGCGCGCCCGACCTTTACCCATTCGTTCGGTGGTCACCCGAACGTGCATCGGATCACCTTAGATCGACTGGGGAATGAACAGGTTTTGTCAATCGTCGATGAAATCACGGATGGCCGAGCGATCCCCGACGAAGTCCTTAATATTATTATCGAACGCACTGACGGGATACCTCTTTTCGTAGAAGAGTTAACCAAGACGATTATGGAAAGTAACGTCTTGACAGCTGTACCGGAGCGATATGTCCTTAACGGTCCGTTAAACGCGCGGGCTATCCCGAATACCCTCCACGACAGTCTAATGGCAAGACTGGATCGCCTGGCACCAATCAAGGAGGTGGCACAGATTGCCGCGTGTATTGGTCGTGAGTTTCACCATCGACTGATTGCCGAGTTATCAACACTGTCCGATAGTAAACTGTCGCATGCGCTTGACGGGCTAATTGCCGCCGAGCTTATCTACCGCATAGGCGAGCCCCCTGAAGCACGTTACCAGTTTAAACATGCGCTGGTGCGGGATGCAGCCTATGAAAGCCTGCTCAAGCCAAGACGCAGAGGATTACACACTAATATTTTGCAAGTGCTCGAAACCAGGCCAGATACAGCGCCTGAAGTACTTGCTACACACGCTGAAGCCGCCAAACTGAATAACCGCGCTATAGATTTATGGGAAAAAGCAAGCAAAGCAGCCATTGCACGCCCTGCACTTGATGAGGCTATCGCACATATTTCCAACGCAATCGCACTCAACAATCTGAACCTTGATGCAAACGAATCAACTGCTATTGACAAGGCGCTGGCGCTGCAGGTGCAACTCGGCATGGCACTGATAGCACGGCGAGGCTGGGCCACCGATGAAACAAAACACGCCTTCGAAAAGGCACTCTCACTGGCAGATCAAATCGGTGAAACACCTGCCCGATTTTCTATTCTGTACGGTATCAACCTCGTTCAGTTTCTGCGCGCAGAATATCACCAGGTTATCAAACACAGCGAAGAATTCATCGCATTGGCAGAACGCTCAAGCGAAACAGCACCCGGGGTGGTCGCCCATCGAACCCGAGGCATGGCACTGCTGGGCGCCGGACAATTCGATAATGCGCAGTACCACCTTGAACAATCCCTGCAGCTGTTCGACCCGCACCGACACAAGGGCCTGGGACGACAGTACGCATTTGACCTGGGCGTTGCATCGTTTGGGTTAATTTCCCTTAACACGATGTTTCGCGCGCAAACACGGCGCGCCAGATCTCTTTTCGACGAATGTGAACGATTTGGATCCGAATGTGGCGAGGCATCATCCATCTGCTACATGCAATGGCTGGGTTGCGTTTACTCAATACTCAATCAGGACGACGCTGAACTGGAGCGCCACGTTACCGACCTGGTGCGGGATACAACGGAATACAAGTTAGCAGTATTTAAACACTGGTCAGACTCATTGGCTGGCATATGGAAGCTGGGACAGGGCGATATGAGCGGCCTGGAAAGTTTCGTCAAAGGTGACGCCGCTCTAGTTCAATCAAAACATTTGTTTTGGGTGCCACTTATGAGAGTAGAAGCCGCCAGACGGGTGCTTGCACTGGGAGATCGAAAGCTGTCTGGCGAGATGGTCGATACCACGTTACGCATCACCGCTAACACCGATGAAGCCACCGGCCTGGCAGATCTGCATCGATTACAGGCTTCACTTGCCATTACTGACGGTAAACACGACCAGGCCGAACAACACCTGCTCAGTGCACTAGATGTTGCACAGGCGCAAGGTGGCACGCTTTGGGCTCTGAGAGCGGCGATTGACTTTGCCAGACTTAAAAGTGATCAACCTGATAGAGCACTGGCAGTGCTGCAGCCACTGGTAGACAATCTTGCCGAGGGAGACTGCCCAGACGAAAGAAGTCAGGCAAATGAACTGATCACAGATTTAGTTGCCTGCAAGCAGTAAAAACTAATAGTAACAGTGGACATCAGTAATAGGAGCGCAACTACCGAGCATGCAAGGTTCTGAGGACAACATTATATCCAGGTGAGTAAACTGCACGACGACATTTGACCACAATGCCACCCTTATCATTAAAGGCGACTATACCCGTGAACTTTCAACTAACCGAAAAACAAGCGAGTCTTCAATCTGACGTTAACGCATTCTGTGCAGAGTATTGTGACAAAGATGTCGCTTATCAGCTGGCAACTGAAAAGCAATTTCCGACCGATATTTACAAAGCCCTGTCTGATCAGGGACTGTTAAAAACTCCGATAGCAAAAAAATATGGAGGTAAATCCGGAGGACTTATTGAAACCGTTTTGGTTACCGAAGAACTCGCAAAACACAGTGGTACCCTTGGTAACATTTTTTTGGTCAACACCGTATTTTGCGGGGCGCTTATACAAATGGCCGGCTCGGATCGGCAACAAGCAGAATTATTACCAGGGCTTGCCGAGGGAAAACTTCGATTCTGTTTCGCTTTGACGGAGCAATCAGCCGGATCCGACGCCAGCGCAGTCACTACACATGCCACAAAGAATGCTGACGGTTGGTCAATATCAGGAAGTAAAAAATACGCTACCGGTGCACTGGATGCCGACTGGTTATTGATTGTGGCGCGTAGCGACACGCAGTGCAAACCGACTGAAGGGTTGAGTATATTTATTGTACCAGCGCAGTCAGAGAACTTGACGATAGAACCGCTGGACAAGATAGCGGGAAATGCATTCGCCTCATGTTCGATTGATCTGAACGACGTTAGAGTGCCACATTCCGCCATTTTGGGAGAAGACACGGGTCTGCACAAAGCATGGTCGGCTTTGCGTGTAACAGGAGGTATGGAAAGAATCTGTGTCGCTGCCTACGCATTAGGTATCGCACAAGCGGTGAATGCTGACGCTCAGTCTCACGCAAAAGAACGACACCAGTTTGGGCAGCCGATAGGCAAATTTCAGGCAATACAACACAAACTCGCGGAAATGACGATCCAAATTGAGGCTGCAAAATGGTTAACATACGCGGCCGCCTGGAAAGTTGATAACGGAGACGATGCGGCGAAAGAAATCAGTATCGCTAAAATTTTTGCCTCACAGGCTCTAAACGACATTGTTATGCATGGCTCGAATATATTTGGTGGAGAAGGATTTCTGAGCAACAGCGCAATCACCCGGTATCGAAATGAAGCCTTGCTGACGATATACGCAGGTGGAACGACGGAGATTCAAAAAAATCTGATAGCGCGCTACATAGGACTTTAGGAGCACCCGCCCCGGCGAGTGGTGCGCTGCCGCGCAGCTAACAACAGCACGAACATCTGCTCGATTCAGTTTGGCCAGACACTGGCAAAAGGCAACAGGGAAGAACTTTATGAAAACTATAGATGTGGCAATTATTGGCGGTGGTCTCTCCGGACTACTTGCATGCAAATACTCTAAAGCGGTCGGCTTGAATCCTGTCGTATTTGAGAGCACAGACGATATCGGAGGTGTTTGGAAATATCGACAGGAGTCGAATGGCAAAGGCGGCGTAATGCTATCAACCGTGTCGACTTCGTCGAAGTCAATTAACGAATTCGCCGACTTTCCAATGCCTGAAGAATATCCACCTTTTCAAAAGCACTCTCTGATACTCAAATATTTGAATGACTATGCAGATCACTTCGATCTGCGAGATCATATTCGTCTAAACAGCGAAGTCATTGACACACGCAAGATAGATGACAGGTGGATAACTCAGGACAATCAGGGAAATACATACAGTTCTGCCAAACTAATAGTTTGTTCCGGAATGCATCAATTTCCTGATCGATTTTACCAAACTGACCCGCGATTCATGAACTCAAATATCAAAATGATCCATAGCGCCGACTATAGACATTTAAAAGAGGAGTTCATTGGTAAGAACATCCTTGTGTTTGGTGGTGGGGAAACTGCGAGCGACATCGCAATCGAACTAACACATGCGGCACAATCGGTCACCATGGCCATTCCCCATGGTCAATGGCTATTCCCGTCGATTACACCAGTCCATGTACCGACTAACGGCTCCGGTTCTGCGGCTATGGTCGCAGATACATTTTCGTCCAGACTACGCAGGCTCGTCGACCCACCCTATGCTACTTACAAAGACAAGCTAGAAACAGAGGCACACTTTACCTCACAAACATTCATAAAGTGGGGAGGTAAATGCGGACACGGTATCAGGGAGTGGGAAAACGATGCGCCTTATTACGGACAGTTTTTTAATAAAAACTCAAACGTTATTCAGTATGTTCACAGGGGGTTGATCATCCCTAAAGGCAACGTCGATAGCATAGAGAGAGGCAGGGCAAAATTCAGCGACGGGACGAGCAGCCAGATTGATATGATAGTGTTTTGCGTGGGTTATCACACAAAATTCCCGTTCTTCAGCCAGCCGCAGTACAACCGGCCCATAAATGATCAGTACAAGTTTATGTTATCAAACAACGATACATCACTGGCATTTGTTGGATTTGCAAGGCCGCTCGTGGGCTCATTTATGGGGCTGTCAGAAATGCAATCAAACTGTATCAGCAAGATGTTTTCCAGACAGATAGCAATACCAAACAGGGACGAGCGAGACAGAGTAATAAACGAAGACAAAATTTATCAGGAACTGATCTTCTCCGCTACTACCAGCAGAATAGCAGGGCTGGTGAACTTTCAATCTTACATGGATGATCTGGCAACATTGGCAGGGGTGCGTCCAGACTATTGGAAGCTCTTTATTGACAGTCCTAAAAAGTGGTTTTACGCAATCACAGCGGCGCATAATAACTGTCAGTTTCTACTAAACGATCAGAAGCATCATGACGAAATCTTTAAAAGATACAAAAACTACCATGGTGACAACCTCCGGGTAAGTACTCACATCTACGCCTTGATCGTCAATATGTTCCCCAGTTTGTTCACCGACCGCAGCTCCTTGTTTCGCAGGTTGGCTAACGCATTGAACGTGTTAGTGGAATGCTCACTTATCGCTCTGTTCTCGCCAGTGTTGCTATTCAGAACAATCTACCCTCTTGAGAAAAGATGGCGTTCGCGAAAACGTCGTATGATCGAAAATGGCAGAGCATCAGCATTACTGGAGAATGTGAGATCAGGGCATCAAATCGATGCATCAGTTTCTTTTACGGAAAACAGGGATGATGAGCACTCCGTGGCAACCGGCGAAAAACAGCCGGGGAGCCCACTGGTGTCAACGGCAGATTGAGCGTTTCCAGTTACTAATACGACCAATATATGAAACGGATTAATGTCTATGGACAGGATCACTCACCATGGGTGCAGTCAGTACTGCTGGCCCTGCACGAGCAACAGATAAGTTACCGCCTGACTACAGTTCCTACCTTGTCTTTATTGGCGAACGGCGGGGTCATGATGCCAGCACTCCGATTCGAGAGTGACGCATGGATTCGTGAATCCACCGACATTCTTTATAGACTGGGATACGAGAAACCAACAACCGATGAATCAAAACATATACAAGCCGCCTGGCAGGGAGTAGTTCACCGATCTGATCATCCATGGGTATTTTTTCGATCGGTAAGCTGGATATCTGATCCAGAGAAAAATAGTATGCAACTAATACTGAAACAGCTGTTTCGAGGTTTTATAGCAGTCTATTTTTTTTTACTGCTTGTTTTCGTCCGTTTTTCCAGAATAATAAGAAATCCAGACAACTTCGTTACCCAATTTAAGTTCTGGAATGACAAGTTAGTGTTAACAGACTCGGCATTTATCGATGGTGACTTACCAGGCCAGTGCGACTTACAACTATTTGGAATTGTACAATGCCACAGTAGTATTCCCTCACCAGTATTAACCACATTGATAAGTTCCGGGGAATTAGCAAGACTAAGGAGATGGATAGAAGTGATGCAGCTACGCTTCCACAGTTTTCCACACCTGTACTCCGGCGCCTATTTCAAACCGAATTTACCTGCGCCAACTCGTGCGGCCGTAAATCAGCGCGTCGCATTCTGGGCCGGAGTTCTGCTTACTATGTTATTTTTCCCGCTAACTTTGCCGGTGATGGCAATTAACGCTTTCAGAACACACTACCCAGCCAAACCCCATAGCGCGATCGAACCTAATGCAAATCATTGAGAAAATAGAGATTTCGATACCGGCAGTGGCCAGTGGGCCGTGCGGAAAGTGTTATCGAGTAGCGGCTATGACTTTCCCCTATATTCACTACATAACGCCAAACAAGAGGATGATATGAAAGATACATTGGAGAAGTATATTGGCAAAACGATTGGAGGAAATCTGGACAGACTTCTTGTAATAGAGTCAATTGAGGTTGTCTCCGTACACGAAACCTGTTTCGCATCCAGATCGCTGGCTACTGGCAATACCTATTTTATTCCCTATACGAATATTTTGAAAATAATCGAAAACGAAGACGGAATAAAGCTACGACGGTTTTTTTCAGCGAAAAAAAAATTCAGGGCTATAGTGAAAATCGGGCATAGTCACCCGCTAAACTACAATTTGATATCTGATTGATTCAGAGTTTCAGTTGTGAAGCATCGTAACCCCTGGCTCCTGAAATAGTTACTGAAGCCACATAGAAAATCTGGAGAAAAGACATTGTTGTTGGATGATTTAGAATTAAGCATTTCTACTCCAACCATGCCGTTCAAACCTGGTCGTTCATACCTGGTCGTTCATACCTGACCGTTCAAACTATAACTACCAAACTATACTGATTAAACTACGCCGATTAACCCTCGGCCGCCCAAACTCGTTACACGAAGTTTTACAGACTCGTACATAAAGCTTATTGGAAGCGTTTTGTTGATGTTAGATCAGCTGACAGTAATATCGCAACCAGGTCAAATTTGAACAAATACCTATTGAACAGTTATCAGTTCAGGTTCTATCATTAATCTGGCTTGTCTGCGTTGATCGCCAGTACACTATCGATTCGTTCAAATAGCTGTTCCACCGGATAGGGTTTTTCGAGAAAATCTATCGCGCCATTCTCTTTGGCGCGCGCCACATGCTGGCTTTCACCGTGACCTGTAACAAATATAATAGGTAAGGTTGCATTACGCTGTATCAACTCCTGTTGAAGTTCCAGACCGCTCATGCCCGGCATGCGCATGTCCAATACCAGGCATCCAGCCTGCAGCGGGTCGTAACTCTCCAAAAACAACTCCGCACTGCCAAAGGTAGCAACGCTGTATCCTCGCAGAGCAAGCGAGCGTTTCAAAGCGCGACGTATGGCTTCGTCATCATCAACCACGAAAACGATTTGACCCGCGGGATGATCCGAATCCTGATCCGACACAGACATTACTTACTCCGATTCGACTGGCAAGGTAAAACTGAATGTTGTAACGCCACGAGCATCATCGCTATCTACCCACAAGCGGCCACCATGGGATTCAACGATAGTTCGACTAATTGAAAGCCCCATACCCATGCCGTGTTCCTTGGTTGTCTGAAATGATGTAAACAGTTTTTTACGTATCGCTGCATCAAGGCCTGGACCAGTGTCCTGTACACTCACTCTAATCTCTTCATTTACCAGCATTGTAGAGATGACTATTCTGCGCAATTTAACATTTCCCTGACGAATCGACTCAAGCGCATTCCGCTCTAAATTCAAAAGCACTTGCTGAATCTGCACAGCATCCATCCGGGTGAGAGGCAGCTCGTCTGACAACTTGAGCTGAACATCTATTCGATGTTCGTATGCCTCAGCGTGCGAGAGGCGAACCGTATCTTTAACCAGTGCATTGATGTCGACGCTGGTTGTGGTTACGGTATCTTTTTGCACCATTTGACGCATGCTGTGAATAATGCGCCCGGCCCGCTGAGCCTGCTCATAGATATCCGCAAGCGTTTCCTTTAAAACAGGATCTGAAAGGGTCTGTGCCTCCACAGCGTATTGTAGCGCATCGCAATTGTGGCTGATTGCGGTGAGTGGTTGATTCAACTCATGCGCGAGACCGGAAGCCATCTCCCCCGCAGTGGTCAGTCGAGCAGTGTGTGCAAGCTGCGCGCGTACTCTGTGGTCACGCTGTTCAAGCTTCTTACGTGCGGTAACATTTTCGTAGACCATCACAGCATAGCGTCCGAGGTTAGAGTCAAACGTCGTGAGATGCAGTGCGAACCAGTTTAGTTGCCCCGGCGTATGGCAGGCGAGCTCCCGATGGAAGTCATCACTGCGGGCAGCCAGCACATCTGCTATTTGCTCAGTGCAGGTTGTTACCGCCCGATGTTCAGCAGCAGGGCGTGACTTAAAAACGTCGAGGTAATGCGCACCAATACCACCACCCATGTATTCACCGTTTTGCGTATCGGCAAATTTGTTCCAGGCGCGATTTATGGCGACAATGTTTCCGTCGCTATCCAGAATAGCAATGTTGGCCGTTAGTGCATCCAGTGAATTACGCAGGAACTGCTCGGAGTCTCGAAGTGCTTGCTCCGCTTGCTGACGTCCTCTTTTTTGCGCGTCCAGCAGCTCATGATTTAACTGCTCCATCTCGCGTTCAAACTCTTTTCTTTGAGTGATGTCGCGTCCGACACCTCTAAAGCCCTGAAACTCTCCATGTTGATCGTACAGGGGCTTGCCGCTTACGGTAAGCAAACGCTCGCCACCATCCGGACTGGTCCATGTAAGCTCGTGTTTTGTGAACTGCGATTGTGACTGAATGGCAGGCAGTGGCAGTCGTTTGATGAATTCATCGCTGTCAGCGTCTGTTTCCGGCTGGTCATCAGGAACAGCACCCTGATGTTGTGCTGTCGTCGGCAACAGTGCCGGCGGATGCAGCATTTTCATTTTTTGGTTTTTGTC
This sequence comes from uncultured Granulosicoccaceae bacterium, assembly GCA_964393885.1. GTDB lineage: Bacteria > Pseudomonadota > Gammaproteobacteria > Granulosicoccales > Granulosicoccaceae. The sequence goes on along the minus strand of CAYMVV010000012.1, from coordinate 66,814 downwards.
CAGCTCCCAGAACAAGTCGGCACCAAGATCCGCAAAGTCTACAATACGCTGAGCATGTCGCTGACCCTCTATACGGAGTCGGGTTTGCAGATTACGCTGCCTGACTAACGAGGCGACAATGCCAAGCCAGGACAATAAGGTGAGCGCCAGCATAACAAGCAGGATTTTGCGAAATCGGTCCAGTGACGCCGTTTGTTCAGAGATTAATGCAGCCGCTACCTGGTCCGCATTGCTGGCGATTGTGCGTAGACGGTCATATCGCTCACCCATACGAGTTGCCGCAATTTGTAGCACTAGTGGATCAGCGGGTGTCAGACCAGAGAGGCCCTGATCCAGCCATTGCTCGACGTCTTCCAGCACCGGTTTTACGAAAGCGTGCGCACTGGCTGCCCCGTCCAACCGTTCAAAACTATATTGGAAGCGCATTTTTTCCAGCTGCTTATTGGTGGCAGCGATGGCTGATTTGATATCGTCTAACCGGTTGGATCCTGTGCGGTCAGCGCCCGTGTTGTCAGAACCTGGGTTGTCAGAACCTGGGTTGTCAGAACCCGTGCTGTCAAAACTGGTGCTGTCAAAACTGGTGCTGTCAGAACCCGTACTATCAGAATCGGGGCTGTCAGAATCGGGACTGATTCTCGCACGCTCGATTGATAACATCACTTGTGCGTACTCGTGCAGCAGATTGGCCACATCATGCTGCTGTTGCAGAACCTCCTGCGCCAATGCATCACGAACCTGGGACACTGATCGCTGTACAAACCACCCGAGCAACAACCCCAACACCACAAGCAGCATGACGATGATCAAAGTCGACCAGCGTTGCCAGAATAGTGATTCTCGGGCGGTTGTACCGTTCATAACATTACCTGTGTTTGAGCAAAATATAACGACTGAATCTATTGCTCAAAGAAAGGATGATTTTTTTCACGATAATACCGCTCGGCACCAGGATGCAGCGGTGCACTAAGGCCATTAACCGCCGATTCAAAACGTACATCTTTTCCCTTGGGGTGACCCGCTACCAGTAATCTGGTGGTCTCTGAGTGCCATAGCTCTTCGGTTATCTGATAGGCCAGCTCATTGTCCATACCGGCGTCTACGATCAACTGGGCTGGCACCGCAAGCGTTGCAACTTCGGCAGAGTCAGCGTAGGTATTCTGCGGAATACGATCGATTGTAAAAAACGGGTATTGCTTCATCAGTGCATCGATATTTGGCCCGCTAATTGGCAGTAACCGCGCCACGCCATCTTCAACCAGCGCTGCCACGCCATTTACCGGATAGCCGGCAACTATAAAAAAAGCGTCGAGCTGCTTTGCACGCAACCGATCCATGGCGTCGATTGGCTTGAGAAATACTGTTTTTAACTGTGAAATCTCTAAACCATAGGCGCTGAGTATAAAGGGCACATTCAGGATGGTGCCCGACCCCACTTCATCAACGGACACCAGTCGCCCGACCAGATCAGACATCTGATTAATGCCGCTATCCTTATGCACCACCAAATGCACATTTTCGAAATACAAGGTGGCCACTGTGCGCAGGTTGTTGCGCGGCGGTACACCCGCAAAAGGCCCGGCGGCGTTGTAAGCCCAGTGAACCACATCAGCCTGCGCCAGTCCTGCTTCCAGCAATCCATCGCCGATATCTGCGATGTTAGCCTGTGAACCTGTTGAGCGTTGCACAATGGGTAAGATGCGATGGGCACCACGATTGGCCACACTGCGATTGCTAATTGCCTTCGCGATGAGTGAACCAATTGGATAGTAGGTGCCGTTTTCACCGCCGGTACCGATACGCAGCCGGGTGCGTTCCGCTGCGCTTGACAGGAACGGTGTTGCAAGTAGCACCACTAACAGCGCTGCGAGAGTAAATAAAGCTACTCTCGGAGGTATCTTGTTTTGCATCAATACGCAATATCCATTGAGAATTCCGGGCTTACGCTCAGTCCGTAAATCCGGCTCCGCGCGCAAACCCGGCTGGCTCGCCTCACATTAATTCGGAATGACGCAAGCCAGGGGTTGGCACAAATGCCTTTGGGTTATGCATGATTATACAATCATCGCGGATGATTCATAGCCAGGGCCAGCCGGGCTACAATCCATGTCCGAAAAAACCCTCGGTTCCTCGACTCCGTCGTACTATCGGTTCGCCGGAGGCCAATGGAGTCAGCGCTGCCAAGATCAGATCAGCACAGATCAGATCAGCGCGGGTCAGATCAGCGCGGGTCAGATCAGCGCGGGTCAGATCAGCGCGGGTCTACGCGGGTCAGATCAGCGCGAGCTCATACCAACTCGGACTTAAAAAGCCCGACTGTGCGTTCCCAGGCAAGTTTCGCTGCCGCTTCGTTGTATCTGGGCGTGGAGTTGTTATGAAAGCCATGACGAGTCCCCTCGTAAACAAAGTGCTCAAACTGCTTACCCTGCTCTGTCAATGCCTTTTCAAAATCTGGCCACATAGCATTTATGCGCTCGTCATCTTCTGCCGCCTGAACTATCAATGCAGCAGAGATTTTTGCAACATCACTCGCGGACCCGGGAGCAGCCCCGTAAAACGGTACACCCGCCAGCAAGTCAGAACCCATCTCAACAGCAAGAAAATTGGTTGTTCCACCACCCCAACAAAAACCGGTTGCACCAAGTTTCCCGGTTGAAAGTTCGTTATTCTTGAGAAAATCTGCGCTATTCAGGAAGTCCTGTTTCAGCTTTGCCTGATCGAGGCTTTTCTGCAACACCTTGCCGTCGTCATCGTTACCCGGATAGCCACCAACGGGCGAGAGACCGTCGGGAGCCAACGCCACAAACCCCTCTACCGCAAAGCGCCTGGCCACATCTTCGATATATGGGTTGAGACCGCGATTTTCGTGAATGACAAGCACTGCCGGGTGAGGCCCGTCAGCTGTTGGTGCGACCAGATAGCCACGCATTTCACCGGAGGTGCCACCGGGAGATTCGTAGTCAACATAGTTAGCTTTGATGCGTTCATCAGTGAACGACACTTCATGCGCGTCGGCATAGCGCGGCAGCAGTGCCTGTGCCATTGCAAGACCTGCAACGGTTATCGCACTGGCGCGTTGTAAAAAAGTACGACGATCCATATCGCTGTGGCAATACTCATCGTAGAGATCGTAGATGCGTTGGTCGATTTCCTGTTCATTGTTCATGTCAGTATCCTTGTGTTACTGAATAAATAGTATTTTGCCGCTCATTCACCCAAACTACGCACCCGAACCACACATACCGAGGGTTTGCTCCACACACGGGGAGCCAAAGGAGGGGCGGCGCCACCCATAAAGGACTATTCTACGTGTTAACAGAAATCACTGACAACCTGTTAGCAGGAGTCTGCGTGCCAGAACCTCTGCTACCGCGCAGACTTTCATCTGACAAATTAACAAGTGTCTGGCTTTTTGCGCTTAAGTATTTTCGATTACTTATAAAAAACGTTTAGAAAGTAAGCTAAACACATGGAAATTGCCCTTGCCCTTGCCCCTGCTTTAGATCTTGATCTACCCGCGTTTAATCAGTTTTGAGAGTGATCGTGCAAGTGGGTCGGCGCGCCATGGATGGCGGTACAGATTACAGAGGACAGAATTCTGAGGACAGACGATACAGGAGTTGCCGAGAGCCTGATTGTTCTGCCATCTGCCCTCTGCATTTCGTCTAATGTACGGGCGCCAGCGCCCCCGGACGCCGGGGCATTCTCCTAACGGATCCGCATACCGTTGCTTTCGTCAAACACGAACAGGCGATCACTGGGTATGATCAGCCCTATCTCATCGCCTTGCTGTCCAGTGAAATCTTTAGAGGCTTTAACTGATATCTGATCAGTCCCCCAATCCACAGTGACCAGTGTGTGGTCACCTATCAGTTCGTTGGTATAGATCTTTCCGACGAGTGTGCCTTCAGCAGGCGATGCGACAGCGCAATCTTCCGGGCGTATGCCCATGACCGCATTCTCGACCTGGCCCTGCACCAAGGTGTTGATGCGAACGCCCTGAGTGACAAATTCACTTGCCTCAAGGCGGCCATGCACGACATTCATTGGCGGTGAGCCGATAAACTGCGCGACAAAAAGATTTGCCGGATCGTTATATATCTGTGCCGGCGTGGCGAGCTGTTGCAGCACCCCCTTTTCGAGAATGGCCACCCGGTGCGCAAGAGTCATGGCTTCAATCTGATCGTGTGTCACATAGATAGTGGTGATACCCATGGATTGTTGCATGTGCTTGAGCTCTGCGCGCATGTGGCCACGCAATTTGGCATCCAGATTGGAGAGCGGCTCGTCCATCAGAAACACTGATGGGCGGCGAATGATTGCACGCGCCAGGGCAACACGTTGCCTCTGGCCGCCAGAAAGTTCTCGCGGGTAACGCTCCAGCAAACCATCGAGTTGTACTTGTTTAGCAGCATCCAGCGTCGCCGATTCAATGTCGGGCTTTGCAACTTTACGCACCTTAAGTGGAAAGCCGATATTTTCGGCAACCGTTTTATGCGGGTACAGTGCATAGGACTGAAATACCATTGAGACATTGCGGTATTTAGGCAGGATACTTGTCACATCCTGATCCTCAATATAAACCCGTCCTGCAGACAATGTTTCCAGACCCGATAAAATTCTGAGTGCCGTTGTTTTTCCGGAGCCGGACGCACCAAGAAGCACGACGAATTCTCCGGGTTCAACCTCGAGATCAAAGTTTTTCAGTACCTGAACCGCACCGAAACTCTTTTCGACATTTTCAAATCTGACCGACGCTTTTACTGAATAGTCTGACACAGGTTAACCCTTTACCGCGCCTAACAGCACGCCTTTAGAAATGAACCGTGTCAGTAGTATTGCCATCACGATTACCGGAATGATCATCACCACAATCAGAGCACACATTTCCCACCAGAATATGCCTTTCTCACCGGTGTTTTTAGCCGCTACCATGATGGGCATAGTCTGCACCTTGACCGTCGCCAGAAAGACCGCAAAAAGATATTCATTCCAGCTTAATACCAATATCAACAGGGTTGTAGCAGCAAGGCCCGGTCGGGTCAGCGGCATTACAATCTCCCAGAAGATACCTATTCTTGTAGCGCCATCAAGCTGAGCGGATTCTTCGAGTTCTATGGGAAGATTGGCAAAAAAATCGTGCATTAACCACACAACAATAGGCATGTTAGCCACCGCATAAAGCAGGATCAATGCGATGTGAGTGTCTAACAGCTTTACTGCCTGAAACATTACGTATATCGGAATAACCACCACAATAGGCGGTAAAATTCGTTGCGATATAATCCAGAACAGGATATCGCCATTGCCAAGTTTCATCTTGTAGTGACGACCAAACGCCCGCACCAGAAAAAAGAACAGTGCAAGTGCCACCGTCGTAGACGCCCACCAGGCCACCTTGTAATAGGTTGTGACAAGAATAACGCCGACAGTCAACAACACGAAGGTCATGATGTTGCCAAACTTCGGTGCGTACTGGATACGTGCCAGCGCATAAGCCGCCATCGACCCCACTATGACGCAAAGTGCCGTTGAAAAGATACTGATCACCACCGAGTTGGTGAACGCAAGGTAGATCTTGCAGATCTGTGGCTCCATCGGCGTAATCGAATACACGGGTGACAGAACAAACGCCACAGAGTTGTAGGCAAGCAATCCCAACTGTCGACCAATTGCAGGAATATTGCAGTGCGGGTCTTCGGTAAACTGGGTTCGCCATGCATTCAGTGTGGGCTGAAAGTCTACAAACGGAATATAGAACGGCCCCTGATTCACCGCCGCGGGGTCTTTGAACGAGGTAATGATGACCCAGTAAATCGGGAACAACACCATGATCGACCAGATGATCAGCAGAAAGTAGGCAACGACCTTTGCGGCAGGTGACATTTTGCCGACCGCCGGCGCTTCGAACAACCGCTGCATCAGGCTTTGACCCGACTTCTCAAATCTATAGCTTGTGTCGTTCATGTTTTGGGCTTTCTAATCTGACCGATGACCACATAATTGAAAAATGACGCACAGACCACCACCGTCAGTATCAACAACAGATACGCAATCGCTGCAGAGCCACCCAGATCATTCGCACGCCAGATATACATCGAGTTAAGTGTCATCGATTCAGTGGCCGACCCCGGACCACCGCCGGTCATAATGTTCGGAAGGTCTACAATTTTGAACGCTTCTATCATTCGGATCAGTAGAACTGTTACTGCCACCGGCACTATTTGGGGCCAGGTAATCTCGCGGAAAATCTGCCAGCTCGACGCACCGTCGACCTGCGCCGCTTCGACGTGATCGCGAGGAATGTTCTCCAGCGCAGCCAGCATGCATATAAATATAAACGGGATCCATTGCCATGAATCACCGATCATCATAACGAAACGTGCCGACCACGCATCGACAGACCACACCCAGTTTTCAACACCAAACAAACCCAGTAGTGGCTGTATCGGCCCCTTGGTGACATCGGCTACCATGCGCATGGCATAACCAACCCCAAGCGGCGTAATCATCAACGGGATAAAAAATACCACTCGAAAAAAATTCTTGCCGGAAATGGGTTGCGAGCACAGGAATGCCAGTCCGGTACCGATAATAAACTGCAATGTGCAACCAACAACCACATAAAACAATGTTGTGTAGAGCGTACCGATTGAGTTGCCGGATAAAAGCGAGGCACATAAGATCCAGGCTAGAAATATACCCATCGAGGCAGAGATGGATCGTCCTATCATCCCAACCCAGGTCGCTTTTCTAAAAGACCTGATCCACCACCAGAGAATCGCAATCACGATGATCGCAAACACGATCATGCCAAAGATATGCACCGGATCGGTACGACCCAGAAAATGCACCTCTGCACTACCGGCGAATTGCTTGGAAAAATTGCGCAGGCCGACATAGCGAAATTTCAGGCCATCACCTGAAAAACGCACGCGACTGACGGCGAAAAATATCGAGTAGATGGTGGGGAAAATTGCGAATAGTAAAATCAGGGTAACTGCAGGTGCGATAAAAAACGTACCGCAGTGCCGATCTACCCACTCGCTGAAACGGTCTCGCCTGGTGGCGCCAGCCAAAAGCGCTTCTGGCTGGCGCGTGTCGTCGTTATAGGAAGGCATAGCCTCTTTTATTAATCAGCTGGTTTAAAAAAACCTCCTGTTTTATTCCGAACCAAGGGCGAGGCCCTGCGCTTCAACCTGTTCATCGCGACCGAAGTCCTCGGTGATTTCCTCCCAGCCTTCTTCAATATTGGCCAGTGCTTCATCTACCGAGATTTCGCCAGCCAGATAGCGTGCAAGCTCTGTGTCGAGCACTACCCCGGTGTACTGCTGAGCGCCGGGGATCTTCATGTCAGAAGCCATATTAGGGTTGTCAAGTGCTGAGTTAATTGCGCCAAGATAGTTTTCAGCTAGCGGTCTTGGCATACCGGCTTTAACCCACAGATCGATATTTTCCAGTTGAGATACTCGATACGGGTTGTATCCGGTTTCGCCAATGGTGACGTCAATACCTGACTGCTCTGGTTGATTCATGTGCGACAAAAACGCATAGGCGGCGGCCTTTGTTTTTTCGTCTGCACGTTTGTTGACCGCACCGGCCCAGCCTCCAAAAGCCGCAAACGGCGAGAAGTTAACGCCATCAACTGCGTGAGGGGCAGACTCGGCAGTCACAGGCACAAGCTCTCCTGTTTCGCGATCAAGCACCTCACGCGAACCGATGGCCGCTATTGCATAGAGCTTACCTTTGACCGCCTCTGCGTCGTCAGCAAGCTGCAGCGTTCCGGGATCACCCCACTCAACCAGAAGACCACAACGCCCTGCCTTGAAAAGCGCTCGTGTATCGCCGATATCCATGTTGAGCTCTTCAGCCGGACCGTACTCGCCTGTTGCCTTGTAAAGCTCGAAAGCTTTCTTCCAGCCTGCGTTGTTAATGAGAGGTTTCATGGTTGCATTGTCGAAGTGAAAGCCCTGCGCGGTACCGTTGGTCTGCACAATCGGTGCGGCAAATGTCTGGATAGCAAAGTAAGACTGAGCGTTGCGCTTTTTGAATATGCAGGAACCGTAGTCGGCTTCGCCATCTCCGTTCATATCCTTGCCGTGAATCTTTGCAGCGACGTCCAGGTAGTCTTCCCAGGTAACCGGAGGTTCAAGACCCTCTGCTTCCAGAATATCCGTGCGGTAGTAAACCATTTGAAAGTCGCCGTCGACCATCAGCAACTTGGTCTTGCCACCGACTTTCTGGCCAAATTCGCGAAAGTATGGTGCGATATCGTCGAGTTTGATTTTGTCATCTTTGGCGATGTAGGGATCGAGATCTTCCAGCAGACCTGCGGCATCGAGTTCAACCCCCCACCCGGCGGCAAAAACGCCGACGTCTATTGAGTTGGTACCGGTTGCCCAGTCATTCTGGATTTTTGGGAATATTTCGGCAAACGGCACTTCGGTGACGACAATTTTAGCGCCGGTCATTGCTTCAAAATCTTTACCACGATCGATAAGCGGACCTGCGATGACGTAGCCCGGGCGGGTAAGGACATTGACGGTGACGCCGCTAAAATCCTGTGCAGCTACGCTTCCCGCAAGCGCGAGTGTGCTCACAACCGCCGCTGATAACATTGTTCTTACAGACATTTTCTCCTCCAGGTAGTGTGTTTTTGCCAGTCGGATTTACAGACCAACCGAGGTAAAGAGTAACCGGACTGCCAGAGGAATACCACCATCGCTGCTGTCACCGGGGTCGCTGCATAGCCGTTGCGTTACACCTGACGGCGGGTTAGTTTCGCGTGTGCATCTAATTGTGGAAACGACAATGGAAACAGGACTGAGATCCAGACCAATTCTGGTTACGGGTGCAAGCGGTGGCATCGGAGCCGCGACCGTTAGATTGCTAACCAGGGAAGGAGCAAACGTCATCGCCGCGGGACGCAACCCCGAGCGTCTGTCGGAGCTTGGTTCTGATACCGGCTGTCAGACTCTGTCATTCGATCTGACATCAGAGGATGAAATTAAAAACGCGCTTGCAGGGCTTGAGATTTATGGTGTCGTTAATTGCGGCGGCTGGGGTGGCGAGATCGCAACACCCATGGAAACCGACATTAGCGTGTTCGACAAGGTCATTGATATCAACGCCCGTGGAACGCTGCTGGTCACCAAATACGCATCAGAATCCATGATTGCAGCCGGCAATGGCGGTGCCATTGTCAATGTATCCAGTCAGGCTTCACTGGTTGGACTGGCAGGCCACATCTCCTACGCATCATCCAAGGGTGCCGTGGATGCGATGACGCGGGTCTCTGCACTGGAACTCGGTCAATACAATATTCGGGTAAACGCTGTTAACCCCACCGTCGTGATGACACCTATGTCAGAATGGTATTGGGGACGCGAAGACATCGGCGGGCCACTGCTTGACACCATGCCACTGCACAAATGGGCCACCGAAGAAGACTGCGCCGGCCCGATTGTTTTTTTACTGTCAGACGCAGCCGCTATGATTACGGGAGTATGTCTGCCCGTCGATGGCGGATATTCTGCGGTTTAGGAGCCTGTCTAAAAAACCAGTGGTCTGCTGCTGACGCGATCTTTTACTTACAAACCCGGTTTTTTTATAAACGGTGTTCAAAGAACTCTTTTGACTGGACTCTTAACACCAGGCTCATTTTATCAAGCTCTTTTCAACAAGCTCTTTTCAACAAGCTCTTCTCAATAAGTGCCATTGACATAACCGGACCATCTCAACACTGAGGTTTCAACAACACTTGTACAATACCACTGACTGACGCTGGCAGTGCCGCAAAAAATTAACAGATACGCATTATGAGTCAACCATCAGATAAAACACTGCATAGTTCATCGCTAAAGGAAAGTCTTCAACAAAAGCTCGACGGCTTTGAGGCTATCTTTTCTACCAACACAGAGCTGACACCAGCGGCGGTGGTAATCGCAGTATCAAAACATAGCGCCACCTGTGAAGCCTGTATCTATATTACACTGCGCAGTTCTTCATTAAGGAAACATGCAGGCCAGCTTGCATTGCCTGGAGGCAAAGTGGACGCAGGTGAATCTATTTCGCAGGCGGCATTGAGAGAACTATCGGAAGAACTGGGTTTGTATCTGCCGGAAAAAAATGTGATGGGCCGACTCGACGACTTTCATACCCAATCGGGCTTTGTTATTTCACCGGTGGTAGTCTGGAACAACGGCAACCATCCGTTGAACATAAATAGCGATGAAGTTGAGAAAGTTTTTGAAATAACGTTTTCAGAGTTAATATCAAGCCAGCTTGCGACGGTTGATCATACGCAAACGCCACCAATGTTTTCTATATATCCTCCAACCATTGACCACAAGGTGTACAGCCCGACAGCAGCACTGGTTTACCAGTTTAGAGAAGTTGTATTACTGGGTAAGTCAACCCGAGTGGCACACTATGCGCAACCTGCCTTTGCACAGCGTTAGGAGAATGCACAGCGTTAGGAAAGTCCGCCCTGGCTTGTCCTGACTGACATCAGCCGCTGCCAGTCCATCAGGCGCTTTGATGTTTGATTTGCGTTTATCGTCACTCAAGCCGATATTCCTGTAAACAATTGAGGAACTCTGTAACAACGCATAAACAACCAGAATGCAAAATACAAAGGCCGCCCACGCGACGCAGTCAGCGTCATCTTCCACTCGAGCTCCATGAACCAAAATTCCACAAAACCACATTAATTCCTTGCTAGACTTCGAACCCAGAAATTGCCACTGCCGGCAATATAACCCGTACAGAGAAATATTCACTTGAACTACATCAGCACACGTGGCGGCGATGAAATCCTGTCGCTCGCGGAGCTTCTTACCCGCGGTACCGCCAGCAACGGTGGATTGTTTGTTCCACAGCAATGGCCTGCCGTCGATACCGCGGCTATGGATCAGCTCACAAGCGGAGAGTATGCGGAGATTGCGAGTCGCGTTCTGGCGCTTTTTGGGGCTGACTCACTGCCAGCAGGTCTGGTCGAGAACGCAACAAACACCGCAATGCATCGATTTGCAGAACCGGTTGGTCCACCGCTTACCCAACTCGGCGATGCACTGTGGTCGCTCGAGTTGATTCACGGCCCGACACTCGCGTTCAAGGACTTTGCGCTGGCACCACTGGCAGAAATTATTGATCAAAACCTGTTGCACCAAAATCGTCATGCCACTGTGCTCTGTGCCACATCTGGCGATACCGGTGCCGCAACCGTATCCGCCTTTGCCAATCGGGAGCGGCTAAAGGCGGTCGTGCTGTTTCCCGCCGGAGGCGTTTCCGAGTTTCAGCGCAGACAGATGACAACCACTAATGCGCCGAATGTACTGCCAATCTCGGTCGAGGGTGACTTCGATGACTGCCAAAGACTGGTGAAAGCACTCTACCAGAGCCCGGCCGCTGAGACCTATGGGTACACCGCGGTTAACTCGATTAATATTGTTCGAATTCTGCTGCAGTCGGCCTACTACTTTCGCAGTAGCGGACAGTTATCCAGCGGTCCGGATGATCGTATTAATTATGTTGTACCAACCGGCAACTTCGGTAACGTTTATGCAGCTTATATCGCCAGACAACTCGGCGCCCCCATAAACCGATTAATTGTCAGCTCCAACGAAAACGATGTCTTACCCCGCCTGTTTGACACCGGAGCCATGCAGAGTAATCAAACAGTTAAAACGGTATCCCCAAGCATGGACATTCAGGTGTCCAGTAATTTTGAACGGTTGCTCTGGCATATAAAAAATGGTGATGGACAAGCGGTCAAAGAGTCACAACAGGATCTGGAAAACAGCAGCCGCTACACGCTGTCTGACACCGAGATGACTACCTTGCACGGCAACTTTAGTGCGATACGCTGCTCTCAGGACGAAGCATTTACATCGATGCGGCGCATCTATGACGAACATCAGAAAATTATATGTCCGCACACTGCCACAGCGGTCTACGCCGTCGAAAAAATGGATTCACTGCTGAGCGGCAAAACCGTCATCGTCGAGACAGCACACCCGGCGAAATTTTCGGCAGCGGTTGAAAAGGCTATCGGTGTAAAACCTTCGCTTCCACCGGTGGCGTCCGACATTATGACTGCAGAAGAACACTTCGAAACCTCGGCCGCCAGCGAACAGAACATCCAACAGGTTATCGACAAACGTTTCAATAGCCACTGACCACACTGTACGTGCATGATTTCGGTCTCTGATTTCGGTCTCTGATTTTGGGCGCAATGCAGCAACGCGCGTTCTCTGTTCCGCAATACAACCGGCTGGCCTCTTCCGCTCTTTACAGGCGACTTCTCCTGTCATGTGGCGTATCGCGGCGCGGTAATACCGCGCCAGTCTAACGATAACGCTCCATGTTGCGCTCGCGTGCCTGCACATTGTGTAGTGCCCCATAACCCCGATCCAAAAGTAAATCGAGATAAGCGAAGCCCGCCGTTCAGATGATTAAGTTCCACCACCGGTATCGCGTCAGCTTCATAAAGTCGGCTACGGAATAGAACGTCAGTGCACAAGATTATTGTCTGTCTGCCGATTGCTTGATACTGGAGACCCATTTTTTGTCAATGGGCTGGATCCCGCGACATCGAATTTGTACGCCGAGTGCGAGAGATGGGAATGAAGCTTTCGATTTTGAACAAATTGTCGACAAAATTTCAGCTTGCATTCGGGCTGACATCAATTGTCGTATCACTGCTGCTGTTTTCAGCAGTGTTGAATCTGATGCCAGATAGCAGGCAGACAACTATCGATGGTCGCGTGGCTCTATCGGAATCCGTAGCCTCGGCGACTACCCTGTTTTTACAGGCGGGCGATCTCACCAGTATTGGCAACAATCTCGACTTCAGTATTCAGCGCAATCCCTCACTGCTTGCTGCAACATTAACCCGAAAGGGTGATAAGCCATTGATTTTCGGCGACGCGAGCCAGCTGGATTCGGACTCTGCGGACCTGACTTCAACCACCGACCGAATTGTTTTACCTATTCTCAGAAAAGATGCACCGTGGGGAAATGTCGTTCTCTACTTTGCCAATATCGACGGTAATACACTGTTTGAGAAAGTGAAATCCAACAGCTGGACATTTATCGTTTTTTGCGGCGTTTTAAGTTTTATTTTTTTCTACCTTTACCTTGGGAAAATGCTTAAAGCACTAAATCCGTCTAAAGCGATACCCGGCAGGGTGCGATCGGCGCTGGACACACTTGCGGAAGCCCTGCTCGTTATCGACCAAAATTCAAACGTCGTGCTGGCTAACAAGGTATTCCAGGAAATCACCGGACAGACGACGGATGATTTGGTGGGTAAAAAGGCAGAGTCATTCGACTGGCAACAAAGCAAGGTGCGCCCTGCGCCAACTGACTCAGCCGGCACGATCGTATTTCCATGGCAACAGGTAATTAAATCCGGCGAGACCAGCAGAGGCATTGGCTTGTCACTGATCGGTCAAACCGGTGACCGTCACGACTTCCTTGTCAGTTGTTCACCGATTATGTCAGGAACCAGGACAAGCGGCGCTCTCGTCAGTCTTGATGATATCACCGAGCTTGAGAAAAAAGAGAGGGAACTGAGAATCGCTCGTGACGAAGCAGAAGAGGCGAATCGCGCAAAAAGCGACTTCCTCTCTAATATGAGCCACGAAATTCGTACCCCGATGACCGCTATTCTCGGGTTTACAGAGGTGCTCAAACGCGGAGGTGCATCGAGCCCTCACTGGGAGAAACACCTCGGTACGATTTCCAGCAGTGGCAAACACCTGCTCGAACTGATAAACGATGTACTCGACCTGTCCAAGGTTGAATCCGGTGCTCTCGAAGTTGAGGCCCTGGAATGCGAACCACATCGAGTCGCGCACGACGTGATTCAGGTGCTGAAAGTCAGAGCAAACGAAAAAGACATTGCACTGGAGCTGAAAATACCTGCACCGATTCCTCAAACCATCATCAGTGATGGATCGCGCTTGCGTCAGATCATCACGAACCTTGTCGGTAACGCTATCAAGTTTACCGAGCAAGGCGGTGTAGAGGTTATTCTGAGATATATCGACACTGGTGAACATCCACAATTTGCTATAGATGTTGTAGACAGCGGGATCGGCATGAACGAACAACAGCAGGCGGCTGTGTTTAAGCCGTTCGTGCAGGCAGACTCCTCGATTACAAGGCGTTTTGGCGGCACCGGGCTCGGTCTGTCAATCAGCCGCAAACTCAGTCAGGCCCTGGGTGGCGACATTACCGTGTCCAGTGAAGCGGGTGTTGGTACGACGTTTACTGCCACGATAGAGATCGGTGCCGTGGACACAGTGAAACTGATTACCGAGGAGCAGGCGTTCGATTCGCTGTCGCAAATCGATGACACGCAACATACGAACTGGACTTTCCCGGAATCGAGACTGTTGGTTATCGACGATGCAGCCGAGAACCGGGAACTTTTAACCATAGTATTAAATGATCTGGGCTTAAACGTTGACACCGCGGAAAATGGTGCCATTGGCGTCGACATGGCAAAAGCGAGTCACTACGACGTTATATTATCTGATATACAAATGCCGGTCATGGATGGATACGAAACTGTCAAGGTCATGCGCGAGATAGGACAAACACAACCTATCATTGCACTGACTGCAAATGCGATGAAGGGCTACGAACAGCGTGTGATTGACGCGGGCTTCTCACACTACATGACTAAACCCATTGATATAGATGGCTTAACTACCTTGCTCGCCAAATTACTCAATGGCACAGAACAGATCATTGAGGAAGTCGCTCAGCCAACAGTATCCACTGACGTGCCAGCGCCTGCATCCACATCAGAAGATACATCGCCTATCGTCAGCCGCCTGGCTAATTCAGGAAAGCTGGCAGCAGTGGTGGATAAATTCATCATTCGTATCAACGAGCAACTGCCGTTAATGCAGACGGCGATAGACAATGGCGACATGACCGAACTGGCCGCCCTCGCGCACTGGCTAAAGGGCTCCGGAGGTACCGTTGGATTCGATATTCTATCAGCACCGGCGAAAGAGCTGGAAGCACTGGCGAAGGACAATCAGCGCGATCAATTAAACGGCAAGCTCGACATCATTCGCGGGCTCGCCAGACGTTTGCAGAGCATTGATGGCACCATCAATCAGCAATCCTCAACTCCCACTACCGCGGCAGCTAATCAGTCACAGATAACTGCTACAGCTAAAGCTGACGACGACTCGGCCGATTTATTAGTGATTGAGAACCGTTTAGCAACGAATCCCAAATTTAAACCCATCGTAGCGAAATTCCTGCCACGCCTGCAAGAGAAAGTTCTACTAATGGAAAAAGCAAAGCGAGAGGGCGACTACGACACCCTTGCCGAGCTAGCCCATTGGTTGAAGGGATCGGGTGGTATGGTTGGCTATGACTCGTTCACACCAATGGCAGCCAGCCTCGAAGAAAGCGCGAAGGCTAAAGACAGTGTTGGTGTAGAGCGGTATCTGCCGCTGATTGCTCGCCACTCGAAGCAGCTTATTACCAATCAAGGGAATGATGGAGAGCAACAAACCGAAGATCGTCATGCTGTGTAGCAACTACGGTATCAATAACTATGCAAAATAGAGCAAACAGCATAGACAGAGACATTAACAGCGAGTTGGATCAGGCAAGAGACCAATACGAATCACTGGTTACTACCTCTAAGATTATGCTTGTCGATGACGAGCCAATCAATACCGAGGTTCTTCAGACTTATCTTGAGAGCGAGGGCTATCACAACTTCGTTACAACCAGTGAGTCTATTCATGCTCTTGAACTAATGCGAGCAGAAAAACCGGATGTAATACTGCTCGATCTGATGATGCCAGATGTGTCCGGCTTCGACATCATGAATGCGATGAGGCGAGAGCAGGCACTGCAACACATACCCGTTGTGATACTCACCTCATCTGACGATGCAGAGACGAAACTAAAAGCCCTTCAGTTGGGGGCAATGGATTTCCTGGCCAAGCCGGTAGACGCCAGCGAGCTCGCCCTGCGACTACGCAATACCCTGGCTGCGAAGGCGTATCAGCATCAGCTGGTAAACTATGATCAGCTGACAGGTTTGCCGAAGTACGACGCATTTTTGCGAGCGACAACAGAGGCAACAAAATCGTTCCAGGAAACCGAGAGTATGTGCGCTGTACTGCATGTGCAAATGGAGAACCTTAAAAAAATAAATATGACGTTGGGACATGAGCATGGCAACCGTATAATACAGGCCTTTGCTCACAAGCTCGACGCATGTGTCAGATCAGCTGACAGCCTTGGTGCGGTTTATGGCACTCGTTTGACCACCAACCTCGCACGCACCAGTGGTAATAAATTCACCGTGTTTATCGGACCGCTGGAAAGTCCGCAACAGGCCGCGGCACTGGCACGACGGATAATCATCGAAAGTGGTGAATCGCATCGAATTAATGGCAAGTCAATCTACACCTGCGCCACCGTCGGTATTGCCGTCTACCCCAACGACACCAAAGATTCGGCCGAACTGGTCAGCAATGCTGAAACGGCAATGATGCACGCAAGATCACAAAGCAATGGCGAGAACTACACTTTCTATTCACAGGAAATGAATTGTGCATCGGGCAGATTACTGGCTATTGAAAATGGATTGCGCGATGCGATCGCAAATAACGAACTACGTATTACCTATCAACCCAAAGTAGATATTTCAAGCGGTAAGATCATCGGAGCAGAGGCTTTAATGCGCTGGATGCCACCAGCCCTCGGGTTTGTAGGTCCGGATGAATTTATCCCTGTCGCAGAGAGAATAGGTCTGATTGTCCCAATGGGCGAATGGATACTCAGGCATGCCTGTCAGCAGGCTGCCAGCTGGCGCCAGGAATTCGGGTTCGATTTCAAACTGGCCGTCAACGTTTCGATCAAACAAATTCATACCTCTGATATGGCCGCAACCGTACGAAAAGTACTGTCGGAGGCGGGCTTACCAGCGCATTGTCTGACACTCGAATTAACCGAAAACATGGTTATGGAAAACGCAGAGTCAAACATTGACTTACTGCGCCAGTTAAAGGACCAGGGCATCAGTCTTTCAATTGACGATTTTGGCACCGGCTACTCTTCACTGAGTTATCTGCAGAAATTCCCGCTTGACGAGCTAAAAATCGACAAGTCTTTTATTGAAGTTCTGCAGACTCAGGAAAGCGAGGCACCTGTTGTCAAGGCTATGGTTTCTCTTGCGCATGATCTGGGAATGAGCGTTGTCGCCGAAGGTATCGAAACGGATATTCAACTACACCATGTTCGACAACTTTCCTGTGAGCTATATCAGGGATACTTGTGTAGCAAACCGGTTGTTGCTGAAGCATTTGGACAATTGTTGCGAGACGACATGGTGAATAAGGCTGCCTGAGCAAATACCCTGGGCAGTAGCCTAAGCCCAGTACGCTATACCCAGAACGCTAAGCCCAAGTACCTAAGCCCAAGTACCTATGCAAAGAGGGCAACAGACCTGTTGTCTGGCAGCTTTGACTGCCAAAGATAAAGGGTATCAAGAAACCAGGGCTATTCGCAAAACACCAACAGCGGCAGGGCCATGGAAGTGACGGTACTTTTAGCAACCGAAGATCCACTCCAGTGACACTTGTCATCTTCGAGCGTGGGCCAGCTTCGCACTGACACACGAACATCACCCTGCCCCACCTCCAGTGACGCAAATCCTTCCTGATCTGTTGTTGCCGTCGACTCAATAAATCCATAGGTCACTTCCATCGAGTCGACAATAGTGCACTCGTCTATCTCCGGGTACCGTTGCGCAATCGATTCACAGCTACTGCCAACAATCACTGTCGGTATACCCTGCACCAGCAATCTTCCCTCAGCATTTGTGGTAATGACCGGAACCACAGGTTGCGCAACGACAATGCGATCGGCATAGGTTGGTTGAAATCCACTCTCCGAATCAAGTTGCAGATATACCGTCAGTTGGCGTGTTGCCGATTGCGTATCGTTGAACTTTGTAGCGGTTAAATCGTTGGCCTCTGCAAGCTCTGGCAGTTCGTCCAGATTGTCAGAACCACAACCAAACACCAGTAACACCAGACATGTTGTGGCAACGCGCGCAAAAGTATGCTTCACACGCTGTCGAGCGCTGTTATTGTGTTTTTTAATGCACTCTTTATTACTTTCATACCGATCTTTATTGCATTGATACATAAGTGACCTTGCGGCAAGAGGACAAACCGCGCCTCATCAAATAGTAAAACAGTAACACCAATAACAACACCCATAACAGCGGGTCCATAGCCTGCGAGCCAGGTCTCAACGCGCAACCTGCCCCACCACTGACACCAGTCACAATGCTCCCGTCACTGCTGGCGTCAGCTTGTTGCGGAAAATCCTCAAGCAGTGCCGTGTTCGGGGCATTGCCGTCGTTGTCGAGGGTATCCGGATTGCCATCGCTGTCGGTATCGGGTAACGGTAACGCTTGTAACAGAAGCCGATCATCCCAACCATCGCCATTCTGATCGATCAGATCATCGATGGTGCCGTTCGCATCGAGATCAACTCCTCCGGCTTCGACCAGATCGAACCTGCCATCCTGATCGGAATCTATATCCAGAAAATCCGGCACGCCATCGCCGTCAAAATCCGGCACCACGGTCGTGTAGGTTGTGACTGGTGAGTCTGCCGCATCATCGATCACACCATTATTATCTCTATCTTCGGCACCTGCCTCGATCAGATCAGCCAGACCGTCGTTATCGCTATCGAGATCATATCGGTTGGGTACTCCGTCTCCATCGGCGTCATCCAGTCCCTCAACTGTGTCTGCAATACTGTCACGATCAAGATCCGAGGTAATATTCAGCGTGGCACTCGCCGGTGGACTCGCTGATATGGAGCCCGGTTGATCACCGGCGTCTGCAACTCCGACGTCTTCTAGTGGCTGGTCGTCCATCAGCAGATCTTCAGCGGCTGGCTCTTGATTGGCTGATGGCTCTTGATTGGCTGATGGCTCTTCAGCAGTTTGTTGCTCAACTGATTCATCAACAACTGTTGTTTCAGTGATCGGCTCGACAACACCCTCCTCGTTCTTTGAGGGCACACCGTCGGCATCAACCGGACCATCAACCATACCATCATGATTGCGGTCAAAATCAGCGTCGACATCAGGCAACCCATCGTTATTACTGTCCAGATCCCGATGATCCGGGTAGCCATCGTTGTCGGTATGTCGAACAACAGGGATCGGGACATAGCTTGCAAGTGCACCAGACGTAAAACTGTGCCTGAAACCTGCTGCGTCGTTATCCAAGCCTTGTAATACGTTTACATTCGATGAACTGTTATAGGTAATTTCCAGCTCGCTAACGTTACGCAGATGCAGAGTGACAGCATCGTTCTCGGTATTGTCCGACTCTCCATTTGCGGTGAATATCAGCTTGCCAGCTACCGTGTCATCTATTAGCAGGTTCGTATCCAGCGAAACAGAGTAACCGGCAATATTTTTACTATCGATGGTTATACTTTCACTGCGGCTCCCGTCAAGATCGCCTACGGTCAAATCTATATCGATGAGCATTTGTTCGTCAGTGCCGAAACGTACAAATTGCCAGTGAACTTCGGTTTGTCCAGCGGAGAGATGTTTGAATTTTGGCAATTGTTGCTGCGTCGACCAATCAACCCGCGTGCTGGTGCGTTCGATCGTACCTACAAAGTCGAGAGACGGGGTCCCTCTGCTATTTAGCAACGGATAACGAAATACAGACCCCTCGGTCTGATTACTGGCTAGCGCCTCTGCGGTTTCAACAGCATCGGATAGCAACACATAGCTGGCAGCAGGATGGTCCGCAAGGTCGGCATACGAAACATAGCCTTCGTCGCTATTGAGAATGCCATCGTTGTCCTGATCAAGATCCCATTGATCTGCGACCCCATCCTGATCGAAGTCCGGCAGATGATCCTGATTGATGTCCGGCACGGGGCCAGAGAGATCATCGGCTATTGCAGTACCAGTGATCAACACCAGAATGAATAGCAGGCATCGCACGCCATGTGCATTGCCAAAACAGACCGGCACGGGAGTCTTACTCAGATACCCGTTAGATCTGACAGGTGTAAGCTGACTACCGAACCATACGCACATTTTTTTTCGATACGCAATCATGACCTTACATTGCGCGCAATCACAGTGCCAAAACCCGTCAATACTGCGACAATAACCCGACACGTTTCACACCTGCAGCTGTTTAACCATCATCAGAGCAAACCAGTGACTGTAGAAATACCGGCTTCGATTACTTTGGATACCCCGGGCGGCGCTATCAGCGCATTACAGACCGGTCGTGGTCAAGCTACGAAAGTGCTTTGCCTGCACGGCTGGCTCGACAATGCCAACAGCTTTGTACCGATGATGCCGCACCTGCAAAATGCAGAGATTGTCGCCATCGATTTACCTGGCCACGGCAGGTCTGATCACCATAGTATGGGCTTTCCCTACACGATCGCCTCCTACGCACACAGGGTTTTGCAGGTCACGGACATGCTCGGCTGGAACTCGTTTCATCTGGTGGGTCACTCCCTCGGTGGCTCGATCGCACCCATTTGTGCTGTTATCGGTGCAGAGAAAATAGCCAGTCTTGTAATGATTGACGCACTGGGGCCTCTCTCGGAAAGCGCAGAACAGTTGCCTGAGCGACTCAAACGATTCCATGACGATTTTAGTAATTCAACGAAACATCGAGGGCGGACTTACGCCAGCGTGGAACTTGCTGTGGAGGCACGCTTGTCAGCCACAAAAATGCTGCCGACATCCGCAAAGCTCATAGTGGAGCGACAATTAATCGAAACCGAGCAGGGTTATCAATGGCGTTTTGACAGACAATTGAGACTGGCCTCTCCGGCCTACTACACCGAACCCCAGGTGCAGGAAATTCTCAAAGCGGTGCAATGCCCGGTGCTTTGCGTTATCGCAGACGACGGCTATATTGTCGCCAGAGAGGAAATGGATTCCAGGCTCGCTATGCTTAAAAACAAGACGGTTGAAAAGATCGCAGGCTTTCACCATTTGCATATGGATTCACCTGAAGCTGTTGCCAGCGCGATTAACAAGTTCCTGCCGTAAAAATCTGCCGTAAAAATCAGTGCATACCGCCGCTTACAATTACCACTGACTGCTCTGACTGCCCGCTATATCCGCCTGCCATAACCGACAGCCAAAGCTTACTATCAGAGGCCAAAAGAACTCGCAGTGGTTTTATATCTCGACAAAGTTATCCGCAATTGCCACCTTCGCTCGCGTCAGCCTGTCGATCATTTTATCACCGCCTCGTAACGCCACTCCAACCGCAAAAATATCCATCACAACCATCTGTGCCAATCTCGATTTCAATGGAGAAAACACATCGGAATCTTCTGATACTTCGACATTCAGATTGATGTCGGCCAATTGTTCAAGTGGCGAACCGGTACGAGTTACCGTGACCACCGGCGAACCGGAGCGCCTGGCGATCAACATGGCGTCTATAACCTCGCGATTCCGGCCACTGTAAGAAATTGCAATCGCAAGGGATTTTTTATCAAGCAATACCGCAGAAGCCTTCTGCAAATGCGGGTCGGCGTAGGATATAGCAGGTTTACCTAAGCGAAAGAACTTTAACTGCGCATCCTGCGCCACCAGCGCAGAACCACCGGAGCCGTAAAACTCGACCCGATCCGCACCGCAATAGAGATCAATGGCAGTCTCCATTGCCTCATGGTTGAGCTGATTTTGAATATTCTGCATCGACGCCATTGCAGAATCGACCAGCTTGGCAGTGAGCTCCCGGGTCGTGTCGCCCGCGCTTACATCACGAAAGAAAAACTTGTCCTGGCTGGCAATAGACTGTGCCATGCGGATTTTAAAATCATGATATCCCTTGCAACCAATGGCACGACAAAATCGCAACACCGTTGGGTCACTGACACCAGCCAGCTGAGCCAGCCTCTGAATCGATGCCCCGACACAGAGTTCAGGGTCGTCGAGCACCTGATCAGCCACCTTTCTCTCAGCGGGACTGAGGCAGGAGCGTGCCGATAGTATTTTGTCGAGCATTCGTTAAACGCTCTGCTACATCGCCATCGTGTTGTGACGGGTCTGCAGCCGGCGACAAGCCTGCGCATTGCCTCTATGCGAGAATATATATCGCGAGGATATATATCGCGAACATATAGAGCGCTTTATATATCGCATTAAAAGTATTCCTCGGCCCAGCCACAACTCTCCTTCGCAATCAGTGCGCTCGCGGCAGCAGGACCCCACGAGCCGGCTGTATAGGGAGCTGGCTCCACTTCGTAGTGCTCCCAGGCTGCAATTATCGGATCGATCCATTGCCATGCCGCTGTTACTTCGTCACGATGATTAAATAGAGTTTGATTGCCTCTGATCATATCCATTAGCAGGCGCTCGTAGGCAATCATCTGGCGCTTGTGAAAAGTCTCGTTAAAGTCGAGATCAAGGTTAACCGGTGAAAGCCGCATTTCGTCGCCACGACCTTTAGCAAAAATCTGCAGTTTGATAATTTCCTCTGGCTGCAAACGGATAATTAACCGATTTGGCGCTGAGGGCGTATCAAAGATCGAATGCGGTACGCTGCGAAAGTTAATGACTATTTCCGTGCGTCGTTCTGCTAACGACTTGCCGGTGCGCAGAAAAAAAGGAACGCCCTGCCAACGCCAGGAGTTTATCTCCGCCTTGATTGCAACAAAGGTTTCGTTTCTGCTGCGTTCCGCTACACCCTCTGATTCCAGGTACGCTTTAACCGGTTGTCCGTTAACGATGCCATCGCGGTACTGGCCACGAACCGTGTTGGTCAGTACATCCTTACCGGTTATTGGTTGCAATGAACGAAGTACCTTTATTTTTTCATCGCGCACGGCATCCGGATGAATGCTGACCGGCGGCTCCATTGCCAGTATCACCAGCAACTGCAACAAGTGATTTTGCACCATATCTCGCAGTGCACCGGTATGGTCGTAGTAGCCTGCACGGCTCTCTACTCCCAGCTGTTCGGCAATCGTAATTTGCACATCGCTGATTCGCTCTCGACGCCACAGTGGCTCGAACAGGGAATTTCCAAAGCGAAGTGCCATTAAATTTTGTACGGTTTCCTTGCCCAGATAATGATCGATGCGATAAATCTGGTTTTCTTTGAACACCTCAGCCAGTTGGTCATTGATGGCAACCGCGCTGTCGTAGTCACGACCCAGGGGTTTTTCCAGTGCAACACGACTCTTTTCAGTGACCAGACCGGCAACGGACACTCCCTCACAAATACGCGTAAACAACCCGGGCGCGGTAGACAGATAAAACACCCGCACCCGTTCCGGAAATGAATTGAGCGCCCTGGTGAGCTCTTCATATTTCGACTGATCGGTTATATCAATCGAAAAGTATTCAACATGCTCGATAAACGTCGCCCAGGTGTCCTCGTGGAACTCATCAGCTTTAATATATCGCCGCGCCGCCTCCTCCATAGTCGCGATAAATTCGGCAGTATTCATCTCACCGCGAGCCACCGTAAGAATGCGCCAATCATCCGGAAGCTGGGATTCGTTATGACGAAAATACATAGCAGGCAGCAACTTGCGCATGGCAAGATCACCGGTGCCCCCGAAAATCACCAGGTCGAAAGGGTGTAACTGAAATTGCTCGGAGTTGGACATAGGGCTTCCTTTAACCTAAAGAACTTTGGAGAGTAATCGCAGCGACGAACAGATCTTTGCTACGAAAAATATGTAATTTTACTACATCTTTAATTTAAGCTGTAATTACCACTATATTATAATTGTATCGCTGGATAGTTTTAATCAGGTCCATTGATAATTGAGGCACTACAACATAGCTTTGTAGTATTACTACAGCAATCTGGTAGACTGCGCTGCAAGACGTTGATCAGATGAGTAAAGGACTTCAAACTTGACTACATTGCACCCAACCCTTCAATCCGTGACCGACCGGATTATCGAACGAAGTAACGATTCCCGGTCAGCATATCTGGATCAAGTCAAGCGATCCAAACAGAATCAGCCGCGCCGTACAGGGCTCTCCTGCACAAACTTTGCCCACGCAATAGCAGCTGCTTCGTCTGCTGACAAACTCATCCTGCACGAAGAGCGCAGCCCGAACATTGCTATTGTCTCTGCCTACAACGATATGTTGTCGGCGCACCAGCCGTTTGACAGATTCCCCGAGATCATTCGCGAAGCGGCTCGTAGCAAAGGCGCGAGCGCCCAGTTTGCCGGTGGTGTACCCGCCATGTGCGACGGCGTCACACAAGGTCGAGCCGGTATGGAGCTGTCCCTGTTCAGTCGTGATGTCATCGCCCAGGCAACCGCAATAGCGCTATCACACGACGTGTTTGACGCAGTGATCTATCTAGGCACCTGCGACAAAATTGTTCCGGGTTTGGTTATGGGGGCACTGGGTTATGGCCATCTGCCAGCTATATTCGCGCCGGCCGGACCAATGCAGTCTGGCATTGCCAATTCCGAAAAAGCCATTGCCAGGCAAAAATTTGCACAGGGTAAAATCACCCGACGCGAGCTAATGGAATCAGAATGCGCTTCCTACCACGGACCGGGCACCTGTACTTTCTATGGCACTGCCAACAGCAACCAAATGCTGATGGAAATAATGGGGCTGCATCTGCCCGGCAGCGCGTTTATAAACCCGGGAAATGATCTGCGCGATAAAATCACCGTGGCCACAACACACAGGGCCGTGGATATCTGCTCTACTGCAAAAAACTACACGCCGATCGCACACATCGTTGATGAAAAAGCGATCTGCAATGGCCTTGTTGGACTGTTGGCCACCGGCGGTTCAACCAACCACACCATACATCTTATCGCCATGGCCCGATGTGCTGGAATAATTATCGACTGGTCTGACTTTAACGATTTATCTGCAATTATACCGACCATTACAAAGGTTTATCCAAATGGTCAATCTGATGTAAACCAGTTTCACGCAGCCGGCGGTATGTCTCTGGTGACAAAGCAATTGCTGGAAGCCGGCCTGCTGCATAATGACGTCAACACAGTAGTGGGTGAGGGCCTGGAACGTTACTGCACAGAGCCGGTACTGGAAAACGAAGAACTGACATGGCAAGCCTGTGCCGAGCAATCCGCTGATGCGAATATCATCTCGACTGTGGAAAAACCATTTGCATCAACTGGCGGTCTCGCGCTGTTAACGGGTAATCTCGGGCGTTCGATGATTAAAACATCCGCCGTGTCACCCGAACATCACGTTGTAAAGGCACCTGCCAAACTGTTTTTCAGCCAGGCCGAGTTTCTGGACGCATTTGCCGGGGAACAACTAAACGAAGACTTTGTGGCAATCGTGCTTAATCAGGGTCCGACTGCCAACGGTATGCCGGAACTGCATAAATTAACTCCGGCCCTCGGCGTTCTACAAGACAATGGCTACCACGTTGCGTTGGTTACCGATGGCCGTATGTCCGGCGCTTCAGGGAAAGTACCAGCAGCAATACACGTTACACCGGAATGCGCGCACGATGGACCACTCGGCAAAATAAGGGAAGGCGATATCATCTGCCTCGATGCCGCCAACGGCACGCTTGACGCATTAGTCGACGCAACCGAATGGGAACAAAGAAGCGCGCAGACCTCGAGCGAGAGCAATACTGACGAAGGCCGGTTGTTATTTGCTAACATGCGCAAAACTGTTAGCAGTGCCGAGTCTGGCGCATTGACACTATTTCAACCGGAAACCGCATGAGCACAGCTACGCAAAAACTTCTGGAAGGCATTCCCGTCATTCCAGTGCTCGCATTAACCAATGTTGACACCGCACCTGATCTGGCAAACGCATTAGTTGAAGGCGGCTTGCCCGCACTAGAAATTACCCTGCGTACTCCACAGGCAATGGATGTGATTGCCGCAATCAAGGATGCTTGCCCGAAAGCAATTGTTGGGGCAGGCACAGTCAATACGCCTGAACAGCTCGAGCTCTGCGCCAAAGCGGGCGTCGAATTTATGGTAAGCCCCGGACTATTCCAACCACTACTGCGAGCTGCTCGCGAAACTGGCATCCCCTACCTTCCCGGAGTCGCGACAGCATCGGAGATTTTATTGGCGATCAACGAGGGGTTGACGACCTGCAAGTTCTTTCCAGCGCAGCAAGCCGGTGGAATCGCCATGCTGAAAGCGCTGGCTGGCCCTTATGGCGAGATGACATTCTGTCCAACTGGTGGCATCAACAAGGATAACTTTCGCGACTATCTAGCGCTGGACAACGTGTTTTGCGTAGGCGGATCCTGGGCCGCTCCCAATGATCTGATCAGCAGCCAAAACTGGTCTGAAATTACTGATCGGGCGAAGCTTTGTTGCAGCTAAACCGGCCAATGATGCCACGTGCCGTTTGACGTGGACGTTTAGTCATTCTGAAAGATTTCGCCAAAACGACAATCAGGCCAATAACAGACAGCGCGAAAATAACAATCGAAACTGCCGCGCTGGCGCGCATCGCTTTGCCAATATTTCGCAGAATGAGACGGATGCCAACAGACGGCTGCAGGCGTCTGCGAGCCATGCGTCTCCAGGTACGTCGTATTGATCTACATTGTCTGGCCACGCTGAACATGTGATTCTGATCTGTCTCCTGTCGCCGCCTCTGTTACGGCCGAATTGTCACTTACTTTAGTCAGGCATCCGCCAGAGAGGCCTTGTGAAAGCTCTGCAAAAACTCTTTGAAACCAGACGGGTCGCAGGAAAGCTGTGAGATGTCCTTAATAAGGCTGATCGTTGTATCTGGCCTGCCAGTAGAGTGCGCAACTGATCAGCTGCTCGCAGATTATCCGCAGGCCAAATCTTGCTGCAGCCGCACCACGACATCTATACCCAGATGTGATTCTCACCAGTTGCTCCAGCCATTTGTATTGCGTAAAGCCAGGCCAGCGTCCAGTTGCGTAGAGCGAGGCGCCGTCTATGCATTTGACAACAGCTAAAGAAAAACATTCTGTGTTGTAATCAAAAACAGGAACACTCGGACCTGCGATTCAGCTATACCACTGAAACAACGGAATATTTTGGGTCGCATGAAAATTGCAGCAAGTAACTCGCGTGCAACCCGGCAAAAGCAACAAAACCATAAATACCATGGAGGAGCGCAAGGTTGTGATTGGTTATCGCAACCAACAATCTAATGAAACATAAGAGTTATCATGTCTTCAACTAAAAAACTTATAGAAGCGAAAGCGACATGCGACGGGCTGCACAGGCTGGTTAGACAACTAAATGTTGCAGCAGATGATCTGGATAAACACGGTGTCAGTTCATACGAGCTAATCGCACTGCTCGCGAGCACCCACTCGTGCGTTAACAGTTTGAGCACTCAACTGGAAGAACTCACAGATGATGTACAAACTGATGACTCCGAGAGCCCGGAAATCGTAAAGGACACTGTCACACCACTGCGTAGAATAAACAGCGCAAAAGAGCCGCTCGATGACAATCAGGAATCCACTCTGCCCGAAAAATCATTTATCGCGCAGGGCTAACAAGGGCTGAAAGCCTGCTAAAACATCAAACTCAAGCCTCTACCCCACTGCAATCACTGATAGATCAGCCTGCCAGTAAATCGAACCACTGTAAGTCCATCACCTGTTTCATCAATTGCGCACCCGAAACGCACTGATAAGTTATTCACCGCAAAGCCAACGATCCTACTGCTCCAGCCATCGAGAAAAATTGGCTGGCAATGGCGTTATTGCACCGTCAGTTAACCAGCCTTCAGCTCTTGCCTGATCATCGATACTCTGTATTCGGTCGCTATCCAGCGGGTGTGTCGAAAAAAAAGACTCCAGAACATCTGACGAGCCATCATCGCGAAAACCGACAAACAACTCAAACAAATCGTCCGCTCCGTTGACGTGACCATACATTGAATTGACGGCAGTCAACGCAAACTGGTCTGCCTCTGTCTCCATTGATCGAGAAAAACGAGTGCTCGTCAACGCGGTTGCCATACTGAAAAATCGATTCTCGAATGCGGCCGCGCCCAACAACAGGCTACTGCCAACAGCAACTGTTAACCCGCCTCCTATAGACTTTGCCGGATGGCGTTGTTCGACATGCGAGAACTCATGTGCCATCAACATTGCCAATGCATTTTCATTTGGCAAATATTTTAATAAACCCTTAAACAGGAAAACATGACCGCCCAAAGTGGCATAGGCGTTAAAGACATCATCGCTGCTGTAGTGCAACGTGATATCAATGGGCTCAGGCAATTCCAGTGCTGCTACCACTTTGTCTGCCAGTGTTTGCAGATAGAGTTCAATCGAATCTACCGGGCGCTCGGTGTCATCAGGTTCTTTCAAATCAGAGTTTTGCGTGTCTGCGCTTTTCGTGTCAGTGCTATT
The DNA here is from genome assembly GCA_964393885.1 of uncultured Granulosicoccaceae bacterium. Lineage (GTDB taxonomy): Bacteria > Pseudomonadota > Gammaproteobacteria > Granulosicoccales > Granulosicoccaceae. The sequence goes on along the minus strand of CAYMVV010000012.1, from coordinate 38,405 downwards.
TTCGCCAGAGCGCGGACCAATCGGGTCGCCAAAAGGCGATGGCTGGTCAGCCTCGCGCATAATGCGATCAACCCGTTGCGTGATCCAGAGTTCCGCCTTAAAAGGCAGTAGCCCACCGAGTATGCTTCCAGTGAAATTTAGAAAAATCGCAACCGCAATCAATACCACCAACGCCGACAGGGACAACCGCAAAAATTCACGAAACGGACTATGGTTGGATGTGTTGATACCTTCCGGAGGCATTCGATTTTCATATCGCATACAAATATTCTTCAGTCTGCGTTTGGCACAAGCGCTGTTCCGTAGGCCAGCACCTCAATGGTCGTAACTCTGCCGCCAACTCGTACCGTTTCATACTTAACATTAAACACAGCTGTTGCGCGCTGCTGCATCGCCTGCTCTTTTAAACGCAACAACGCTTCACGGCGACCACGATCCAACAAAGACTCGAAGGATTTAACCCGACCACCAAATAGATTAACGAGGCTGGCGAGGAAAGACTTGAAGTAGTCACTTGCCACCACCACGTTGCCGCTCACCAGATGCTGCTGGTATTGACGGTCGACTGGTGGATGCCTTGAGGCAATCGCCGGCAAACCAGACAGCTGCTCCTCGCGCTTTCTTATGGATCGATAGTGACGACGCTCATTGACCTGACCAAACCCAAAGCCAATCAACAACAGAATCGCAAAAGATATCAGATTCGCAGTCATTGCGGACTTACCGTAACTGCCGTTCCATAGACAAAGATCTCCGCTGCGCCGGAGGTAATACTGGACGTGGAAAATCGAACGTTAAGCACCGCATCAGCGCCGATTCCTGACGCCTGCTGCAGCAATCGATCAACCGCTTCTTCTCTCGATTCATGCAGCAGTTCGGTGTACCCTGCAAGCTCGCCACCGAAAATGCTCTTGATGCCCGCCATCAGGTCTCGACCGGCATGTTTGGAACGCACCGAACTCCCCTGCACCAGGCCAATATGGCTATTGATGGTATATCCCGGAATATATTCGAGATTGGTAATAATCATATTTTGTAAGGCCTGTGATTACGCATTGACTGTTTATATTATCTACCCGGTAAAGCCTGCCACAGTAGGCGCGTTTTTACGACACCTGACGCGGAAATATCATATACAGCAAAACCGGTCACTCAGCGGCCAATCACTCATATGAACTACAAGACGCCCGACAATATCGCCAGATTCGAACAAGTGATAAAGAAAAGTCGTTTTATTGCTGTCTCCGGCCATGTACCAGATCAGGCTGGCCTGAGTGATTTTCTAAACAACCTGTCCACTGAGTTTCCCGATGCAAGACACATTTGCTATGCCAGCATTCTCGGCACACCGCAGACGGGTAAATTGTTGTGCAGCGACGATAACGAGCCAGCAGGAACTGCTGGCAAGCCAATACTCAATGTGTTGCAACACAGCGGATTTGGCGACATTGCGACAGCAGTAGTGCGATATTTCGGCGGTATTAAACTTGGCGCGGGCGGTCTGGTGCGAGCCTATTCTGGCAGTGCATCCGGCTCGGTGACACAATTAACAACGCGTATTATTGAACACACCGTCCGCTTAAATCTGGAGGCCGGGTTTCCACTCGAAAATGATATACGGCATTTGCTAAAAGAAATTGGCGTTAGCCGATTCCACGTTAACTATGAACACAACTTGCAGATACAGTGCAATGTGCCTGTCACAGAGGTTGATCAGCTTCGAAACAGACTTAGCGATGCCTCTCGTGGCAAAATAGTGTTTACTGTTCTCGATGGCGAATAACCTTTGCCGGATAGCCTTTGCCGAATAGCCCCGTTGGCCCGCCCGATTACTGCCGTATTAACGCGGTTAAGGCGTTTGGGACAAAAGCCGCGAGCGTAACATTAATTAAAAACAAGGCCCTCGCCATGACATGTTCTCGCGACACAGACCTCTACCGCGCAGACTCCCGGAACAACTGAATGACAACAATCTACCTAATCAGACATGGCCAGGCATCGGTCGGAACAGATAACTATGACGTTTTATCAAAGACCGGAGAGGCTCAGGCCAATGTACTGGGCCAACATCTCGTCAGCGCAAGGATTGAGTTTGATGCGGTGTACAGTGGCGCACTAAAACGTCAGATCGATACGGCTACGATTGCCACTGAAGGCTCCGGTGTACCCGTCCAGGTCAGGCCCGAGTTCAATGAGTATCAGCACAAGCAGATTTTCGACAAATACCTGCCGATGCTTTCACAATCTGACGCCGAGATCGGCCGTGTCGCGAAAGACGGATCAAACCAGGTCATGAGTCAAACTGTGTTTAGCAAGCTCATGATGGCATGGGTTGAAGATGCAGATGCCAGTGACATTGAAAGCTGGCAACAGTTTAATCAGCGTATCACTGACGGGATAAATCATGTCATAGAAGGGAACCCGAAAAAAACCGTCGCGGTATTTACCTCTGGCGGAGTCATTACCTCTATTTTTCGCCACATGTTCTCGCTGCCTGCCGAGAAAACTTTCGAAATGAACTGGCATATCAATAATGCTGGAATCACCTCGGTAAAACATCGAGACAACAAACTGACTCTTCGTGAGTACAACAATATTTCTCATCTGCTGTTGCAGCGCGATAAAAAACTGATCACACAGATCTAGCCTGGTTTATTCATAAGGCGACAAGTAAATGTTAGCGAAATGCTATGTAGACAGTTCCAAACCACTTTTTGGGTACCTTTTTCAAAATAGCAGTGTGTCTATTCGACGCCAGATTTCCTCTGGACGCCGAATCCTCATGAATAATCCAGGCTAGGAGGATTCACTCCGGCGAGTCCTCTGTCCCCAGTCCTCTGTCCTCTGTCCTCTGTCCTCTGTAATCCGTACCGCGGTTTTGAAAGTCTGTACCGGCTAAGGCAGCAATACGATCTTCGGCGCCGGTGAACTGCCGGTGTGTACGTCAGAAAATGCAGACGCGCCATCTGACAAGGGGCGCTGTTCTATCCAGTCAAGCTTACCCAACTTGCCATTGCTTATTGCATCGATCGACGCCAATAGATCGACGACGGTGTAGCAGTAGTTACCGATAAATGAAACTTCCTGCAAAGTCAGTCGACGCGTATCCAGACCCGCTTCCTCATCCTGCAGACCAGCATGGCAAATTACGCCCCCCGGTCTGACCAGACGACAGGCTGCCTCGCGCGATCTGCCAGCACCAACCGCATCGATTACCAGATCGAAGCTTGCTGCCGTCGGCTCGGCGACCAGGGGATCGTAAATATGGCCGAATCCGTTCTGTTCCGCTGTCTGACGGCGTAGTGCGTTGGTGTCTCCCATGTAGACCTCTTTACAACCTTTGCTTTGCAACACCAGGGCTGCAAGTACGCCGATCGCGCCCGCGCCGATCACCAGTGCCCGGCACTCCGAAACCGGTCTGTGCAGCACACGCTCGGCTACCACGACACTGTGCAAACTGACCGCAGCAGGCTCTGTCAAACTGGCCTTAACAATGTCCATGCCGTCAGGCATTGGCAGCAGATTCCTCTCCGGAACAACGACGTGCTCGGCAAATGCACCAGCGAGACGCATACCGACGAGTTCCCTGTCGGCACAGAGATTGGTACGACCCGCTATGCAGTCAACGCAAGTACCACAACTGATCAATGGATTGACAATGACACGTTCACCGCTACGCGCACCATTCTGCACCACACCAACAGCCTCGTGCCCGAGAATAAGCGGTGGAATTCGACGCGAATCGAGCCCGTGATAGGCATGCATATCGGAACCGCAAAGACCACAGGCATCGATATCAAGCAGCACCTGACCATCCTCGGGATCTGATGGCCCTGGCTCATCGCGATAGATCACTTCCTCAGTGCCGGTGTAAACCAATGCCTTCATCAAACTAAATCCTCAACGTAATGTGCTTGCCAGTTTTTGCTGGATAGCGGGCAAACAGTGTAGCAAATTGCCCGGATGCGATACGGCGCACATTAGCGTTACAAAATCCAATACGCCAAAAGGACATTCCAATCGTTGGCTAACAATTTGCCAAAACAGTTTGGCAGTGTCAAAAAACAACAACCGGTAATTTACATGCGACTTATTCCCTCGGCAATCCTGTGCGCCCTATTAGGAGTAGTTTATTGGGTGGGTGCCACTATCTTCACAGAGAAAATACAAACTGACATAAGTGAACGCACTAATGATGCAATCGCTATGTTCAAGCCCGATGTCAAACTGGATGTGGACGGGCGTGACGTAACACTGCTGGGCGCTGTCTCCAATGAGGCACAGAAAGCCAAAGCCAAACAAATTGTCGATGACGTGTGGGGTGTTCGTGCATCACGCGATCTGCTTGACGTGCACAAAATCTACAACTTCAAATCTACCCGTGACGCAGATGGTCAGATCACCGCGACCGGAATCGTAGACACCACCGAAGCCATAGAGGCTGTTAGAGAAGTTGCACCGGATAACGCCAAATTGATCCTGACCACCGGCGCCGCGCCATTGGTCAACAGCGGCGATCGACTGGCTATCGGAACAAAGGCGCTGCAGGATCTGCAACAAGGCACTCTAGCTGTCGACAAAGACAAATTTCTACTGCAGGGCATCGCACCGGATACCACCACCAAGAGCAATATCGAACAGACGATTGATCGTCAAAAGTCAGTCATAGACCCCGTACAGGTGGTACTGGATATTGACGTCGCAAGCCCGTTTACAGCTGCTTGCCTGCGCTTACTGGAGAACGTCGCCAGCCGCGACATGGTGCTTTTCGACGTAGATCAGGCCATCGTAAACGAGCCGTTCAGAGGCATGCTTAGCAGCTACTCAACGCTGTTACAGGAATGCCCTGGCATGATTCTAATCGAGGCGCATGCTGATCAGGACGGCAGCGAAGAGTACAACGAGGCTCTGAGTAATCGACGTGCCCAGGCAGTAGCCAGCGCGCTGGTTGAGCTGGGGGTATCCGACGCTCGCATACATACATTCGCCTACGGCGAAACCAGACCCATCGCCTCTAACGAATCAACCTCAGATAAAACGTACAACAGGCGTGTCGAGCTGCAATACATTAGACCGACATTCCCGGAAGCACCCGATTTGAATTCACTTGCAATTATTAGCTCACAGAGCCCGGAGTAGATATGCTTTATTTAATTTTTCAGGTACTGCAAATTCTCCTGATCGCGACTCTTCTCGGGGTAGCATTGGGTTGGGTGTTGCGAAGGTTTAGAGCGAACAAGGCGGAGGAGAAGCTCAAAGAGAGAATTCGCCAATCCGAAGCTGGTATTCAACCAATCAAGGCCGCACTCACTGCCGCAGAAAGCGATATTGAGGGCCGCGATCAAAGCATCGCCAAGCTACAAGCTAAACTGTCTGACTTCGACAAGAAGGTTAACCCTCTGCAGGAAGAGTTGAGCAAACTGGCTGGCAGAGTGGGACGTCGTGATGCATCGATTTTAGGTCTGCAGCAGTCAGTTGGCGACAAAGACTCGCAACTCGCACGTCTTGCAGCAAACCTTGATCAGGAGAGAGCCGCTGTGCGCCAGGCGGATCAGGCGCTGGCCGACGCCAATGGCAAACGTCACGCACTGGAGGCACGACTCAGTGAAATGCGTGTACGGCTTGATAACAACGATGCCGCGACACAAAAAGCCAGATCTGACAGCGCCGCTCTACAGCGTGAGATCAACAAACTGCAGATAGACCTTAATGGTTCACTGCAGAAGCTTGAGCAGGAAACGAAGGATCACGGTCAGGCAAAAACAGCTTTGGCAACGGTCCGCAATGACAGAGCCGACGCAGAAAAGAAAATCGAGTCGCTCAAAGCGCAGCTCAATGAAAAGGCGACAGACCATAAACTCGCCATGGCAGAGAGCGCCGCACTGCAGCGAGAGATAGATCTGTTGAACGGGCAGCTCAGTCGCCTGCAGCAATCACATGACGGTCATTTGGCTGATCTGAACGCACTCAAAAAAGAAAAAGCAGAAGTCGCTCGCAGTGGCGATAACAAAGCGAATAAGCTCGACTCCGAACTGGCTCAGCGTAAAGCTTCCATGATCGAACTGGAAAAGCAGCTGCAGGACGGCAAGGCAAAACAGAAAGATATAACCGATGAGCTGACTCAGGCCAAACAGAAGCTCGACGCGTCTAACCTTTTATCTGAGCAAACGGCAAAAGAACAAAACCGACTGGAGCAAAAGATAGGTTTGCTCGAAGCTAAAATTACTGCACAGGAAAAGGAGCTGGCAGAGGCACAGGATCAAAAGCAAGCGGGTGATGCCAGAGAGTCCGAACTGGCCAAACAGATTCAAGCGCTGAAAGATGATCTGAATGACAAGATCACCGATTTGAAACTGGCCACCGGACAACGCGATGGCTTGATCAAAGACGTAGCATCACTTGAAAAAGAAGTCGCTAAACTTGACGGTGATGCCACCAATCTGAAGCTGTTGCTTGAGAAATCAAAAGATCAGCACAACGACAAAATAGCAACTCTGAAGTCGAGTATCGCCGACAGGGCAGCACGTGCGGCAGACGGCAACTTAGCCAAAGTGGAAGAACTCAAGAAAGCTAAAAAAGAAGCTGAAAAAGAGCATCGTGCGGCTATGCAACAGGCGGAGCAGAAGGTTGCCGGACTGACTCGTGATCTGGATAAGCTGTCAGCTCAGGCCAGCCGCGACGCAGACAAGAGTGACAATCGGATCAATGAGCTCGACCGGCTTTTATCAACAGCCATTGCTGAAAAGCAGGAACTTGCAAATGAGAATGCGAAGATCCAGGCAGCCGTTGGTGACGCTGGTGACAACGAACAAAGCCTGCTTCGTCGCATCGAAGAACTTGAAAGCCAGTTACTTGAGGCCAGAAAAAATGCCAGTCAGTCAATGATGGATCGAATACTGGAACTCGAAGCCATGTTACTGGCTGAAAAGCGCAAGGCAGAAGAGCATCGGTCATTCAGCAGCATATCCGAGTTTACCGTCTCCTCACCCAGAGGTACTCGCTCGATTGCAGCAAATACTGATAGTAAAAAAGGTAAAAAAGCAGGTTAACCACACTACCCTGCAGCAGATTAAAATCGCCCACCTGTTGGGCGATTTTTTTTTGGTCTGCCAATTCATCTCTTTGTAAAGAAGGTCACTGCCATATACCCTGTTTAGTTTTAGAGGCTCAGCTGTAGAAGCTCAGCCGCATAAGCTCAGCCGCGGGACTTTCGCAGCATTGCTCCACAACTTACCGCCTGATCGCAAATCAACTCACCACCCGTTCCGGGTTCTATCTCTGCTGCATTCGCCTCGTCAGTATCAATGTGCATTTCCAGCTTGTACTTCTCGCTGACTCTGACCAGCACATCACCAAACGCAAGATCTCTCGGTCCGCCAACCACCGCAACTTCTACAATGTCCTTGTCAGACACATCAAACGCTGCAGCATCGTCAGGATGCATGTGAATATGTCGTCGCGCGCAGATCAGCCCTTCACTTAAATGCACCGTGCCCTTTGGGCCTTCAAGCGTAATCGCCGCCGAACCCGCTACTTTGCCTGAATCTCTGATCGGCGCGTCGATGCCGAGACGGAATTCATCGGTGCGGGCAATCTCGACCTGATCAACTGAGCGTAACGGTCCTAATACTCGCACTCGGTCAATTCGGTTTCTCGGACCAACTAAATTTACTCTTTCATTACATGCAAATTGCCCCGGCTGGGAGATTTCCTTGTACACCGTGGGTTCCGCGTCAGCACCGAACAGACGGGAAAAGGTCTCCCGGGTTAGATGCACATGCCGCGCACTGACGGCAACCGGGATAGCACGTGAAGGTGCTGCAGCCTCTAATGCATCTACCACGCGCTGAGTCTGCTGCGCGATCATCAACGCTTCATCGGTCTTCACAACCAGTGCCTGTACCCGTGATCGATCGGTGCTTATCACCGTTGCAACCGCGTCTTTATCGATGCTCTCGTTACGATCATCATCCAGACGCAGACCAAGAAACTCCAGTCGCTGTAAAATCCGTCTGCGCATGGTGCTGCTGTTTTCACCGATACCGGCGGTAAATACAATGGCATCCACACCGCCCATTGTCGCCGCATAGGCACCTATATATTTTCTGGCCCGGTGTGCAAATACATTGATCGCCAGGCGCGCCCGGTCGTCTCCCTCTTCTGCTCTGTCTTCTATTTTCCGCAAATCATTACTGACGCCAGACAGGCCGAGTAAGCCGCTTTGCCTGTTCAGCAGTTCGTCCAGTTGCGACGTGGTGTATTCGCCACTGCGAAGCAGAGACAAAATTGCACCTGCATCAATGTCACCTGAACGCGTGCCCATAATCAGTCCTTCCACCGGTGTCATCCCCATACTGGTCTCGACGGACTTACCGTACTCAATCGCGCAGGCACTGGCACCGTTACCCAGGTGCAGACTGACAATGCGTAACTCGGAAATACTGGAGTCAAGTTTCTCGGCCGCTCTCTGTGCGACGTACTGATGAGAACTGCCATGAAAGCCAAAGCGCCTGATTCGATGTTTGTCAGCTACTGACGGGTCGATACCGTAGCTACGCGCACGGCTCGGCATTTGTGCATGGAAAGCGGTATCAAAAACAGCCACGTGTGGTATATCCGGCCAGTTTTGCATGGCCAGACGAACACCTTCGAGGTTGAACGGATTATGTAATGGTGCGTCGACGGAGCGCTCATCAATTTCACGCAACACTGCATCGTCGATCACCACAGCATCAACAAAGCGTTCGCCGCCATGAACGATACGATGTCCGACAGCATCGAATTTATGTTCGCGACACTTTTTGAAAATCTCCTGCAACGCCTCGGTATGAGTATTGAAGTCGCTGCCCTGCTCTCCAATGCTTTCTACTTTGCCTGCAAATGATTTGGTTTGCGTTGACGGATCCAGCAGCTGATATTTAATGCTGGATGATCCACAATTGATAACAAGAACCTGCATCGTGTAACACCGATTAAAAAATCCAAATGTAGCACAACCCATACGCCCGTATTTGAATCGCCCTCTTGTTCAGAATCCGCACATTAGAAACCGCCATCAGAATCCAGCCAGTTGAGCCAGTGCTTGCACTGATGCACAATGACAACGCCAGTCGCTGACACAGGGGAGAACAAATAGTTACTTCATCTCGGGACCATGCTTGCCATTTCAACTGTCGCTGCTGCCAAAGCTCGATCTGACTAGCTGTCTACTGTATCGTCGCGATCCCTTCTGTATACTTGCGACCACACGCCAAATGCCACTCTCAGTAAATAAAATACCTATAATTGAGAAAATCGACGACTGGCATTATTTGCGACTATCCGGCTTGCTAAAACCTGCCGCCATCCTTAAAATTGGGAATATTTTCCCAAATATAACGTGAACTCCCGCCACCCCAAGCCTTACCACTGTATAAATGGGATATTTGTCCCACACATTGAGACTCAAATAGTGTAGATTGAAATGATGTCAGCCGGCCAACAAAAGTCCATCAATCGCGCAATCCTCAAGATCATGCGACCACTCGTGCGGGTGATGCTTCGCAATGGGCTGGCCTATGCAGATTTCGCATCCCTGGTAAAAAGTGTGTTTGTTGAAGTCGCCAGCGAAGACTTCGACTTGCCAGGCAAAAAACAATCGGTGTCCCGGGTATCAGTGCTGACAGGCATTAATCGTAAGGAAGTAAAGAGGCTGATGGAGCTGCCCGATGATATCCCGAAAATAGACAACAACAACCGCGCCGCACGTGTGGTCAGCGGCTGGATGCGCGACAGCACCTTTTGCGATGCCAACGGCAAACCAAAACAATTACCGCTGGTGAGCACAGACAAACAGCCAGGATTTGATCTGCTGGTAAAAAACCATAGTGGTGATATGCCGGCACGCTCAATACTTGATGAACTGGTCAGGGTGGGTGCTGCAACCGTAGGCGATAGTATGGTGCAGCTAAACTCTACCGGCTATGTGCCCACATCCAGCAATGACGAAATGCTGCGGCTGTCTGCTGAGGGTGTCAACGATTTGTTAAACACGGTTGATTACAACCTGCAGGGCGATCACGCAGTATCGAGATTACAATTGAGTGTTGCCTATGATGATGTCCCCGCAGAGGGCGTCGAAATGTTCCGCAATTTAAGCAGGGAGAAATCACTGGAGCTACTGACCAGCCTCGATCAGTTTCTGGCAACCCAGGATCGTTCGGTAAATCCATCGCTCGAGGGCACTGGTCATTATCGAACAGGACTCGGTGTTTATTATTTCGAAGAAGAAGTTATACCCGGTATGGAGGGTCTGGATGACGCGCCAGACACCCAACAGGATACCGAAAAGAAATGAGGCAAAGAAGACGATGAACTACCGTTTTTTCACTGTCCTGTTCCTGCTTTGGCTGAGCGGATGCTCTGGCGGCATTACAGGCACCGGTGACGGGGGCACGGTGACGCCAATTGATATGGTAACCGCCGATTCAAATGACAATCTCCCATCGGTAGTGGACTCACAGTTGCCGTCGTTTGTATCTGTTCCCAATCAAATATTGCTGGAACTGCCACCCACTCTACAGGCAGAACTTACTGCTTCGCCGTCCGCTACAGTCGATTTCAATTCACCGGGCACACGGCTAAGAGAAGGTATAACCCTGTCTCAACTTGACACCATAGCGATTCAGATAGATCTGTTTTTAATTGATCAACTCCTGGATACAAGCAGTGCAACTAGTGCCGATATCGACGCTACTGCAGATAGCGAAACGTCATGCACCACAGGCAGTACCTGCGATCTGCTTTTTTCACAAGCTACGGCAACTATCGATGCAGATGCAGCAGCCGCTGCCAGCAATTTGCTGGCGCCTTTCAGCGCCTCATCGCTGACGACAAGTTCCATTAATACCAACGCGAATTTACAGCCAGGGAACACGCTAACCTACAACAACATTGCTGTGCAATCCGGCCTGACCGGTTTCTTTGATAACCGATTGCAGTACAGCCGGCAAGACGGCAGCACAGTAACCCTGCAATGGTCTAATGATCAGCAGTGGGTTTCAGTACTGGCTCAGAACAATGACTCCACCTTGTATAGCTTACTTCAGTCAAGCGAAATGACACTTCGTCGTACAGATCATCTACAAGGCGATGCATCTATTCAACTCATTGCGATTCAAAATACCGCACCACTGGAAAGTGATACAACTTTTATAGAAGCAGATTTAAACGACGACAATCCGGTTTTTATTCGCGCTATTGGCAACGCTTCTACAAGCGCTATCTTCGCCGATAGCCTGCTAATCGACGATATGATGTATCGTGAAGCGACCAATTCTCAAGGCCAGCTGGTAACCCTGGAAAACTGTATGACAGCGTGTTCTCAATGGCAGACGCTGCAATCTTTACAAACGCTGCCGGACAATTTTTTCGACGCCAACGCCGATCTGGCAGCGACTGTATCCGGGTCAATTGTCAACCCGATTGACGCATCGTTTTTACCACAACAAGTGAATGAATTCGTAGTAACAATCGGTGACGAAAACACCGGATTGAGCACCACCCCGGCAGATCAAACGGACAACCTGGTTTGCGGTGGACAGCGCCTGGGTGATGGCATCAGAACATTCTGCTGGCAGCCAACCCCTCTGGGATCGACCGGGTTTATATTCGAGGAGAGCCGGGTTAACAGTTCAACGACTTACCAATTCGTGACGCAACGCGATGACCTGTAGCGCTGCCATCTTATTTAGATAGCTAGATTCACGGTAGTTATACTGGTGATTTTTTTCCAGTCAAACACCAGCCGGCAAACACGAGTCGGCAAACACGAGCCTCGCAAATATTGCGTGGCATTTATTGCGCATGGATTACAGATCAACAGCCAGATTGGGCTGCGGATTTTTCCCAAGCCGCACTGATGTCGATCTATAGCCACACCGTCTATCACCCCGGGTAACGCGTATTAAACTTCGGGCACGCAGTAATCTGCCGCAAGTATTGGTCCCTGATTGTCGACCTGTATAAATACAGCACAACCGGTGTTTACATCATTTAGCTCTGGCACGTTGACGGTTTTTTCAACACCTTCTTTGCGGAAATCAGAGACCGGCGTAAGCTGTCTTACCACATGATGGTTACGCATGGTTTTTCCGTGATTCTCACCCCGAATAACCCGGGTTTCCTGCTCGCGATCGAACAGCGCGAACCACAGGGTCGCTCTGACGCGCGAGTCCCATTTGTCTGCATCATAGGCTGCCCTAATCGTAACCTTCGTACCGGACTGTGTGGCAGAGACATCAAGCGGAGGTCGAGCATCTTGCAGCGCTTCAATGACAGGTTGCCTGCGGCTCCCTACCTCAGCGGTATGGCCATTGACGATCATTTGCGGCGTATAAACACCCGGACGCCCTGCGAGTCGACGACTATAGTAGTAAGTGCTTTGCCTTGCCGTATAGACCTTGTCTGAAAAGGGATCCTTCCATACACCGGCAGATCCGTAATTAAGATCGTCCCAATAGTCAACGTGATATTCAAGCGCAACCACCCCGGGGCGGTCTTCGATCAGATCGGCTAAAAATTCATCCGCTGGCGGGCAGGAATAGCACCCTTGAGAGGTAAACAATTCGACCATCGGCGCCGCAGAACCAATCTGACAAAGTCCGGTCAACGAAAACAACAATAGTATTCGCGAGTAAACTCCAGGTTTCGACATTTGAATTCAACCTTGGTTTGGGCACTTCCATTGCTTGTGCGCCCGGAAGCTAAGGGGCGAGCTAACAGGCATCCGGGCTAGACACCGGGTACGTGTAAGTTAGACAACAGAAAAATACGAGGGTTTGAATTTCGTCGACGTTTATCGGGCTTGACGTTATTTTGTATTGTCACCTCATTCACAATGCATAGAAAGAGTGCCTGAGTACTCAGGGCGGTGAGCAGATCACCGTCTCAGCCTATCCATACCGCTATCTCACACCACAGGCAGTATCAGCCGCCAGACAGGTTCAAATACATATCAGCGTAGCGCTGACCAAGTGTCCGCAGACCCGCGCCACTAAAGTGAGAGCCCTCAATATCATCAGGCCTGGCGGGCAAATCAGTAGCGGGTACACAGCCGGTCGTTGGATCGTTATCTGAGTTCAATGCCATCAGTCGACGATTAACTCCGGTTGCTCGGCGAGTTTCTCCACAGATGAAAAAGGTATCGCTTCGTGCCCAGGACTCGTTGCGGAAATTACGTATTAAGTTGGAAAGTTTGATCGCGTAGTAATTCTTGTACTCGTTCGAGTCTTTGGACGTGAAACCCGTTGCGCCCGGATCTGACGTGCCTTCATAAAGCCAGTCATTCTCACCCTGGTGCCACAAAATGGCGTCAACACTCGATTTGTGTGGCATCGCTGCCAGTGCCTTCTCTATCTTGCTATTCAGCTTGCGATAGAAGGAGGAGTTGTAATCCCAGTTTGCTATACCCTTACCTGGGTCCGCATCGACTATAAAAGCTGGCACACGGGTGGACGATTTGCTGGCAACAGATTTAGCAAACTGAAACGCGAGATTGTTGTACGGTCTGCGAAAACTGTTGTTTAAGGACTTGTTACCCGGATGTTGATTGTCGTCCCAAACCAGATGCAGGTCAGCTATCTGCCAGCCATCGTCTGTGTAGGCAAAGGCCCGTTCATGCGGTGCATCAAGGACTTCGTCAAACGCTGTTTGCGAACCTAAAGCATTTGACTGGCCGGTTACGACAATGACTTCCGTTACATCTGCCAGAGTAAAATTGCCTGCTGTTGCACTTCTAGCTGCACTTCTGACAGGCGCTGCCTGCACCACGCAGCTTACGCCATTTTCGAATCCATAGCCGTCGCCATCAGGATCGCTGTCGGCACTTTCGCAAACGGGGTTTCCCGCAGTTGCACTTGCCGTCGCTGGCTCATCAAACGATGGTTCGTCACCCGCGAGCTCTTCACCAGGGGATGCCTCAACCACCAGGCACGTCCGGCCGTTTTCGAAACCGTAGCCATCACCGTCAGGATCGCTCTGCGCGGACAGGCAATTAGCATGGTCATCAACGCTGTCGCTTCTGACAATGCAGGACGCGTTATCCTGCCAGCCATATCCATCTCCATCCGGATCGCTGGATGCGGTTCTACAAGTTGGCAGGATACGGCAACTATTACCATTGTGCGTACCAAACCCGTCGCCATCGGTGTCAAGCTGATCACGAGGGCAGTTTGACAGGACAGGCACGCTTCGGTCGAAAGGGCCGCCGGACACAATGCACGACGCATCGTTTTCCCAACCCCAACCGTCGCCGTCTGTATCAGACTCACTTGACTGGCAAATCGGATGGCTGTTTTGAGCAAACGCAATATTTCCGGCAGGCAGGTAGAGCGCGGTTACCGCCACGCATATTCTCCCGGCAATGGCTGCCGACGAACGGGCGCAGGACAAACTTTTCATCATTAAACATTCCTGTTTGGTCGTTATTCCTGATAAATTTATAGACCATGCAGACGCTCTGTAACGCAAATTTTTCAAACGCACTATGTTCTTCTTATGTGTTTTAGTCCGGGCAACTTGAACCAGGAGCCCGTTCGAGAATGAGGGTCGCAGTCAGGGTGCTATCTTTGCGCTTAACAATTTTAGGTGACGCTCAAAAGTTGTTCAGTAAGCACAGTACCAGCAGCACCATAACAGATGAACAACGCAACAAGTCGGCGTCTGCTATTCGCTTATGATCTTTTGCACTTTTAATCAGCTTGAGAGTGATCGTGCGAATAAAGAAAACAGAGGGTCGAAGACAGAGGACAGAAAAGCAGGGTCAGTCGGTGTATGTCGCCTGAACACGGGAAGCGCACCGGAGTGGATTCTCCTAGCGAACCAGATCCAGATACCGATCGGCGTAGTTGGCACCCAGTTGCCTCAAACCCGCAGCGTTAAAGTGAACCTGCTCTGCATCATAGGTTGGCAAATCGCTGCCGGAGACACACGACGTCCAGGGGTCATCGTCCTGGTTTAGCGCGTTCAATCTGGAATTTACCGGCGAGCGTGCTGTTTCGCCACAGATAAACGGACGGTCAGGTGCAAACCAGCTGTCGTTTCGAATATTGTCAATCAACTGCCTGAGTTTCTGACTGTAGTAATCGTTTGCCACACCCACCCCTGCCAGATCCACATCCAGAGAACCAACTGCCGACCAGTCTGTTTCGCCCTGATGCCAAAGCACCGCGTCAAAAACGTTCTTCTGCGGTAGATCGTTCAGCGCAGCGAGCGCTTTGTTACGCACCTGGTTATAGAAAAACCCCTGCGAATCCCAGTGACTAATACCCTCGCCGGGCGCTGTCACTAATACAATGCCAACCACACGCTGGTTACTCTTCGCCACTACACTTTTACCAAAATGGAAACCAAAGTTATTGTGGGGGTCAGTGTCTATAGCAGTCCGTGGATGCCAGCCCAGATCCCATACCTGACGAAGGCTCGCTGCTTGCCAGCCACTGTCCGTATAGGCGTAAAATCGATCTACCGGAGAATCCAGTTCCGGATCAAAAGCCGTCAGGGAGCCAAGTGCATTCGACTGACCGGTAATCAGCACTAAATCAGTAATTGATTGGGGTCCACTGACAACGACAGGCTCGTCACTTGCTGTCGGGACTGATGCAACGACAGGTTCATCTATTGTTGCCGGATCGGAGGCAGTTACCGGATCGGAGGCAGTCGCGGGCTCATCAATGGTGGCCGAATCGTCAACTGTAGCCGGCCCGGACGCGGGCGCAGGTTCATCGATTGGGGTTGAATCTGACACGGGAGCAGATGGCACAGATCGATCATCGGAATCCTCAAAAACAATCGTCCTGATCTCTGAGTTACCGCCGAAGCATGCGGTTAGTGAAAGCGCGAACGACAGATAAACGATCGAGGGCAAGGTACGGAAACCAGCAAGTGTCCACATTGGCAAAAGACCCGGCAAAGATAGCTGCGCACTATCCATGAAAGCCACGGAAATTACTGAGAGGTCTTACCGGTTTAGCGGAAATTTTTGTGAACAATCCTGACGCCAATACGGATTACTACTCGATCAATTGTAGATATTTTGTCGCGTAGCGAGTACCGAGAATACGCAAACCTTCTGCCGTGAAATGCACCTGATCTTCATGCGTTGGCAGGCCATCGGATTCAACGCAGGCCGTCCAGGGGTCACCATCAGTGTTCAAATTCATCAAAATTCTGTTCAAAGGTGCGAAAGCTGTTTCGCCACAAATAAAAGGTTTGTCTGACGAGTACCAACTCTCTGAGCGAAAGTTGTTTATTACATCGGCAAGCTTGCCTTCGTAATAGGGGGTGTCTTCCCAGTCAGTCTCGCCCTGGTGCCAGAGGATGCCATCGATCGTTGCCTTGCTCGGCAGTTGATTCAGCGCATCGACCACACGATTGCGGATAGAGAGATAGAAATCGGACTCATAATCCCAGATTTCGATTGGGGCTCCAGGTGCCGTCACCAGAATAAAACCGACCATTCGATGAGACCGGCGTTCTGCCACCTTCCTGGCGAAGTGGAAGCCAAAGTTATTTGACGGATCGGTAGCCGGATCGCCTCTAGGGTGCCAGTTCAGATCCCAAACCTGATGGAGATCAGCTTTCACCCACCCTTCACTGGTGAAGGCAAATGCACGATCGACGGGAAAGTCCAGTGCCGCGTCAAAGGCGGTATCTGCGCCCAAAGCGTTCGACTGACCAGTGACAAGAATCACATCTGTTATATCGCCAGGGAACGGCGGCAATGTCGGTGAAGGAATCGCCGGTGCTGTCGGTGCAGAATTCGCTGGTGCCGTCGGTGCAGAATTCGCTGGTGCCGTCGGTGCAGGAGTGACACTGGCTGCAGGGACATTCGCAGGGTTGTTACTGGCCGTTGCGTTGCCTGGCTGCTGGGTTGTGAGTGCAGGCGTACCTTCGCTTGTACCACCACCACTACTACCACAAGCTGAAAGCAGTGTCAGCGCCACCAGCACTACACCAACTCGGCAGCAATGCGGACTCTTTGAGCGGGTTATTTTACTAAGCATTTTATATTTATCTTGACCGAGGCTACCTGGGAGCTGAACTGCTCGCAACGCATGATCAGAGCATTGACTGCATGTCCTGCAAACACTATAGCCATTTGTGTTTCAATTACATGACAATACGGGAACCGAATGCGCAAAACTGCTCTATCGATCCGCACAGTTGAACGTAAGGGGGTACAAAACGACCCAGAAGGGTTACAGGATAAACGATAAACAAACGAAAAAGATGCCCGAAAACCACATTTGCTGAAAAATCCTGCCACATATTGTAAAATGTGTGGCAAAAGCTGAACAACTGTCTGGAGCAGGCAGAACAGGTGTCATTCCCCCCTCTTTCAGCTCCTGAAACCGCATATTCACTTGATTCTTTCCACTGGTAACTGCTCCAGTTGCACCGCTTCCTTTACACGTACTGGTTACCCGTACTGGCTCAAGTACCCGTCCTGACTCAAGGTGCCGCAAATTGCGGACCTCGTCACAGCGGACTAGTTTGCCGGGGTAAGGAGATCACCATTTTGAAATCGCTGCCATGCCGTATCAATACTGTCTCCGGCGATATCAAAAAGTTCATCTATCTGGGTCGTTGTTATTGATAACGGCGGCGACAGTATCATTGCATCATCTACTGCTCTCATCACCAGACCGGACTCACTTGCAATATCACGACACGCGTAACCGACATCACCTTCTTTTTCAAATCCGCTATTCGTAGACTTGTCAGGCGAGAGCTGAATTGCACCCAGCATGCCCACTCCGCGGGTCTGGCCAACAAACGGATGCTCGGTAAGCTCGGCCAGGCGCCGCTGAAAATGCGGTGCCAATGTATCGCCTGCGATCTCGACCAGGCGCTCGCGTTGCATGATTTCAATATTTGCCAATGCTGCGGCCGCACAAACCGGATGACCGGAATAGGTATAACCATGATTAAAATCGCCGCCTTTCTCCAATCCTTCGGCAACGCGATCACTGACGACCACACCACCAATCGGTAAGTAGCCAGAAGAGAGCCCTTTGGCAATTGCCATTAAGTCAGGTTCGATTTGAAATGTGTCACTGCCGAACCACTGGCCGGTACGCCCAAAACCGCAAATGACTTCATCGGCGACGAGCAGGATATCGTAGGCCTTGCAGATACGCTGAATCTCGGGCCAGTAAGTAGACGGGGGTACTATCACTCCACCGGCCCCCTGAACCGGTTCTGCGATAAACGCCGCCACATTGTCAGCGCCCACTGCCTCTATTCGCTCTTGCAGCGCCTTTGCCGCGCGCAAACCAAAGTCGTCTGGTAATTCGCTATAACCGTGCTTGTACCAATGCGGCTGCATGATGTGTTCAATATCCGGAATCGGCAGGCCGCCCTGTTTGTGCATTGGCCCCATACCGCCAAGGCTGGCCCCGGCCATCGTACTGCCGTGGTACGCATTCTCACGACTGATAATTATTTTCTTGTGCGGTTTTCCAATGGAGCTCCAGTAATGTCGCACCATGCGAACCACAGTATCGTTGGCCTCCGAGCCAGAGCTACAGTAGAAAATGCGATTCAACCCCTCAGGGGTCAGTTCACTAATTCGTGCAGACAATTCGATGACCGGAGGATGAGAGGTCTGGAAAAAAGTATTGTAGTAAGGCAATTCCTGCATTTGCTGAAATGCCGCTTCCATAATCTCCTTTCGTCCGTAGCCAACATTGACACACCAAAGGCCTGCCATCCCATCGAGGTATTTGTTGTCATTGGTATCCCACAGATAGACACCCTGGGCTCGCTTGATGACGCGTGTCCCTTTGCGATTCAGTGCCACTGTGTCAGTGAACGGATGAAGATGATGCAACGCATCCAGTTGTTGCAGGCTGTCCGTTGACGCGTTGTGCAGGTTGCCCATAGTCGATACCGTTTTAATGTGAGCGGACGGAGATCCCAAAAGCTGTTGTAACGAGGCCGTTCGCAGGGTTGCAGTCGCTCAAGGGAGTGTAAACGCTACGTCAGGGTTAGACGATGACTCCAGCGACAGGGATTTCTCTGCAGCCTGTGCTACCGGACGCAGACAGCTACCGCTGCTGTAACGATCTGACTGACATCGCTCACTGACGTTCATACACCAGGTCACAGACCTCGTGTCCGAGTCGACGTCCGCGAGTCTCAAACCGGGTGGTGGGCCGTATGCCGGTTATCTCGTTTAATTTTTCCTGGTCAGTCACGCGTTTGTATTCAACTTGTGCGCCCATTGCCGCGACGATATGGTCGGCGTAGTCGATCCAGTCAGTTGCAAAGTGGATAGTTGCATCAGCAGTCAGTACCGATTGTGCGAGTTGTAAAAATTCCGGATTCACCAGGCGTCGCTTGTGGTGTCGCTTTTTATGCCAGGGGTCAGGAAAGAAAATCATCATTCGAGAAACACTTGCATGCGCCAGTGAATGTTCGAGAACCTCCAATGCGTCGTGGCGAATTATGCGAACGTTGTGAAGATTGTGGGCGGCGAGTTCGCCAAGTGCATGACCGACCCCGGGCAGGTGGACCTCGATTCCAAGAAAGTTGATGTCGGGCCTGGCACTCGCCATATGCACAAGCGCTTCACCGTTGCCAAATCCGATTTCAAGCCAGAGTGGAGCCGTGCGTTCAAAACAGGTATCTATGTCGAGCGTCTTGCCGCCGTCTACTTCGAGTCCATAGGTCGGCCAGTGCAGATCGAGACACCGTTGCTGACCCTCAGTCAGTCGGCCCTGTCGAAGTACAAAAGTGCGCACAGAACGAGTGCTGAGCGTCGGGCTCATAAGAACAATTGTCCGGTAACAAAGTCGTGGGATGTGCAAGTGTATTACGCTCAAGCCTGCACGAACAGTCTGTGCCCGTCATCTGATCCATCGATTCCACAAAAATCTAGGTCCGATCCAACTGTCTGGTTACGATTGGTCCAGCGCATAAAATATTTCTGTAGACGTGTCTGTTGTACAGGGCAAATCCTCTCACGCTGGTTTCCGTATCGCGTGACAATCTTTATCTTTCTGCAATATGTCTGTTATAGCCCTGGAGGGTCGCTCACTGTAGACTAATGCAGTTGGTTTTTATGAACGCTGGCTGTTGCTGCAATTGGTGTTTCAAGCCGGACCAGTAACTGCGGCGAACAACTGCAACGAATGACCGGGAAAACCAGTCGAGCACCACTTTTTACCGCGTTTTTTACTACACTTAACTTTCAAGCTACGGTTTTTTACAGCACGGGTTCAGGCACGGGTTCAGGCACGGGTTCAGGCACGGGTTCATACGAAGCAAAAGCTTCACGTGAGTGAGATTCCCAGTGACTAAGACCCCGGTGACCAAGATTCCAGGTGACTAGGATTCAAGTGACTAGGATTCCAGGTGACAAGGAAGCCACGTATTGTCTGAAAAATTTTAATGGTTTGTATTATGCAGTAGCAATGTCACGCTACGTGCAAATCCGATCGCCCGGCAAGCTTGGCAGTCACAGCTACATGTAACCTCTACCTGCAACTACTGCTTGCGACCAGGGCTACATGCAACAACGCGCAATACGCTTTTGGCAAGCGCTCTTTGTACAAGTGCTCGTCGTATCAGCGCCATAGCAAGTCAGCGGAAGAGCAAGTCAGCGGAAGAGCACGCAGTGGAAGAGCAGGCCGGTGGAAGAGCAAGTCAGTGGAAGAGCAATTGTGGAAGAACGGATGCGCAACAGCAGCGAGAAACCAGAACGAACAGCTCTGAGGCGCGGTCAAACGGGCACAATCCGTAGGGGTGCCAGAACTAGCAACATCGAAAACACAGTTTTTGTGTTTATGAATAATAATTCAAGAGGTGAGTCCAACCGGACCCTATGAACGAAGCAAGCACTATCACCCCGGAAATCATTATGGTGCTAGGCCTGCTTTTCTTGACGATATACCTCTTTGCGTCAGAAGTTGTTCGCGTTGACGTAGCGGCCGTTACGATCATGGTCCTACTCGGTCTGACTACCATGCTTCCCGGTCTCGCCCCGGTGATCAGCACCGCAGAATTGTTCAATGGTTTTTCCAGTAACGCCGTCATGTCGATTATTGCCGTCATGATCATCGGTGCCGGACTCGATAAAACCGGCATCATGAGTCGTGTCGCCAACTGGATTCTCCGACACGGAGGCTCCACCGAGAGCCGCATCACCCCGCTAATCTCTGGCACCGTCGGCATCATCTCCAGCTTCATGCAAAACGTTGGCGCTGCGGCACTTTTTCTACCGGTAGTCAGCCGGATCAGTCGACGCACCTCCATACCGATGTCACGCCTGCTGATGCCAATGGGTTTTTGCGCCATCCTCGGCGGCACAGTCACCATGGTCGGGTCCAGTCCGCTTATCCTGCTAAACGACCTCTTACTGTCGTCCAACCAGTCACTGCCTGCCGATCAGCAAATGCGCACGTTTGACCTGTTCGACGTCACCCCCATTGGCCTTGCGCTGATAGCCGCCGGCATACTGTTTTTTATGATTTTTGGTCGCTACGTGCTGCCAAGCACCAAAGGCGAAGAACAAAAAGAGAGAACAACCCGCACCGCGGACTACTTTGAAAAAGTCTACGGAATCTCCGGTGAACTGTTTGAATTGCAGGCCAGCCTCGATAGCCCGCTGGTGGGAATGACGATTATGCAAATCGAACGAACACTGGAAAACGTTCCGTTTGTACTGGCTGTTCGCAACGGCGATGAGGTAACAGTTGTACCCGACTCCAAGGAAGTTATCTGGGTCAACAGCTATATTGGTGTTCTGAGCAACAAGCGCCAACTGGTCAAGTTTGCGCGTAAATACAAGTTGCGCATCGTTAAAAGTGAAAACCACTTTGCAAGTGTCATGAACGCTCAGGAGACCGGT
This sequence comes from uncultured Granulosicoccaceae bacterium, assembly GCA_964393885.1. Classification (GTDB taxonomy): domain Bacteria; phylum Pseudomonadota; class Gammaproteobacteria; order Granulosicoccales; family Granulosicoccaceae. Next base: position 16,513 of record CAYMVV010000012.1, on the reverse strand, counting down.
ATCGCGGAAATTGTTATACCGCCCGGTTCAGCGCTGGTCGGACAAACACTGAATGAGCTGCAATTGCGCCGCAGTGACGGCTTGCACGCGCTGCGCATCTATCGAGCAGGCTACACACTGGACAGCGACTTTCGCGACGAACCGCTGCAGGGCGGCGACACCCTGGTGGTCCATACCTCCTGGCGCAACCTGAAAAAACTGCGCAGCAGCGAAGACTATGCCGTCGTGACCGATCATGTTGATGAAGAACTTCGTCCGAACAAGATCAAACCCGCTCTGCTGTTTTTTTTACTCGCCTTGAGTCTGGTATTGTTTTCAGAGCTGCGCCTGTCAGTATCGTTAATGGTCGGTGGACTCGGCATGATCCTGACCGGCGTGCTGACGATGGATGAAGCCTATCGCGCAGTCAGCTGGAAAACAGTATTTCTGCTAGCCAGCTTGATACCACTGGGTATGGCCGTCGAAGAATCAGGCACCGCCGCATGGATTGCTGCGCAGACACTGACAATACTTGGCGATGTACCGATCTGGCTGCTGCAAACGGTAATCGCCATACTGTCGACCTTGTTTACATTGGTCATGTCCAACATCGGTGCCACCGTCCTGCTGGTGCCGCTGGCGGTAAATATCGCGGTGGGAGCAGGAGCTGATCCCGCGCTGTTCGCACTCACCGTCGCCATTGCGACATCAAACTCGTTCATCATACCGACACATCAGGTTAACGCACTAATAATGGGTCCTGCCGGATACCGGGTCATCGACTTTATGCGTGCAGGTACCCTTATGACCATCGTGTTTTTGGTCGTGAGCCTGGTTATGTTGAACCTGGTTTTCTGACCGCTCACTCAACACACCAAGCCATAGACACCGGATGCAATACCGACCGCTAGGCAACAGCGACATCAACGTCAGCCAGATCTGCCTCGGCACAATGACCTTTGGCGAGCAAAACACTGAGACAGACGCCCATAACCAGCTCGATTACGCCGTGCAAAACGGCGTCAATTTTATCGATACGGCAGAACTGTATCCAGCGCCAGCAAGCGCCGCAACCTACGCACTGTCCGAACAATTTATCGGGCGCTGGCTATCGCGACAGGACCGCAGCAAGCTTGTTTTGGCGACCAAAGTCGTTGGACCGGCACCGAAGAAATGGATTGGCTATATTCGCAACGGACCACAACTTGGTCCTGAGCAAATCACAACCGCGCTGAATGACAGCCTGAAACGACTGCGTACCGACTATATAGACCTGTACCAGATCCATTGGCCTGCCAGACACACCAACTACTTCGGTAAACTGGGTTACGAATATGGTCGCGACAAACACGACTACCCAATTGAAGCAACCCTGCAGACACTGGCAAAGTTAAAAGATAGCGGCAAAATACGAGAGATTGGCGTATCCAATGAAACGCCGTGGGGCCTGCACCAGTACCTGAGCCTTGCGGCAAGTCAATCACTGCCGGTTATTGCCTCTGTGCAAAACCCCTATTGTTTGCTGAATCGAACCTTTGAAATTGGCATGGCAGAGTTCGCCCACCGCTCAAACATCGGCCTGCTGGCATACTCGCCACTGGCAGGAGGCTCACTCACAGGGAAATACCTCGGAAATCAACAACCGAAAGACGCCCGCCTGACACTGCACCGCAACTACTTTTATCGCTACACAACGCCGCAAGCCACCGAGGCAATAGCTCAGTACGTGCGCATTGCCAAAGACCATGGCTTAACACCGACCAACATGGCAATGGCTTTTGTCCACCGCCAGCCATTTGTAAAATCGACCATCGTAGGGGCAACATCAACTGGCCAGTTAAAAGAAAACATTGCCAGTGTAGACACCGAGCTTGATGACGAGGTCGTACAGGCGATACAGGCTGTACACGCATGCCAGCCAAACCCGTGTCCATGATCCGTAAGCCTGGAAACCCACTGGAACCCCGTGTTAATGAGTACCATCGAGTTGATCGACACACACGTGCACCTGGATGATGATCGCTTTGACGATGATCGCGATCAGGTAGTAGCCAGAGCCAACGCCAGCGGTGTCAAATCGATGATTGTACCCGCCACCACGCGCCAAAGATGGCCCAGGCTGCTGTCAATCGCGAAACGTTACCCCGGTATATATATCGCCTGTGGACTACATCCGTGGTTTTTACACGAACACAGTGAATCCGACCTGACAGAACTCGCCAAGCAAGTAGACAGACACCCTTGCATTGCCATAGGTGAGTGTGGGCTGGATCGATATTGCCTTGGACAGCAGCTGGAAACCTGTCGCGATGCGGGCTCTAATCAGACGCTAAAAAAAGACGATCTTTTCGCAAGACAAATATTTTTTTTCGAAACACAACTCGAGATTGCGGCAAAAGCTGATCTGCCCGTTATTGTGCATGCGCTGCAGGCGGTAGATGATGTCATTCTTTCGATAAAGAAAAGTGCTGCAACACAAGGCGTTGTCCACAGTTTTAACGGCAGTCTGCAGCAGGCCACACGACTCATTGATCTGGGCTATCGGTTAAGTTTCGGGGGAGCGGTGACTCAGCCGCGCGCGACGAAAATTCGTCGGCTGGTTCAGTCTTTACCAGCTGATTCAATATTGATTGAGACCGATGCTCCGGATCAAACCGGCTATAGCCATCGCGGGAGCAATCACGGGAGCAATCGCGAGCGGCGCAATGAACCCGCTTTCCTGTCAGAAATACTGCAGACAGTGGCCGATCTGCGCGGCGCAAGCGCGGAGTCAATCGCAAGCCTGTGCAATCAAAACGCGGAAAACTTGTTCACGCACATTGCGATCACTCCCAAACCATGCAGCTAGGAGCCTGCGCGGCAGAAGCGCCACTACAATCTGCAAACACGGGGAACGCGCCCTGACGGTGCGGTTTTATCGATCATTTCCGTTGCATATGAATAACTATGCGCCGTAAACGATCGTACCCGTGGTTCCAGGGCAGGGCCCTCGCCATGGCACGCTCTCGCTACGCGGATTTCCACCGCGCAGACTCCTGGCGCACAGCAGTCATTATCATTACAAGGTGTTAATCATCACATTGTCATAATTGGCTGTTGTAACGAGAATATTTCAATTAGTATTTCTCTTCGCTTCTTCCTAAGTAGTTCGGGTAATGTGATAGTTTGGAAAAACAGGGTTACAATATGGGCTTTATTCAAAATGACCTATGAATGTTTGACAAGTCGACTAAAAACTTACTTCGGTGGACGGCCGTGAAAAAACTGTTGTTGTCATTTGCCATGCTGAGCATCAGCAGTAGCGCCTCTGCAGAATGGCAAAACTACATGAGTGTCAACGAAGATAGTAAACTGAGGGAAGGCTTTGCCTTTTCCAACTGGACTATCCTTTCGCCCTCTCTCAATTGGCCAGACGAAAAAATCGAGGCAGCCTTAGTTGCCAGTTGTAACGACCAGGGCGAAAAATCGCTCTATGTCAGAATTCTACCCAGATACCCGGCGACCAGCGCTCAACTGTCCGAACAGACAGTAACAGGACAGGTCAAATGGGATTCCGCGTACTCTTATGGTGCGCCATTCACCTATGATGAAAATTTGAATGCGCTGCACCTCAAGTCGGGACTCGAAGACTCCTTCTCTATGATAAAAGAGGGAAACAGTGTCACCATTCGCCTGCCGTGGCGCGACGATCACCACGCCGTTTTTGAATTTTCACTCGACGGATCGTCAGCGGCTCTGGAAAAAGCATTTACCTACTGCAGCGTTGGCCCGCGCCGAAGCTGATAACAGCCGCAGCCGATAGCAGAGCGGCTCTGGAACGCCTCCTTTTTGTGTTGCGCGACAGCGCAACGCTTGCCGAGGCGCAATATTCTAATCCTGATCGACACCCAGCAGATCATCCGCAAAACCGGCGAGATCATCAAAAACCTGTACCTTATCAAGATGCCGGTTTTGCTCGAGTGTTTGTGCGCCGTGCCCGGTACGTACCAGCACCGGGTTGGCACCTACCACCATGGCCAACTGAACATCACGCAGAGAATCACCGACCAGCGGCACACCAACAAGGTCTGTATCGAGCCGATCCATTACGCTGTTTAGCAGACCGGGCCTGGGTTTTCTGCAACGACAATCATCGTCCGGTTTATGCGGACACATAAAAACTGCATCTATTCTTCCGCCACTGGCGGCAACAGTCTCATGCATCTTTCGATGGATAGCCTGCAGGTCTTCTATCGTTAACAAGCCTCTGGCAATACCAGACTGATTGGTTACCACAACAATGCGGTAATCTGCCTGGGTCAATCGGGCTATTGCATCGACACTGCCATCGATCGGCACCCAGTCATCGACAGACTGCACATAGCCATTGGCTTCCTCGTTTATCACCCCGTCCCGATCCAGCAAGACCAGCTTCATTTCTGTCATTTCGACCTCGCCCGGTGTGCTTCGTTGTTCGAATACCGGAGTACCTCGGCTTGCCGATGTGAATGCGGACTCTGCATGTAACGGTACACAGGTAGCTTATGACTGAAGCAAGCCGATATCTGCCACTCTGGAGAACAGCGACTTCATGTTTCCGAGCATCGACAATCGGTTGTTACGAACAGAGGCATCATCGGCCATCACCATCACTTCATCAAAGTAGTTGTCGACTGGTGATCGCACCTGAGCGAGCGCTTGTAAAGCTGCGGAATAGTCGCCTGCCTCAAACAGCGGTGCGGTTTTAGACTCCAGCGCTTGTAACTCATCATAGAGGGTGGACTCGGTCGCCCCGTCGAACAAAGAGGGATCTACCTCGATTTTGCTATCGGCCTGGTTCTTTTTAAGAATGTTATTAATGCGTTTGTTGGCCGCGGCAAGGCTCTCGGCCTCGGGCAGCTTTACAAATTCATTCACCGCTTTAATCCGCAAATCAAAGTCAACCGGCGAGGTTGGCTGCAGTGCGGCAACCGAATCGAACACTTTGGCCGCCACTCCCTGACTGTTGTAATAGGCACGCAGGCGCTCGACCATAAACTCAAATACCTCATCAACGACGCCTTTCACATCAACCTTGCTCTGCAGGCCATCCGCCGCTTTTTGCAGCAACGCGCGCAAATCCAGATCAACACCCTGCTCGATCATGGTTCGCAATACGCCAAGTGACAATCGTCTTAGTGCAAACGGGTCTTTTACACCGGTTGGTTTTTGGCCTATCGCAAATATACCGACCAATGTATCGATCCGATCAGCTATCGCGAGAGATTGCCCAACTGGTGTTGCAGCGAGTTTATCGTCTGCATAACGTGGTAAATACTGTTCGCTCAAGGCAACCGCTACGGCTTCGTCCTCACCATCGAGTCTGGCGTAGTACTCACCCATCACTCCTTGTACAGATGCAAACTCCCCAACCATTTCAGTGACCAGATCACACTTGGACAACGCCACAGATCGACGCGTATGTTCAACGCTGGCACCGATATCGGTTGCTATCGACTCTGCAAGTTTTACAACACGCTCGGTTTTCTCATGTATCGAGCCCAGCTTTGTCTGAAACACCACAGACTTTAACGTGTCGATCCGATCCGCCAGCGGCTGCTTGCGATCCTGCTGCCAGAAGAACATCGCGTCAGCCAGCCTGGGTCTGATCACAACTTCATTGCCTTTGCGCACCGTGTCCATATCGGCACTGTCGATATTCGATACGGTGATGAACATCGGCAGCAACTTTCCGTTGCCATCGAAAAGTGGAAAGTACTTCTGGTTATCCTTCATGGTAGTGATCAACACTTCACTGGGAATTTCCAGATATTCACTATCAAATTTGCCTGCCACCGGCACCGGCCACTCGACCAACGCGGTTACTTCATCAAGCAAATCTGCATCAAGTTCGACATGACCACCAAGCTCACTTGCCAGTGCCTGTACACCATTCGCAATCGATTCTCGACGCGCATCGAAATCGGCAATTACCTTGCCCTGTTTACTGAGCAAAGATGTGTATTGATTGGGTTGCGGTACCGAGATGTCACCCGTGCCATGAAAACGGTGGCCTCGTGTAAGCCGGTCAGCCTGCAAACCCAGCACGCTGGCTGGTACGACCTCGTTGCCAAGCAACATTAATAACCAGTGTGCCGGGCGCACAAATTCAGTGTCTCGATCACCCCAGCGCATACGCTTCGGGATGGGCAAGGCAGCCAGAGACTCATTAACAATGTCTGGCAGTAATTCAGCTGCTGCAGCACCTTTTTGGTCAATGCGGGTAACCAGCCACTCGCCCTTATCAGTCTTCAACCTGTCGAGCTGATCAACAGCAACACCACAGGATCTGGCAAATCCTTCAGCAGCTTTGGTGGGGTTTCCCTCTGCGTCGAAGGCGGCTGCAACAGCAGGACCACGACGCTCGATACTTTGATCAGCCTGTTGAGTGTCAAGGTCAATGATATGTACCGCCAGCCTTCGCGGAGATGCATACACTGCCACCTCCCCCATAGCGAGCTTCGCATCTGTTAGTCGCTTAACGATACCGTCAGCGAATGCGTTGGCCAGTGTCTTAAGCGCACGTGGCGGCAGCTCTTCGGTGCCAAGTTCAACCAGGAACTCTTTGCGTGCTTGTGCAGAAGGGTTTTCCAAATCGCGATCACCCATGCTGCGCCACCTTTTTCTTTGACTTATCTTTCAAGTCAGATAACGAATCCAGTAGCGGGAATTCAAGTTTTTCTCTTGTCGCCAGATAGGCCTCCGCTACCGCTCGCGCCTGTTGACGAATACGCAATATATAGCGCTGCCGTTCAGTGACAGAAATAGCCCGTCTCGCATCGAGCAAATTAAACGTCTGCGAGGCACGCAATACCTGCTCATAGGCAGGCAACGGCAGTTCCATGGCAGCCAGCTTCTCTGCCTCTTTTTCGCAGTTATCAAAAGTAACCAGCAACGCATCCACGTTTGCATGCTCAAAGTTATAAGCCGACTGCTCTTTCTCGTTCTGCAAATAGACATCACCGTAAGTGACGACGTTTCCGTTTGGCTGCTTTGACCACACCAGATCGTACACGCTGTCTACCCCCTGCATATACATGGCGAGTCGCTCCAGCCCATAGGCTATCTCGCCCATCACTGGCCGACACTCCAATCCGCCCACCTGTTGAAAATAGGTAAACTGAGTGACTTCCATACCGTTGAGCCACACCTCCCACCCCAAACCCCAGGCACCCAGTGTCGGGGATTCCCAATTGTCCTCGACGAAGCGAATATCATGTACCAACGGATCGAATCCAAGCGTCTTTAAAGACCCCAGGTAGAGCTCCTGAAATTCATCGGGCGATGGTTTCATCACTACCTGAAACTGAAAGTAGTGTTGCAGTCGATTGGGGTTCTCTCCATACCTGCCATCAGTTGGCCTGCGCGAGCCCTGCACATGGCAGGCATTCCACGGCTCAGGACCTATGGCCCTGATAAATGTAGAGGTGTGAAACGTTCCTGCGCCGACCTCCATGTCGTAGGGCTGCTGAACAATACAGCCCTGTTCGGACCAGTAGTGCTGCAAGGCCGCGATCAACCCCTGGAATGTCGCGAGATCGAATTGCAAAAGATGACTCCTGAATAGGTAAAAGTGATAACGGGAAGAGAACTGTTGTCGCCGATACAGCGGCCCATTGTAGACCGCCGAACGCCACAAAATACACATCGTTTAAAGCGCAAGATTCCAATTGCGAAAGGTTTACAAACAAACTAAGCACATTTTGCGACTGTCGCGATACCAGCCAGCCCGCTATTGTGCACTTTCAACAATTGCACACACAAATTTAGCCATCCGAAAACCGATGGTCTCTAACCGGGTTGCTTTTAATAGCACTTGCAAATCAATTGTGGTGTAGCAGCCTTTAAGTTGCTTTAGCAACCAATCGATTTTTATCTCCACAGACCGATCGCCTGCCCGAAAACGGGGATCGCGGCGATGGTGTGAAGCAGTTCATCTGTTCCCGGATAGCTTCCAAACTGCGACGGAGTGTTGACTCTGCCTCATTCCGGGATAAAACCCGTTATCAATAGCCTGCCACTATCTTCAACCCGGCCTAATACTTGTAACCCTACGCCCATGGACTTACTTTCTCGACGAGGTACGATTGGCGTGCACTCAATAGTGTTATTTTCAGGCTCACGAAAGCACATTATTGCGATTGCTGGCCTCATTGCATCACTGCTGGTTGCATTACTGCTGGCAGCAACACCTGTTGCGTCAGCGGTGTACAAATACATCGACGAAAATGGTCAGGTTGCCTACGGTGACAGGCCTGTGCAGGGAGCCGAGAAATTAAAAATCCGCACTCGCAACATCCCGCGTTACGCAGCGCCAGAAGAATACGATAAAAGAAACCAGCAAGCTGGTCAGCCGGACAAAGCAGGTTTTACCTATGAGTCCTTCGAGTTACTCACGCCGAAGCACGATAAAGTAGTTTCAGATCGCTCGGGCGCAGTGGAAGTGATATTTCTGCCCACACCTTCCCTCGCTCCAGACCATGAAATCATTGTCAATGTGGATGGTAAGGATATCAGCCGCGGCCGCCACGCCAATCTCAGTCTGTCGCAGGTTCCCCGGGGCAGTCACAAGGTCAGCGGCCGAATTGAATCCGCAGAAGGAAAAGTACTGATGAAGTCCGCCACAGTGACGTTTCATGTCAGGCGTCCAATCATTGACGAAGACAGCCCATTCGCTTTTGGCAACTGAGAACGCGCTTACCCTCGCCGTTATTTCAGCATTGGTTGCAGCAACAGTTTTAAAGGCCTGAAGCCAGCCTGAGCCACCTGTCGTACACGCATTGCCCGCACGGGTGTTCGGGCACTTATGCACGACTGCTGTCCCGCAGCCTTAACCTCCTCGCTCAAGTGGATCGTTCTCTGATCGATCTCTGCACATCGACACCCTGACTGCTAAAATACCCCCTTCCAGTCATGCGCGCTGCCAGTTTGAGTCAACAAGAACACCTGATAGACAGCCTGAGCATTGCGGTGATCGCACTCGATCAGCGTCGTCGTATCGTGCTATTGAATCTGGCTGCCGAGTCGATGCTTGGTTGTAGCAGACGCATGGCACTTGGCCAACCGATCAACAAGATCTGCCCTTTACCCGACAGCCTCGTTTCCCAAATTAATAATGTCATCCTCGATAGACAAACACTGATCACCAGGCAGTTGCAGATCCCGACACGAAACCTGCAAACGGCGATAGTAGACTGCATCGTTTCACCCATGGAGGACAACACGGATGACGCAGAAGAAGCGTTTGTATTGCTGGAACTGATTGATATCGACAGACAACACAAAATCGCACAGGAACGCGCATTGTTCGAACAACAGGAAAGATCACAACGCATGTTGCGCGGTGTCGCTCATGAAGTGTTGAACCCGCTTGGCGGTATCCGGGGTGCGGCCCAACTGCTGGAGCAGGAACTGGGGCACTCAAAACTGACGGACTATACCGGCTTGCTTATCAAAGAGGCAGACCGCTTACAAAACCTGATGCAAAAAATGCTCGGCCCCAACAAACGGCCCGAGATCAGTGCCAATAACATTCATGAAATTCTGGACTACGTAAAGCAACTGCTGTTGACCGACAACCCCGGCAAGATAACAACAAAAACCGACTACGATCCCAGTATCCCGCTGTTGCTGTGTGACCGCGAGAAACTGGTGCAGGTGTTTATCAACCTGTTCAGTAACGCCTTGCATGCATTGGCTGAATTGCAACCGCAGGCAAACGACGCTGTGCCACAGGTAACCCTGAGAACACGTGTTGAGCGTAACTTCACTATCCGCGGACAATTAAAAAAACTCATCTGCAAGGTACAGGTAATCGATAACGGACCCGGTCTGAATCCCGAGTTGAAAGACACACTGTTTTTTCCACTGGTATCCGGACGACCTAACGGTACCGGTCTGGGACTTTCAATCGCCCAGTCGCTGGTTGTACAACACGGTGGGATTATTGAGTGCCAGAGTGACCCGAGACACACAGTCTTTGAGGTTACTTTACCCATAGAAGAACCCACAGAAGAACCACGGTCATGAGTCAGAGAGTGTGGGTTGTAGATGATGATCAATCTATTCGCTGGGTTCTTGAACGCGCGTTTCAACGCGCAGAGATAGACGTCAACAGTTTCGAAAGTGCCGAGGACGCAATATCCGCACTGGCAAGTAACGCCCGTGCACCAGACGCCATCATTTGTGATGTACGCATGGCCGGAATGAGCGGCTTTGATCTTATGGCAAAGCTGAAAGACGAACACAATAGTGTACCGCCGATCATCATTATGACTGCGCACGCAGACCTCACTACTGCTGTTAACGCCTACGAAGGCGGCGCCTTCGAGTACATCCCCAAACCGTTTGACGTTAACGAGGTCATTGAAACAACGCGACGTGCTTTCAGCAATAACAAAGGCAACAAGAAATCTGTTGAACGACCGCCAGCAGGACAATCCGACCTTATTGGTGAGACTCCGGCAATGCAGCAGGTCTTCCGCGCCATCGGAAAACTGTCGCGGTCGAACACCACAGTATTGATAAATGGCGAATCCGGCACCGGCAAAGAACTTATAGCCCGAGCACTGCACCAGCACAGCAGTCGATCAGATCAGGCATTCATTGCATTAAACATGGCGGCAATAACCCACGACCTGATGGAGTCCGAATTATTCGGTCATGAAAAGGGAGCCTTCACCGGCGCAATGGAGCAGTACCGGGGGCGTTTCGAACAGGCCAATGAAGGTACGCTGTTTCTCGATGAAATCGGTGATATGCCCGCTAATATGCAAACCCGCTTGTTGCGTGTGCTGTCAGAAAACCAGTTCTACAGAGTCGGAGGACGCACCGCGGTAACAGTGGACGTACGCATAATCGCAGCAACTCACCAGAACCTCGAGGAACTGGTTGAAAAACAGATGTTCAGAGAAGATCTGTTCCATCGTCTCAATGTTATTAGAATTACCGCACCGCCACTTCGCGACCGAAATGCTGACATTCCACTATTACTTAAGGTGTTTTTACGCAAGGCCGCAGAAGATCTCGGGAGCGAGGAAAAAAGATCCAGCGAAGAGCTCGACGCCTACCTTAGTGGCCTGAAATGGCCAGGTAATGTGCGTCAACTGGAAAACCTGGCACGCTGGCTGACTGTAATGTCCAGCGCAACCGAGCTGCAGATAGATGACCTGCCTGCTGACCTGTCACCGATACAGCTTGAACAGGACTCTGACAACTGGCAGGAGGCGTTGCACAACTGGGCAAAGACGCGCATGCAGGAAAACCAAACCGGAGTCGCCAGACAGGCGACAGAACAGTTTGAGCGGACACTGATCAACTGCGCACTAACGAGCACCGGCAACCGTAAACAGGAAGCAGCAATACTGCTGGGATGGGGCCGAAACACTTTAACCCGCAAGATGAAAGAGTACGACATTCAGTGAACACAATTACACAATTGCGCAATGCACGATTCCCGTTATCGATACTTTTGTTATTAGCGTTGTTTTGCGCTGCCCCACTGGCCACGGCTGAAAACAAACCGCCAGCTATTTCGCCAGCAGAGCTGCTGAGCGCCAACCCCTGTCTGCAACAGCTAAACGACAGAGATGAAGTGGTCGTAACGGCGGCTTTTCACGACGGCACTGGCGGCTTTGGGCAACTGAAAGAACTGATCGCTCGTAAACCGTGGGGCAGCGTTCGTGCATCACTACAGTCTCAACTCGATCAGTTGATTGATGAGGTGAGTCCGTTTCTCATTGTTAATATAACCAAGAAGCAGGCGCTTGAACTTGATTCGCATCGTGATCTGATTAAATGGGTTCTGGTTCAAAGCACTAACAGGACGTGTAGCTAGCTAGTGGGTCATGCGCGCACGACCCACCAGGAGGTTGCGCCCTGGCGGGCGGTGTGGTGTGCAGGTGACAGGACAACAGAGGACAGAGGACAGTTCAGTCATAGGCCAATTAACTTCTGTCCTCTGTCCTCCGACTTCAGTCATCTGTACCCGCTTGCAAGATCACGCTCAAAACTGATTAAACTCAGCAAGAGCAAGAGCAAGAGCAAGAGCAAATTTATTGAAAAAATTATCAGGACAGCCACTGTATATAATCTGCGGTTCAAGAACCCTATCTTGACCAGTAATATTGTCCGGACCGGATCGCAGTTTGTGCTTGTTCAAAGTTGAATTTCTCCGACATGTGTCATCCTCTTTTGATTAGAACAAAAGGATTGTCACAGAATTTCTAACACTCCCTTTCTACGTAGGTACAGTTACTACTGCTTCTGATTTTATTGACACGTGGAATAGGCAATCTAATCCGAACAACCTCCAGAAACGGCACAAGTATCAAATTTTTCTGCACGTTTCTACCCCAGCCCATCCGAAGCCATCATTAAACGGTGTTATATCTACACATGGACCTCTAATGGGTTCCGGTTCAGCAACCATGGGGGCAATTTGTTACTACGGGGGTTTGACAGAGAAAGTCCAATGGGTGACCCCTTGTCTCCCCTCCTAAAACCAACAATGTAATGCATGAATTGCTTATCGTGCTACGAGCGTAAAATCGAACAACGAGCAGCTCATGAGCACACTGTTATTACCCAAAGGAATACAAACCACTATCTCCATGGTATTGCGATTTATTTACAAATTCATTTAGAGCTGCTAAAAAGACTTAGAGTATTCGAGCTCTTGAGCAAACTTGTTCTGGCAACAGAAATTTTTATACATTTTGAAAATACTGAGGTGCAAAGTGAATATAAATAGGCTTGTTGTTAATGCAAGAATAAGCTAATGAAAACATATATACACATCGGGGCTGAAAAAACCGGATCAACATCTATCCAGCAGTTTATAGGTATAAATAAAGATTGACTGTGTAAATGAGGGGTATACTTCCCAGAGTCTGTTGGGTTACACCATCACAATCATGTTGAGTTGGTTGCTTATTGTGAAAGTGGGAATTTTAACAAACAAATCTATAAGTTGCTCAACCTAAAATATCAAAGTGAAAAGGATCGCTGGTCTAAAGATCTAATCCATAGTTTCAGTCAGGAATTATCAACCCTCCCAGATCCGCCGGATACACTAATTATATCATCTGAGCTATTTCATACGAACCTAACAAAAAAGGAGGAGTTAGTTAAGCTCTATGAGGCATTGAAAGTATATAGTGATGAGATAGAGGTTGTTGTTTACTTAAGAAAACAAGTGGATACTGCCATTAGTCTATTTAGCACAATGCTAAAGGCAGGCATGAAACACGATACTCCGTTTTACCCTGGCATGGCTATACCAAGACGATTCGACTACCTGAGTCTCCTGAATCTATGGGAGTCTGTGTTTAGAAAAAACAATGTTAAACCACGCCTCTATGACAAGCAGTATCTAATCGACTCCGATCTAATTGCCGACTTTTGTTCCGTTGTAGGATTAAGTGAAATTGGCGCTCATAACTTTATATATCCCGAGCGTCAGAACCAGCGGCTTTCTGTGGTTGGTCAATTCATACTTCATTACATTAACACCAACATCCCAGCAGAAATGACAAATCGCACAAGAACAGAGATAATTAAGTTTATAGAACAAAACTACGTCGGACCATCACTACAACCGAAACACTGCGACTGTATGCAATTTCAACAGCTGTTTGAGAAGGACAATATTGAGATTGCAAAACGATGGTTTGGACGGGAGCAGTTATTCGATGACTACCAACAAGATGTTGAATATCGAACTTTCGATACAATTAGCCCAGATAAAAAAAGACGAGAGATAAATCGTTTGAACGAATATCTCTACAGTTGAATTATGTAAACCAAAAGGAGTGCCTCATATGAGGCACTTCTAGATAGTTAAAGCGAAATAGAAATGCCAGATTGGAATGTACTGTGAATACCATGGCACAATATTCGCAAAGGCTGGGCGTGCGATGTATTTTACAACTATTTCTCAAAAAACCGTCAGATAATCGTTCCGTGGCCAATGCGCTGCTGATTGTGTTCTTGATCTGCGCTATGGGCTGTGACAGCGCACAGATACAGACAATGCTCGATGAAGCACAGGAAATTCCGGAATCGATCATCAGCCTGGAGGACTCTACCTCTCTACTCTCACCACGAACTGACTTCGGTGATCAGGGAGCCTTTTGGGGCGACTTCGATAACAACGGAGCGCCGGATCTTATGTATATGGGTCATGGCAATATTCCAGCGTTATACCGACAAGACGACGGCACATTTATCGATGTGGTTGATCTATCCGGTATTCAACAGAGTAATTGGCTATACCCACAGCAACGTGACCGTCACGGGGGCTCCTGCGCCGACTATGATAATGATGGGGTTCAGGATATCTTTATAAGTCACGGTGCAATGCGTGGTGAAACGCTCGGTGTAAAAACCGATGAGCTGCTGAGAGGGATAGGTAATTTCACATTTGAAGACGTCACTCATGTCAGTGGTGCCACCAATACATACGGTAGAAGTCGTACCGGATTGTGGGTGGATATCAATGTTGATGGTTGGCTCGATTTGCATGTCAATAACTTCCAATCGAAGGACGTTGTCTATATCTCCAACCGTGACGGCACATTTCGGGAAATGGCATCAGAGCTCGGGCTGAATCTAGACACATTTCATGCAGCATGGAGTGATTTCAATGGGGACGGTTTACCAGATGTCGTCACTGGCACACCGATACGACTCCTTCAGAATGTACTTGGTGGTAAATTCAGAGATGTCACAGTGGACTACATTGGGGAGTCATCTGTTTTTGCAATAGGATTCGCATGGGGCGATCTTGATGGAGATTCTGACCTTGATCTCGCAGTCAGTCGATTGGGAATGGGAGCACTATTATTTGAAAACAGAAACACTCATTTCTCAATGCATGAAATGGATCTTGGCCTGGACCCTGGAGTTATAGTGACAGGAATAGCCGCAGGTGATATGGATAATAGTGGCACCCTGGACCTTGTGCTCAACAGCACCGAGGGAGTGTTGGTATACAAAAACGAGGGTGAATTAAAGTTTACCAAGGCTTACGCCGTACCGAGGGAAATTCCTGTCGAGAGGATGCAAAATGGAGACATAGCTTTAGAAGACTTTGATGGTGATGGATTACTTGATATCGCAACAGATGATCCTAGTGGCTATAGACTCTTTCGTAACACTACTCAAGGCGCGGGAAATTGGTTGAGAGTGAAGTTTAAAGGTGTTAATAACAATGCTATGGGCTTTGGCAGCAGTATTACACTTACCGACGAAGAGGGTACAGAAATAGGCCACCGTGAATATTTTGGCTCCAGTGCAGGAATGCTCTCGCGTGGGTGTTCTTTACTGCACTTTGGATTAAACGATACCGATTCGGTTGACTTGAATGTGAGATGGCCAGACAGATCGGTTACTAAACTAGCCAGTATTTCAGCCAACAGGACCATTGAAGTATCGGAGTAGATCAGTGGTTGTGCGCCGCTCTACATGGTGTTAACAAAGTGCGACACATCGTGGATGTATATGCCAACCCAAAAGTAAATATCGAGTGGGGTCTTCTCCTCTTTCTTCCTTCGCAGCAACGGCCAGCAGTTCTCAGCCATGGTGATCCGTAAAAAGGTCAGGGGGTCAGGCCAGGGGTAGAGTAGATATGGGAACAAAGGGGTCAGGTATTGAATCTTGCACCGATATAGTTTTGCAAGACCTGACCTTCAAGAACTTTTCTGCCCGCTAATGATCAAGACTACCACCGTCTGCAATAGGCCGGTCAGCGACCGAGAACTGCCAATACCAACTCTCCTCAGTGATCTGGTTGTGTTGTTCAGATTGCCATGATATCGATAAGCGATTCGAGACCGGCGAAGTCATCAGGGTTTCTGGTGTACAGTGGTAGTTGGTTTGCGAGCGCTGTTGCCGCTATTAACAGGTCCGGGGAGCGAGCACCACGATGTTTCCGCCTGGCAGCTACTACTGCACTAGCAATACGTCCGTATGCCCGTGCGACACTCACATCTAAAGGTAATGGATTGAAGGTGGCTTCCGCACTTTGGAGTTGCTCTTGGCGTCGGGCCCGTACATCCGGATCCCTCGCTGCCGCAGGTCCAGCTGCGAGCTCAGCAAGTGTAACGGCGAAGATCTGACGACTGGGATATTGGTTTGTCGGTTATGAATTCATTATGCGACATTGACTATGTCCAATCCTGTGTGCGGTTGTTTAATTATTATGTACACCGGGACAAGAAACTGGCGGTAGAAATCCCAAAGAAAGCTTGTCAGCCGCCAATTTGGTCTGGATGTGTCGCACTTGCTTCTGTCTATCATAATGGCACCGGAGACATAAAAATTGATAGAAATAAGACGAAGGAAATTTATTCGAAAATGTGTAAAGCAGGAAGCCAACTCGCCTGTAATACACTAAAAACCTACAGTACAGAGATATTAACGCTGCTAGAAAATGCGTCCGATAATTTAGCTCGCGTCGCTGATGCGTATTCCGGCGAAGCTGATCACCTGTTCCGGCCCATGGTGATCACCGCAC
>CAYMVV010000011.1:0-93100 GCA_964393885.1 uncultured Granulosicoccaceae bacterium | reverse complement strand
CTTGCTTACTCCAGTTATTGCCATTTTGTGTGAGTCTGGAAATAATGACAGAATTGGTGTCCAGGCCTACATCTTTACCAGAGGGTCCGGCGGCCATTCTTGGATCACCAGAGGCGATATAGATAACTGGCTTTGCTGCGGTTCCAGCTACTAGTATTCCTGTGACAAGGCGGCCTTTAACTGAGTTGTTGACGGATCCATCATCGTTGTGGTTCGTAATTTTTTGAATCAGATCGATCTTATTTGTGTCTGTGGCTGTGTAGTTGTTTTTGCCGTTTCTCACCACCGTGTATTGATAGATAAATCCATCTCTTTCGGTGACATAGAGCTTGCCATCAGGTCCAATCTGCAACGAGGTCGGGTTTTTCGGCGAGATCCCTTTCAGCTTTGTCTGTGCGAATACCGGATCGATCCCGTTATCCGGAACTTCGGTGTCGTCGTCATCGTCGGTATCGTTGTTCACCGGAGGTGGTATGACGGCCGTCACTTTCAACGCGGATCTTAATTGCGGATTCTCCCCGTCATGATCTATCAGAACGAGCGCTTCTTTTTGGCCAGCAATAGGTGCATTGGCGGTTACCTTGATAGTTGCTGACTGCCCCGGGGGAATGGTTAACGAGTTTGTGAAATCAGTCGAAAATGTGCCCGGATTGGAGCCGGAAATAGTCACGTTGTAGACGTTGACAGCCGGATAGTCACCATCTTCGGCCAAATTCGAAAGTGTGATGTTTTGGGTTTTTGCGGTGTTGGTGTTTACGGTGCCAAAGTCAATATCTTCTGTCGATATGGCAAGCTGACTTGCGGGCACATCAATGCCTTTACCCGTGAGCAATATCAGGTGAGGCGAGCTTGGTGCGCTATGCTCAATTCGCAGGAATGCAGTTTTGTCGCCGAGCGTGGCAGGCGAGAAGGTCACTGCCAGTTGGATTTTCCCATTGGGTGCAATAGACGTTGAGGTCGCATTGTTGACAGCGAATTCAAAGGCGTCATTGCCTTCAATGTTAACTGAGTAGATGTCTATGGGCAGCTGACTGGCATCGCCCAAATGCGTGATGTCAAACGTTTGAACAAGCTGTTGACCAATCTCTACATCTCCGCTGTCAAGTAGAGGCGGATTAACACCCAGTTGATCCGATGACTGCACAGCACCGATTCCACTGAGTGGTATTTGTAGTGTCTCGGCAGTGGCAATGCCGAACGTGACGTTTACTATTAAAAAGGCTGCGCCAAGCAAGCGCGGTATGACCCGATCAATCATGGCTTTCCGTAGGAGTTAATGAAGATTTCAGTTTTCTGGACAGGCAAGAAGCAGGCTATTCCAGCGGTATGCCAAATGCGGAATATTCGCAATAAAGAGTTAGTCACGTTTTTCCTCCCCGGGAAGTAGTTCGGGGTTGCTGCTGGTGAATAACAGCGGATATTGGTACAGCCTTTGCGATCAGGATTGCCCTCTGATTACCGGGACAGCCGATGTCGATCAATTCAACACTTGCCATTGATTCGGATTTGATACGCCAACGTGCTAAGAGAATCCTCGTTACGGGTGGTGCCGGATTTCTTGGCTCTCATATATGTGACCGACTTTTGGCGCAGGGACACGAGGTTATCTGTGTCGATAACTTCTATTCCAGCACCCGGGATAACATCCTGCATTTACTGGACAATCCCAGATTCGAGTTTATTCGCCATGACGTTACATTTCCGTTGTATCTGGAGGTAGACGAGATTTACAACATGGCGTGCCCGGCGTCACCTGTGCACTATCAACACGATCCGGTACAGACCACTAAAACGAGTGTTCATGGCGCAATCAATCTACTCGGTCTAGCCAAACGCACTGGTGCGAAGATTCTTCAGGCATCTACCAGTGAGGTCTACGGAGATCCTGTGGTTCACCCGCAGGTTGAAAGCTATTGGGGCAACGTGAACCCGATTGGACCGCGTTCCTGCTATGACGAGGGCAAACGCTGTGCGGAAACACTGTTTTTTGACTATCACCGACAACACAATGTCAATACAAAGGTAGTCAGGATCTTCAATACCTATGGGCCCAGAATGCATCCTAACGATGGCAGGGTTGTGTCGAATTTTATTGTGCAGGCTCTGCTGGGCGAGCCCATCACTCTTTTTGGTGATGGTAGCCAGACCCGATCATTTTGTTACGCCGACGATCTGGTCGAGGCCATCTTGCGCATGATGAATTCAGATAACGATTTTGTTGGCCCGGTCAATATTGGCAATCCATCTGAATTTACCATGGTTGAGCTGGCGGAACTGGTTAAGTCAAAAACCCGCAGTAGCTCAGAGCTGGTTTATCGGCCGTTGCCAATGAATGATCCTACCCAGAGAAAGCCGGATATTTCACTTGCCCGTGAGAAACTGGATTGGCAGCCAACGATTGAACTGAACGAAGGGCTTGATCGAACCATTGCGTATTTCAAGCAGTTGCTCGATAAGAAAAAGTTGCAGCAGGCAGCCTGACAGTTGTTGATCAGTAATTCAGCTACTGCACTATCGCCAGATTCAAGTAATTCTTATTAATATTTATAGATTAAATCGCCGCCTTCGAAACGATGGATTCCATCTGATTCAATCCTGGAGGATCGAAGACAGGGTGGAGATTGTCATTGCAGCTCTGAGCATAGTATTTGCTATATCGGACAGTGCTTTAGAGGGCTTGTCAAATGCCGCGATAGCAGTATTTGTGGTAACTCCCTTCAACCAGGAAAAAAATCAATAAATGCCCGGCCAAGTTAACCTCATCATTCTCCAGAGACTGCTACTACTGCTAGTGGGTTTGGCTGTGCTGCCTGCCTGCACCATATTGCCGCAGACGGGAGGGCTGAATGAATCCATGCTGCGCAAAGAAGTCACTGGCAATGTTCGAATTCGTGATATCAATCCAGCGCTGATTGAGTCGCTTAGCTTGACAAATGTCAAGGGTAATATTGGATGTGCCACCGGATTTTGCCCTGAGAACTGGGACTACCTTATTGGCCCGGGTGATGTGTTGAGCATCGTCGTATGGGAGCATCCGCAATTGACAATACCGGCTGGCCCAAATCGAACCCCGGCTGAAGCGGGTAGTCGGGTGCACGGCGATGGAACCATTTTCTACCCGTATATTGGCAAGCTTGACGTACGCGACAAGACGGTGTCGGAGGTGCGGGAATTGATCACCGAAGGGTTAAGGAAAATTATCCCCAAACCCCAGGTCGATGTATCGGTTGCGCACTTTCGAGAAAACAACAAGGTCTATGTGCTCGGTGAAATATCGCAACCCGGCCCGCTGGTGCTCGGTATGTCTCGTATGAGTCTGACAGATGCAGTAGCTCGCAGCGGCGGGATTGAGAAAATAAATGCCAACGCACGCGGGATATTTGTGTTTCGCAGTAACACGCATACGAAGGACGTAGACGTATTCAAGCTTGACGCCAAATCTCCGGCAGCATTCTTATGGGCCACCAGGTTCAATCTGCAAGCGCAGGATGTTGTCTATGTAACCGCTGCTCCGGCTGCACGTTGGGGGCGCATTATCAGCAAGATTATTCCTTCTCTTGCAGCGCTCAACACGCTATTGATACTTGATGACAGACTCTGATGAAAGTTGGCTCAATTCTGGTAGTTTGCGTTGGTAATTTGTGTCGTTCGCCAACCGGACAGTATCTGTTGGCGGATTGTCTGCCAAACGTTAGTGTGTCATCCGCTGGATTGATGGCTCGCAAAGACAAGCCTGCCTGCAGCGTTGCGACGGAGGTGGCTGCAGAGAATGGCCTCGATATCAGCACTCATGCCGCGAGGCGTTTGACACCCGAACTTGTAATGCAAAGTGATCTGATCCTCGCAATGGAAGCTGCACATGTTCGAGATATACACACATTGGTTCCGTATGCCCAGGGAAAGGTATTGTTGTTTGGAAAATGGGGCGGTGAGACAGAAATACCCGATCCGTATAGACGTTCAAAGTCGATATATGATGCAGTGTTCGCCCAACTAAAAAGCCATGCCCGTCATTGGGCAGATAAACTGGACGATTCCAAGTGACAGAAAACGAGTACATTAATAATAACAATAATGATGAGTCGGAGTTGCTTCCACTCGCTTTACTGATTTGGTCAAAGAAGTATTTTATTGGTGCGCTG
Source organism: uncultured Granulosicoccaceae bacterium (assembly GCA_964393885.1). Lineage (GTDB taxonomy): Bacteria > Pseudomonadota > Gammaproteobacteria > Granulosicoccales > Granulosicoccaceae. Next base: position 88,958 of record CAYMVV010000011.1, on the reverse strand, counting down.
GTGCTTATTGGCGTTTGTGTGGGTGTAGTAGTGGGTCTGTCGAAGACACCGATTTATGCTGCTGATGCGATGGTTCAGCTGGAGACAAAAAATAGCGGCATTACCTTGTCAGAGGACATCGCGAATTTAATGTCCAATGAGTCAGAGGCGATCACCGAGATTGAGATCCTTCGATCCAGGATGGTGATAGGTAATGCAATCGAGTCAATAAAACTTGATATTGTAGCCAATCCACGCTCTTTGCCCGTGGTGGGTGGCTTGATTTCGCGCTTGGGAATTATCGATCGACCGGACTGGAACTGGTTGTCTCCGTACAGCTGGCGCGGTGAGTCTATTGTGATCGACAGCCTCAATGTAGCAACAGATCAATTGGGTCAGGATTTTACAGTCAGAGCCGGCGAGGCGGGAAGTTTTGAAGTAAATCTTGCCGACGGAAGATCTGTTAGTGGCGTCATCGGCCAGCCAGCTGAAACTCCCGACGGAGATTTTAGGATTTTAATTAGCGAAATATCTGCGCCAGCCGGAGTTGAATTTCTGGTCAGAAAAATTGCGTTGCTCGATGCAATTTCGTCGGTACGCAGAGCGCTCAAGGTTACTGAAAAATCGCGGGGCTCGAATTTGTTACTGGTTTCCATGCACCATAGTGACCGGAACATTGCGCGGGCGATTGTAGATGAGGTTGTGGGATCCTATGTCGCACAGAATATTGGCCGCAGCTCTGAAGAAGCGGAAAGGAGCCTTGAATTTTTAGGTAAGCAATTGCCAGCGGTACAACAGGAACTGGCCACGGCAGAAACCGAACTGAACAACTACCGGTTACAGCATGAGTCGATAAACCTGGATCTTGAAACTGCGGCCGTACTCGATCGTATGGTGACACTTGATACGCAAATCAGCCAGCTTTCGCTTGAGGAAACTGAACTGTCCCGGCTGTACACTCGCGACCATCCGCGTTACACAGCTCTTCTGAGCAAACGTCGTAAGTTGCTTGATGAGAAAGGAGTCCTGGCGGCAAACGTTCAGTCTTTCCCGAAAACGCAGCAGGAAATATTAAGACGTACCCGCGACGTCGAAGTGAACCAACAAATCTATTTGCAGCTTTTAAACAAAAAGCAGGAACTGAATGTTCTTAAGGCATCTACTGTGGGTAGTGTACGTGTAATAGATCAGGCAATATCGCATCGGCGTGCAGTTAGCCCAAATAAGCAAGCGACGGTGTTAATGTCCGCCATGTTAGGGCTCATGCTGGGGTGTGGTATTGTATTAATGCGCTTTTTCCTGTTACGGAATGTGGATTCGCCGGAGGATATTTCCAAAATAGGTTTACCAGTGTATGCCACTGTCCCCCTATCTGTAAGCCAGACCAAACAGAACCCGGAGGGTTATGTGCTGTCACGTGATAATCCGGCGGAACTCACTGTTGAAGCATTGCGAAGCCTTCGAACCAGTCTGCATTTTGGGATGCTTGAAAATGGTAAGGGTATTGTCTCGATTACTGGTCCGTCACCTGCGCTTGGTAAGTCGTTTGTTTCAGCGAATCTTGCCTACCTCGCCGCCGAATCAGGATCCAGAGTACTGCTCATCGACGCAGATATGAGACGAGGTACCGTAGGCCAGATCTTCGATATAGCCAGTGGAACTGCTGGATTGTCCGAGTTGTTGGCCGGAGCGGCAACGCTTGAGGAGGTTGTTCAACCCGTTGCATTATCTTTTGCGGAGAGTATGGGCAAGCATTCTGTGGAGGAGAAAGCGACAGTGTCGACAAGAGAGCCAGAACTTGAGGCGGTGCTTGAAGGTATCAAATTGATGGATGCCACAGAGACAGTAGCGAGTAACGATTACAGGCAAGCCGATCGCCTCTGTGTTATTCCGAGAGGTAAAGCTCCGCCGAATCCTTCTGAGCTTCTAATGCAGGACCGGTTACCGAAGTTCCTGAAAGAAATGACGCATCGCTATGACCTCGTGATTCTGGATACACCGCCTGTGCTGGCAGTAACAGACGCGATGATTATCGGACGCTACGCTGACATGAATCTGATGGTCGCGCGCCATAATCAAACGGCGATCCATGAAATTGAAGAAGTGGCCAAGATATTCAGGATAAACAAGGTTGATCTTTCGGGCGTTGTTCTCAACGGTTACAATCAGAAAGACAGCAAGTTTGGCCAATACGGGTATAGCTATGGCTACCAGTACAACTATGAGTCAGATTGATCATTAATTCGCAGCGGCGCCAGAATCAAATACACAGATACGCCATTGCGATTGTCTGTCACAGATAACACTCAGATGAGGTGTGCTCTGGTTAGATCGATGATCAAACTAACCACGACCAGATAGTCTTCAAGACGGCAGGAAACAAACCGCCGTTAGTACCACTGCAGTAAGTGGTTCAATCAGAAAAGGGCATCTCGTCAACGGCCACTACTGTAGTGTGGTGTCGTTGCTACTCCTGTCGGGTGAAAGCGGCATGCCGGTCAACCGCTGACAACCATCACGTCCAAATCTGCCGTGCGCATTTTTCGCCCATCATTTCGTTTACGAGGTCGGTCAGGGCAATCCGGGCGTCCGGATTACAGTAGCTTGTCCGGAAACCGGGATCGCAGCGAGGGTGTGAGGTTTCGTTCGATCAATTAAGGCGAGTAGTCGCTCTTCTTTAACGAAATAGATCGTAATAACCTGCCGAAAGACCGCGCCTGCAGTAGATCATCTGTTATGGGGCAGGCTCCCGTAGTCTGTGCAATCGGTCGCCGTGACCTGACCAGGAGCTGGAACTACAGCGTGGCCGACGGCCCACCTGGATTTGCATCCGAACCTGCTGTGGTGCTTGTAACTCACAGTATTTGCTTCAAAATCATACGATTGGTATAGGGTGGCGCATGAGCTACGCAGGTCCGAATAACCGAGCGCAAAATAACGACTGATGCCTCTGAGGTTTATGCGCGTGTGGTGTCATTGACCCTGTGCGGGGCCTGAGGCGGTCTAAAGCTTCTTCAATTACGCTCCCGACTTGCTTCTCGACCATGCTCTCAAACAACCATGCCCCCGAAAATGCTCCAATACCTTTGTTAAACTGGTCGGTTGATGCGGCAGCAGTTGATATATTGAACCGCAACGATGATATATTGAGCGGCAACAAAGTGGAAAGCGTTGTGATCAGGACCGCCCATTGAAAAAAACTGTTGCGATTGTCGAAGATGAGCCCGCTTTACAGGAAAACTATCGGCAGGCGCTTGAGCGTGCGGGGTATAGCGTGAGCGTCTATGGTACACGTCTGGAAGCGATTGCAGCATTTGCCCAAAGATTGCCGCAACTCGCCATAATCGATGTAGGACTGGGTGACGAAATAGAGGGCGGCTTTGAGCTTTGTCGCGAGTTACGCAGCCTGGCGCCCCAGCTTCCGATTGTGTTCTTAACAGCCAGAGATTCGGAGCTTGATACCATTTCCGGCTTGCGTCTCGGTGCAGATGACTATTTAACCAAAGATATCAGTCTCGCACATCTGGTGGCACGCGTTGTTGCGTTGTTTAGAAGAGTCGATGCACTCACTCAGCCGGATCTGCCGGAGGACACCATTGAGAGTGGCGATCTGACTGTAGACCTCAAGCGCATGACAGCGACCTGGGCAGATCAGCCGCTAGCGCTGTCGGTCACGGAGCTTTGGATGGTCCATGCACTGGCGCGTCACCCTGGTCATGTCAAATCGAGGCAACAGTTGATGGAGGCGGCGAATGTCGTACTCGATGACGCGACAATAACGTCGCATATCAAGCGGATCAGGAAAAAGTTTCTGCTGGTGGACAGTGCCTTCGATTGTATCGAAACGGCTTATGGTATGGGTTACCGGTGGCAGAGTCAGGACACACGGTAACCATGTTAACCATTAGCATTTTGCAGTCGGCCATTGAAAGTACAGCATTCGGGATAATCCTGGTCCTTCATGAAACATGTTAGCGTATCCCTTGTCAGGGTAAACGCTCCTCCAGAAAAAGGCCCGCATCAGGTTCGAAACCATATGAAAAACAGCAATTTTTTAAAAGAAAATAACGCCAGGCACTTGTGGCATCCAATGGCACATCCGGCCGACAGCCTCAACAATCAACCCACGATAATTACCGGTGCGAACGGTGTGCGTCTGGTTGATATAGACGGACACGAGACTATCGATGCGGTAGGTGGTTTGTGGAATGTGAATCTGGGTTTTTCCTGTGAGCCCATCAAAACGGCAATTGCCGAACAGCTCGATCGTATGCCCTACTATTCCACGTTTCGTGGCACCACCAATGATGCGGTCATTGAACTGAGTTATCAGTTAAAAGAGTTCTTTGCAGCCGACGGCCTTGAGCGAGCGTTTTTCACCTCCGGAGGTTCAGACAGTGTAGAGACTGCACTGCGCCTTGCGCGTCAGTACCACAAGGTTCGAGGCGAGGCGAGCCGTACAAAATTTATCGGATTGCAAAAGGGTTATCACGGCACGCACTTTGGGGGAGCATCGGTCAATGGCAACGCGAATTTCCGCACTCAGTACGAGCCATTGTTGTCCGGTTGTTATCACATACCCGCGCCCTACACCTATCGCAACCCGTTTAACGAAAGTGATCCGGAAAAGCTGTCGCAGCTATGCCTGCAGTCGCTGGAGAGTGAGATCCAGATGCAGGGTGCATCCACTATCGCCGCTTTTATTATGGAGCCGGTATTGGGAGCCGGTGGTGTCATTCCGCCGCATCACACTTTCATGCCTGGTGTTCGAGAGATATGCACACGGCACGGCATTTTGTTGCTCGCTGATGAGGTGATTACTGCATTTGGTCGAACCGGTGACTGGAGTGGCTGCCGACACTGGGGCGTCAAGCCAGATATGATTGCTACAGCCAAAGCCATTACCAATGGCTATTTCCCATTTGGCGCGACGATGATTTCCGGTACCGTTGCCGAAGTGTTCGAGAGTGACGAATCTGGCGCCGCATCCATTGGTCACGGCTACACCTATTCCGGGCATCCGGTCGGTGCAGCGGCTGCCATTGCCTGTCTGCAGGAAACAGAGCGACTGCAGGTGCACAAAAACGCGGCCGCTCGTGGTGAGCAGCTCTATAAGGGCTTACTGGAACTGAAGGAGAAGCATCGCTTGATTGGCGACGTCAGAGGAGGGCATGGACTTATGTGTGCACTGGAATTAGTGTCGGATCAGAACAATAAAACACCAGCTGATAAAAACGTCGGGCTGGAATTGCTGGAAGCGACTTACCGTGAGGGAGTTATGATTCGGGCGTCCGGTCCCAATGTTATCCTGTCACCTTCACTTATCCTGACCAAAGAGGACACGGATCAGATTTTGAAAGCGCTTGATGTCGGATTGAGCGCGGTAACTTCCATGACGGTCGTGAGCCACTAGTCTGTCTGAGAATGACCATGACCCCTGTTCCCTTCCCGGATAGCCTCCTGGCTCGATAGCACTTAAGCTGATGCAATAGCTATAGTGATCGGTCGAATAAAAAGTCGACAAGACGCTGGTTGGAAAGATCGCGAGGTGACGACAGTCGATGATTGAAACCGAGCAAGGCGAAATCGCTTGAGTCAGGTGATATGACACTGCGTCAGCAGCTACTCCTGGTATGCCTTTCACTGTTGATCCTGCCCGCAGCGGTGTTTTTGTTTGTTGGCGAGCTTGATCGTAACCTGCGTCAAAGTCAGGAACGTGAAACGCAAACGCGTTCGGCTGGCGCTGCCAGTTCTTTGCTGGCAGATCTGCAGTGGAGTGACACGCGCGTGCGGCCTGAATCTAAAACCCTGTTTGCCGGTTTGTTAACCAACGGGATCTTGCTTGACGGCTACGCGCACGACTGGTCCACCTTTGAGTACCAGCCGCGTGAATTCAAGTATGCTCATAACAAGGTAACGCTCGATCAACAAGATCTTGAGACCGCGAGTTCCTTTACTGTGCGTGCAGCAACGCGCTACGGGCGCTTGTACCTTTTTATGCAGGTAAATGATGACACGCTCGTCTTTCACCGGCCACAGTTGCAACGAATATCCACTGGTGACAACGTTATCATAAGGGTGCCAACTGATACTGGAGAAATACGACGTGTAACATTTCGGTGGAGTGCTCCCGGTGAGGTCGCCGGGCGTTACTTCGGGGAAGAAGACGAAGGTGAAAGACCGATCCTGACCGACTCCAGTTACAGAGCTGTCCTGGCTGAAACTACACAGGGCTACACGGTAGAGTTAAGAATGCCACTGCCACGTGACGGCCTGTTTGGCCTGGCGGTAGTAGACGTCGACAAACTCAATGGACTTGAGCGATGGACTGGTATGTTTGACCCCGGAGAAGTAGACGATATCGGGCAACTCAGAACAATAAATACTCAGGTCAATAGCTTGTTGACCTCCCTTGCTGAGCCGGGAGATCGCATTCGTGTGTTTGATTCACAGGGCTGGTTGCGAGGAGACATTGACAGGCGCATGCCAGATGCGGTTATTCGCAAGTTTGATCCGGCGGACGCAAGTATCTTCGATGCTGTGGTTTATCGATTCATAGCATGGTCCTTGTCGAAAAACCTGTCTGCCGGACATTTACCTGAAATTGACAGCGGCAAACTGGGCTTTAGTGAGTTTGAATTGTTAAACGATTTAACCGATGGGGTTCGGTTTCTTCAGGATAAATATCAACGAATATTTTTCACTGCTCTGTCGAAAATCGAAGCTGACAATGATCTCCACGGTTATGTATTGCTGCAGCGACCACGTGCATCCGCTTCGGCAATCACCGAGTCGGCGATTCTTAATTTAGTAAAAATATTTGGTCTTGCAGTCATTCTTGTTGCGACCTGCTTTGCCATGTTTGCATCCCTATTATCCTACAGGGTTCGTCGTTTGCGTGATCAGATAGAAACGACTGTATCGACTGATGGGCAAATAAGACAGGGCTTTAAGCCATCTACTGCACCGGACGAGATTGGCGATGTGTCGCGAAGCTTTGACAGCATTGTTACACGTCTCGACAACTATACCAACTACCTGCGTTCGCTTGGTTCGCGTTTGTCACATGAGTTACGTACACCGCTAAGCGTGGTTGCTACATCGCTTGAGGGGATAGATAAATCTACACTGGATGCATCAGCTCAAGCTTCGTTAGACCGAGCGGGGCAGGGTGCAACGAGATTACAAAAACTGATTAGAAATCTGTCTGAAGCGAGCAGCCTGGAACAGACCATTCTGCGTGCAGACACCTCCATCGTTGACATAAAGGATTGGCTGCTGGCTGCCAGGGAAGTCTATCAGGGAATCTATACAGAACGTGAGATCACTCTCGATATTATTGACGATGGCTTATGTCCGGTGGAAGCATCGGTGGAGTTGTTGCACCAGATGTTCGACAAGCTGTTATCTAACGCTGTCGATTTTAGTACCGAAGGCAGCATCATTGCGTTGCGACTCAGACGTCAACCCGGAGTGGTGGTTGTCATGGTTGAGAATACAGGAACACTACTGCCCGACAATTTGCGTGAGGAGTTATTTCAGCCAATGGTGTCAGAACGGCAAGTCAGAGATGATCAGCCGCACATGGGGCTGGGCCTGCACATTGTAAAACTGATAGCGGATTTTCATCAGGCAACTGTTACAGCGATAAATCTAGTGGAGCAAAAAACGGTAAGAATGACTATCGTTTTTCCATTGATTGAACTGTCTGATTAAATGTTCTTGATTAAAAGAGCTTTTATCAAAAGAGCTTTCATCAAAAGAGCTTTGTTCAAATGACCTTTTATCAACAGGGCTCTGATGATAAGAGCCTCGTTTGCAGAACCTTGATTTTAAAGCCAGCAAACCTGCTTCAAAAGACAGCAGGTTGCACTTTGGTCTTGTCCAACTGGTGATCAGGCCCGGTGGCCAGATACTCCGTCAGGAAAAGTTGTCGATAAGCTTGTTTAGCGTATTGCTGGGACGCATCTCGATCGAACCTTTTGACAGGTCTGGAAAATAGTATCCACCGATATCAACTGCGTTGCCCTGGATGTCGGTTAACTCGGAAAATATCGTGCTCTCGTTATCGGTCAGTTCCTTTGCAAGTGGCGCGAATTGTTTGGCTAGCTCGGCGTCCTCGCTTTGAGCGGCGATCTCCTGTGCCCAGTACATCGCCAGATAAAAATGACTGCCACGGGTATCTATTTCACCGACTTTACGTGATGGCGATTTGCCATTGTCGAGCAGGTGTTCAGTGGCTTTGTCAAGCGTATTACCGAGGATTGCAGCCCGCTTGTTGCCGGTAGATTCCGATACATGCTCCAGCGACACAGCCAGTGCCAGGAACTCTCCGAGTGAATCCCATCGCAGGTGATTTTCACTATTGAACTGCTGTACATGCTTTGGTGCAGAACCGCCGGCTCCTGTTTCAAACAACCCGCCGCCATTCATGAGCGGTACGATGGACAGCATCTTTGCACTGGTACCCAACTCCAGTATCGGGAACAGATCGGTCAGATAGTCTCGCAGCACGTTGCCAGTGACAGAGACTGTATTTTCACCTTTGCCGATACGCTCAAGGGTGTATCTGGTAGCTTCAGCGGGCGATAGAATTTTTATATCGAGTCCGCTGGTGTCGTGGTCCTTTAAATAACGATTTACCTTGTCGATCAATTGCGCGTCGTGCGCTCGATCCTTATCCAGCCAGAATACCGTGGGCCAGCCGGTCGCTCTGGCTCTGGTGACGGCAAGTTTGACCCAGTCCTGTACCGGTGCATCTTTCACCAGACAGCTTCTCCAGATATCGCCGGCATCGACAGCGTGCTCAAAAACGATATCTCCGCTGCTGTTAACGACCTTGACGCTACCTTTTGCCGGGCAGGAAAAGGTTTTATCGTGTGAGCCATACTCTTCTGCTTTTTTAGCCATCAGTCCAACGTTCGGGCAGGTGCCCATGGTTGTTGGATCGAATGCACCATGCTGTTTGTGATACTCGATAGTCTCATGGTAAAGCGCTGCATAGCTGCTGTCCGGTATCACAGCTTTGGTATCTTGCTGATGTCCTTCCTTGTTCCACATTTTCCCCGAACTTCTGATCATGGCTGGCATTGATGCATCAATGATGACATCACTGGGTACATGCAGGTTGGTGATCCCGTTGTCTGAATTGACCATCGCCACATCGGGACGACTGTTGTAGGCCGCCTCGATATCGGATTCAATTTCAGCGCGTTTGTCATCGGGCAGGTCGTCCAGCTTGCCGAGCAGGTTGCCGAAGCCATTGTTGACATTAACGCCTATTTCATCGAACACCTGTTGGTGTTTGGCAAACACATCTTTGAAAAATACCCGTACCGCATGTCCGAAAATTATCGGATCGGACACTTTCATCATGGTCGCTTTCATGTGCAGTGAAAACAAAATGTCGGATGCCTTAGTCGCTTCAATTTCTGTCTCCAGAAACTGCAGCAGGGCATCAATATTCATGCAGGTCGCGTCGACAACCTCACCTTCTTCAACGGGTATAGCAGCGGCCAGTACGGTTTCGACGCCATTGCTGTCAGTGTGAATAGCCTGCAGTGTGTCTGCTTTGGCCATGGTTGCAGACTGTTCGTTTGAGCGGAAATCGCCACTTGTCATCGTGCTGACATGAGTCAACGACTCTGCTGTCCAGGCGCCCATGGAATGCGGATTTTTCCGAGCATAGTTTTTTACCGCAGCGGGAGCTCTGCGATCGGAATTTCCCTCTCGCAGAACGGGGTTTACCGCGCTGCCCTTGATACTGTCATAGCGCGCTCGAATGGCTTTTTCCTCGTCGGATTGCGGGGCATCCGGATGATCAGGAATGTTGTAACCGCGCGCCTGCAGCTCCTGGATAGCAGCCTTTAGTTGGGGTACTGATGCGCTGATGTTGGGTAACTTGATGATGTTGGCATCCGGAGAAGTGGCCAGTGCACCGAGTGCCGCCAAATGATCAGTCGCCAGAGGATCATCGTCTGCCAGCTTGTCTGCGAAAGCAGACAGTATGCGTCCGGACAGTGAAATATCAGCAGTATCAACGCTGATTTCTGCGGTTTTCACGAAAGCTCTTACGATGGGTAAAAGAGAGAGCGTTGCCAGTGCTGGCGCTTCATCCGTCCATGTGTAGACAATGCTGGCGCTGTCAGATGTTTTTTTAGCCACGTAGTAAACCTGTTGTCAGTGCTCTGCTATCAGAGCGATAGGATTTGGGTGCCCGCGCTGCATTGATCTGCTAAAGGCGTTGATCTGCAAAGGGCATTGATCTGCAAAGGGTCAGTTCGATATTGCCGTATCTGTATTGCCCTATCTGTATTGCCGTATCGGTATAGTCGTACTTGTATAGTCTTTTCAGTAGCCGCGGGAAAACCACAGATACATTATAGTTGGCAGGATGCCGAAGTCAGGGCTCACGGGTCAGACAAAGCGCCAGCCGGGTAGTTCTCGATTTGCTGTCGGTGTGCCCGGGAACTATACATACCCCGTTGGCCGGATTCGGTCATCTTGACGTCACAATTATAACGGAATGAACGTTACTGTTCACGTATTGGCTGGTAACGGAACGAGAGCCTGCAGGCAGTCCGGGAATGAGGGGCCTGGTTTTTTGCGTCAGAGGACAATGCAATCCACGATAAATGACATGTCAACATCGTCTGTGGGCGCCCCGGCCAGCAAAGGGCGTTTTTTTTGCGCTTGCACCTGCGCAATAGTGCAACTTAAAGACCATGCACCCCGATAACTCTGTTTGAGATGCTGATATCGTCCGATTAGAAATACGGTTGCGTGTTGATTGCAGGGACTGCTGCAGGTAGCGTGTGTGATTTGCGAGACAGCAGGTAAATCAGTGAAGGCCGAGGCAGTTACCCCTATTCTGAATGTATCTGACATCCACCAGTCATTTGAGTGGTTCGCCAAACTCGGCTGGTCGAAGGGTTGGGAGTGGGGCGACCCGGTTGGCTTCGGTGGCGTTTGTAGCGGTGAGAGTGAAATCTTTCTTTGCCAGAACGGTCAGGGCGGCAAGGGTAAGGGCACCAATACCACGACTTTCGGTGCTGCAGAATCAGAAACTCAGGATCTGGGCGTGTGGTTGTCGATTTGGGTCTCTGATGTCGACGCAGTGCATGAATCCTGTCTACAGCAAACTATTGAGGTTACCTGGCCGCCTCAGGACATGCCCTGGAACGTGCGAGAGATGCATGTGCGACACCCCGACGGACATGTTTTTCGAATTAGTCAGTCTTTGCGAACAGGGTGACGACTGCAGATCACGTTACAGCGTTTGTCGCCCTGCGGGCTGTTTCTCTTGTTGCGGTTGTCACAGCAGTGCCTGAGGTTACAACCGTGTACTCATGGCATATTTATTGGTCGAGTAGACATACTCCGGAGCATGCTGCAATTGCAGCATTTTCCGAATAAGGCCCCCGCCTGCGTACTGCGATACACTGACTGCGCACTAAGATACACTGACCGCTCAGAGCGATACACTGTCGGCATCGTTAACGCTAAATCGCACATTTCACTCAGCAGTCGTCCTGCTGGCTCGTTCCGTTGCACTTGCCCAACAGTCTGTCAGATGCCACGAGTCGATTCGTAATTGCAGTAATGAGAAAATTCCTACAATCGAAACCCGGATTTTTTGTTCTTGCCCTGATAACCGGGCTACTGGTTGGTGCGACTACTGTTGCGTTAATTGAAGCAATCAGTCGCTTGCAGGACATTGTCTTTACCCGCTTTGGTTCTGACAAGGTATTTTGGTTAATAGATAAATCAGACTGGTCGATCTTGCTGGCACCGGTGTTCGGTGGCATCGTCGTCGGCATTATTTTGCGTAACATGCCGGACCAACGCTTTCACGGTATAGCCGATGTGATGGAGGCCAGTGCCATGCGAGCCGGACGTATGGACGTAAGATCCGGTGGAATAGTCGCCCTCGCGACCTGGGTCTCTCTTGGTTCCGGAGCTCCGTTGGGGCGAGAGGGACCGGCAGTTCATATAGGTGCCTCTTTATCTGCATGGCTGGCCGAGCATCTTGGTTTGGATCGTTCCCAGTCAATTGCTCTACTGGGTTGCGCGGCCGCCGCAGCAGTCACCGCGTCGTTTAATACACCCATCGCCGGTGTTTTGTTTGCTCTCGAAGTGATTGTTGGCTACTACTCGTTGCGCGTTTTTACCCCGGTTGTCGTTGCTGCCATGGGCGCGGTAATCGTGCGGCGAAGCGTCTATGGCAGCGGTCCGGAGTTTATCCTTCCAGACTATTCAATCGGCTCTTTTTGGGAGCTATTGGCGTTTGCAGCGCTCGGGTTGGTGGCAGCGCTCGTGGTGCAGTCTTTTATCTTTATGGTGATGGCATCTCAGGAAGTGTGGGCAAAAACATCGGTGCCGCGGTGGATGCGACCTGCGATAGCTGGTGTCCTGATTGGCGGTATCGCTCTATATTATCCGTTAAGTCTCGGCGTTGGCTACGAGGGCACTTCTCTCGCGTTGAATCAGAGTTTGACGATCAGCTTAATGCTTGCACTTTTATTCGCCAAGCTGGTGGGTGGTGCGCTTGCGCTTGGCAGTGGATTTGCCGGCGGGGTGTTTAGTCCGAGTTTGTTTATGGGGGCTATGCTTGGCGGTGTGTGCTGGTTTGTCGTGGATACAGTCGTGCCCCTGCAGGCATCAAGTCAGGGAGTCTATTCGGTAGTTGGCATGGCGGCGGTTGCCTCCGCCATGTTGGGGGCGCCAATATCTACTTTGCTTATTGTGTTCGAACTGACAATTGACTACGACCTGGTCATCGCCGTTATGCTTGCTTCAGCGATTGCCAGTACCTGCATGCAGCTAATGCCGTATGGATCATTCTTCCGATGGCAGTTACAACGCAGAGGCATCAATCTACAGATCGGTCGCGACCAGAGTTTGCTCAGAACACGTAATATTGATGCGTTGATCAGTGACAAATATATTGTTGCTTCGTGCACCGATTCTTTGTCGCAACTGCAGGATGCGATGGGTTCGGCCAGTCAGCACTACGCAATAGTCAATGATGAGCACGGTGTGTTTTGCGGTGGCGTTTCAGCGTCGGATATCGTGAGCGGCCGCGCGGAGATTGGCCACACAGCGCTATGCGAACAGCTAATGAGCAGCGCTGCAGATATATTGCCTGTCAGTACCAGTTTGTTGGCCGCACAGCAAAAATTCAATGACCTCGATAACCGGCATTGCCTGCCAGTGACGCGCACGGGTGAAGCGGGTATAGAAGTGGTCGGAGTTGTGTATCGAGATGATGTCTTGTTTGCCCTTTACGATCTAATGCGTGAGGCGCGCTCCGAGGAGTACGGCGCTAAGTAGCGTATCGATCAAGTACGGCAAATAATTGCGTCATCTCGTCATCGGTTCCTATCGATATTCTCAGCCATCGACTCAGCCGATCCGTGTTCCAGTAGCGAACCAGAATACCCTCGTTTGAAAGGTGGTCGAAGATATCTGACGCGCTGTCATCAGCTGGTGAGGCGAAAACAAAATTGGCGCTGCTCGGCAGTACCTGCCAGTTGCGCTTGCGCAATTGCTCTACAGTTTCTGTTCGAGTCTGAATTATCTGGCGAACAGTTTGTTGGTAGTAGTGTTCATCGTTCAGGGATGCGATACCCGCGGCCTGGGCTATGGCATCCACCGGATAGGAATTAAATGAGTCCTTGACGCATCTCAGCGCGGCTATAAGATTGGCGTCTCCCAAAGCGACACCCAGCCTTAGGCCAGCCATTGATCGCCCTTTTGAAAAGGTGCGTGAGACCAGCAGGTTTGGATAGTTGTCGATCAATTCAACAGCACTGGTAGCGCCAAAATCGGCATATGCCTCATCAACGAGGACCACCTGTTCAGATGCCGTGCTGAGTAATTTTTGTATCTCTGTCAATTTGACATCGACTGCGGTGGGTGCATTTGGATTTGGGAAGATGATACCTCCACCATCGGAGTCAAACGAATCGAGATTCAATTGATAGTTGTTATCCAGCGCTACGGTGGCAGGCGTTATGTCCAGCAGATCGCAGTACACGGGATAAAAACTGTAGCTGATGTCGGGAAACTGAAGTGGCTTATCACCGGTAAAAAATGCCATAAACGCCATCGCCAGAATTTCATCTGATCCATTGCCGACAAAAACCTGCTCGGGGCGCAGACCGTGGTACGTCGCCAATGACTCTCTGAGTGCAGTGGCGTCGGGGTCAGGATATCTGCGTATGGCGTTTGCGGAAACCTGACTGATCGCACTGAGCACGGCAGGAGAGGGCGGGTACGGATTTTCGTTGGTATTCAGTTTGACTATATTTGCTCCACTGCGCTGTTCTCCGGGTACGTAGGGAGTCAGTCGGCGAGCAAGTTCGGTCCAGTAGCGGGTCATGGATTGATCACTGTAGGGTTACTCGTCAGGCGGCTATAGCCCTGCGACGATAGCATATGCTGGTCACTCAATGCTGTCACTCAATGCTGATGATGATCGCCGTGTGGTCGATTACTTTCCACCTCACATTGTATTGTGAAATTTTCATACCCCAGCTTTGTCCTGCAATACCATCCTTGCTGCGCTCATAGGCAGGCCTTGGGTCCTGCGCCAGTGTTTCTTCAATGACCGGTACCAGTTCGGCGAGCTGCCGATCTGCGCTAATCAGAGTGTCTCTTGCGATGGCTGCATCAGCTTGCCACTCGACCGGCAAGGTGGGTTCGGCTTCGCTTGCCCAGTTACTGGTAGCCGTCGGTATATTATCAACAAAGGGCACATAGGGCTTAATGTCAATGACTGGTGTGCCATCGAGAAAGTCGCCGCTGGCTATATGAATAAGTATTTCGTCAGCGGTTTGCTCAATGCCACTCAGTTCCACCGCACTGATGCCAATCGGATTGGGTCGGTTCGGGCTGCGGGTGGCGAATACACCGACGCTGGTTTTACCACCCAGTCGTGGCGGATTCACCAGCGGCTTGGTATTTTGATAGTGCTGTTGATGAAATACAAAGACTACCCAAAGATGCGAGAAATCCTCAATGCCGCGGATCGACAGTTTATTGAATTCACTATTGGCTAACACGATAGATGCAGTCGCGGACTTTACCAGTCCGGCTTGACGAGGCACGCCAAAACGTTCCGTGTAACACGAACGTATCGTAGCCACAGGCGTTAGTTGAACGTCGTTGGCAGAGGTCGCTTGCTCGTTACTGATCAATTTATCTGTCTCGCTCAGGGATATCGCCAAATAGTGTGAGTCGACGCGCTGGCAACGGATGGCTGCAGCAGATAATACAGCGAACGAGAGTTATTCGCCTCGGCTGCAAGACTGCACACGCAAGAACGCTACAGCCATTTCAGCGTATTTGTCGCGGCAATATACCATGAGTCAGACAGGCGGTTGCAGGGGTTAGGGATCCGCTGGTGGGGGCATGACGAAAGAAACGTATCGGTTGTCTGAAAACACTGGATAGAAAAACAGCTGTTGAACAAGTATTCAGCGTGGCGGGTATTCCACCATGCGAGTAGCGTTGTATTGCCTGATTATCGGGTAACCCTGAATTCGTCCAGGCTAAAAGTGCCTTCGCCCCAAAACGTTTCAGTACCGATTTCAATGGCACCCATACAGGTATTTTCCTGCATGCGTGGCACGCCAAAGGAGGGGCCATTGAACCGGGTCCACTCTACAAAATCGTTCCAGTCAAGCCATCCTTCGTTCATGGGTTCCTGTGCCACAAACGCGACGTAACCCCAGTCGAGCTGTGGATTGGTATGGACATCCCAGCCAACTCCGTCAAAAGTGACTTCTGCAACCTTGGGCCCTGGTGACCTGATTGCGGGTACACCAACCCACACCATCATTTCGAACTGTTTATTCCACTCTTCTGCCTCGCAACTGGTATGGAAGAATGACTCCAGTGCGACATTGCGTTCCGGATTACCGGTTTCAGAGTATTTGAATCGAACTTTGAAGTCCGGAATATTGTACAAAGGTGCTGGTAGCCCCAGTTTTTCCGGTGTACCCGACAGGGTATTGCGAGTCTTGCGACCATAGTAAACCTGCGGGTAGCTCTTAACGGAGAATTCGTCACCTTCAGTGCGGCCTAACCAGTCGTAGTCCCACCTGGCAATATAGTTGCCGCTGCTGCCCGCCAGTTCAATACACTGATGCCAGCGGTTGGAGTAGACCTCACTTTCGTTCCATGTATTGTTTTGCAGAACATAGTCACCGTAGCTGATTTCGGCCCACGGCTCGCACCAGCGTCTGCCCAACAGAGGGTTACTCGATGTAGCAGTTCGCCCGCCAACCACAGTGCAGGTGCGATTATTTTCAAATCCGAAGCCATCGTTGTTACCGTCGCTGGCGTCGGTCAGGCAGATCGGTTTACCGTCGACAAAGCCATCGGCCTGCAGCTGCACCGGATCGGGTACATCTACCGGGTCCGGACTGGATGCGGGACTGACGTTGCTCCATTGGCAGGGGGCGCCGTGCTCCCAGCCCCAACCGTCGCCGACGTCCAGCGCATTGGCGGAACAGGTGGCTGCCACGTTTGAAGGCGGATTCAATGCTGTGGTTTGCGGGGTAGATGTATCGCTCCAGCGGCAGGACTGGCTGTTTTCCCAGCCCCAGCCATCACCGTGGTCAACCGCGTTGATTGAACAGTCAGGAACCGTATTTTGATTTGCATCGTCGAGAGCAAACAGACATGACTCACCGTTTTCGAATCCCGAGATTTCATCGTGAATAACGGCGTCTGCAGAGCAAATGGCGCTTATCTGTGAATCTCCAAGCGTGGCCGTTTCGCGATTGTCTTCACTGCTGCAACTAAAAAGTAGAACTGCCCCGATGGCTGGTAACACACACTTCATCTTTGACCTCAGTTAAATCGACCTGTCACAGTTCCGGACCGTGATCCCGTTGACGGAATCGAGTCGGTGATTGCGTGACTGCCAGTGCAATATTTCTAGTTGAAAATCGTCGATTTTTCATTGATGTTCAGCAATGTGGTATCTGCCAGATAAACCTTGATATTTTTCATCCAGCAACTACGGATCGGGCTGGTGTATGCCGACACCGGCCGGCGACAATTGAAAGCGTGGTTTATGAAAAGCAGGAATCACTTGCCCAACCGTTCATTTTTTAAAATACATGGTTGTCTGGATTTTCTGATCAGGCGCTCTATGCGGACACGTCAAAAGTGCAGCGCATGGCGCTTCGCGGATACTGCTGAGCAAATAGAGGTAAGATGAGAAATATCCAGCGCTCGTGAGCCTCATGGCTAAATTTACCTCACAGATAGAACCCCCCTTACAACCCACAACTGGTATTCATGACTTCGTCGAGGCGTTGGGTGCAACCACGCTTGCAAACGCATTGATTGGTTTTATTTTCGCTGCCAGTGGACCTGTAGCGGTGATTCTCGCTGTTGGTACGCAGGGTGGTCTTGAGTCTGCAGCGCTCGCCTCGTGGATCTTTGGTTCCTTTTTTATAAATGGCCTGCTAACCATTGCCGCATGCTGGATATATCGCACACCACTGGTGTTTTTCTGGACCATACCCGGTACGGTACTCGTTGGACCGGCGCTCGCGCATTTGCGCTTCGAAGAGGTGGTCGGGGCCTTCTACGCCACTGGTTTTTTAATGCTCTTGCTTGGCTTCTCTGGCTGGGTCAGACGAGCGATGTCAGCTATTCCAATGCCCATCGTGATGGGGATGGTCGCCGGTGTATTTCTGCAATTTGGTACCGGATGGGTGCAATCGGTGGTCGCAGATGTCTGGTTAGCCGGTACCATGACATTGGTATTTTTACTTTTGTCAGCATTGCCGTCGATCGGCAGGTACCTGCCGCCAGTAATTTTTGCGTTGGTGGCCGGGCTAATTGTCATCGTGTTTGATGAAAGAATTAGCGTGGAAGCCACTGTTGTTGCTAACTGGTTTATGTTGCCACAGGTCATTGTGCCGGTGTTTTCATGGCAGGCTATGTTTGAGTTGGTCTTACCGTTGGCGATTACCGTATTGGTGGTGCAGAACGGACAAGGCGTTGCGGTGTTGCACAGCGCCGGGCACAACGCGCCAGTAAATTTTATTACAGCCGCTTGCGGGCTGTGGTCAATGCTCGTAGCGGTGGTTGGGTCTGTGTCAACGTGCCTGACCGGGCCTACCAATGCGCTGGTAGCCAGTTCGGGAGCTCGATCGTCGCATTTTGCAGCAGGAATCATTGTCGGATTACTGGCGTTGATGTTTGGACTTTTTGCCCCCGTGTTTACTCAATGGATGCTGGCTAGCCCTCCTGCGTTTATCGCCACGCTGGCAGGTCTCGCAATGCTCAGGGTCCTGCAAGCTGCCTTTACCACAGCGTTTGCCGGCAAGTTTAAGCTCAGTGCGCTGATTACGTTTTTAATTACCGTGTCCGGAATATCAATCCTGAATATCGGCGCGCCGTTTTGGGGGCTGATCTTTGGATTTATCGTCTCCTGGCTGATAGAGCGCACTGACTATAAAACAGAGGATTGAACCCGCTCGCCACGCCCAGGCACGGAATGTCCTGTTCGCTGCACAAGTGTACATGGCTTGCAGGGGCGTCATAGCCTGGTGATCCCGGGGGGCAGGGCCAAATCATTTACGATTCGCAGGTATGTCCGTTAAGCTGCGACGGCACTCGGCATTCAGTTGTGCGCGCGAAATGCCCAAATCCTTTAGCATATCGTCGCTCAGGTTTTCCATGCAACGGCGTTCGCCGTAGATATTTAGCATCAAGGTGAGTCGACCTGCGATGAACCGGCCGGTGTCGGATAGCTGCTTAATAACAGAGCGATGGCTCTGAAGAGCCTTTACAGCGTTAGTGTTTCGGTTATCGATGGTAGACAACATGTTTCTGCTCCTTGCGTTGTATTAGGGTGCAGCAGAACTATCGACTACTTTTTGTTGCAGGTGCGGGTAATAATACCAGGGTTGCCGGAACGGGTAATTTTACCGCTTTTTCAGAAGCATAGAATCGCTTTATCAGCCACCTTTGAGTCAGTATAAAACGTCTGAAGCTCGTCTGTATGACAGGTCAGTCGAATTCCTTTTGATATTCGCAGAAGAGCGTGTTCTATAAACCACACAACTGCGCAATCAAAGATCTGTTGAGATGCCGATGATTTCAGGAATTTTCCGGGTAGGCACATTGTCCTGTTTAGGCGTTGAAAGTGTGTACTTTTTCACAGAGTAATGTCCGCGAAGCGTCGATGATGATGCGGGTAGTCAGTGCGATAGGAAGTAACGATGTTTCGCCCCATTCGAGTTTTACATTTTGCCCTTATTTGCAGCGCTGTAGTTTGTAGTGCCCATGTCCGCAATGCTCTTGTCCCCAGTGCCCTTGACCCCAGTGCCCTTGTCCCCAGCGCCCTTGACCGCAATGCTGCAACTGATGTTCTGGTAGTATCAGTCAAATGAAGCAGGTTGACGCACTGGAACTACTGAAACTTGGCAGGAATGTCTTTCTTACCGGGCCTGCGGGTTCGGGAAAAACTTACTTGTTGAATCAGTATATTCGTTACCTGCGCAGTCACGGTGTAGGCATTGCAGTTACCGCGTCTACCGGTATCGCTGCAACCCATCTGCATGGCAGAACCATCCACTCGTGGAGTGGGCTCGGTGTACGCGATGCACTGAGCCCGACTGACCTCAAGGCCATGCAACGCGACAAGCGCTTGCGCAAAAACTATAAACAATCGAAAGTGTTGGTCGTAGACGAAATCTCGATGCTGCATCCGTATCAGCTTGATCTGATAGACAGCATTGCCAGGCACATGCTCGATCCTCTACAACCTTTTGGCGGGCTGCAGGTAATTCTGAGTGGAGATTTTTTTCAACTGCCACCTGTCGCGCGTGGTAATGGCGCGCCCGGTAATGGCGTCGGGCAGTTTGCCTATGAAGCAGACGCATGGACTACTGGCGGTTTTGTAAGCTGTTACCTGAGCGAAAACCACCGCCAGGGTGATGACCCGCTTATAACCGTGTTAAACGAGATACGAGCCGGCATCGCAGGAGAGCAAACCAGGGTTCCGCTGCGTACGCGGTATAAACAGGAACCTGACGGCAGTGTTCGCCCGGCTCAGTTGTATGCCCGAAACATCAACGTTGACAGTATCAACCGCCATGAACTTGCGATACTTGATGGCAAAGAGCGGGTATATCGAATGGAGTCCACAGGGTTCCGAGCCCTGGTTGATAGCCTGAAGCGCAGTTGCCCCGCACCGGAAGAACTCCGACTCAAGACAGGCGCTCGTGTAATGTTTGTAAAAAATGACAGCGATGGTGCGTATGTTAATGGCACGTTGGGCATCGTCGAGGGCTTTGACAATGATGACGGATTGCCTGAGATCAGAACCTTTGATGGTCAGTTGATTGTTGCCAGTCCCGAGCCCTGGAGCTATGAAGAGAATGGCGTCGTTACAGCGAAGATCACCCAGGTGCCACTAAAACTGGCCTGGGCCATTACTGTGCACAAGAGTCAGGGGATGACTCTTGATGCTGCGGAAATAGATCTGTCTGATGCGTTTGAACCCGGCATGGGATACGTTGCATTGTCACGTGTGCGTTCATTGGATGGACTAAAACTGTTGGGGCTTAATGCAATGGCGTTGAGCGTTCACCCGAGGATTTTGGCGCAGGATGCAATTTTTCAACAATGGTCTGCAAGCGCCGCTAACGACTTGCACAGCATCCCTGAAGAGCAGCGTGCAGCACGCCAAAAAGAGGTGTTGGTGCAACGGTTCGGCGTAGAGCGTGGTCGCGTGAAAGACTCGCCGCCACGATCCGTGCGCGAGAAACCCGGGAGCAAGAGACAGCAGGGTGAGAGAAATAAGAGCGGGCAAGCGGTAAACGATAATTTAACTGGTAAAGCCTATGAGCCGTGGACGCCTGCCGACGATGAAAAACTGTCGCTGCTTCATCGGCAACGAATGCCTGTTCGCGAACTGGCCGAACGTTTCGGTCGCAGCAGGGGTGCTATTCGCAGCAGACTAAAGAAACTTGGCGTATCTGATTTACAAAACGACAGTAAACAAGCAGAGACACAAGCAGAACAGCCACTGTAAAAAGGGATGGTGCGACGCATAGTTGTTCATATGCAACGCAAATGATCGGTCTGGGTGGATTTTCACTCGCCAGTTCCGCCCGACTGAACAAGAGGGCATTCGAAGAAGAGCATTCGGTGAGTGGCATTCGGAGAGCAGCATTCGGAATTGGTTGTTGCCGGCACGTCTTCCAACTAAACTGTCGGGAAGAGTCAGCTCATGAACGCAGGTTGTTTTATGGCTGTCTCGTGGCAACCAACCAGTAAAGGCGGCAATCATGAAAATGCTTCACACGATGTTACGAGTCGGTGATTTACAACGTTCAATCGATTTTTATACAAAAATTTTGGGCATGGAGCTGCTCCGAACCACTGAGCGTCCAGAGCAGAAGTACAGTCTCGCATTTGTTGGTTACAACGGTGGTAATGCCAACGGCGAGGCGGAAATCGAATTGACCTACAACCACGGTGAGTCGTCTTATGATTTAGGTTCCGCCTATGGTCATGTCGCCCTGGGAGTGGACAATGTGGCGGATACCTGCGAGCGAATAAAGACGGCGGGTGGCAATGTGACCCGTGAAGCCGGACCAGTCAAAGGCGGCGATACCATTATCGCCTTTGTTGAAGACCCGGATAAATATAAAATCGAGTTGATCGAATTGTCCAGCCGCAAGGTTTGAAGGCCAAGGTTTGAAGGAATAGTCAGGACGGTGTTACTCCACAGGCGTTTCCGCCGATGGAATATACACCAGCAGGGTGCAGCCGTTTTTGGTGGTGGAATTGTGTTGCGTGCCTGCCTTTAGCAATACAAGGTCTCCGGCACCGTACTCTGTGCCGTCATTGTCGGTGATGTCACCTTCCAGCACAAAAAATTCCTCGTGGCTTGTGTGAATATGCGCTTCAGTGGTCATGCCCGGAGCCATTTTGTAGGCGTGGAAACCGACGCCATCTTCCACGTCGGTATTTAACTGCAATATAGACTGGCCAATGTCTAGTCCCCTTGAATCCGGCAGCATTTTGAAATTGTCTTTGTAGACGTTGGCAATCAGTCGTTCGTGTTTATCGATTGGTTTCATCGGATTCTCGTTGATGTGTATTTTTCGACGCTGCCTGTTTATCGATTTTTACGGCCAATCTAAAACCGGCGCGTACATGCGTGCCGCGGATGCCCCAGAGCTCTGGATGCTTTAGGTGCATCAGGTGCTTTAGATTCTAAAGCTTGCAGGCCGGTTCATGTCGTTAGCTGATTGAAACTGACTGGCTCAGCGCTACAGCGTCTCTACCGCTTTCCCAGGCACCATGAGCAGTACTGAAAGCCCGCTCTGATGCTGCCTCACCAGCGAAGTATAATCGGTTGGCAATCGGTGTCGCCAGCACTGTTCTCTGATTCCCAAGGCCAGGTTTGCTGGCGGAATACGCACCCTTTATAAACGCATCATCTCCCCACGCACTGGCTTTAAATCTGACAATTTTCTGTTTGAAGTCTGAGCCGAAAATACTCGTTAGTGCAGACATCATTAAATCCTCTGATTCTGCAACTGGTTGACGCTCCAGCCATTGGGCCTGTCTACCGGCAACTGCGCAATAGATATAGGGCCAGCCGGAACAACGCAGCTTAAAGGCAAAGTTGATATCATCTCCGTTGCTGTAGTCGATTCTGTCCGGGGTGTCACTGTCGAATGGCCAGTCTTCGTTGTAGAGCATTGCGAAGTTGTTATAGGTTCCGAGTGGTAAAGCGTCTATCGCCTCTTGCGTTGCCAGCGGCAAGCCCGGTTGAAAGTCTATATCCTGAGAGCCAAGTACGCCTGTCGATACCGTGATGATCACGCGTTCCGCATGAACAGTGCCTCGATTGGTGGTCACCACCACATGCCTGCCACTCCAGTCAACGCGCTCGACTGTGGTGTTGAGTGACACCGGCAGCTGGCGGGCATGCAGCTCCAGCAAAGTGCCATAGCCGTAGCGAACGGGCCAGTTTTCATCGGTATCCTGGTAGCGGATCAAATCGAGCGCGGAGAAGCAGTCCACGTCATGAGAGGTCATTAGCGATTGCCAATAGGTATAGTAGGGTGCCCATTGGCTGTCGTGATCGATCAGTTCGCTTAAGGCGATATCGAGCCCGCTTGCATCCAGTTCTTCTATCTTACGCCAGATTTCCTCGCTAAACAGTTGGTATTGTTGTTCGTCACTGTCAGACAGTCTTTTGCCATTCAGATAAAAACCCCGTGTGGGTAGTTCCCGGTCATACTGAACTCCCAGGTTGTCCGCAACTGTTGCGAGCGGGTTGATACTGCCACTGTGAAGCCAGTGACACCCCAGATCCCAGGGGATGCCTGGTGCGAGTTCTTCAGTCAGGCCGCGACCACCCACTCGATGTGACGCTTCCACAATAGCGTAGTCAATGCCGGCCGCACTTGCAGCATATGCGGCGCCAATACCGGCAGCACCTGCACCGACGATAAGTAATTGGCAGTTTGGAGGCATCATGAGTCCGAAATGTGTGCGGGTTGATACGATAGTGTGAAGGGCTATTCCCTGTCGACAAAAATCAGATAATATTATCAATATGGGAAACAACGCGACAGAGCCACAAGCCGATCAAAGCCAACGCAACACGCTTGCGCCATGGACCTATTTGTCAACTGAATTCCATGAAATGGAATCAGAGTTATTTAAAAGTCACTGGATGCTGGCCGGGCATATTTCCGCACTGCAAAATAGCGGTGACTACATCACGTTCGATGCGGTAGGGGAACGGGCGCTTGTCGTTGTGGATGAGCAGGGTGATGTGCGCGCATTCCATAATGTGTGTCGTCATCGAGGTGCACGCTTGTTGACGCAAAGCGGCAACTGCAGGAATCGCATTTCCTGTCCGTTTCATGGCTGGTCATACCGTTTGGACGGAGCACTTGGTGGCGTGCCGTTACCTGAAACCTTTGATTCACTCGACAAATCCAGCTACGGACTCAGGCCATTGCCGGTAGAGATATGGTTTGGCTTTGTCTTTATCAGCTTCACACCGCAGGCTTGCAGTGTTGCGACGCAATTGCAGAGTGTTGCCTGCGAAGTAGCGCCGTATAAAATTGAGGAAATGCATCCGCTGGCACCTGCCTATGAGCAAACGCGCCCCTATAACTGGAAAGTGATTCATGATATCGACAATGAGGGCTATCACGTACCGGTAGGGCATCCATCGTTGCAGCAGCTGTATGGTCAAAGCTATAGCGACAGGATAGAGCACGGGTTGCCAATATCTGACGCGGTGATCAATGAAAAACCCGCCACGTTATGGAGTGTGCGCCACTACCAGACACTGTTGCCACAGTTTGATCACCTGCCCGCGCATCGACAAAAAAGCTGGTGGTATATCGGACTGTTTCCCAATGCTGTTATCGCGCTTTATCCGGAAATGGTCGAATATTATATGACTATTCCGCTATCTGTTAACGAGACGAGGTATCGTGGTCAGCAGTTTGGACTATCGGACAGCCGCCGCGAAACCGCAGCATCACGATATTTAAGCACCAGAATAAACGGTATTACCGAGGAAGAAGACGAGAGTTTTGTCAGAGACATGCAGGAAGGCATGCGCTCGAGTGTGTTTCCCGAGCCAACGCTGTCGTCTGTTGAAGCTGGCGTTCAGTATTTCCACCAAAAGATTCAATCACAACTGCCCGTGGCGCGTTTGTGTTCCGAGCCAGCGCCCGGCACACTGCGACAGGTCAATGCGCAAATGAAATCTGCTCGTTTGTAATAGATTGGTGGAACGACGGATAGGGTGTCTGTCCTCTGCCTTCTGTCCTCTGCCTTCTGTCCTCTGAACTCAGCCCTCTGCACCGTGTTCCCGGTTCGCTCGCTGTTGTCGAATCATAATCCAGCCGGCGATCAACACACCGATCGTTACAGCCAGAATTGTCAGCGTTGCCAGTGCATTTATATCAGGTCGCAAGCCCAGTCTGATTCGTGAATAGATCAGCATCGGCAGCGTGGTTGCTCCGGGGCCGGATACAAAGCTCGCAATAACCAGATCGTCCAGCGACAGGGTGAACGCCAGCAACCAGCCAGCTGCCATGCCCGGTGCCAGCTGCGGTAGCGTGATATCCCATAGCACCCTGAATGGTTTTGCACCCAGATCCAGCGCCGCTTCTTCCAGATCCTGTGCAGTCCCTGCCAGTCGCGACTGAATTATGATCGCGACATAAGCCATGGAGAACGTAATATGTGCGATTGTAATCGTTGTGATACCACGTTGGGCAGGCCAGCCGATTTGCTGATTAAGGGTGATAAACAACAGCAGCAGAGACAAGCCGGTAATGACCTCGGGCATGACGAGCGGTGCTGAAATCATGCCGGTGAACAACGTTCGCGCGCGGAACCTGTGGATACGCGCAAGTGCTATTCCGGCGAGGGCGCCAAGCAGTGTGGCAAATGTGGCATTGAGCAGTGCAATCTTGAGGCTTAAACCCGCTGCTGCCCAGACTTCTTCACTTTCAAGCAAAGTTGTGTACCAGCGAGTTGAAAACCCGCCCCATACTGGTACCAGCCTGGAATAATTGAACGAATACACCATCATCAAAATGATCGGCACATACAGGAATGCAAAACCAAAACACAGTACGCTGAGTAAGAAGCGCGAACGACCAGCCTTCGCTTTTACACTCATTGTTGTCGCTCCGCTTCCGAGGCTTGTACGCGGTGATACAACATCATTGGCAGCACCAGCACAATCAATAGTGCAATAGCGACAGCAGACGCAACCGGCCAGTCGTGATTGGCGTTAAATTCACTGAACAGCACACGTCCTATCATCAGAACGTTACCACCACCGAGCAGGTCAGGTATTACGAACTCACCGGTGGCTGGTATAAACACCAGCAACGATCCGGCTAGAATGCCGGGTGCCGTCAAAGGCAGTGTAATTGTAAAAAAACCGGTCAATGGCTTTGCACCAAGATCGGACGCAGCCTCCTGCAGTGAGGTGTCCAGCTTTTCCATATTTGCGTACAGTGGCAAAATCATAAACGGCAGATACGAGTACACGATGCCGACATAAACAGCGAACTGCGTGTAGAGCAGGCGGATTGGTTTTTCAATGACCCCAAGCCAGATAAGAAAGTTGTTTAATGTACCCTGATCTGCCAGTAAACCCATCCATGCATACACCCGTAGTAAAAACGATGTCCAGAATGGCAGGATAACCAGTAACAGCAGGATATATCGGGCAGTTCCCTGTGTTCGTGCAATCGCGTAGGCCATCGGGTAACCAATTAGCAGGCAGATGAGCGTGCTAATCGATGCAATCCGGATCGAGTTGATATAGGTACGAACGTAGAGACTGTCTTCCCACAGGTAAGCATAGTTGTCTGTGGTGATTGTGATTGATGGCAATATGCCGTCGGTCCATTGCAGCAGGTTTGAAAATGGCGGGCTTGCGATCAAAGATTCAGCAAGGCTGATTTTCAATACTATAAAAAACGGGGTTAGAAAGAACAGCAATAGCCAAAAAAACGGAATGCCGGCGATCACTGATTGCCAACGCGACTGCAGTTGCGCCAGCAACCGGCTCGCGAGGTTGTTGATACCAGAGCCCTGCTGCACGATCAACTCGACAGCAGCAATGCGCTGCTGCTGCTCCATCCAATATGCACGGAGTCGTTCCAGTCTATACGGTGGCCGAGGCCAGCTGTGCGCACCTGGTTTGGTGCGGTGGCTTCGAATGTCACACCGATTTCCGTCTCAACGCGGTAGGTCGATAATTTGCCGAGGTAGGCAACCTCTTTAACAATGCCCGTCAGTTGATTTTCACACTCACTCAGGGGCGCTTTGTCGATCAGAATTTTTTCGGGGCGCAATGCCATTGTAGATTGTTGTCCAGCTACCGGCACGGGCTTCAGGTCATTGTTAGCGGAGTCTGTGCTGTTAACGCCAGCAGTGAACAGTGCCTGGGAGGGTTCGTGCCGAAGGTGCACAATGGATTGATCCTGGTCGATCAGTGTTACCGGTAGAAAATTTGCAGACCCGATAAAGTTGGCAATAAACTGTGTCGCGGGGTTCTCATAGATCTCTGCAGGCTCACCAATTTGTATGAACTTGCCTGCGTCCATAACGGCAATACGTGTCGACAGTGTCATTGCCTCTTCCTGATCGTGTGTGACCACTACAAAGGTAACACCGGTACGATCCTGAATATCCATTAACTCGAACTGGGTTTGCTCTCGCAGGCGCTTATCAAGTGCTGCCAGGGGTTCGTCAAGCAACAGTACCTTTGGTCGTTTAACTAAAGCGCGGGCAAGTGCCACTCGCTGTCTTTGCCCGCCAGATAACTGTTTTGGTTTGCGGCGACTAAAATCGCCCAGCTCTACCATTTGTAGCATGTCTGCCACACGATCCGAGATTTCAGAATGTGCGACGCCATCTCGTTTTAGACCATAGGCAATGTTCTTCTCGACGCTCATATGCGGGAACAATGCATAGGATTGAAACATCATGTTGACTGGACGCTCGTAGGGCGGAACCCGCGTCATGTCGGCACCATCTATGGTGATAGAACCGCTGGTGGGAACTTCTAGGCCAGCCAGCATTCGCAGCAAAGTTGTTTTGCCACAGCCTGAACCGCCTAGCAGACCAAACAGTTCACTTTTATATATATCAAGACTGATGTCATCAACCGCAGTAAAGCTGCCAAATTGTTTACTGAGATTCCTGATACTGATAAACGGAGTTGCACCTTGCTGGCGCCACGGGTAGCTGGAGTCCTGAGTCATTGTGGTTGTGATCCAGAGGCGGGGTAAAAAGCCAAAGCCGGGTGTTCCAACAGGGCTCCAGCAGTTTTGCTGCTGCGTCGAAGAACGCCACAGGTTCTTATGTTCGGCCCGGGTTTACAGACCAGTAGTTCAGGACAGTGGTAACACCATGGTTACCACTGTCTTGCGTTGTTGCTGTCGTTGCAACGACAGGTTTCTGGTTACCGGCCTTAGTTACCGGCCTTAAAGTTGGTCCACACACGAGTACGCACGCGCTCTGCCTTTGGTGGAATAACACTGAGCGTGTACATCTCCGCTACCGCATCTTCTGGCGGGAATGCAGCAACGCTGCTGGTTACGGCTTCATCCACCAGTGGTATGGCTGATTTGTTGGCCGTTGCATACCAGGTAAAGTCGCTATCGGCTGCTGCAACTTCCGGTCGCATCATATAGTTTAAAAACTTATGGGCGTTCTCAACGTTCTTTGCGTCTTTTGGTATAACCCAGCCGTCAACCCAAAGGTTGGCCTTACCTTCGCCCGGTGGATTGAAAAAATCCAGTACCACACCGGTATTGGCCTCTGCAGCGCCAGACATTGCCAGTAGTCCATCAGGACCCCAGGTGACTGACACACAAAACTCCTTCTCCGGCATGCGCTGATAGGCGTAGTTGTCAAAGGTTTTTATATAGGGTCTGATCGATGCAAGTAACTCACCGGCTTTGTCATAGTCGGCTTTGTCAGTCGAGCTAGGGTTCAAGCCAAGATGAGCCAGTGCCATTGGGATAACATCGTTGGGAGAGTCTAAAAATGCCACGCCGCATTCAGCAAGCTTAGCCAGGTGTTCAGGATTGAAAATCATATCCATAGAACCGATCGGCGCATCCGGGTGGACGGCTTTTACCAGTTCTTCGTTATAGGTGACTCCATGTGTGCCCCACATATATGGCACTATGTATTTGTTATCCGGGTCCCAGTTAGATGCTACCTGGCCCATGACGTCTTCTCGCAAGTGCTTCCAGTTGTCGAGCCTGGACTTGTCGAGTTCCAGTAATATTCCGGCGGGAATGAGTCGTCCGATCGATGAGCTCGAATGCGACACGACATCATATCCCGAGCTGCCTGCCAGCAGTTTGGCATCAGCGGTTTCAACCGAGTCGTAGTTGTCGTAAGTGACTTTGATATCGAATTCTTTTTCGAAATTGGCGATGGTTTCCTCGCCAATATATTCAGCCCAGTTGTAAACGTTAAGAGTGCCTTCGGCGCTTGCCGGTAACTGGGCGATAGCCATGATGAGTGCAAGTGGAATGGCGCGACAGACTGGATTTATCATCTTGATCAGTTTCCTCTTGTGTTGTGGGGGCCGTAGGGATTCCATTTATGGCCGGATTCCGACGGTTAGTATTACATAATATCGACAGAGTGTTTTAGGCGCAGGCTGGATTTTTCTGCACAATTTTTCCCCCGGAAGGCAAGTGCGAGGCGCAGACAAGTCGATAGTAAAAGGTTACCTTTGTCTACCAGAAGTAGGAAGGACGTATAACAAGAAAAACGCATTGTTAGTGTGATCTACCCCTTTTTCTCCTTAAACTGGCGATAAACATATCGGCGCTGGACGTTAGAAGCGGGGTTGTAAATTTATATCCCGAGACGCGCTGATGTCGCGGGCTCAGCGAGACTGGTAATGAAAGTGTATCCGGCTGTCCGGGGCGTCGCTTTCAGGTATTGCTGAGTGTGGTGATCGTGGTAACATTTGAGCGTTTTGGAGTAAATTGGCTCAGCACACCAGTTCAGCAACAGAGAAAAGCCGCTATGAAATCAGATCAAACCCGATTAAACAATCCAGACCGACGTTCGCTGCTGAAGGGCGCCGCAGCAGTTGGTATTTCGTTCAGCGTACCACCGGCGCTGCTTGCTGCAGACGGCAAGTTGAATTTTTATAACTGGGATACCTACATTGGCGAGGACACTATCTCCCAGTTTGAGAGCAGTTCCGGAGTTTCCGTTCAGTACGATCTCTACGCAGACAACGATGAATTGTTTGCCAAGTTAAAAGGCGGCAACCCGGGCTACGATCTCATAGTCCCCACCAATGACTACATCGAGCGTATGCTGCTCGCGGACATGCTGCTGCCAATTGATCATTCAAAGATATCCAATATCGGGAATGTTGGTTCTGCATTTATGAATCCGGCTTTTGATCCGGGCCGCAAATACAGCATGCCCTACATGTGGGGAACGATAGGCCTGGGTTACAGAAAGTCTGCTGTTGAAGAACTGACGAGCTGGAATGATGTGCTTGCTTCAGACAAGTACGCCGGTCGTATCGCGTTGATGGGTGATGCGCAGACCAATTTTCAAATGGCACTGAAAGCAATGGGCAAGTCTTTGAATGACTGGTCCGATGAAAACATCGCCGCAGCGGAGGCGATGCTGCTTGCACAAAAATCCAATGTCGCTGCATTTGCGCCTGATAACGGTCAGGATCTTCTGCTGGCAGGTGAAGTGGATATCGCTATGGAATGGAATGGAGATATTCTGCAGGCAATGGATGAGGACGATGATCTCGGCTATGTGGTACCAAAGGAAGGTGGACTTCTATGGGAGGATGCATTGTGTATTCCCAAAGGTGCAAAAAATATCGACAATGCGCACGCAATGATCGATCACATTCTGGATGCCAAAGTTGGTGCGGAAATAGCCGAGTTTATATTCTATGCATCACCGAATGACGCCTCGCGTGAGCATCTGCCAGATGATTATTTGAACAATCCAGCCATTTTTCCGGATCAGGCAACCATCGAGGCCTCCGAGGTATCGCTCTTCCCGGGTCAGGACGTGGTGCGGAAGATCGATGATGCGTGGACTCGAATTAAAGCGGCTGGATAAATCAACATACTTTCTCTGTTGGAATGCCGCTGCCTCCTGTGAGGCAGCGGTACACAACTCCAGATTATCCTGAATAATTTCCCTGCACTTTTTGCAGGGTGCGCGGCTCGACTCTGATGGGCGTATAACCACCTTGCCTCTAATAAACTGATCAATGGACAACTGGCGCCGCAGTCCACTTACATTTACTTTTTTCAGCCTGCCAACGCTTGGCTGGTTGTTAGTATTTTTTCTCTTCCCTCTCGCGATAGTCTGGCAATACAGTTTTGGGGAAAACACCTCCATTGTCGACGTTGAGTTCACTGGTACCCTCAACAACTACGCACGCATTTTTCAGCCGGAAATTCTTGTATTGCTGTGGCGTACGCTGTGGATGTCAATGGTTTCCACGTTAATTTGCCTGACGGTCGGTTATCTGGTGGCGATGGTGATTGCATCGGCGAGCCCGCGTGCCAAACCATGGTTGCTATTGTTGATCATGCTGCCTTTCTGGACCAATCTGCTCATTCGTACCTATGCACTGCTGAATATACTGGGTACCCGTGGCAGGCTGAACCAGGCGCTGCAGTGGCTATGGGAATCCACTCATTCTCTGTTGCAGCTGGTCGGGCTTGAAGGATTGATAGCGGCAAGCTACAAACCGCTAACGTTTTTGGGCACGCCCTTCGGTGTGGTGTTCGGTCTTGTGTACATTATGTTGCCATTCAGCGTACTGCCTATCTATGCCGCACTTGAACGCATCGACAAGTCCTGTCTGGAGGCGAGCCTTGATCTTGGCGCTGGTCAAGTGAGAACGTTTTTCAAGGTTCTGGTACCAATGACAATGGGGGGGCTGATTACTGCCGCGATCATTACCTTTGTACCGACGCTTGGTCAGTTTCTAACACCTGATCTTCTCGGGCGCGGGCAAGTCGATATGATTGCAAACGTTATTGAGCGACAGTTTAAAAAAGCCAATGACTGGCCGTTTGGCTCCGCGTTGTCGCTGTTTCTTCTGTACATTACGTTTGTTTTGCTGGCGATCAAATCTTTCTATGATATTCGTCAGTCGCGGAGAGCTGCCTAGTGTTATTCACAAAAAACCGCAAGGCTGCACCATTCGACTATGCCCGCAAGTGGCAGTTAAAACTGGTGTTTTTACTGACCATCATATTTTTATATGCGCCAATTGTTGTGCTGATTATTTTCTCGTTCAATAATTCGCGTCGTGGAGGTAACGTTGTCTGGCGTGGCTTTACCACCAAGTACTATGAAAAAGCCTTTGCCAATAGTCAGCTCGTCGAGGCTTTTGTCAACAGCTTAACCATCGCTGTGATCACTACGGTGCTCAGTGTCATACTCGGTACCATGACGGCAATTCTTCTTTGGCGGTTCAGGTTTCCGTTCAAACCTGCGGTCGAAGGCATGGTATCGCTGCCGATTGTCATACCGGAAATCTGTATGGGGGTTTCGCTGGCGATGTTTTTTTCGAAAATGGGGTGGCTTGCCACTGGCGATCTTGTATGGCCCTTAAACCTGGTTAATATCACTGTGGCGCATACAACTTTCGCTTTTCCATTTGCAGCCATGGTCATTAGAACCCGTTTGCAAAGCTTTAATAAAGAGCTTGAAGAGGCGGCAATTGACCTTGGCGCCAGTACCCGCATGGTGTACCGCGATATTATCCTGCCACATTTAAAGCCGGGTATTGTAGCTGGCGCACTGCTGGCTTTTACACTGTCGCTGGATGACTTTGTGATAACGTTTTTCACATCCGGACCCAATACGGTGACGTTTCCGGTAAAGGTTTATTCAATGGTGCGATTTTCTGTAACCCCCGAAATAAATGCGGCGTCTACAGTGTTGATTGTTATCACCCTCGTGCTGACCGCTTTAGCAGTTCGTACGCAACGCGAGCCGGTAGCTTCATGAATACCCACTCCGATGTGTTGCTGGATATAAGAAACCTGACCAAGAAATTTTCCAGGGTAGTCGCGGTTGACGATGTGTCGTTGCAGGTTGGCAGTGGGGAAATCTTTGCTTTGCTGGGGCCGTCCGGATGCGGCAAATCGACACTGCTGCGAATGATAGCCGGTCTTGAGTTGCCAGACTCGGGCGATATTTTACTGGATGATGCAAGTATTGCCAAAATACCGGCTAATAAGCGCCCGATTAATATGGTTTTCCAGTCCTATGCTGTTTTTCCACATATGACTGTAGAAAATAATGTTGCCTATGGATTGAAAGCACGTCGCGTCGCATCATCTGAAATTAATCGTAAAGTTGAACAAGCACTTGCGCAGGTTCACTTGCTGGAACAGCGCGATCGCAAGCCACATCAACTATCAGGCGGGCAGAGACAACGCGTTGCACTGGCGCGTGCACTGGTCATGCAGCCACGGGTATTGTTACTCGATGAGCCTTTGTCTGCACTGGATGCCAAATTGCGTGATCAGATGCGTCTTGAGCTTGTCAAGCTGCAGGAGAGTGTCGGGGTAACTTTTATTATCGTTACTCATGATCAAAATGAAGCGATGGCGATGTCTGATCGAATTGCCGTACTTGATCAGGGCAGGGTAAGGCAAATTGCTTCACCGGAGGAGCTGTATCATCGTCCTGTAGATACGTTCGTAGCGGATTTTATCGGCAAGATAAACCTGTTTGATGTGCGTACAGTGACTGTAGAGGGAAATACTGTACTGGCAGAAAGTGCTGACTTTGGTTTGATTGAAATACATGATGTCACTGACAGTACCTGGCAGTTACTTAACAACGCTCAGCCGGTTGGCTGGAAACTTGGATTGCGCCCTGAGAAACTCAAGATAGTTGCCAACGGATATTTACCGGCCGCTGATACGGTTTCCTTATCTGGTCAGTTAGGGGATGTCGCATTTCAGGGGGTAAATTCCGAGATCGAAATTCGATTAAACAGCGACTGGTCACTGTCTGCGATTGCCAGCGTCGATGATTTGCAATATCTGCGACAACTGGCAAGCGGCTCTATTGTCGATTGCGTGATCAAGCGCGGTGACTTTCTTTTGTTACCAGAGTCGTTAGATTGAACAACAGGGGCAAGCATTCCACACACGCCAGACGCAGTCAGGATGTGCAGTTACAGAGCCAGGCTCGACCACAAATTTTCCGCAACTGATATACCATGCGTGACTTTTGCTCTATAAATACGATAACAGCGTATCCTGTTACGTGGCGAGATAATAGCACCGACGTTTGTTTCCCTGGGCCCGTGTTTGACCCGGCGTACTTTGATGTCATCGCAGGCCAATCTTCGTGTTAGAGGGAAATCAGCAGTAGATCATTCGTACCCGGACAGCCTCTCAGGTGGGAATCCAGGTGCGAGTGAGGTTCAGACCTGATCGGGAATCCACTTCATGTCAAACATTGATGACGCGCGCACCCGGCGCAATGTCGCGGTGCTGGTTGCCGCACAGGCGTTTCTGGGCGCGCAGATGCCCATGGTGTTTGTGGTAGGCGGTCTTGCCGGTGGCATGCTGGCTGGCAATCCCTGTTTTGCCACATTGCCGATCTCATTCGTGGTGTTCGGTTCAATGACTACTGCGCCATGGATTTCACCGTTAATGCAACGCAAGGGGCGCAGGTTCGGTTTTGTTATTGGTGCCGTTGGCGGCGCAATCGGTGCGTCAATTTCTGCTTATGCTCTGTTAATAAAGTCATTTGAATTGCTGTTGCTGGGCTCCTATTTCACGGGTATCTATATGTCGGCGCAGGGTTTTTACAGATTTGCAGCGGCTGATTCCGCGTCCGAAAGCTTTCGACCCAAGGCAATTTCCTATGTCATGGCTGGAGGTCTGGCGTCCGCGATATTCGGGCCACAGCTGAACAAACTGGTTTTTGATACATCGTTCCTGCCGCTTATTGGCTCTATGCTGCCACCGACACCGTTTCTCGGTACCTATCTGGCCATCATCGTTATAAATTTGACTGGCCTCTTTCTGTTTCAGTTTCTTGATCTTCCCGACGCAGATCAGCACCGGCAGTCTGTTGCACCGACCCCTCGGGGCAGAACACGAATGGAACTGCTAAGAAATCCGACGGTGCTGGTAGCAATTATCTGCGCAATGGTTGCCTATTCTCTGATGAATCTGGTAATGACATCGACGCCACTGGCTGTACTCGGCTGCGGGTTTACCAACAACAATGCAAACGATATCGTATCTGCTCACGTACTGGCGATGTTTATTCCGTCGTTTTTTACCGGGCACCTGATTGTTCGTTTTGGAGCGCCACGAATAATAACAGCGGGTCTTTTTATTCTGGCAGCAGCTGGAATGGTTGCACTGGCTGGTGTCGAGCTGTCCAATTTTTTTATAGCTCTTATCTTACTGGGGATTGGCTGGAACTTTGGATTTATTGGTGCCACCACGCTGCTGGCCACGGCACATGCCGCGCACGAACGAGGACGGACTCAGGGTTTGAATGACATGATAGTGTTTGGCTGCGTAACGCTTGCGAGTCTTGCTTCGGGCGGCTTGTTGAATTGCTCTGGTGGTACAGCGGTTAACGGCTGGAATGCGGTTAACATGGCAATGATTCCGTTTTTAATGCTGGCCGGAGCGGCGTTGGTATGGCTGACTTCTCGCGACAAGCAGGAAGCCTGATAGCTACATAAAAGAGCTGTACGAAAGATCTATACAAAAGAGCTATACTAAAGAGCTAAGCCGTTACTTTTTCTCAGGTAGAAAAAACAGATAATCGGTGGATTTAACTGCGACATGACACGTGTGGCAAAAATGCATGGATTGGGCGTTGGCACCCTCGCTGTCTCCCAACACGGCTCCATCTGGCAGAACCATCACGTAACGCCAGTCACCGTACTCTGCCTTGACACCACTATCGAGTTTCTCCATCAGGAACAGCGCACCCGGTAACAAGGTGCCGTCTTTTTTAGCTGTGAAACTATCCTTGGCGATGATCGCACCCTTTGCCATTTGCTCTCCGGGTTGCAGGTCCAGATAGTTGGATGCTATGCGATTGCCATAATTACTCAGGTATCGATTGCCATGCCCGGGGGACAGATAGGGCTGGTCGTTAAAGCGAGTCCACCGACTGTATTGCTTCGCAGCCAGATAGTCTGAGTTAGCGTATCCAGTCCTCATGCGATTGATGATGGACTGGTACAGCGCTTCCGCTTCCTCTGCGCTGATATCTGCCGGATCCTCGATCTTAAAGTGTTCGTTGGGTGTGATTGTGTTCGCGATAGACAGGTTCGTAACCAACGTTACTGTTAGTGTGATAGCTGTGAAAATTGCGGTATGCATGAACCACCTCTCTCTGATAGTCACTGACTGTAAATTGCGTTTTAACCACCCTGCAGGGTTGGCGGAGGTTGCAGTATTCGCCGTCGAGGTAAATCGCGACTGTGTAATCTATTCACATAAATTGAACGTTCACCTGTGGTTTTGCCTGTTGCTCTTCCATTTGCTTCCCGACTGCTCCTTCCGCTTTCCCAGCTGCTCCTGCAGATGAAAGCTTAATACGCACGCGCGGAACATAAGCCGTTCGATCAAGTGATTCTCTACCTGCTTCTCCACCAGAGCGAGACGCAGATCACACTTCCTATGATAGCACTATCAACAAACGATTCCTGCTACCGTGTACTCAGCGCTGGCAGAATTGTTCCAGCGAGCAGGTAAAAGCAGTGTAATAGTTGTCAGAATCAGACGCGCTACCAGTTTGTGCAATGTTACTTTCAGTCATTCAGCGCTTTTAACGGCATTCAGCGATCAGCGACCCGGGTAGTTTCGGTTTGGTGCAGCAGCTTGATTTGGTGAGATGTACAGCACCCGGGAGGGGCTCTATTTCAGAACAGGTCCGGAGCGGCTGCACCTCATTGGCGCGAGCTATGACGGTGCGGGTGTATCGACCATTTTCGGGTTGGCGAACCAGCTGTTCACCCCGAAAATGATCGTCTGCCTATAGAAAAAACGGAGGCTGCGCATAGTACGTCTGCTGCGTAAACAACAACGACGAATTTTCTGCCGCACTACTTACAGGCACAAATTAAAGCACTTCTACCAGATCGTTCGAGACAACACGCACCGGACTAATGCCGTGGAAGATATATGATGTCAGTGGCTCGATTGTATTGTCCTGTATCTGGTAGGTCCGTTTAATCAGGGTGCCGTTGATCGCCATGATTGCGAGCAGAGAACGAAGTTGTTGCTCCTCTTTGGTAGCCAGAAAGGCAGTGGTGAGGTGTTGTCGCTGGTCTGACTTGTGGCCGAAAGAAAAGTTGTAACCTACGCTTTCCATGGAGCTTTTGACTCTATTGTCAAATTCGGAACCAGGCGTTGATATCCTGATCGAAACCAGAGACGGGTCCATGCTGGGAACAAAGGAGAGTCCTTTGGCAAGGTCATTTGCAACTAACTGAAGTGGCAGATCCATGCTACTGTCGGGTGGTCCGTCTGTTGACATAAAGGTGTTGGGCCGGGTCCCATTGTCCTCTAGTGTTTCCACAGAAGGGAGAGCATTCTCGGCCGGCGTGAGGCTGGCGAAATCCTGCGAATTGTTTGGCACTGGTGGAAGTTCAGCCTGTGTGACTGGCTGTATATCCACATCGAGAATTTCTACCACTGGAACTTCACCTGATTGCGAAAGCTCTGGCTGCTGGAAATCTGTTTGATCCGCAAGTTCTGGCAGCTGCGGAAGCGCGGTTTCTTGCGGAAGTTCGGGTGATTGCAGAAGGTCGGTTGCTTGCGGAAGGTCGGTTGCTTGCGGAAGGTCGGTCGCCTGCGGAAGCTCGGGTGATTGCAGAAGGTCGGTTGCCTGCGCAAGCTCGGTTGATTGCGGGACTTCGGTAACCTGCGAAAGCTCGGGTGCCTGCGGTAGCTCGGTTGCCTGCGGTAGCTCGGTTGCCTGCGGAAGCTCGGTTGCCTGCGGAAGCTCGGGTGCCTGCGGAAGCTCGGGTGCCTGCGGAAGCTCGGGTGCACGGGCGGGATCCGGCAACTGGGGAAGTGCCGCTATTTCCGGAAATTCTGCGTCTATTGGAACCTGCGGGAGCTCCGGCAGATTACTATTGGTTGAGCAGGCCAGCAGTATGAATGGCAGGGCACTCACGAGAGTGCAGGTAGCATATGTTGTTTTTTTCATCACTTATCTATAATGGTTCGCGTCCGGCACTGCGACGTTTGTTGTAGGGGAGCAACGTGTGCACATCGAGATAAGAAGAGCATACCTGTTGAGCGTTGCGTGCGTCGATAGCTTAGGCGCATGTGTTGTTATCAAACATGATGTGGTCGCCAATTTTGGCTAATACCCAACTGTTTGCACAGTTGAGTGTTTCCAACTATGACAAATAATGCACAACGCTAAAAAAATTGTCCAGATGTGCGTTTGGCTATAGGCAGCTTTCCTTTTCGATGCGGCGTGCTCGACGTCGCTGCAGCATTAACGGTCGAATGCATCGAAATGGCCCCGAGGAATGACCCCCAAGGAATAGCCCCGAGGAATGGCCCCCAAGGAATAGCCCCGAGGTAAACTGCCAGGGGGCTTTCGAGGCCTGCTAATGAACCGGGCCTTTTTGTGGATGGCAAGGCACGCGATTCGGCTGCATGACTATGGCAGCGCCAGAATGAAGTCGACCAGAGCTTCCGTATCCTCCTGACTGACGCGTGGAAAATTGGCCGGCATTGGTATGCCACCGGTTTGATCAACCCAGTTAACGGCACCGCCATTCTTGATCGCGTCGATAAGTTTTTGCCGGGCGTCATCATCGTCGCGATAGCGTGCTGCAACGTCCGACCAGCCGGGCCCTACCAGTTGGCTGTCGATAGCGTGACAACCGGTGCAGCCACTTTGCAGTGCCAGTGCCGGCATCTCGGTTGCGGTTGCAGCCACGTCTGTCTGACTGGTTGCGGGTTCAGTCGCAGGAGCCGCTGCGAGATTATGGTGCTGTCTCAGAAAGCGGATGATCTGTTCGAGCTCAGCCTCGCTGGCGGACAATCCGTTTGCCACCATGCGGGTCACCAGCGTTGATACCTCGTCAGTGTTTTCAAAGGTCTTCTGCAGCGCCAGATCCTGTGAATGACAAAGCGAGCACTTGCTGTTGAAAACCTCTTGCGCAGCAACGACGTCGAAGTTGGGGTCGTCATCCATTGGCATGGCGCTGACTTTTTTAGCAGCGGCGGCGCTATCAGCTGACGCGGATTGCTGCTTGCGCTGTTCCATGATCGAGTTTTGCAGTGTCGGTGTAATGGCAACCAGGTACGCGGTAATGCGGGCCTTTTCCGTCTCGGTAAATGAGGTAACTACGGTTGCTCTATTGGCCATGCGCTCCACTGTGTCACGCCAGTTTTTAGCCGTTCGCGGGCGAGCCAGTATGGTTCGCAGGTCGTGGCATTGCACACATTTGCTGCGCAATAACTGCCGTCCGGAAAACAGACCCCGCGGGCTGGCTATTTCGTCAACTGTTTGTTGATCGTAGCCAATGTCAGGGAGTTGAGCACGAACGCGCTGCAAGCGCTCTTCAGAAAATCCGTCGCCGCCCATCGCCTGCTTTGCCAGCACCTGCTCTCGCCACACAGAGGGCAGGGCCAGGCCCATTAATACAACTGTCAGGACCAGCAAAGTGGTGCCCATTGCCGGTGCAAGAGCGGATTCAAGGTGTTTAAAAAAGCGTACAACCATTATCTTGCCGATTAACAACGCACCAATGCTGTAGCCCAGTACCAAATGAAATACCGTACGCGCTGGCAATTCTATCTGGTAGGTCCACATGCGCGGCACCATTTGTATCATCAGATAAATATAGATTGCCACGAACATCCAGCCCATTAAGCGATGCAAGGCCATCGCCCATCGGGGCGCCGAGCTGCGATGGGTTTTATGATCGAATGGATAGCCCCACAAGTGATACATCAAAAATGTGGCAGAGAACGCCAGTACGACGAACATGATTGCCAGACAAACGTTCACAATTGTAGCCATAGGTGTTCCAGTGCCCGACTGTCGGGCAAGTAAGAGCCGCTGCAGGCGCGACAAATTCAAAATTAAAGTTGAAGCCGGAATTACAAGCCTGGTGTTACGAGCCCAGGTATTACGCGTCGTATATTACAAGCGGGGTCTGATAAAAAAAAAGAAGTTGCCAGATTAAAATAATGCAAAAGAAGCCTGTAGCCGGGTGTCGTAAACCAGCTGCGGTAGCCCCGGATATCGGGGCCCCGCTGTAATTCAGGTGTAAGCAAGTAAATTAGGACCTGGCGGTAGATTTCCGTGTAGCGAGCCACCGTGTATTGAGAGACAGGGTGCATTCGCGTAACTGAAAATTCTGCCGCGTGGATTGCCAGTGTTGATTATAGGAGTTTACGGAAAAAATAGACACCTGTCGGTTGTGTATCAGCGCAGTAGATAATTCATTCCGAGGCTGGTTGCTGGCTACCGGTAAACACGGGCTGGCGCTTTTCTCGTATTGCATCGATTGCCTCATGATGATCATCGAGTTGCT
Organism: uncultured Granulosicoccaceae bacterium; assembly: GCA_964393885.1. Lineage (GTDB taxonomy): Bacteria > Pseudomonadota > Gammaproteobacteria > Granulosicoccales > Granulosicoccaceae. The sequence goes on along the minus strand of CAYMVV010000011.1, from coordinate 48,841 downwards.
GTAGCTGTGCCTGCATCGTCGCCGCCATATCCAGACTGTCCGACAGTGACAGTGTCTCGCTTTTGCGTATCAGCTGTTTGGCCTTGCGCAGTGCCTGAGGTGGCAGATTGGCGATGTTCTCTGCTGCAGCCATTGCGGCTGGCAGCAAACCCTCTTCGCTTACCACCTCGCTGACGAGTCCCCAGTGCAGCGCCTTGTTGGCCTTTACCGGGTTAGCGGTGAATAACATCTCTCTGGCTCGTGCCATACCGACAACCCGTGGCAGAAACCAGGCCCCGCCGTCACCGGGGATAATACCTACGCGCAAGAAGCTCTCGGCAAAACTGGCTGTGTCTGCGGCAATGCGCAGGTCGCACATCGCTGCGAGGTCGCAGCCTGCGCCGATAGCGTGTCCGTGTACTGCAGCTATTGTAACAACGTCAACGCGATGTAATGTCAGCGGTATTTGCTGTATACCGTCGGTGTACCAGGCCTTGAGTTCCGGTTCAGACATATTTTGGGTTGTTGTCATCGCTTTTATCTCATCGAGGTTTCCGCCCGAGGAAAAGCCTTTACCGGCACCCGAAATAACAACGCAACTTACACCGCTGTCATCGTTGGCGCGGTTCAAACCAGACACAAGGCCCTCGATCACATCGGCACTGAGTGCATTGCGTGTGTCGGGCCGGTTGAGTAAAAGATGAACAATTCGACCCTGCTGCTGGTATTCGACACTGTGCGACATATTAGCTCCGGTGTTTTTGGTAAGGGTTGGTCAGTGGTCCTGGTGATGGATAGAGCTCTTGTGATTGATAGAGCTCTGATAATTGATAGAGCAAGGGCGGCGACAGCAGTGTGCTGTTACACCAGGAATTCTTCAGTGAGTGTACCGGCATCCGCGCGCAGGTAATCTTTGCCCAGCGCCAGTGCCCATTGTGTTTCATTGCCAAACTCCTCACGCCAGCGCCAGAGTCGTCGCGTGTAGGCGGAGAGTGCATATTCCTGGGTGTAGCCGATTGCTCCATGTGCCTGATGGGCATTGGCAGCAATAATACCGGCAGCTTCACTGGTTCTGGCCTTGGCACTTGCTGTGGTGCGAAAGTCTGGTCGATTTAATTGTTCAAATGCTTCAACGGCAGCTTCGACGATGGCCGAGCTGGCGGCTGCTTCACCGGCAATTTCCGCCAGCAAGTGTTGTACAGCCTGAAATTTTGCCAGCGGTCGGCCAAACTGTTCGCGCGTTGCGGTGTGTGTGAGCGTCAGATCAACAATGGCATCCATTGCACCACACATTTGTGCGGCGCGTGCCAGAGCCCCTGTGCGGCCAAACGTCTCGATCGAAAAGCCATCAGGTAATGCTGCAGTGGATTCGGGTTCTACAGTATCCAGTGAAAGTTTGTACAGGGGGTCGCTGCCAACAGAGCTGACCGGTTGAGCATCAGTGACTCTAAATAACGAAACGCTCGTATTGCCGGTCATCGCTGCCACGTAATCTACCGTATTGCCGAAAGGTACTTCAATGCTGGTTGCGACGTTGAATACATTGCCGGTCGAACCGTTATTTACACTGTCGTGTGTATCGTTTTCGCTGTAGCGGGCGATATCCGGCGTGGACGCAATGGAGACAGGTCCGGCTGGTGTTGGCAAACCAGCTGACGACAGCAGGTAACTGGCGAGTAGCGTTTCGGTAAATGGGACTGATTGTACCGCGGTGCCGCTTAGTCTAATTAATCCGAAAACATCGGTTACTGAAAGTCCGGCACCACCCATCGATTGCGGAATCCAGGCTTTGGTCAACTCACTTTCTTCCAAAGCACTCCACAGTGCTATTGCGTTATCCGAGTGGTCGTTAAATATTCGGGCTACGCTGGCATCGATTAATTTATCCATTACCGAAGTCCGAGCTGGCGTGCAATGATTCCGCGTAGAATTTCCGTTGTGCCGCCTCGCAACGTGTGTGAAGGTAGCCTAAGTGTTGCATCGTCTAATAGCATAGCGAGACTGTCCGGCCACTGTGGTCTGGGTACCATGGCCAGCAACTGGCGTACATCGTTGAGTATGTCCTTTTCGATGACGTTGCCCATTTGTTTTACCAGTGCAGCTTCTGTGTCAGGGCTGTCACCCCGCTGGATTAAAAGCGCTATACCCCGAGACATGCGTCGAAGCGACGTGAGATGCGCAATAAGCCGCCCGACTATTGCAATACTCTGATCGTCCAGTTGCCCTTTGAGCGTCTCCAGGGCTCGCTCCAGAACGATAAAAGTTGTCATGAATCTTTCAGGCCCCGAGCGCTCGGTGGCGAGCTCGCCCATGCACTGCGCCCAACCGTTGCCCTCGGTTCCAAGTAACGCATCGTGACCAAGCTTCACATGATCGAAAAGGGTTTCATTAAAATGGATGCTACCAGCCAGATCGCGTATGCCGGTGATTTCTATTCCAGCTGTTTTCAATGGCACCAGAAACTGTGATAAGCCAACCTGTCTATTGCGACCGTCGGCGGCAGAGGTGCGTGCCAGCACGATCATGTAGTCACTGATGTGAGCGCCCGTTGACCATATTTTTCGGCCATTCATTATCCAGTTGCCATTGCTATCTTTTTCTGCACGGGTTGCAACTGCTGCCAGATCTGATCCCGCCTGTGGTTCACTCATCCCGATAGCGGCAAACGAGGTTCCCGCGGCCATTGGTGGAAGAATCTCCTGCTTCTGAGCTTCGGTTCCATAGCGCAGTATTTGTGCACCGGTCTGTCGATCTGCCACCCAGTGTGCGGCGACAGGCGCACCAGCCGCCAACAGCTCTTCTGTTACCACCAGTCGGTGCAGTGCAGTACGCCCCTGTCCACCGTATTGTCTTGGCCATGTCATGCCCAGCCATCCCTGCTGACCGAGCATGGCGCTAAAAGCCGGATTGGCACCGCTTACCCAGCAGTCTGCACACGGCGTGAAGCCGCCTTTGTCGCGTTGAATTTGCAGGAAACCGCGCACCTGCGCGCGCAGGGCTTTTTCTTCGTCGTCGGCGTCAGCGGGAAATCTGAATTTCTGCCCGAATTTCTGCCCGTATCTTTGCATAGCGCGATTCTAGTCCGTGGTTAGCACACAGGGTGCAAGACATTGCCTTTCTGATTTTTGTTAACCCGCGTAATTTAACCCGCGTTGCTGAAGAAGCGTTGTTTAACCCGTGTTGTTTAACCCATGTTGTTTAACCCGCGTTGTTTAAGCAGGACGGGTGAACCGGCATTCATACAATATAGATACGGGATGCTGATGCCAATGTACTCGCGTTTTACGCAATTGCAATCGGTCGGTGCATCAGGGCACGAGGAACACATTAACAATCTTCAGTCATGAGCATCATTAATACAAATTAAAATACTCTGCCTGTTCCCACTCGGACACGGCAATATGATAACGCTCCCACTCGGCGCGTCGTATGCGGCTCAGGTAGTCAACAAAGACATCGCCCAGTTCAGCTCGTAGAAAATCAGATTGCTCGAAGCGTTCGATAGCGCTGAGTAAACTGTCTGGCAACACTTCTGCGTCGCTGTCGTAGGGCGTCTCAACCGCAGCAGGTGCTGACAGATTTCGATTAACGCCGTCAAGGCCGGACAGTATCTGGCTGGCAAAGTAATAGTATGGATTGGCGGTGGGCTCCGCCACGCGATTCTCCACGCGTGACGCGTTGTCGCCCGGTGTGGTTAATGCACGAATCATCGCACCGCGGTTATCGCGGCCCCACTGTATTCGATCCGGTGCCAGTTGATGTGGACGATAGCGTTTATACCCGTTAACTGTCGGTGTGGTTAGCAGACAGCAATCAGCAGCGTGTTTGAGCAGACCGGCTATCCAGCCGCTGGCCACGCTACTGAGTTCATTGTGTGAAGGTGGCACCATCAGGTTGTTGCCCGTCTGCTGATCCAGAATAGACTGATGCAGGTGCCAGCCACTGGCGGCGATGTTTTCTATATTGGGCTTGCACATAAATGTGGCATGCAATCCCTGGCTGGCGCACACTTCTTTTACCATGGTGCGGAACATCATCATGTTATCGGCGTGGGTCATGGGGTCAGCCGGGTCAAAGGTAAACTCAAGCTGACTGGGGCCCATCTCGATTTCCATCGAGCGTATCGGTAGTTCAAGTGACTGACAGTGTCGACGCAGGACATCGGTAATCGACTCAAGTTCGCTATAGCGGGTTTCGGTTAAGAACTGATACCCCTGTGCCAGGTATCGAGTTACCGGTGGTTGCCCCGGCATGGTGCTGCCAGCGGGGTCGAGTCTGGCGTCAATGGTTTGCAGCACATGAAACTCGACTTCAAGCCCGGTGAGCATGCGGTAGCCACTGGCGCCCAGTTTGTCTATCGCATTTTGCAATACACTGCGCGGTGCAAACGGTATTGATTCTCCTGACTTAAAATACGGATCACAAAAGATCCATGCAGAGTGTGGCGACCATGGCAGTACCCGAAAAGTCGCAGCATCGGGCACCAGTAATATATCTCCGGCACCGCCCATGCCACCGTCTATACCGGGGTTTTCCGACCAGACCGGAAAAACTGTTCTATGAGACGTATCTTTCAATAACAGCGTTGATGGTGCAGCAATGCCTTGTTCAAAGAGGGAAGACAGTGCGCTAGCGACAATGGTCTTGCCTCGAAGCACGCCGTGTTGGTCAGCAAACAGTACCCGAACGGTTTCAAGTTCAGGCTGTGTCGCACGGTTTGTCTCGAGGTTTGATTGGTGGCTCGTGTCGAGACCCGGGTCAAGGTTACTGGCAGCCAGACGCGTTAGCAGTTCAATGGCTGCTTCCAGCTTGCTGTCACTCAGCAAGTGGCGTTGCGCCAGTGCACCAGCAGTCAATTTTTTGCGAATGCTTGTCATAGCGCGTTCAGCTTTAATTACTGACTGAAGCGGTACGCGTGTCGCTGACTGGAATGGTGGCATCCCAGTCGTTGCAATGCGCTCTTCGTTCAGTGTCGCTATCAGCGGATGCCTGTTGCCAGCGATCTTTTTCTGCGATGGTATCGTTCGATACGGGTCCACAGATATGATCGCTGCCATTCATCATTGGCAGTTCGCTGCTATTGCCTTCGTTGAGGTTTTTGATTGCGGCGCGCAGCATGCGACGATACTGGATAATAGCGACATCGGTCGTACCCAGGTGTTCCCGGGTTCGGTCGGCTATGCGCCCCGGGCTTTCAACTGCCCACTGATCGTGAACGTTGATGTCCAGCCCCATACCGGTATAAGTGGTATGTCGCTGCTCGTCGGGGTTGAAGCCATAGAAGTTCGATTTATTTTTTATCGGGGCGTAGTCTGGCAGCCGATGTTCCCTGAGTCGTTGGTCGCGCATCAGTTTTTTATCGACCGGTTTATCAAAGCTCGTAAACATGGAATACCAGTAGCAGTTTTCGTCGTCAATTGGCACATGCCACTGGGTGATGATCATCTCGCGTGACATCGGGATACTGATCGCCTCCGGGAAAATCTGGTTGGTGATGCGCACGTGGGTTTTGCCGTTGTTCAAGTGACGCAAGGCGACGATGCGCATACCATAGTCTGTTTCTTCCACTGATATTTCCGGCCGTGGATACTCGCGCAGCAGTTGCGTCATCGGTATGTTCGTATCCGCCGCCTTGTCGCGAAACTGTTTACCGTATGCGTCTTGTGGATCTTCGTCTTCAAGGAATCGATGCAGAAAAGAAGCATGCGCCGGATCAATACCTACTTCCATGGCCTGTAGCCAGTTGCACGCCCATAGTCCCTTGAACGCAAATACATGTGTGTCTGGCGCGCGGAAGCAATCGAAGTTTGGAAATGCGGGTGGTTCACCGGGTCCCATGTAGGCGAAGACAATGCCGTTTTTCTCGACGACCGGGTAGGACGTTGTCTGTATGCGTTGATACATGGTTGAGCCTTCCGGTTCACCCGGTTGCTCCACACACTGTCCGTCGCGGTTGAAGTGCCAGCCATGAAAAGGGCAGCGCAGGCCGTTGTCTTCGAGTCTGCCATAACAGAGGTCTGCACCGCGATGCGGACAGGCGCGATCGATTAGCCCGAGTTTGCCCTCGCTGTCGCGAAACAGCACCAACTGCTCGCCCAGCAGAGTCACCGGCACCACCGGTCGCGGCTGGTTCAGTTCATCGCTGAGTGCTGCCGGATGCCAGTAGTGACGCAATACACTGCCGGCTTCGGTACCCGGCCCGGTGCGAGTGAGTGTGTCGTTAAGCTTTTGGCTTATCATCGAGAATTCCGTATGTGTCGTGACAGATGAACTGTGCCGGTGCTGCGAACCTCGTTCCTGCTCGGCTACCCGGAGCCTGTTCCCGGGCTGGCTGCGGTTTCGACCAAATGGTCGAATAACGCACAACATGCTAGGATAGTAATCCATAGCACAGCGCAAGTGCAATGGTTTTACTGTGGAGTTTATAGATGGTTTCTAGTGAAACCCGGTAACGGCATGAAAAGAGAATTTTCAGATCGCGATATTTCATCGACGTTTGCCAAAGGCATGGCAGTATTGCGTGCCTTCGATGACCAGCACTCGCGCCTTTCCCTGGCAGATATTGCCAGAGTCACCGGTCTTGACCGTGCAACTGTTCGACGCCTTACCCTGACGCTGGTGCATCTGGGCTATGCCTGCCGTGACAACAAGCACTTTTCGCTTTCGCCCAAAGTGCTGACGCTGGCAGGTAGTTTCCTGCGCGGCCATCAGTTCGGCACAGTGGTTCAGCCGCTTCTTAATACCTGCGCGGCGCGCATCCGTACGCCCGTGTCGCTGGCAATAGTCGACAGTGGTTGCGCAATGTATGTGGCTCAATCGACTTTGCAGGATGATGAAGTCACATTTGGCTTTACGGTGGGTAGCAAGCTGCCTTTATTGCACACCGCCATAGGTCGCGCTCTGCTGTCGTTGGGTAGTGCATCATGGTCGGGGCAAACCGTTGATACAACCCAATTTGACCGCTACACCCCTGAAACGTTGATGAACAGGAAGTTGATTAAAAAACAAATTAGCTTAAGCCGGACACAGGGCTATGCGATAGTTTGTGATGAGTTCGAGCCTGGCGTCACGGGCATAGCGGTTCCGGTTAACAGTCAGGGCAGTTCGAAAGTGGCCGTTGGAACCTCCTGCCGCAGTGTAGAAATACCGCGCGCGGCAGATCGGCGACGAATTGTTGAACACTTAAGCGAAGTTGCTCAGAAGCTCACTCGATCAAAAATTTTCAGCGACAACAGGTTTGAAAGGTACGCCCATGTTGGCAATCCGGGGTGAAAATTCGTCCCGGATTGGTCTACATCTGTCAATTTCTTAAGTAAAGCATCCAATAATCCGGAAATTGGCCGATACCGTGCCGACACCGGTTTTTCCCGCAGCCATTCGACTCTTTGGGAGCGTTACTTTGCTTAAGAGATCTGCCTTGATCATTTTGTCTGCCGCGGCGCTGGGCGCATGTGGTGGATCGTCCGGTCCTGCAACGACAGCTGACTCACCTGGCTCTACTACGGGCGGCTCTACTGAGGGCAGTGGCAACGGCTCGCAAGCCCTGGTACCTGCGGGGTTGCTGGAGACTGCGAGGCCCGAGTTTGTCTGGCCCGCGGTTGCCGATGCAGAACAATACAAGATAGTGGTTCAGGATGTTAATGGTAACGGTTATCAACGATTGCTCGATCCTGTTGCTGCCGGGTGTCAAACAGGCGAGGGGAACTGCAGCGGTACCACAGCAATGGGTTACTTTGATAACGATCTGACCTGGTATGTTGAGTCTACAGTCAACGGTGTAGCCGGTCCGACTTCCTCGCCGGTATCTATTACCACACCAATATCACAGGACTTGCAGCCCATAAAATCCAACACGGGTATCTGCGAGGCGTGGCCGTCCGTCGCCTATGACAACTATGTGGCTCTGAACAACACCTGGAACTCAAGGGTCATGACTGACGACAGCTGGACGCAGACTATCAATGTTACAGAAGACATTGATGGTTCTGTATCAACGTCATGGACTTACGACTGGCTGGGTAAGAACGATGCCGGGCAGTTTGGAGAGTTTGAAGTCAAAGCCTATCCGGAGGTGTTTTACGGCCCTAAACTGGGTACCCATGTTTCCGGATCGAAAGAGGAGACGGGCCTGCCGGAGCTGGTGCGTAACCTGCCCGAGTTTGTAGTAACTTATGACTTTAGCGAGACAGGCACAGACGCAGAGCGTAACGTCGCGCTGGAATCGTTCTTCCACGACAGTTGCAATATTCAGGGGCCCTGCGACGACGTAGACAACCGGGCGTACGAGATGATGATCTGGGTCAATAACCCCGACATCAGAACTCCCGGTGACCTCGCGGTGTCGGGTGTTATGGTTGATGACAAACTATGGGATGTCTATATCAAGCCCCGCTCCGACAAGCACTATATTGCGTTTACCGCGCAAACGCCGTCGACCAGTGGCACGATTAACTGGAAGCGCTTTGTGGACTGGACGCAACAATGGACGGCTGAAAACGCCGATGCGCTGCAGATAGACAAACTTGACCCTGACTTCTGTATGGCTGCAATCGAAATGGGAACCGAAATGTGGTGGGGGCAGGGCACCTTTACCTTGAACAAGTTTGAGGTTACTCGTTAATTACGCCCTGTCGGGCGGTGCGTTGTTGCGCAGATAACAGGATATGGCTTTCAGGCGGACCTGCTTTTCACTCTTTGCCAACGCGGGGGAAAAGTAGGCAAAAGCCTCTCTGCGGCTAATCAGCCCTGCAGGGTGCGAGCAGAAGTTAGCTGCCTAAAGGTCTATTCTTCGCTGACGATTTTGTGTACCACATAGCCGCCGGATCGCTCGTCCAGTTCCATCTCAATAAGCCCTCTGCTTTGCGCTTCTTCCAGCAGGTCGCCAAAGGTGCGAAATCCGTAGAAAGACTCGTTAAATCCTGGTCGTCGACGCTTGATCGTTTGCTTGATCATGGAACCCCAGACTTTACTGCGTCCGCCGCGTTCGCCCTGTAGTGCCTGGATAGTTGCGATCACCATCGACAGTGCTTCTTCCGCGTCACCGGCATCTGCAGAATCCGCGTTGCTCTCTGTGCTCTCCGTGTCAGTACTCTCTGTGTCAGAGCCTGTGGTTTTGCGTTTCTTCTTGGCAACCTTCTTGGAGCGCTTGGGCTTTTTTACCTTGGCTTCGCTGCGCACCAGATCGTCGTAGAAAATAAATTCGTCACAGTTGTTGATTAGCAAATCAGAGGTGGAGTTCTTTACTCCCAGGCCAATTACCGTTTTGGCGTTCTCGCGTAACTTACTAACCAGGGGTGAAAAGTCTGAATCGCCACTGATCACAACAAACGTGTCTATGTGCTGCTTGGTGTAACAAAGGTCCAGTGCATCGACTACCATGCGTATGTCAGCTGAATTCTTACCGGACTGACGAGTATGCGGGATCTCTATCAGTTCGAACGATGCCTCATGAATGGCGCTTTTGAAAGCCTTGTAACGATCCCAGTCACAATAGGCTTTTTTGTAGACGATGCTGCCTTTCACCAACAGCCTCTCCAATACGAGACTGATATCGAATTTGGCGTAGCGGGCGTCTCTCACGCCAAGCGCCACATTTTCAAAATCACAAAAAATAGCGAGCTGGCGGTTGTCAGAATCAGTGGCCATGGGTGCACAATGTTAGAAGTTGCGCCATCGTCTCACGTTCTGGCACTTGTCGCCAACTATCGTGTTGATGTTGCATGGTGATGAATGGTGTTGCATGAGAAATCGACAGACAGTCTTGCAGTGTTAAATGAGATCGGTGGCAGTCGCGCCATCTATGCCTGAGGCGTCGATGGCGTGTGTTCCAGTGCCGGGTGCAGAGTGTCTGTTGCTAAAGAGCAGTGGCGTGCGAACCTTCCAGAAACTCAATCAGCCTGGTCGCCCTGAATGGTTTCTCAAGCAGCGGTGCGGATGAATAGAATGTCGCTTTTTCCTTGTACTCCGAGCTACTGTTGGCACTGATAAAAATAACCGGGATATTTTGGGCATTTGGATTATTGCGGATTTGCTTGGCGAGTGAGAATCCGGATCCATCCGGCAGGTTAATGTCAATTAGCGAGATTTCAGGTTTCCTGGTGATTATCATTGACATAGCAGTTGCAACAGTGGTCGCGGCGATAAGATTGTATCCCATGGCTTCTAAACGTATCTTTAGTGCCAGTGCAAGTGATTCATCATCTTCGACAAGCAATACCTTTTTTTTCATATCTGGTCTATCCCTGATGGCTGTTATTGTGGCAATTTGATATAGAACCGGCTTCCTGAGCCAACCTTGCTTTCCACCCATATGCGTCCACTGTGGAGTTTAACTATGTCGCACGCTATACTTAACCCCAGGCCCATGCCGGCTCCGGAGTAGGAGTGATCCCTGTCATCACCCACCTGATATAGTCGATTGAATATATGACTCCAGTGCTTTTCGTCGATACCACATCCCGAATCGGCAATGCAGAACTGTATAAATGTCGGCCTTGAATCGAAAGAAATCTCTATATGTCCACCGGATGGTGTGTACTTGACTGCATTTGAAACCAGGTTCGATAGAACCTGGGTCAAACGGTCTCCGTCCACGTTGATTTTGTGGTTTTCATCATCAATTGATAGCGAAACATCGATATTTCTGTCGGCGATAGCCTGTGCGCAGGCAGCTGTGGTGCGTCTCAGTAAACATTTAACCGCAATAGGTTCTTTGTGTAGTGTTATTTTTCCGGCATCCAGACGTGTTACTTCTACCAGTGCATTAAAATGCGAGGTTATCTGATCGCAGCTGGCTAATGCATAGTCAAGCGCTTCCGCCTGTTCTTCTGTTACTGGCCCGAGAACACCGTCGCGCACAAGAGAAACGAACTCCCGATTGGCGGCGAGTGGTGTTTTGACCTCGTGCGACACGGTTTGATAAAACTCCCTGATCTCGCGGCTTTTCTCTTGCAGTGATCTGTTTGTTTCCTCCAGTGCAATGGATCGTTGTTGTATCGACTTGTGAAGACCATGTCTGGCCATCGCATTTTCCATGGATCGAGCAAGGGAGTGTTTTGTGAGCAGGCCTTTCGGGAGAAAGTCATAGGCGTTCGCTCGAAGTGCGTCACCTGCGGCAGATGCTTGTGCATCTGCTGCTAAAACAATTGCCGGTGGAGGCAGATCGTCAATCGTACGCTGAAGTTCATATAGAAAATCCGATCCGGTAAGCCCCGGCAGATTGTAGTCTATCAGCAACAGGTCATAAGAGTTGCAAAGGCAGAGCGTAGTGGCTTGCGCCGGGTTATCGCAGGTATCGACAACCGCGTTGCGATATTTTTGCCTTGCATAGTGTGAAACGCGTTGGGCGCAGGCAAGGTCGTCATCGATGACCAGAATCTTGACTGGTTCCGCGTCATCTCCATTGGAGCGGGTGTGGTCTATTGATAATATGGAGGCATTCATCCTTGATACTCCAAGTTTCCGGTCAATATTTGTCAACTGTGCAGCCTGACTGACTATCCATTCGTGTTCAGTCAAATACCACTTGCCAGAGCAGGTTTGTTATAGCTTTCAACAATTAGAAATGATACAAAAAAGCCTTTGCTTTATCGCTCTTGTCTGGATGCGCGCGAGTTATTGCTCTTGAGCTATTGATCTTGAGTTATTGATCCTGGAGCAGTGCGCTGGAGGGCAGGCAAGACGATTTGCCTGTCGTCTTTTGAAATTCAGCGATCCTGCCATTTTTCAGTCAAGGCAGGGTAGCGGCCACATGCTGATTTACTTGATAATGACTGTCGCCTTTTATTGAGATTTACGGCTCTTTAGCGCTCCAGGTTGCTGGTTCCTTGTCTACCAGCACCGCTCTGATACCCTCTGAAAAATCAGGGTGTTTTACGATCTTTGCAGCGACCTGTAGTTCCAGTTGCAGGCAGGCAGATAGATCCTGGTCTTTTGCGTCCTGAAGTAATTGACGCGTTATATCCATGGCATGAGGCGACATTCTTTTTAAACGGTTGAGTAGTTTTGCTGCATCTTCGCTCACAGTAGGCTCGATGGAACTTTCACTGGCACGCCGCAGATTGCCAACCAGTTCATCGTGTGTGGTGGCACTGAACCAGTTGCGTCGTTGCTGCAGAAGCTGTTTGAAATCGTCTGGCTTAAATTCCGGGTCGATCGAAGCTTCGACCAGTTTCGGTAGCATCGAGTCCAGTGCTGCTGTGCCGGTCTGTTCAATGGCAGTGGACAGTGTATTCCAGTGGCTTGAGTGTACGTAGTGGGTTGCAAGGCCGACTGTCGCAGCTTCAATGCCGCTAACCGGGAGTCCGGTCAAGGACAGCCATTTTCCTGCATCGTGGGTCAAACGATTCAGAAAGTATGAACCACCCACATCAGGGAAAAATCCGATCGCTGTCTCAGGCATGGCAAGTCGGGTTGTTTCTGACACCACCATGATCTTGCCGTGCACACTCAGTCCGAGGCCACCGCCCATGGCGATGCCGTTAACGAGCGAGATATAGGGTTTTTTGCACTGTGCTATGTGCAGGTTTAATGCATATTCCTGCTCGAAGAATAGCTGCAGTTCCGGCCACTTTTCATCAAGTGCCAGCAGTCGCGTGGATTTCATATCACCACCGGCGCAAAACGCTCGCTCATTACTTGAACGAACCACAATAACCTCTACGTCTGAATCCGATTCATACGACCGCAACGCCTTGTGAAAGTCGGTAATCATGTCATGAGTGAGGGAATTCAATGCAGCCGGTCTGTCGAGCGTGATGTATCCGGCTCTGCCTTGTTTGGTCTTTTTGATATGGCTCATGGGTGTGTTTGTATTATTGTTTGTGTTGAGTTGATGATGGTTGTAGCGTAAATTGACTGGTCGAGGATAAAGGGTGCCGTATTCTCACCAGTGCAGTGTAACTGACTGGCGTTGTTCGTAACGCTAATCAGTGAAGATAGCAGGCTACATTGACCGGTGGTCAATTTTGGTGCGACAATCAATCGTCTTTTATGGCAAGCATAGGGAGTGATTCATGAGTTTACTACCCACTGAACCGGTCGGGAGCGTGCCAAGGTCGCCTGAACTACAGTCAGCGATGCAGCAGTTCGCCAATGGGCAGATAGATCGTGCAAGCATGGATCAGGCATTTGATGATGCCGTGAAAGAGACCATATTCAGATTTGAGGAGACCGGTTCTCCTGTTGTATCCGATGGAGAGCAGGCAAAGTCGAGTTTCGCCACCTACCTGATGGAGGGTCTCGATAACCTGGCTCCAGACGGAGTAGTTATACCCTTTGAAGATGGCCATACTAGGCAGCTCCCCCGTCTGACCAGCGGCCCGTTTAAATATGGTTTGTACGCCGGTAGTTATTTACCTCGGGCGAAACGCTTTGCAACCAAACCGGTAAAGCAGGCGGTTATATCAGCATCTGCAATGTCGCTGCTATATCCGCAGGGTGGTCAAGATGGTATAGACGGGTACACACAGCAGGAATTTATCGATGATTTAATCACGCATGCAGTAGCTGACATACGTTCTTGCTTTGATAACGGCGCGCAGGTGGTGCAGGTCGATTTCACTGAAGGTCGATTAGCTGTCAAGCTGGATCCGTCTAAAGGATTGCTCAAACAATTTATCGACCTCAACAACCAGGTATTCTCAGCCTTTAGCAGCGAAGAGAGGCAACGCATCGGCGTACATACCTGCCCTGGTGGTGATCACAACTCTACCCATAGTGCCGATATAGACTATCGCGAGCTCATTCCAATGTTAATGGATCTCGATGTCGGTAATTTCTATATGCAGATGGCCTCGGAACAAACGCCTGATGATGCGTTGGCGGTTGTTGCTAAAAACATGAAAGGCAATCAACGCGTTTTTGTGGGTGTTATAGATGTCATTGATAATTCAATAGAGAGTGCAGAGGTAGTTAAAGATCGAATTCTAAAAGCCGCCAGGCATATTCCCGTTGATCAACTGGGCACTACCGATGATTGCGGCTTCTCGCCGTTTGGTGATGATCTGGTGACAGCAAGAGACACCGCTTTTTCGAAAATTTCAGCGCGTATTGAAGGAACGAGACTGGCATCGGAAGTATTGAGTGGATAAGCAGTTTGTTGTGTAGGTGTAGGTGTTAGAGGATATTGCACCGTATTCCGGAAATCTCAAACCAGGAACTTCCGCAGCACTTTGCCCATGGGGTTTCTGGGAATTTCATCGGCAAACTGCAAAAGGCTCGGCACTTTGAAATTATGCAGTCTCGCCCTGCACCAGTCGATTAGTTCCTGCCTGTCGCATGATTGACGGCACACCACAACTGCCTTAACCCTCTCCACTGATCGATCCTGCGCAGTCGCGCTCACACCAACCACCACCACATCATCGACGGATGGATGATCGAATAGCACGGCCTCAACTTCAACTGGATCTACCTTGTGTCCGTGCACCTCGATAAATTTTGTTTTTCTGCCTGCAAGCGTGAGACGACCTGCCTCATCCAGCCAACCCAGATCACCGGTATAGAAAAACCCGTCACTGAATACTCTATGGTTTAGCTCGGGTAAGCCGTGATATCCCCTGGTCATTGCCTCGCTACTGATCGCTACTTCTCCGGTAGTACCGGCGGGAACAGGCTGTCGTTGTTCGTCAACTATATTAATGCTAACGCCCCGAATCGGTTCTCCGACTGTGCTCATCGTCGATTCAACGTCTTTTTCAAGATTCACAGCTATCACGCCTGCTTCCGTACAGCCATAGAGCTGTCTCAGAGGAATGTTGTACTTCATTAAAAACTGATTGAATATTTCTCTGCTTAATGCTGTACCTGCTGTCGTCGCTATCCTGATGGAAGAAAGATCGTATTCTTCCGGAATATCTGCGAGTTGCGCACAAATGTATGGCACGGTTACTAATATGCTTGGCTTTTCCTGCTCTATCAATGCCAGACATTGTTTTCTATACAACGAAAACGGTGAGGCGTCTGAAAAAAGAATAAGCCTGGCGCCAGTAGCTACACTGGGAAAGAAACAATTGCCCATGGCATAGCAATGAAACAGGGGGGCTGTGCAGAAGATCGAGTCACTGGCATCGATCTCCAATGAGATCCGATGATTGTTAGCTTCGGCGACACACATGGCGTGGCTGCGCGTAAGCGATTTTGATCTCCCGGTAGATCCCGAAGAATACTGTATGACCAACGCATCATCAGCATCACATGGCTGCCATTCTGCGCTGTCCCCTGATGTCATTAAACTACTAAAATCAGTTTCTTCATCAGGTAAATTACCTCCGTTCACAAGCAATAACGTCTCGTTCCTAACCCGGTTCAATACGTCGCGACAAGCTGGCACATGTGCTTTCTCGCAAATCATCACTTTGATAGCAATGTTGCTAATAATTTGAAGTAGCTCTGCGGATTGAATGCTTTTATTTATCAGGATTACTGGTGCGCCAAGCCGTATTGACGCTAAAAATGCGATGATAAAAGCCGGTGTGTTATCAAGAATCAGGGCGACATTATCGCCTTTTCGTACGTCGCGCTGCCTTAGACCACCAGCAACCGACTTGACAGACGCCTCGAGTTGTCGCCAGGTGAGGTTTTCCTTTTTCCAGGTAATAGCGACCTGATCGGGATATCTCGAGACAGTGTTGCTAAATAACTGTGTGAACATCAACTCTAATCCGTTGTTACGTTAGTACCAATCAGACAGCAATATCCAGCTCCAGTTTTTTCCCTTCAGACACCCTCAGCAACCAAATTCTAGTCATGTCAATAACTTTTTCCTGTGCGGATAACGAGCTAAAAACATGATCTCCTCGTTCAATCAGATGGTAACTCTGAAAACTGCCGCTTGTATTGAGTTCCGGAAACTGTTCTCTGAATTCTGACAACGGTCTATGGTCGAGCTCGCCATACACAAATAGTATTTTGCGCTGATTTGTAATGAGAGCTTGGACGCTTTCTACGAAAGAATTTAGTTCAGGTTTTTTGTGCTGTCCACTTACTACATGAATAATTGATTTTGCATACTTGGAAGCATCACGTACAACCGAACGACCTGGTTTTCGTCGATTCCTCCACCATTGTAGCTGGAGAAATCTGGCTGAGTAGAAAAATTTTAGTAGGGTTATAACATTGTTTTTCGATCGAACATTGCCAATTCGGTTTTCAGGCTCAAGAGGGGAGACAGGCATCTGCAAGTCACCTGTTAGCATCGGGGAGTTCAGCGCGACTACCCCTTCTATATCTTCCCGTAAGGATGCTGTTTTTAGTGCTGCTCGTGCTCCCGCACAAAGACCGAGTAAAAAAACTCGTTTATAGCCAAGAGTGTGCTTTGTGTATTCAATAACATGTGAAATTTCATTAGGTTCATGTAAATCAAAATGATAGCTGCTAGCTTCCGATGTGGAATCACCCGCGCCACTTAAATCTATCCGCAAAACACCAAAATATTTACGCAACGAATTCGCTACGCGCCAATAAAAACGCCTCGCACCACACCTGTTCTGCAAGCCTGCACTGAGCATTACAATACATATTTCACTTCTGTTAGCACGATCGTGAATACCTGTGAGGCGCTCTCCTCGATATTCAATGCTGACTGTCTCTCTTAACATTCTAACCGTCCCTTATTGATATGAGAGACCCAGTCGACAATATTATTAACAAGTCCGTGTTGTTCTACATGATTGTAGAGAGTTCTTGCGTTCCAGAACGGCACGTCGATCGGGTCCCCAATGTATGTCCTGCACCCTGCAGTCTTATACCAATTTATAACGCTATCCACAGGTTGGCCGGGGGATTCACACACGCCCACCAGGCCAGTAAAACTGGCAGGTTGTTCAATCAGATTAATAGCTTTGATCTGACGAATCATTTCGGCGCTGAACCATCCGCCTTCAAACTCGATACGTCCATTTTTTTTCAATTCTTGACTGACACTATCACTAGTCAGCGGCTTTTCACTCCTGGCTAAATATTCCATTTGCTGGTTTCTAATCTGCTGCTGCCAGAATTCACGACCATTAGTCACAGGAGATATAAGCGCGAGACCTGATACGTTCGGGTTACCTCCAGCTACCATTGCGGCTAGCACAGACCCGAATCTAACGCCAGCCAACAAAACGCTTTCCACTCCTGATAAATCTATAAACTGCTCGATAGCAGAGTTGATATCCTGCAATTGCGACTGGACTGTGGCTTCCATAGTTTCACCGTCACTGTCGCCAAAACCGCAACAATCAAATCTAAACGCAGCAACTTTAGCCTGAGACAAACTTCGGCATAGAGATGCGTAGGTTCTATAACTAGATTGTTTCTCATCGCCGAATGGATGGCAAAACAATACACCGGTTCGGACACAATCTGATGGTATGTGCGAAACACCATAGAGATTATGGCCGTCAGCGTTTTTAAAAAAAAACGTATTTTCCACTCGCCAAGGCACCACTCTTAACTAACTCTTTGTCTTTTTTAGTGAGTTGACCAAAGAGCATATTGCGTCAACTGTTGCAAAGTTTTCCGGAGTAAGTTGATCTTCGCCAATCTGAATTTGAAAATGACTTTCAATGAAGCTGATAAGACTCTGTAGTCCAATAGAATCGATGATGCCATCCGTCAGAAGATTCTGATCGGGCATTAATTCCATCACCGCAGACCCTGGAATTATTTCCCTCTCAATGAATTCGACTATTTCGATTTCGATTTGTTCCATAGACCTTCTTCTCCTTTTTTGCTAGAGACGAATAAAATGATATCATTGTGTCACCTTTGCAACAGTGTTGTAGCAAAAACGCAAGAACAAACAATGACTCGCATAGCAAAAAGGGAATTCGCACATTAGGCTTTCACATGAGAGGGTTTCGAAGAGAAGAGTCAGTAGCCAAAAACGACTGATTCGCATATTTTGCCTGTCATCCTGATTGATTTTCTCCACTCTATTGCGGTATTTCTGCTGCGATTGCTATCGCCGAGGCTTCTCAACGCCACGAATCATGAGCCTGTCGATCAAAAAAGTTGATGAACGAATATCCAAAGCGCGCATCGCGTCCGCGATCTACGTGTATGTAGCATAACGATTTTGAAGAACCAGACAAGAGGTGTATTAGGCGAATACGGTGAGTGATGTAGTCCTGATCATCTGGTCTGATGTGTTGAGAATGCGATGCCACTTAATTGCTGTAGCTTTAGTAGAGCACGTATGTGACCTGTTTTAACTGCTCCGGTTGGTGGTTAAACGACAGGTTATTGTACTGTCAGATCTGATCCTGGAAAGTCCGAGATTCTGGCGACGTTACCTGCCTGATCATGGGCGATCAAGCGTATGCGATAGTTACCGGATGTTGACAGGTCGATACCAGGCAGAGTCCAGATGCTGTTATCGTCGGAAAGTGTGGCGTCTGACAAGACGGGTTCATTAGTCCATGCGTTACAGTTCCAGTAAAGCGCTGGCGAGACACGCAGTTGCTGAATTCTCAGCCTTCGAATTGGTGATCTGTCTCTCCCTGATGCCAAAGCCCCTGATGCCAAAGCACGGATCAAAAGTAGCTTTTTTTCCCTGTGCGTTCAGTGCCGTCAGTGCCTGGGTTTCTACTGCCTGGGCGAAAGTGATGCCATTCGGGAACAGTGGTCCGGCAAAGTCACCACCTGCATCCCAGTGCTGGATGCCTTCACCGGGAGCAGAAGCAATAACAATCCCGACAACTTTTTCGGGGTCACTGGCTGCGAGGGTTCGGGCAAAATGGAAAGCGAAGTTGATGCAGGGCCGCCTGGACGGGTCGTTAAGCGAGCCGTTTCCGGGGTGCCAGCCATCCACATCCCATGCCTGATGTAAATCGGCTTGCAGCCAGATACTACCGGAAGCATACGCGTTCGCCACCCTGGTTGCGGTAAAGGCGAAAACCCCGAGGCAGGATTGGAGCCACTAACAGTCCACACAGATCGATTCAAAGCGCAATTCGCGTGGTATGTTGTATCTTCCCAAGTTAGCATATAAGCGTTAGTCTGTGGTGTAGACGCAATCAAATTACCCGGGAGCGTGTTCCCGGAGCAATCCCTTTGATGAACCGTGACCACAAACTTCAGAGATATTCCGACAAACTTCAGAAATATTCCGACAAACTTCAGAAATATTCCGAATAGAGGAACCAGCTGATGATCAAATTCCCAATTGCCGTATCGAGCCTGCTGCTATGCGTGTCCGTGAGCTTTGCTCAGGATATGCCGGGTAAGGGTACTACTGTCGATCCGATCAAAGGATCGCCCGCGAATGCGTGGTTTCAGCATATGGTTGTTCAACTCGGGCTTGAGGTACTTGGCTATGAAATAGAGGAGACTCGCGAAGCCGATTTTCCAGCGCTGCATCTGGCGATTGGTTCCGGCGATGCTGATTACACCATCAATCACTGGAAACCCTTGCACAATGATTTTTTCGAAAAATCAGGTGGCGATGACGTTATGACCCGCGTAAATGCGGTTATTCGTGGCGCCGGACAAGGCTATTACATGGATAAAAAAACAGCTGAAGCAAATGGCATAACTAATATTGAACAATTGAAAGCACCGGAGATGGCCAAGCTCTTCGACTCTGACGATGATGGCCTGGCCAACTTGTCGGGATGCAATCCGGGTTGGGGCTGTGAGATTGCAATAGAGAATCACATGGACGACTTTGATTTACGTGAAAGCATCGAACACGATCAAGGCAGTTACTTTGCCATCATGGCGGATACGATAACTCGCTACAATGAAGGTAAGCCGATTTTTTACTACACGTGGACGCCCAACTGGATCAGTGATGTGTTGGTCCCGGGGGTAGATGTCGTTCAAGTCGGTGTCCCAGCCAGCGCAGATAGCACCACGGCGCAATCAGATGGTTTCGACCCTGGATTCGCAGTCAACGACGTATATGCGGTTGTTAATAAGGAATTTGCAGAAGAAAATCCGGCTGCCGCGAAGTTTCTGGATATTGTTCAGATTCCTATTTCCGCTGTGAATGCAGCGCAAATAAAGCTTCGGGACGGCGAAGACACACTCGAAGATTTTCGAAGCCAGGCAGAGGAGTGGGTGACTGCAAATCAGGCGCAGTTCGATGCCTGGGTGGCGGAGGCTGCTGCGGCTAAATAGTATTAGCGCGCAACACGACGACGCGCTCACAGTCAACAGCGAGCAACCGGATAGCGTTGCATGACTGAAGCGCAGATTGAGTGTCGTCACCTTTGGAAAGTCTATGGCGAGCGTGCTGCAGAAGCAATGGACGCTCTGCGCACTCAGTCAATAGATAAAGACACCGTTCGAGATGAATTCGATTGCGTACTGGGTGTTCGTGACGCGAGTTTCAGGGTTGCCAGAGGTGAGATATTCTGCATCATGGGCCTGTCGGGTTCCGGCAAGTCGACGCTGGTTCGCCATATCAACCGACTCATCGAGCCAAGCGCGGGTGACATTGTGGTCGCAGGTCAGCAGGTTAACCAACTTGCTGAACCCGCACTTCGAAAACTGCGTGCTGAAACCATCGGTATGGTTTTTCAGCACATGGCATTGTGGCCTCATCGTACACTTGCCGAAAATGTTGGCTTTGGGTTGGAAGTACGGAATGTACCGCGTGCTCAACGACGAGAAGCTGCCGAGCGCGCATTAGAATCGATGGGCCTTGATGGCTGGGCAGATCACTACCCGGATCAATTATCGGGTGGGATGCAGCAACGTGTAGGGCTTGCTCGCGCGCTGGCCTCTGATCCTGACATCCTGTTGATGGATGAACCATTCTCTGCACTCGACCCGCTCATTCGCAGACAACTGCAAGATCAGTTTCTGGAGCTTAGCCAAAAGGTTAAAAAAACCACGGTATTCATCACACATGATCTCGATGAAGCGATTCGGTTGGGTGACCACATCGCGATCATGAACGAAGGAGAAATAGTACAAATCGGTACGCCAGAGGAGATCGTTACCAACCCGGTTGATGCCTACGTAGCCGAATTTGTCAAAGGCATCAATCGAGTTAACCTGGTACGGGCTGAGACAATCATGTCTGCGCTTAATGGTCGAACTGCCTCGACGAAAAGGGTCGATGCAGACTGTGAGCTGGGTGAAATAGTAGATCAATTTATGATTGATCTGGATCCTGTTACGGTTATCGATACCTCGGGCAGTGCTATCGGTATGATTACTGTTACCGAGGCGCTCGGGGCACTTCGAGGTTAACCGAAGACGATGGATATATGGAACATATTTGATACTGAGTGGGTGCCTGTCGGTGACTGGGTTGAAGCAGCGTTACAGTGGGTGGTAACGAATTTCAGGTTTATATTTCAAGCGATAAAAGTTCCCTTTGACATCGTCCTAAGCGGGCTTGAAGACACACTGACCGGTGCGCCGGATTTACTCATCCTGGCTATCATTGTCGTCATTGCCTGGCAGTCGGGTGGTCGGCGGCTCGCCGCAATCTGTGCGGCCTCCCTTTTGTGTATTGGATTGATGGGCATATGGGATGAAAGTATGGTGACGCTGTCAATTGTATTGACGTGCGTTATCTTCTGTTCAGCCATTGGCATACCGCTGGGCATTATGGCTGCACGTAGCGATCGATTCTGGACAGTGCTTCGTCCGCTACTCGATCTTATGCAAACCATTCCTTCCTTCGTCTATCTGGTGCCCATAGTGATGTTGTTCTCTATTGGCAATGTCTCTGGTGTAATTGTGACCTTTATCTATGCCTTGCCACCTGTCGTTCGATTAACCAATCTGGGTATTCGGCAGGTACGAGCCGATATGGTTGAAGCCGGCAGGGCATTTGGTGCCAGCCAACGCCAGATTCTGTATAAAATTGAGCTTCCGCTGGCGAAGCCAACCATTATGGCAGGCGTGAATCAAACCATCATGATGGCGCTGTCAATGGTTGTTGTGGCTTCAATGATTTCAGTAACAGGGCTTGGCCAGATGGTGTTACGGGGTATCGGCAGGCTTGATATGGGTCTGGCCACAGTCGGTGGTCTCGGGATAGTTTTTCTAGCCATTGTCATTGATCGTATTAGTCAAAGCTTTGGTACGTCCACTCGGGATCGCAATCATAAAAAGTGGTTTGAGACCGGGCCAGTTGGCTACATTCGATCAATGATAAAAGGCTAGACGATGGGTAGCACCGCCGCACCGAACATCGTGTTCATTCAAGTAGATCAACTCACTGCAGATTGCCTGCAAGCGTATGGAGGCAGTGTGTGCCATGCGCCAAACCTCGATCGACTTGCAAGCACCGGAACTGTTTTCGATACCGCTTATTGCAATTTCCCACTGTGCGCGCCTTCCAGATTTTCAATGGCGGCGGGAAAGCTATGTTCGGCCATTGGCGCCTACGACAATGCGGCCGAGATGCCCGCTTCGATCCCGACTTATGCACACTACCTGCGCGCTGCCGGTTACCAGACGGCGCTGTCTGGCAAAATGCATTTCATCGGCCCGGATCAATACCATGGTTTTGAAACTCGATTAACGGCCGATCTCTATCCCGCAGACTTTTCATGGGTGCCGAACTGGGGCGATGAAGGAGAACGCGACACAAACGATGCTCGAAGTGTACTAGTGGCAGGCGTATGTGAGCGCTCAGTACAAATAGACTTCGATGAGCAGGTGACCTTTCAGGCGATTCAGTATCTCTACGATACGGCTCGATCAAATGACAAACGGCCTTTCTTCCTGCAGGTGTCCTACACACACCCACACGAACCATACCTGTGTCGTAAAGAGTACTGGGACTTATACGACGATATCGACATACCGATGCCAAAGGTGCCGGCACTCGCAGCGAATAAACATGATCCCCATTCACAACGACTACTCAGCGACTTCGGCATGCTTGATGTCCAGTTTGAAGATGAGGCGGTGCTGACAGCGCGACGTGCCTACTATGGCTCGATAAGTTATATCGACCAGATGGTCGGTCGTATTCTGGATACGCTTGCAGCCACGGGCAGGGAAGAGAATACTGCCATTATATTTACCTCGGACCACGGAGAAATGCTGGGAGAACGGGGTATGTGGTTCAAAAAGCATTTTTTCGAACCTGCCCTGCGCATACCACTCATCATCAAGCTCCCTCGAGCCACGCCCGGGCGTGTAGAAACGCCCGCATCCCTGGTTGATCTTTTGCCGACCTTAATGGGAATAGCAACCGGTGAATCCTGGTCAAGTGATATTGAATCACTGGACGGATACGACCTTACCCCGATGATTACAGGTACAGAAAGCGCCGATATCGAACGATCCATTTATGCAGAGTATCTGGCGGAGGCGACGACCGCACCGATATTCATGATTCGCCGTGGCCGTTATAAGTACATCAGTTCAATAGCGGACCCCGCACTTCTATTCGATGTTGAATCGGACCCGAACGAATTAACTAATCTGGCGGGCAGTCCAGAGCATGCAGAACGTGTTGCTCAGTTTCAATCTGAAGTTGATTTAAAGTGGGATAGCCAGGAGCTGTCAACGCTTATAAAATTAAGTCAGCGTCGCCGGAGACTTGTGATGGCAGGCTATGAATACGGAGACAAACCCCGCTGGAACCACGACGAAACCTCGAACGATCAGGTTATCTGGTATCGAGGCGAGGAAGGTTATAACGACTGGGCGTTTAACTATTTGCCGGTGGCAGACGACTGAAAGACGACTTTAAGAAGCGCGGCTGATACTTTTATTCATCCACTTGCAGGGGAGTATTGCTGCTTCGAAGACGAATAGTCTGAGATTAACTTAGCGCCTTACCGGACATATATGGACGCTCGCGATGGTGCGGGGGTGGCGTGGCTTCAGCACAGTTTAGTCGCCCAGGATCTCGAAGTCGGTGTGTTATGCCAGACAGGAAAATCCGACTGGCAGGTTAAAATGGATATCCGTCTGGTTAGGAACAAGGCATCAACCAATGAACTCACACGCAATATCCGGGCGTTTCTGGCAAGACGACAGACTGTGTCTTTGGTGAAGGGCAGATAATTAATTCGGTCACAGCCCACTACGCATTGCCACCGCTTGCCGTTTCTATCAACACACGATCACCAGCCGTAAGGCTGATACCACTGGCAAATTGATGATGCTCATGTTCACCCGAGCTGCGCTGAATGGTCATTGAATTGGTGCCACCTGGAGGCTGTTTATTTAACGACCACACAGGAATATTCGCTCTTGTGTAACCCACCGATAGACTCGCTGCTGCACGAGCTTCATACATCACGCTGACTCCGGCACCACCGCTAAAACCCGTTTCATTGTGTGGTTTGTCACCGAGCTGTTTATGCACGACTTCAAGACCGTATCGCGCCTCGCAAATTTCTACCGGGCAGTTAAAGGTATTGCCATGATTGGTGGAGAACATCGCATCTAATCCATCACGCGTGTCAGTGGCACCCCAGCCACCCATCTGTGGCTCGACCATGGCGAACTTACGCCTCGTGTCCGGGTGGATGCCGGATATCACCGTGCCGAAAATCGATGCAAAAGATCCGGCAGGCAATCGCCCAGGGCAGACTTTAGCCATGCATTGCCACAGCATATCCAGCAGCCGGATGCGATTTTCGAAATAAAAGCCCTGCGGTGCAGTAGGACCAGCATGAAACACGGTGCTCTCTTCAGTGATCACCCGCAGCGGTGAGAAAGAACCAAAGTTGGCAATTGGTTCCGGATCACACAGAGCTTTGAATATCATCTGGCAGGCGATCACTGCACCGTCGCGACTGGTGTTGTACGGGCCGCCATCGTCTTTCGGGTTGTCGGTCAGATCAACACTGAAAACCTCAGATGAAATAGTGATAGTGGCGCGCCATAGTTTGCCATTGTCCTGCTCTTCTTCGATAGTAAATTCACCCTGCGGCAAGCTTGCCAGGCCGGCCAGTGCGCGACTACGGCCAGAGTTAAACGCCTCTGATATAGCGGCGTTAACTGTGATGGCTCCATATTTTTCGAACAGGCCAAGCAGCTGAATCTCGGCACGGTTGCTGGCCGCTACCTGTGCCCACAGGTCACCTTTAACGAAATCCGGCAACCTTGAGTTGACCTCGATAATGTCGAACACCGCGGCATTGCGTTTGCCTGCGCTAAACAGTCGCACCGGTGGCAGCCGCAGTCCTTCAGCAAAGATCTCGCTTACATCACTGGCAATAGAACCTGGAACTTTACCGCCAATATCTCCCCAGTGTGCGATCGAAGCAGTCCACGCCACGCAGTGATCTTCAAAGAATACAGGTTTTGCAATCACCACATCATTGAGGTGAGTAACACCGCCATGATTGGGATCGTTGGCAATGAAAATATCGCCCGCTTTTAAGCTATCGCCATGGCGTTCGACAATTACCTTAACGGCTTTATCGAGTACGCCAACAAAGGTTGGAATGCCTGCACCTGAACTGACCAGTCGACCCTTCGCATCGGTTACTCCGGTACCGACGTCCAGTACTTCATAGATAATCGGGCTCATCGCAGTTTTACGCAGTACTGCAAACATCTCTTCGGCCGCATTATCGAGTGCGGACTGGATGACAGACAATGTGAAGGGGTCGAACGTGTCTGTGTTCATCGAACTGACACTCTCTCTGCTATGGATTTCCTGTGGCGAGCCTCTCGCGCAATGCGACTTCCTTCGCTGACACCACTGGCACTGCCGAAATCAGTGCACGAGTATAAGCACTGTCTGGATGCGCAAACAGTGCTTCTGTTTGCTCAAGCTCTACCAGTCTACCACGCTGAAACACAGCCACACGGTCCGCGATATTGCGCACGACGGATAGATCATGAGTAATAAAAATATAGGTCAGCCCTCGCTTCTCACGCAGTGCTTCCAGTAGTCGCAACACTCGAGCCTGTACCAGTACATCGAGTGCAGAAGTCGGTTCATCCAGCACCACCACTTTCGACTGACAAGCCAGTGCACGGGCAATGGCTATGCGTTGTCGTTGTCCGCCCGAAAGACCCGCCGGTGCGCGCCTGGCAAGCGCAGGGTCAAGCCCCACTTCTTCCAACAGTGCTGCTACCATTGCAGGTCGCTCTGAAGCTGCACCATGCTTGTGGACATCCAGTGCCAGACGCAGCGATGCGGCAACAGAGCGTCGCGGGTTCAAAGCCGACAAGGGATTCTGTTGCACCAACTGTATTTCGCGGCGATGTTCCAGTTCGCGGCGTTTTGGTAATAGCTCACCACGATAAAATATTTCACCCTGCGTTGGTGGATACAAACCGAGAATCATATTGGCGACGGTACTTTTACCCGATCCGCTTTCGCCAACAATCGCAAGGCATTCACCCTCAAACACATCAAGAGAAATGTTGTCGACTGCTTTGACAAGTGTTTTGCCAACACGGAACTCTTTACTGACTGCTGCAAGTGACAGAATAGGTTGCGCCATCAGCGGTCGTTCCCGTGTGTCTGAGGTACGATTTCATGCGTCACTAAAGGATCGCTAAACGCTGGCGAGTGCTCTTCGATTTCCGGCACACCGCCACCGGTCAAACGCGGAATCGCGGATAACAATGCTTTGGTATAAGGGTGCTTTGGGGAATCAAAGATGGCCGCAGTCGGCCCACGCTCCACTATATTGCCACGGTATATCACATAGATCCGGTCCGCGAATTCACGCACCACACCCAGGTTATGCGAGATGAATAAAACCGAGGTGCCCAGTCGATCTACCAGATTTCGCATCAATGTTAGCGTTTGCGCCTGTACTGTGACATCCAGTGCAGTGCCTGGTTCATCGGCAAGCAACAAGCGTGGCTCATTGATCAGTGCCATCGCAATCATGACGCGTTGATTCATACCACCGGAAAGTTGAAATGAATAACTGTCGAGCACTCGATCTGCATCTTCTATTGATACCTCCTGCAGTAACTCTGCAGCACGGCGGCGCGCTTCGCGTTTTGTGATCTGCCGGTCGCGACGCTGCAATACTTCGTGAAATAACTCGCCAATGCGAAACACCGGGTTCAGTGCTGAAGTCGGATCCTGAAAGATCATTGAGATATCGCGCCCGCGCAGTGTACGTCTTTCGTTCGCAGTCATTGACGACAGCTCGCGCCCATCAAAAGTAATCTTGCCACTGACGCGAGCGCTGCGTACATCCTGCATAGTGCCAAGGACAATACGTGATGTAACTGACTTGCCTGAACCACTTTCACCAACCAGTGCCACACGTTCACCACTTGCCACACGAAGATCAATGCCGTGCAATACTTCAGTTGTACCAGACCAGTTTTTAAATGACAGGCGAAGGTCTTGTATGTCGAGTATTAACGGCACAGACATCAATCTGGCTCCAGCAAGTCGCGCAATGCATCGCCGATCAGATTAAAGCCGAACACCGCAACCACAATGGCAAGCCCGGGGAACACTGTCATCCACCAGCTATCCGGCAGATAGCGTGTGCCTTCAGAAACCATAGACCCAAGATCAGGCGTGGGTGCCTGCACACCCAGACCGAGAAAACTCAAGGAAGATGCAAGCAAAATAACGAAACCGAAGTCGAGCGTCATTTTGGTTACTATGGCAGGGATACAGTTGGGCAGAATCTCACGAAACATGATGTGTGTTTTCGATGCACCGATAACTTCCGCAGCCAGCACATAGCCTTCAACTTTTTCACCCCGTGTGATGTTGTAGACCAGCCTCGCATACCAGGGCCACCACATCGCGGTGACCGCCAGCATGGCGTTTATTAGCGTTGGTTCCAGTACACCCATAATGGCCAGCGCCAGAACAAGAGGCGGTATAGACAGAAAGATATCGGTGATACGCATGAGTATGAAATCAGTGCGTCCGCCGATATAACCGGCGATTAGCCCTACTGCAACACCAATGGGTGGCGCTATTAACAACACCACCAAACCCATGCCAAGCGCTATACGATAGGCGTAGATAATGCGTGAAAGAATATCGCGCCCGACCACATCGGTGCCGAGTAAGTATTCAGATGAGGGTGGCTTATTAGCGAACGCAAAGTTGATGACCGCCCCTGCGTGCTCCGGGTAAGGTGCAACGAAGTCGGCAAAGGCAGCGCAAAAGAATACCGTGCCCACCAGCAGCAAACCGACGATCGACAATGGATTAGTCAGCAATATATAGAGTGCGCGTTTCACTTGCCACCCTCCGACAAACGGATACGCGGGTTAATCACCGAGACCAGAAAATCCACAATGATATTGGCAATCAGGAAGGTTGCTGAAATAATTAACACCGTGCCGACAATAGCGTTCAGATCCTTTTGCAGTATCACGCCAACGCCATAGCGTGAAAGCCCCGGCCAGGCAAAAATGATTTCGACCAGAAACGCGTTGCCGAGCAAGGCGGCGAAGTCGAGACCGATGATCGTAAGCGATGGTATCAATGAAGGCTTGAATGCATAACGTCGTGCAATACGTGCTTCTGAAAAGCCATAGGCCTGTGCCATTTCAATAGAGGGTTGTTCATAGGTTGCGATCATATTGCCGCGCGTTAAGCGTGATGCTTGCCCAATGCCGGACAAAGACAGTGCAAAGGCAGGGAGAATCATATGGTGTAACGCTGACACAAAGCCATCGAAGCGACCGGCTGCCAGTGTATCGATCAACATAAAACCCGTCAGACGCGGAATATCCATGGTATCGGCTATCCGACCCGTGATCGGAAACAATGGCACAAAGTAGGCAAAAGCCAGTACCAGCGCGACTGCCCATACAAAGGCAGGTGCCGAAACCGTTAACAATGAAAATACGCGGATCAGATGATCCGGCCAGCGTCCTCGATAGCGCGCCGACAATGCACCAAGCGGTAATCCAAATACCACCATCATCAGTCCCGCCAGCAACACCAGCTCAAGTGTAGCGGGCAGATACTCGGCAAGATCTGTCATTACCGGACGTTTCGAATAAAGTGAGATACCGAGATCACCCTTGGCAAGGTCACGCATGAACAAGCCGTACTGCACGACAAGTGGTTCATTGAGATGCAGTGCGTCACGCATCTGCTCAACTTGTTCTGTGGTAGCTCGCGGGCCGAGTGCAATACGCGCCGGATCTCCGGGGATTACACGCGCGATGCAAAAGATAAGCATCGAGACACCGACCAGTACGATCAGCGATGTGCCGAGGCGCAACAAAAGTCTGCGGAATATTGTCACGCTATGTCTCAGCTGTAGTCAACAGATGGTATGACTGCAGCCATACCATCCGAGACCTTGTTACCTTAACGTTATCGCTATTCAGGAACAGAGATATCCGCAAAGCGCATATTAAATCCGGATACCGGATAAGTCCGTGCCGGATCTGAGAGGTTGTGATAAGTCACACCATCGCGTACTGCAAACGGACTCAGTAGTTCATAGGCGTAAATATCCGGTACTTCTTCGGCAAGAATCGCATTGGCTTCAGCATAGATTGCCTGGCGCGCATCCTGATCAGATTCAAGCCTTCCTTTATCAAGCAAGGCGTCAAGATCTGCATTCTTGAAGTAAGACGATGATATCCATGTTGGCGGTTGTGAAGAATGATACATCGCATAGAGCAGTGAATCAGTGTCTGGTGATGCAGCCGAGATCGCAATTTCAACCACGTGAGGTGCGGTTGCGGGTGCTGTGACCTGTTCTGTCAATAACGACCACGGTGTACGGGTGATTTCAACTTTAAAACCGAGCGTGCTGTAGATCGCCTGCATCATTAAGGCACCGCGTTCACGAGCCGGAGTTTCAGCAATAAAGACAACATCGAGCGGATGATCGGCAGGGTCGTACTGACACTTGCCAAGCTCCTCCTGCGCTAAGGCCATATCCTGTTCGAACACAGGTAGTGATGCATCGTAGCCGGTCAAACCTTGTGGAATCGCACCGGTCATTGGCGTTCCGGTTGACGTGCTATCGTTAATTTGTGTCAGTTGGCCCATCGTGGCGTAGTCAAAGGCATAAGCCAGTGCTCGGCGGCAATGTACGTCATCCAGCGGTGCGCGTTGTGTATTGAGCTTGAAGTATTCACCGGTAAGACCGGCCTCGGTCACCAGTGTTGCGCCGTCTTCAGCCAGGCCCGCATAAACTTCAGGTGGCAGCCACTGACTTGAAATATCGTGCTCGCCGCGACCCATCAAGGCACGCACTGTGGCAGCTTCAAGGCCATAGCGAAAACGTACGGTTTCAGGGTGACTATCGACCGGGTCAATGAAGTAATCCGCTTCATAAGACAAAACAGTTTCTGTCTGCGGGTCGTGACTGGTGATCACATAAGGACCGGAGCCGGCACTGTTTTGCGACATCCATGTAGACGCCCAGTCACCGTCTTTTTCGTTTGCCTTAACGGTTGCCATATCGACAATCGGCATGCGGATCAGTGTGGCAAGGAACGGTGCAAAGGGTTTTGACAGAGTGAATACCACCGTGTGATCACCAGTGGCTTCAACCTTGTCTACGACATCGGCAAACAGGCTGCTGTTGCCCTGGCCCAACGCCATCATTCTCTCGAAACTGTACGCAACATCGGCGGCTGTCAGTGCATTGCCCGAGTTGAATTTCACATCGTCGCGCAGGTTAAACGTATAGGTCGCACCATCGATAGTCCAGTCAGTGGCGAGATGTGGCTGTACACCTGCGCCGCCCTGATTCGGATAGACCAGCGTGTCGTAAAGATTGATCGCCAATACCGTATCGGCGTAGTCTGTACCCTTGGCAGGATCGATCTCACCGACGGCCACCTCGTCGGCGCGTAGAATCCGTTCCGCTGAAGCGGGTGCTGTTGCCAGTAACAGACCAATCACAGTGCTGCCTAGAACCGATGTTCTGGAAGTAAGTGTCATAAGTAACCCCCGGGTTGATTGACAATGCCGGCCGGAAATACTCAGCCGGCTGAAATTATTTTTTTAGTTCAGCTGCAATCATCTTGACAAACACCCCCGTTTGTCAACATTATTTTAGCTATGCTAACAAATAATTCCTCAATACCGTCAGATGTGCCTGCCGACCTGGGCGGTAAGCTGCGCGCAAGACGCCGGGCGCTCGGCCTTACACTGGAAGCCGTGGCAAAAAAGGCACGTGTGACGACCGGATTTGTCAGTCAGGTCGAACGCAATATCACTTCACCGTCGCTGTTGTCACTGACGGCACTGGCAGAGGCGCTGGATGCACACATCACCGAGTTCTTCGACACACCGCCCAAGCCCGATCAAACCAGCCGGGCCGAGATGCGGAAAATTTATGCATCTCCTGGTGGTGGTTTTGAGTTTGAACGGCTATCGACATCGTTCCCGGGCAGTACGTTAAATGGTCTGCTTCTGCATCATCCACCGGGTTTTGAAATTGAAGAAATGGTGCATGACGGTGAAGAGTTTTACTACGTCATTAGCGGTGCATTGACGATCGTGGTTGATGGGGTACGCACCGTCCTTGGCACAGGTGATTCGATTCACTTTGACAGTATGCGTCCGCATTCCGTGCTGAATGAAACCGGTAAGACTGTGACAGTGCTTATTGTGAACACGATGGAGCTATTCGGTGAGGAACGTGAAGGTGAACAACATGACTGATCTGGCACCCTTTGTTGCAGCGCTGGCATCACCTAAGCCGGTGGAGGCGAGCTGTCAGGCACTTCGACAACTGGCTTATGATGTTCTTGATCTAAAGCAGTTTACGATGATGACTTTCGATCAGGAGCGTGGTGTCGGACAGCGCATTTTCACCGATGATTCTGACGCCTACCCCGTAGGAGGTGAAAAACCAATACAGGAAAACACCTGGACCGAAACTGTGTTAGTGCGCCACCAGACTTTTGTTGGAAACTCTATCGAAGATCTCGCTGCGGTCTTTCCTGATTGGGAAAAAATTCAATCACTCGGCCTTGAAAGCTGCTTAAACCTGCCAGTAGTCGTTGGCAATAAAGTGATCGGTACGTTGAATTGTCTTAACGTGGCCGGGCACTTTACCCCTGCAAGAGTGAGTGCTGCGAACCAGCTGGCCCTGCCTGCTGTTGCCACTTTTCTGCTCACAGCCAGCAACCTGGAAGGGAACAAAAACACATGAGTAACACAACGCGTCGTGTGGCCACAGATGTCGGTGGTACGTTTACCGATCTTGTGGCGTTTGAAACCAACGCTGACGGCAGTTTAAAAGTGACGACAGCAAAGTCTGATACCACACCACCGAACTTCGAGGTCGGTGTACTCAATGTGTTGGAGAAAGGTGGCGTCGACCCGGCTTCTGTCGACTTTACGGCTCATGGAACGACTGTTGTAATCAATGCCTTAACCGAACGCAAAGGTGTGCCAGTGGGTTTAATTACCACCGAAGGTTTCCGCGATGTACTCGAAATAGCGCGTGGTAACCGGCCGGACTTTTTTAACCTGCACTACATTAAACCTGCGCCGTTTGTACCGCGTCATTTACGCGCTGAGGTACCAGGCCGAATGACTTATCAGGGCCATGAAAGAGCGGCGCTGGATTTGTCCGGCCTGCCAGCCATTCTCGATAACTTCCGCAATGAAGGTGTGCAAGCTGTTGCTATCTGTTTGCTGCATGGCTATGCCAACCCCGCGCATGAAAAAGCAGTCCTTGCGGCAGTGCAAAAACACTGGCCCGAAGTGTCTGTTGTCGCATCACACCAGATCACACGTGAATGGCGTGAATACGAGCGTTCCAACACAGCAGTACTGTCGGCCTATGTGCAGCCAGTGGCAGCGCGTTATTTGAGTCAGCTTAATGAAGGGCTGAAATCACGCGGCTTAAAAAAATCCCCGTACATCATGCAATCGAATTGCGGGGTCGACAGTCTCGAAGCCACATCGGCCATTCCAATTACTATGGTCGAAAGCGGTCCGGCCTCGGGTTTCTGGGGAGCGGCAGAACTGGGCAAGCTGATCGATGAACCAAACATACTGGCGCTCGATATCGGCGGCACCACGGCTAAATGCTCACTGATTGAAGGTGGCGAGGTCAGAATCATGACCGACTACTGGATTGAACGCAGTCGCAAGTCAGCCGGCTACCCGATCATGGTACCGGTGGTTGATCTGGTAGAAATAGGTAACGGTGGCGGTTCAATTGCACGCGTCGATGACTTTGGCAAACTGCATGTCGGACCGCAGTCAGCTGGTGCCTTACCTGGTCCTGCCGCTTATGGCAAAGGCGGCACACAGGCGACCACCACGGATGCCAACCTGTGGCTTGGTCGTATTAACAGTGACTACTTCTGTGGTGGTGCCATCAATGCAGACATGCGGGCAACGGAGACTGCATTGCAGGAACTGGCGAACAGGCTTTCGGTATCGGTTGACGAGGCGGCACGCGGTATTGTCCGTATCGCCAATGACAACATGGTCAATGCATTGAAACTTGTTAGCTTAAACCGTGGCCATGACACTCGCGACTTTACCCTGCTGGCTTTTGGTGGTGGGGGTGCGATGCATGCGGTAGCGCTCGCACAGGAACTTCAGATTAGCAAGGTCATTGTGCCAACAGCGGCGTCCGTCTTCTCTGCCTGGGGCATGATGATGAGCGACCTGCGCCGTGACTACTTCGCCACCCAGTTGATGGATCTTGATGAAGGTGCAGGAGCACGCATTGAAAAAGTGTTCGACGACACAGAAGCAGAAGCGCGCGCTACCTTCGAAGCCGAAGGAGTAGCAAGGAATAAAATCAGCTTTCTGCGTTATGGAAAATTCCGTTACCAGAATCAGGAACACACCACCGAGGTACCTCTGATCGGCGCAATAAACGATGCATCACTCGAAGCGATTGCAGAATCGTTTCATGCACTGTACGAAAAAGAGTACACCTATCGACTCGATGCACCGGTCGAGATGGTCGGCATTCATCTGGTTGCACGCGCCGAGGTGGGTAAACTGACAATGACACCGGCAAGCCTCGGATCGGCAGACGCCTCCGGTGCTATCAAGACAACACGCTCTGTTGACTATGCACTTGAAGGCGTACACAAGGCAGACATCTACGACGGCGACCAGTTGCAAGCGGGTATGACCTTTACCGGTCCTGCAGTCATAGAAGACAGCGGATCAACGGTGGTGATACATCCGGGTAACGAAGTGTCGGTCGATGCGTTTGGCAACATCCACATCGTGCTGGAGGCTTAGTGATGAGTAACGATCCAATAACGCTTGAGATTATTCAGAACTCATTGACTGCGGCTGCCGATGAAATGTTTGCCGCGATGGGCAAGACAGCCATGTCGTCGATTATTTACGAGGTGCTCGACATGGGCAGCGGCATTACCGATGCCGAAGGTCGTATTGCCTCCAGCGGTGCGGGCATACCGGCGTTTATCGGTGTGCTCGATAAATCAGTGCAGTTTATTCTTTCGAAGCATGAGGAGATCTGCGCCGGTGATGTCTTCATCACCAATGATCCGTGGCATGGTGGTGTCACGCATCTGAATGACATTGTACTGGCAATGCCGGTATTTCAGAGGGAGACATTGCTTGCATGGACTGCGATCATTGCACACAACTCTGATATCGGTGGCATGGCACCGGGTTCATTGTCGGGGGATGCGACTGAAATATTCCATGAGGGCTTGCGGCTGCCCGCCGTCAAAATCATTAACGAGGGCGTTACTGATCAGGCAGTGATGGACATCATTACCTGTAACAGTCGCATGCCCGACTTCTTAAAGGGCGATGTCTGGGCAGCTATTGCAGGGGTGCGTGTCGGTGCCCGTCGACTTGAAGGCATTGCAGAAAAGTATGGCGCACTGACTTTCCTCAAAGCCATGGATAGTTTTATGGACTTTGGTGAGAAGGCAGCACGTGCTGAACTTAAAAAGCTGCCAAAGGGTACGTTTGAACTTGACGAGAAGCAGGACGATGGTCAGGTCTTTAACGTTAAGGTGACTATCTCTGATGATGAGTTTGTTGTCGACTTTCGCGACAACCCGGATCAGACAGCAGGCCCCGGCAATGCCACCCGCGATGGAACTGTCATCTGTGCACAGATGATTTTTAAAGCGCTGACCGGACCTGATACGCCAGCCAATGATGGCAGCTTCAGACCGCTCAAGGTGCTGACGCGGGAAGGATCAATCTTTCATGCGAAAGAACCGGCGGCGGTAGGCTTCTACTACGAGACCGAAATTCGCTCCAACGATCTGATCTGGCGTTGCCTCGCACCGCATATTCCGGACGTTTTGCCTGCCGGTCATTTCAGCTCTATCTGTGGCACCTTTATTGGCGGTACGCATCCGGATACCGGTCGCCAGTACACTATTATCGAACCACAACTCGGCGGCTGGGGTGCCGGTCAGGATCACGATGGCAACTCCTGCATGTTCTGCAACTTT
The DNA here is from genome assembly GCA_964393885.1 of uncultured Granulosicoccaceae bacterium. Lineage (GTDB taxonomy): Bacteria > Pseudomonadota > Gammaproteobacteria > Granulosicoccales > Granulosicoccaceae. The sequence goes on along the minus strand of CAYMVV010000011.1, from coordinate 13,600 downwards.
CACGGCGAAACCTATAACACACCTGCGGAAGTGTCAGAGGCACGCAATGGTTTGTTTGTAGATCGCATGGCGCTGAATGACTCACCCGGTGGTGAAGGCCAGTACACCGGTGGACGCGGGCTGATCCTTGAATATCGTATCCGCACCGAGCAGGGATTTTTAACCATGGGCTTTACCCGTTATGCAGAAAAACCATGGGGCATGGACGGTGGACTCGACGGATCCGGCAACTATGTTGAAGTGATAAAGCCAGAGGGTACCGAGACTTATAACTTTGTATCTGGTCTGCCACTGACTACCGACGATGTAGTAAGAGTAGTGACCTCCAGTGGTGCCGGCTTCGGCGATCCAAAAAAGCGCGACCGTGCAGCCGTAGATGCAGATATTCAAGCGGGACTGATTACGGCAGACCAGGCAGCAGCCATTTACGGAGTATTCAAATAATGCCAAAAGAGTGGGTTATTGATGAGTACGACAGTTATCAGGGTCTGCGGCTGCAGGACTGCGATGCGGTAGAGCCAGGCCCTGATGAAGTGCGCCTGCACATAGAAGCCTTTGCGCTGAACTGGGGAGATATGAACCTGATGAAAAATCAGTACTCCTTCAGCTTTGATCACTTTCCAGCGCGTATAGGCATGGAGGCGGCGGGCATTGTTGAAGCAGTCGGTTCGAACGTGAACGATATCGACATTGGCGAGCGTTACTGCACGCTGCCGTACTTCTATTACAACAAAGGTGCAAGCGCAGACACACTGATTATTGATCATAAATATTTAACCAAAGCCCCCAAAGACATGAGTGCGGTTGAAGCAAGCTCGGTGTGGATGCAGTTCATGACCGCGTATTACCCGATAATAGAGATGTCTAAGGCCAAACCCGGAGTGAACATACTGGTGGCGGCTGCCACCGGTACCGCCGGCAATGCGGCACTGCAAATCGGTCGTGCCGCCGGTGCCACCATGATCGCTACCACCCGTTCTGCAGGCAGTATTGATTATCTGAAGGAATCGGGCGCTGATCATGTTTACGTTGATGATGGCAGCGACCTCGCGGCCTACCTTAAAGAAGTCAGTAATGGCGTTGGTGTACATGGTGTGTTTGATCCGATCGGTGCAAACTTTCCCTCGCGCTACGGTCCGGCACTGGCTCGTGATGCCAGGCTGATCCTCTATGGAACGCTTACCGAAAAATTGCCGGACATTCCATTCGTCAACCTGTGGCAAAGCAATGCCTGGCTGCACATGTATTCACTTTTTAACTATGTTGAAGATGCCGCTGCAAAAAAACGTGGAACTGACTATGTATATGCGGGGCTGAATGATGGCACACTTAAACCATTAGTAGACAAGGTATACCCGATGGACCAATACATTGAGGCATGGCGCTATCTTGAAAAACCACGCTCTCAGCACGGCAAAGTCGTGATCGATACAGGCGCCTGACATGAATAAAACCGAAGCATTGCGCGTAAAGATGGCAGAGGAAGGCGTTGATCTGATCGCGCTCGGACCCGGTGCGCATCTGCAATGGCTTACTGGTATGCATCCGCATGCCGATGAGCGACCCCTGATCTACTGCCTGACCGCAGACCATGCTGGCATATTGATGCCATCACTGGAAGCAGAAAGCGCACGAATGCAAACCGATTTGCCGTTCTTTGAGTGGTCGGATGCCGATGGTCCGGCGCATGCACTGGAGCAGATGATTGAAGCGCAAGGCGGTAATCCGGTTCGTTCCATCGTGCTCGATGAAACCATGCGAGCCGATCATGCAGCACTGATTCAGGACCGCTTAATGAATGCCAGTCGGCAGTTCTGCGAATCGACAATCGGTGCGTTGCGGGCGCGCAAGATGCCAGAGGAATACACTGCTTTAAGAGCCAATGCAAAGATAGCAGATACGGCGATGCAATCTGCCTGGGCTGCGATGCGCCCCGGTATGACCGAACTTGAAGTGGCCGAGGTGGCCCGTGAAAAGTTTTCAGAACTTGGTGCCAAACCAATCTTCACAATCATTGGTACCGGCAGTAACGGCGCGATGCCACACCACCACACCGGTGACACTGTGCTTAAAACCGGTGATGTGGTGGTCATGGACATTGGCGGTGCGCGAGATGGCTTCAGTTCAGATATCACTCGCATGGCAGTCATTGGCGAAGCACCAGACGAGTACCAAAAGGTACATGCAGTAGTTGAAGCCGCAGTACAGGCAGCAATAAAAGTCGCACGCCCCGGTGTGCGTGCACATGAACTCGACGATGCAGCGCGCGGTGTTATTACTGATGCAGGATACGGTGAGTACTTCATGCATCGCCTCGGACACGGCATGGGCGTCGAAGTCCATGAACCGCCTTATATATCGGCATCATCACAATCTGTTCTTGATGAAGGTATGGTCTTCTCGATTGAACCCGGCATCTACTTACCCGGTCGCTTCGGCCTGCGTTTAGAAGACATAGTAATCATGCGTGCGGATGGTCCGGAGATATTTTCCGAGCTGCCGCGTGATACACACATCGTCGAGGCTTGATGAAGGCGACTTTTCCCCACAGGTGTCACCACCCATTGGCTGCTACGTAGGGGGGGATAAGCGACAGCGCATCCGCCATTGGCATGACGAATAAGTAATTACGCCAGTGACTAAAGGAAGATTAAAAGTGTGGCTCAGACGCCACTCAAGGCCTATTTGTGGGCCTTCTCTGCGCTAAGACTTGACGATATCGGTTTTGAAGATGTATAGTTTATTTGGGTTAAAAATCCCAAAATAATTTCCTTGGATCAGCTACCTTGGCCCTGATGCTCCCTGTTTTAGCTGTGTTAACCAGCGCTAACAAAATAAGAGTTACTCTCAATGTCTGGCTGTTTCATGTTTAAGTTTCCAATTAAAATTCACCAGCTGCTGAGTGTTGTGGTGCTGTGTTTTTTCCTTGTTGGCTGTGGGGGCGGCAGCGGCGAGCAGGACTCTGCCGTAGACAACACTGTCATCGACAACTCCGGTAGTACGCAGGACACACTCGCAGAAAACACCGGAAATATATCTGACGATATCAGTGATAACAACATTGAAGAAACCATAGATAGAAATCCTGTGGAAACCACAGAGATCCTGCTGGTACCAGACTCTCCGAGCGCGCCGGTTCCCGCTCTGCCAGTTGGTGAATGTACCGTGTCTGACAACGATTCAGATGCCAATGAAACCGAACTACTGCCATTGCTGACTACCTTAAGTCAACACCTGGATGGCGCAACAACACTTAGTGAAGAGCAGCTAGACGAGATTGCAGCCTCTATTGAAGTCAACGGCAATGAGCTGACCGATAGTACAACATTAATTAATCTTGCCTTTTCAACGATTGAACTCTATGACGAAGTTTATGGGCCACTATTTCTTAATGACAGTACATTGCAGAGCATTTCCCGCAACTCTGCAAATGCAGGTGATGCGATCCACTATGCAATAATAGCCTTGCAACAAAGTGTTGTTGACCATGCCTACGCAAATCAAAATGTACGTCGCTACCGCAGTACATTTGAAAACCGAAGCTTTTCTACCGCAGAATTTTTCCCCGGTGCTGTGTCAGGTAATACTACAGATACAGGTATCTATAGCGTTGAAATAGACGCGAGTAACAACCCTTCGCTAAGCCATCGCCCCTACGGTGCATTTCAAAGTGACTCGCGCCGACCAACAGGTGCGTATGCGCCACCGGGTGCAATTGTGGAGGTCAATGTACCTGCGTCGATGGTTGGCAATGGCTATAAAGTCAGGGTAGGTGCGCACTCCTGGGATCTGTCTAACAAGAACAGCATCACGCGACTGGATCGGATATCTATGGTGTATGACATCAACTGTTCCAATACGCTGGTCAGTAATCCTCTTGGTGGAGGAATTTATATCGAAGTACCGTTTGAGGCTGATGTGGGTATTGCGGATGTACAAATTGAAAATGCAGTCCGCTCGCCATTCTACTCGGCGCGCGACTTCACCGATCACACCAGTGACATTGAATGGGAAATAGAAAAAACGCATGCCGCCCCGTGGGCTGACCTTGAGAGCGAACATTTCATGATTCAGGTGCCGACACAGTGGCTTGACGAGGTGACAGACCCGGCGTTGTTAATGGCGGAGTGGGATGAAGCGATGCAATCGATTCTGGATCTATATGGCATCACCGAAACATACAAGACAATGCTTTACGTTCAGATTGACAGAGTTTTCCGTGGATCGGCAAATTTTCCCGGCTATCCGATGTCCAACTTTCAATACAACCCCCTCAACCCGAACGCGGGCAATAGCGCACAATCGTTTCTGCGTGGTCCGGATGAAGTCGGCTATGTCACCTTTCACGAACTTGGGCACCAGTTGTTTTTTACCAAGTTCCGAGGCGAAATAGAATCTGTAGTGCATCTGCCGTACGTTAACTTCATGAACAAAGTTTTTGGTATTGATTTAGACACCGCATTTAGTCACTCCTCCTTTAGAAACCCTGATGTTAATCTTGATCAGGCGTTTATTAACTGGGCGGTGAGACCTAATTTCCAGCAAGGTCTGCCTATGCGCATTGCCCGGCCTAACTCCGAAAAACTCTATCAACGCCGTGGCTATGCGCACTATATAGTTATTGCCAAACTGTTCGGTTGGGAAGCATTGGAACGTTTTTGGGAGTCTGAACATGTGGATTTTGCCAACGGTATAGACTACGACCGTAACAGCGATGGAGAGGGCGACGTAGATAGCCGCATACTGCGTATGTCACGTGCTGCAAGAGTCGACCTGAGGCCATTGATACACCTGTGGGGCAACCACCCGGAAAACCCGGATGATCTGAGTCTTGCGATTCAAACAGAAAATCTGCCAGCATCCACGGAAATATATGATGAGCTAATCCGTTACAAAACATTGATCCCTGTGACCAACGAGGATTTTGAAGCACATGCGCGCACTATGTATCCGCTGCTGCGGCAGGACCCTAATACGGAGGCGTTTGAGGGCTGGTACTTTGAAAAGGCGCTCACCTGGTCCGAAGACGATAGCGTTGCTTCTCAACGCGCACTGCAGGATATAATCGATCTGTACTTCCCCGAAGGGCGACCTGTAAGGGATATCATACTTGTGAATAACCCGCTTGTTAATGGAACACAGCAGTCGGCAACAGAGGTTGCGCCACTATCTCTGGAATACACGAATGATGTCATTCAGGTGGATCATCATGCCGTACCTTGATGGCACTTAGTTAGAGCCTGGTTATTTACAGGTAATGGTCTCGATAAGAATTTGAAAGCCCGAAGTCATCTTGTCATTATGTGTTAACCGCAAGCTATGTGTTCAGAAACTGTTAGTATAGTTGAGCCGGGCCGTATTTAAGGGCCGCCTTTGGCGTTCTAACGCGATGTATCGATTAGCTATGCATTGTAAAAGCTATATTGTATTGTCAGTTGACCCCGTTGGGTTATTTGTTTATACATTTAGAGAATTTCTTTTCATAATCACGCACGCTCACTGGCGTTCCACACTGGTGACTTTATTCACTAATTGATGAAAGTACTCATTGGACCACATTTCCAGTCCATCAACGTTTGACAAGAAGGGCAATACATCCGCCTTCGCCTGCTCAAAATCAATTTCATCAACGCGCGCATGCAAGGACTGGTGAAGCACGTCAATTGTTAAGGCTTCCAAATCATTGAACGCTCCTGTCTGCCGGGCGCGAGCGAACAAATGCTTAAGGCTAACGGGATGTGCGTGACGTACATACCACTCAAAATCGTACCAGTCTCTACCCTTAACACGGTTTTTCCAGCCTCGATACAGCAACGCGTGTAGCTTTCCTGCAAATAAATCCGGGAGTCGAAAGCACTTAACATAAAACGAAAAGGGTTGAAGTAGCAGCAACTCCTCTGTTTCGAAATTACCGGGAGGCAGGGTGTCAACCTCAAAACGGATTTTCACAGGCTTTGATGTCGTCCATTTTTTTAGCTCTATTCCTTTTAAGGTCAGATCATGAACGTGTGTGTTGCTCTTCAAAAAAGCCGACTGAATGGCTGTTTTTTTAGTTTTGATTTTTGTTTCAATTTTCACCTCAATCCCCAATACTGAAAACTCTTTCACTATTGCAGCGAAGTAAGGGTCGAGCAGAAAATCGGTATTGTCTTTCAGCAGGCTAAAATCCAGATCTTCAGAGAAACGATCTATTCCATGAAATATACGCAGCGCGGTGCCGCCATAGAATGCCGCGTTTTCGAAGAAGCCACTTCGGTAGAGACCAGCAAGCGCAATCTCCTGTATAATTTCTCTTACCGCGCGGTGGTAATCTTCAGAGTTGTTTATGTTGTACTTAGCCAGCATTGATTCAATCATGACGCTGACTCAATAGATTCAAATAGGTGCCTCAGCATTTGAGATTTGTATTGTGCTGATCGACAGTCGTTAACAACCTGCAGGTCCAGTGACCCTACATCCGCCTCATCCAATCGCAAATCATCAAACAGATACTCCTGCATCGCCCGTGGGGATTGAATTCTGATTTTTCGGGTGGTGACTAAAAGATCACACAGGGCTTTTGTCGGCGTTGCGATGACAAAGGCTGACAGACCACTGCCCTGGCTGGTTAATCCGAACTTGTAATAGCGTGCAGGAACCGAGTGGTAAGTAAATCGGCCCAAAGAGTTACAGTATTCACGTGCGCGATCAATACAGACTGATGACACACTTGCGACCGCCTCTGGTATCAAACCGTAATAGCTTAAAGCCCAGTGACAGGATACGTAACTCGGCCCATGTAGGTGATTGGCCACCAATTCTCTTGAGAGCTGCGGGTTGTCAGATAATGTGTAGAGGCCCTTTTTTAATCTGGTGAGCGTTCCGATTCGCACCAATTCGCTGATTTTGTCATTGGGGCGGGCGTAACCTGCCAGCTCTGACAAAAGGGCTGAATGTGAGATCACTTGCTGTTCATATTGCTCTAGCACAGAGTAAATCTAGCACTATTTGTGGTAATAATCGAATATTATTCGATTATCCAAACAAAATCAGCTAAATATTACGTGCGGTTGTAAATATTATTGGAGTAGGCGAAAACTAGTCGCCTCTCCAAATTAAACTCATTCTGGCTCAGAAAAAAGGGAACACAAGAAGACATGCGTGCTGGATGACCGACACCACAACAGTCTTACCATGTTGATTAGACAACTTACCATTGACCAATGGTACGACAGGCGCCAGATGAACCCCGGTTGCTGCTCGGCGGTGGAATTGACATGATCGAGGCTTTCAATAAATGGAGCATTGATCGGGTGCTCCATCGGCAGTCGAAAGCGTGCAATGTTAAGTCGGGCGAGATGGTAGTTCATGCGGTTGGTTCAGTGACAAAAACGCAGAGCAACAATTGAAACACGAAAGCGAGTTTCCGTGCACGTGACGGTAACGGTAATAGCCGATGCTTCGCCCCAACAGCACAAATGGGGCGCTGCACATGAAACGCAAAACAGTAGTAGCCGTTTTGCCTGGCGATATAGCGTTTAGGGTTATCCGCCTGAGCGTCTGCGAGTAAGTTTTATTCGTGGTAAGTTGGTGGCGGATTTTTAATGGTCGCGAGTTATGCAGAACAAGCGCATTGCAACACCGGTACTCGACATTGCTTATCTCGAATTTGGAGAGCCAGACGGCTGGCCCTGTGTGTTAAGCCACGGCTTCCCCTATGACCCGTTGTGTTATATCGAATCGGCAGAAATTATTGCAGCTAATGGTGCGAGGGTTATCGTGCCGTGGCTTCGAGGTTATGGGCCGACGCAGTTTTTATCGCCAGACACTCCGCGCTCTGGAGAGCAGGCGGCGTTGGCTGCTGATCTGCGTGATTTGCTCGATGCGTTATCGATAGATCGGGCGGTACTTGCAGGGTATGACTGGGGTGGCCGCGCGGCTTGTATTGTGGCCGCGTTATATCCGGAGCGGGTAGAGGCGCTGGTTACCGTGAACGGATACAACCTGCAGAATATCGCAAAGTGCAATGAGCCGGCACCAGCCGCTCTGGAAGCTGGGTTCTGGTATCAGTACTTCTTTCACAGCGAACGGGGCCGACGAGGGTTGCAACGCGATCGCAACGACATCTGTAAACTGCTGTGGAAAATGTGGTCACCGGACTGGGCTTTTGATGAAGATACGTTTGCTGCAACAGCACAGTCATTTCAAAACCCCGACTTTGTCGATGTGGTGATCCACTCCTATCGTCACCGCTATGCACTGGTGCCCGGTGATCCAGCCTGCGCGTATTTAGAAACGCAGCTGACTGCACAACCCGATATAAATGTGCCGACAATTATTATTGATGGTGCCAGCGATGGAGTTCACCCGCCATCTACCTCCACTCATGACAAATTTACCCGGCTGCTGGAGTATCGGCTATTGCCCGGTATCGGACATAACCCCGCACAGGAAGATCCGGCCGCCTGGGCAGATGCTGTTTTAGCTGCGCGTAAAATGAGTCTTGGGTGTTAACAGCGAGTAGACTTTCGACTCATAACACTGTTAGGCGCTGTAAGCGCAGGCTGCGTATTAACAGTCCGTTTACCAGTTTCATTTTTTGAATGCATTTTTCGGGGTTTTCTGGCTCTTGTGATATCCGTCAACACTGACTTGTTCCCTTAGACAGGTACGTTACGACCTCGTGTTAATGAAAATTGATATTTTGCTAATCTGACGAACTTAGCAACTGGAATTTTATATATCTATTTTCAGGTGCGTGGGAGAATTGCCAAACATAGCCTTGAGAAAAAGGGATATATTGATGGCAGTCTCGTAGGAAAATCGATCTTTAGATTTGCTGTACAAGGTAATCGACTTTCCGTTGCCAAGTAAGCATAGTACCAGGGCATCCCTAAAGCTGGTGTTCTCAATAGATTCTGCGTAGTCGGTGTCACGAAAGTAAGTTTTTAGCCAACTCTCTCGCACTCTGAACGAGTGTATTTTGTCCGGTGGAAAAACAACTATCATTTTGCCGTCCATGCCTTTATTTATTATCGTTTCAATCTCCCAGCCGACATATTTTGAACGACCAGACACAATCACGATACATCTGGATTTAGTTATACAGTCTCTCACGATATTCTGCCAGGTGTCGATATCTGCCGTAATTTTAGTGGCACCATGTTGGGCTTTCGACTCGGATGGATTCGCGATAGCAATCAATGGCCCAATACTCTGAAAAGAGGTCAACATCGTTTTTTCCAGAGTTAAACGTCTTGACATTAAGTAAATTCCGTAGAATGGGGAAAAAAGAAATCCCCATGAAAATTTGGTTTTCACACCGTCATCAACGAAAGATCTAAGAAACAAGATGGGTGTTCTGGTATCACTTTTTGCGAGTGATTCAGAATCTAGCTGGAATACTTGCTTTGCCTTTGACAGTAGGTGCATTGAGTAGATACACATTTGTATTGCTGAAAAATAGACTGCAAATATCGCCCCTAAGTAATAGATGCTTTTGGTACCTGTATTTTCACCTGTTATCAATACAGGTTGACTTTGTTGTAATAAAATAACGAGCGAGTATAAGATTACGAAAAGCAGGAAAATAAACACAGAGCCACACATCAGATACAGACCTTTGTTTCGTACTGCAAACGCTGAATTGTATGCATCCCAGTTTTTTCTATTTCTTGTTAGAAGATCTAACGCTTTAATTATTTTTAAAATTTTTGCATAAGTGAACTTTGGTTTTACTAAAATCCTGGCGAAACTCCTGGCGGAGACGTACATCCTCCATGCTATAGTTATCAGAGTTAGCATTATTACAGAAAAAATGAGTAGTTCCATTGGTGATGTAAAGTCGTAGTCTATTGATCCACGGAAAACAGTAGTAACAATAAAAAATGCAAGAAATGCAGACATCATAAACAAGCTAATGCTTAGAAACCTCATGAAAACTAATTCGAAATACTGCACTGGCTTATCGACCAGATACGCCAATGCTATATAAAGAATTAAACATTCAAGCAGAAAAACTAAAGCCAGTTTAGCTAGATCCATTTCTCCCAGGTTAATGCGCGTCGGTTGTTCTCCAAGCATCAATAGCAAAGTGACACCAAGTACTACGCCTGCGAGAAATACAAATATCCATATACGCACTATAAAAGTAAATCGGATTGCCGAAACTAATTTGGACAGATCAATACCTGTGTTATTCGGGTGCACTTTGTTTTCTTTCATACAGATCTTTGTTTTTTGACAAGATGTATCGTAAGCATCCAGCTGGCCACGGGATTACCGTATACAGTCAGAACGACTAAATTGAAAAAGATGGGGCAGTCCCGAACGCAGGTGCTACCGGTTGTTAGTTGCTCGAAGACCAGTGCCAAATGGCGCACGGGTTCCAGCTCATTGGCCCTGGCAGATTCCACCAATGTGTACGTACGTAAATGCGCTGGCCTGTGATCCACGTGGGCCCCCATTGAACAACCAGTTGCGTCTAACTGCCATGACGCCGGTATTTTCCCGCATCGTTGATACATTGTCCGGGATGTGTGTTCAATAGTGATTGTTGGGCCGACAATCGCCTTTGCTGCACCTTTACTAACTGTTCTTGCTGAGCGATATAATCTGCCAACTAGTTGTTGGTACTTGAAAGCATGGCTACTATGCTATCACTGAATTGCGTCCATCGTTCACTCTTTATCAATGTCGATGTAAAGGTTGGCTATGGAAAAAATAGGCTTGACCCCTCTTGTTTTTAGGCTGGTTTGGACTGGCGCTTACACAGAATGGCTAGTGGGTCGTCGTGCGGGAAGTTCGGTAACAAACTTTTCACAGCCACAGTCGTCAGAGCAAGGCGAAAAATTCAGGCATGGCAGGGCCTACGTCGAACCCGTGCTTTGGACAACAGGTCAACGCAGCTGTGGCGAAGAAAAGTGTTATCGAACTTTCCGCACGACCCACTAGGTGCGCGGGGAGGGCATATGCCTTAAACCGAATTTGTGCGCTATCGATTTATTGTTACTATTGCCCTATGAGCAAATCAATCATGATCACTGGAGCCGGTAGCGGCTTTGGATTAGGTGCAGCGCGGCAACTGCACGCTGATGGGTATCGGGTTATAGGAGTCTGTCAAAATGAACAGCAAGCGCAGTTGCTGACGACCGAGGGTATCGAGTCGGTCGTTGTTGATATCACCAATAGGCAAAGTGTTAGTCAACTCAGCGCCTATGCACCCGATGTACTGGTGAACAATGCCGGGCGAGGGCAGCTGGGTCCGTTAGCCACAATACCGATTGAGGACGTGAAGGCTGCGTTTGATGTGAATGTTTTTGGAACCTTGCAGGTGACTCAGGCGGTACTGCCTGCAATGCGCAAGAGGGGAAGAGGCCGAATTATCATCGTCTCGTCAATCGCCGGTGTATTTTCCGGGCTGTTGTCCGGTCCCTATGCGATGACCAAGCATGCGTTGGAGGCGATGGCCAAATCGCTTCGTGCTGAAGAGGAGCCTTATGGAATTGACGTTTGTAAAATTAACCCGGGCCCATACTCGACTGGTTTCAACGACAGCATGGTTGAGGGAGCCGAGTCTCGTGTAGTAGAAGGTACCCGTGAAGCTGAATACGCCGCTGCGACCAGAGAGAGAATGCTCGGTAATCAGCTTGATCCACAGGAAGTGGTCGACTCTCTGGTCTCTTTATGTGTTGCAGATAAGGTGCCGTTTGAGACATTCAAGCCCGATAACATTCTCGACCGATATAAAAATGTAAAGTAGTGCTTATGAGTTTTACTTAAATTCATTGATATCTATCGGATATCTATCGGATATCTATCGAGACAGGCACCGTTAGTTGCGTTGGGTGTTTATGTAAAATTTGGCTGTAGATAACAAAATAGGCTTGTCCCCTTTTTGACCCCTTTTGTTTCTCTTTTATTTATTTTTTGAGACCGATTTGGTGTTTATGTGCAGCGGTCTTGCAGTTTGAGTGTCACGGTTAGTGCGTGACTTTAAAGAAGATTTGGCTATAGTTGGCTGATTGGGAGTTGAAGCCACAATTAGCATGATACCTCGTAAGGCCTCGGAAACATTAAGTAAACTTGCAGAAAGTTTCCCTGTTGTATCAGTCACCTGGCCGCGTCAGAGTGGAAAAACAACGATTGTCCGGCATGTGTTCGCTGACAAAAGCTATGTCACGCTGGAAGATCCCGATGTTCGCGAATACGCGTTGCAGGACCCGCGTGCATTCTTAGCGCAGTTTCCTGATGGAGCCATACTGGACGAGATACAACGCAGCCCTGAGTTGTTTTCTTATCTGCAGGGTGTGGTTGATCAAGATGGAAGAATGGGATTGTTTGTACTGACAGGCTCACAGCAATTTGGTTTAAGAGCGGGTATCAGCCAATCATTGGCGGGCAGAGTTGGAACAGTTGAGCTACTAACGCTTTCATTGACAGAACTCGAAAACGCCGACTTGCGAAGCGAAGTCTTAGCTACCCAGCTATTCAAAGGCGGTTATCCGCCAATCTATGATCGACCGGTAGAACCCAGCCGGTGGCATGGTGCTTATATCAGTACTTATCTTGAGCGCGATGTGAGGCAACTGATCAATGTAAAAGACATCGCGCTTTTTCAAAGGTTTCTTCGTGTTTGCGCCAATCACACAGGTCAGTTAGTTAACTTGACTCAAATTTCTAATGACTGCGGCATTACGCATAAAACAGCCGAGTCCTGGCTGTTAGTATTGGAAGCAAGCTATCTGGTTAAGAGGCTTCAACCCTGGTACCGGAATTTCAACAAGCGTCTGGTAAAAACTCCCAAACTCTATTTCTACGATACTGGATTGGTGTGTTGGCTTTTGGGCATTCGTGATGAGCAACAACTTACACATCACGCGATGCGTGGCGCATTGTTTGAAAATCTGGTTGTAAGCGAGACGTTGAAACAGCTGTTTAATCAAGGCGAAAACCCGGAGCTTTGGTTTTGGCGAGATCGAAGCGGTCACGAGGTTGATCTGATTATTGAGCAAGGAGGGCAGTTTAGCGCGGTCGAAATTAAGTCTGGAATGACTTTGAGCTCTGATCAATTCAAAGGATTGAAGTACTGGAACGTATTAAGCAGTAATGAAGGTAAAAGTATACTGATCTATGGAGGAGATCAAAAGCAACAGAGAGACACAGTTGAAGTGCTGCCCTGGTTCAGCATTCATGAAATACTATAGCGAGGCAGTGTTGCTTATATTGCATAGCCAACCTGAATATTAAAGCTGCCGTGATAAGCCCACAGCAGCTTTAATTGTTACTTCTTCTGGCTATTGCCTGATCTCTGATTCGGATTCAGCTGCTTGCCACGGTTGCCCTGATTCTGGGAGTATGTTTTGTTTACACCTGAGGTGCCCTTATTAGCGTTCTTAATATTGCTCTGATGATTGCTGTTCTTTGTCATGTTATTACTTAGCCTTTTTTGCAAGTTTATCGACAGATACAAAATAGAAACCATTGCAAGCGGAAGCAAACTATAGTTCGGCCGTTTCCGGCTACCTTCAGAAGATACCGGTGCTTTGAGCCACATATTGTGAACGGGTGAAGTGGTCAAGCTTTTTGGTACCAACAAGTTAAGCAGCTAAATCCAATTGTG